>NZ_JAIUHU010000004.1:0-395923 GCF_020165275.1 Mesorhizobium sp. Ca11 | reverse complement strand
CCCGTCTGTCTCGATCAGTTTGTCCGCCGGCGCAAGAAAAAATTGGCTTTTCGGTGCTTTACTGTCCGGGGACGGCACTGTGCGCCGGCAGACAAACTGATCGAGACAGACGGGTGGGCATCTATCTCCCGATCGCGGAAATTTCCGTCAACATCTTCGTGCTGCTCGCGATGGGCGCCGCGGTGGGTTTCCTGTCGGGCATGTTCGGGGTCGGCGGCGGCTTCCTGATCACGCCGCTTCTGATTTTCTACAACATCCCGCCGGCAATCGCCGTCGCCACCGGCGCAAACCAGGTCATCGCCTCCTCCTTCTCCGGCGCGCTTTCGCATTTCAAGCGCGGCACGCTCGACTTCAAGCTGGGCGGCGTGCTTTTGGCCGGCGGCATCGTCGGCTCGACGGCCGGTATCTTCGTCTTCGCGCTGTTGCGCCGGCTCGGCCAGCTGGACCTGTTCATCTCGCTGCTCTACGTCGTGCTGCTCGGCACGGTCGGCGGGCTGATGCTGTTCGAAAGCGTCAACGCGCTGCGCGCCAGCCGCAGCGGCGCCGCACCCGTGCTCAAGAAATCCGGACAGCACAACTGGATTCATCGGTTGCCGTTCAAAATGCGCTTCCGCGCCTCGAAGCTGTTCGTCAGCGTCATCCCGGTGCTTGGGCTCGGCGCCGGGATCGGCTTCCTGTCGTCGATCATGGGCGTCGGCGGCGGCTTCATCATGGTGCCGGCGCTGATCTATCTGCTCAAGGTGCCGACCAATGTCGTTATCGGCACCTCGCTGTTCCAGATCATCTTCACCTCGGCCTATACGACGCTGGTGCATGCCACGACCAACCAGACGGTCGACGTGATCCTGGCTTTCCTGCTGATGGCCGGCGGCGTCGCCGGCGCGCAATATGGCGCCAAGGCCGGCCAGAGGCTACGCGGCGAACAGCTGCGCGCCCTTTTGGCGATGCTGGTGCTGGCTGTCGCCATCCGCCTTGCCGCCGATCTCTTCGTGACGCCGCCCAATCTCTATTCTCTGTCCGCCGCGGGGCTCAACTGATGGCGGCGCGACGAGCATTTGCAGCCGCCGTCTCGTTGTCGATGCTCTTTGCCCTTTCCCCGGCGACGGCGCAGACGCCGCCCGCCGAAAGCATTCAGATCGGCCTGTCGACGGATGCCATTTCCATCACGGCGGGCTTCTCCGGCGCCGACCTGACGATCTTCGGATCGCTGGAGAATCCCGATCCGCTGATCGCGCGCCAGGGGCGCTACGACGTGATCGTCGTGCTCGAAGGGCCGCCAAGGCCGGTCGTCGTCCGGCGCAAGGACCGGGTGCTCGGCGTCTGGATCAATCTGGATTCGGAGACGTTCGAGAACGTGCCGGTTTCCTATTCCGTCGCGACGACGCGACCGCTGCAGGACATCGCCGAGCCCGCCAAATACAAGCAGCTCTCGCTGGGCGCGCAGAACCTCTACATGAAGCCCGCCGACGAGACCGACAGCCCGGCGACGATCGAGGAATTCACCGCCGCGCTCCGCGACCGCAAGGCAGCGACGGGCCTCTACAGCGAGAATGTCGGCGGCGTGCAATTCCTGTCGCAGAACCTGTTTCGCGCCACCGTGCGCCTCGCGCCCAACGTGCCGGTCGGAACCCATAAAGCCCGCGCGTTCCTGTTCAAGAGCGGCATGTTCGTCAAGGAAAGCTCGGCCCAGCTCGAAATCCGCAAATCCGGCTTCGAGCAATCGGTCTTCCGCGTCGCGCATGACGATTCGTTCCTCTACGGCGTGTTTGCGATATCGCTGGCCATGCTGACCGGCTGGCTGGGCCGGCTCATCTTCCGCAAGGATTGATGCTTCGGGAAGGATCGGAAGACCCGTTTTCCGTTCGAAACAGGGTTTCCCTTTTCCCGGTTTTGCGATACATCGCCGCCTCCCAGCCTAGGGACAAGCACAGACATTTCGATCGGCAGAGCGGTCCGGCAATCCGGATGACGGCGCGCAACGCGTCGCCGACGATATGCCGCCATGAAGCAAAGACAGGAGGCTGCGATGCGATCGGCATTCGGCGGCATCGATTTCGGCACGTCCAATTCCACCGTGGGCGTGATCCGCAACGGCCGGGCGCGACTGGTGGCGCTGGAGGGCGAGCAGCCCACTCTGCCGAGCGCCGTGTTCTTCAACTTTGAGGACGGCTACACCTATTTCGGCCGCCGCGCGATCAGCGACTATACCGACAGCATCGAAGGCCGGCTGATGCGCTCGCTGAAGAGCGTGCTTGGCAGCTCGCTTGCCAACGAGAAGACGCGCATCAAGGCACGCCAGATCGGCTTCATCGACATCGTCGGCCTGTTCATCGACCACCTCAAGAAGCGGCTGGAAGAAGATGCCGGCGGTCCGGTCGACAACGTCGTGCTGGGCAGGCCCGTGCAATTCGTCGACGACGACGCGGCTGCCGATGCGAAGGCGCAGGGTGAATTGGAAAAGGCGGCGCGCGCGCAAGGCTTCAAGCACATCGCCTTCCAGTTCGAGCCGATCGCGGCGGCGCTCGATTACGAGCAGAAGGTTTCCCGCGAGGAGCTGGCGCTGATCGTCGACATGGGCGGCGGCACCTCCGATTTCTCGATCGTACGAGTCTCACCGGAGCGCGCCCGCTCGACCGACCGCAAGGCCGACATATTAGCCAACCGGGGCATCCATATCGGCGGCACCGACTTCGACCGGCTGCTCAGCATCGTCCATGTCATGCCCGAGCTCGGCTATCTGACGCGGACCAAGGACCACAAGCGGAACCTGCCCGCGGCCTATTTTATCGATCTGGCGACCTGGCAGCGCATCAACCTCGTCTACACCGCCAAGGCGATGAACGACCTGCGACAGATCCGCTACGAGGCCGAGCGGGCCGACCTCGTCGACCGCTTCATCCACGTCGTCGAGCATCGCTACGGCCATGCGATGGCGGGCCTAGTCGAGAGGGCCAAGATCGCGCTCACGGACCAGCCCTCGGCCGAAGTGAAGGTGTCGCTACCCGGCGCGCGCTTCGCGGCCGAGATCACGCGCGCCGGCCTCGAGGAGACCATCGCGAGCGATATCGAACGCGTGGCCGCGACGGTCAAACACACGATCGCCGACGCCGGCATCCCTGCTTCGGCCATCACCGCCGTGTTCCTCACCGGCGGTTCGACCGCCATCCCGCTGGCGAAACGGCAGATCCTGGCGCTGGTGCCGCAGGCATCGGTCATCGAAGGCGACATGTTCGGCTCGGTCGGCCTGGGCCTCGCGCTGGATGCGCAGCGGAAATTCGCGTGAGGGCTGGAGCTTGACTAAGACGCCAGTCACTTCGTCATCCACGGGCGGAGCAAGGAGCGAAGCGACGCGGCGCAGACCCGAGGATCCATTCCGTGACTTTGAAGCGTTGCTCCGGTGCAGAATTCTGCTCCGCTGCATTCCACGTCGAAGGTCACGGAATGGATCCTCGGGCCTACGCTCCGCTTCGCGTCGCTCCGCCCGTGGATGACGAAGTTCGGAGGCTTTCGGCTAATCGCGAGCGTTCGCAATGATCAGCATCCAAATGACATAGTTCGGATGCCGCCTGGGCTCAGCTGGCCCTTCCACCCAGATGCGCCTTCAGCGCCATCTGCGCGAGGCTCGCCTGGCGGTCGCGGTGGGTGATCATGGCGAAGTCGCGCTTCGGCAATTCGACCGGCACGGCCCTGAGGCTGCCTTCCGCCAGGGAGCGCGCGACCACCAGTTCCGAGATGATCGTCGCCCCTGCGCCGGCCTCGACCGCCTGACGCACGGCCTCATTGCTGGGCAGGACGAGGAAAATCTGCAACTCGGCCGGCGGGACTCCCTGGCTAAGCGCGAAATCCTCCAGCGCCTCGCGCGTGCCCGACCCGCCTTCCCTGATGATCCAGCGCAGCGCCCTGATGTCGAGGTTCCCCGCCCGCGTCATCGGGATTTCGGGATGCGCGCGCGCGACGACCAGCATCGGACGGTCTTCGTCGACCGTGGCGCGGCGCAGGATGTCGGACTCGGTGCGGCCCTCGACCAGTCCGAAATCGGCCCTGCCGTCCAGCACATTGGTCTCGACCTGCCTGGTGTTGCCGATTGTCACGCTGAGCTTCACGGCAGGATAGGCCTCGTGGAAGGACGCCAGGCGGCGCGGCAACCAGTAGCTGGCGATGGTCTGACTGGCCGCGATCGACAGGCTGCCGGCGACGGTCTGCGAGACATCCTCCAGCACGCCACGGGCCGCCACGGCGCGATCCAGAACCGCCTTCGCCTCCGGCAGGAAGCGGTGGCCGGTCTGGGCCAGCTCGATGTTGCGGCCGACCCGGTTGAACAGGCGCACGCCGTGCTGGCTTTCGAGCGCGCGAATGGCAGCCGACGCCGCCGACTGCGAGATGCCGAGCCGCTCGGCAGCCTTGGTCATATGGCCGTGCTCGGCGACAGCGACGAAGATGCGCAACTGATCGAGTGTCATGGGCTAACTAAGAAGCAAAATCGATCGGAATTACAAGAGCTGCTTGTTAGACGCATCAATAGCTTTGTTCTAAGTTTTTACAGGAAATTGGAAAAAACTGGTCGTCAGAGGCCAAGAGCGGGAAATGGCAGGGCGCTTCAAATCCCTATTCGCGCATTGGAGCCGCCGGCTGAAGCGGCAGCTCGCCGGTGAGCGCTATCATCCCGAGCTCCACTACATGCGCGGCCCCGGCCCCAAGACGAAGGCCAAGATGGCGAGCGGCAAGAGCGTTCGCGGATCATGAGCAGGGCCGAGCCGCGCGGCGCCAATTCCGCCCCCTCGCAACGGCCGCTGGCGGACAGCCGAGCGCCGGAGGAGGGCGATGGCGTCGAGACCTCGCCAAGCGTCTCCGACCGCATCGCCAAGACCACCTGCTACATGTGCGCCTGCCGCTGCGGCATCGACGTCCACATCAAGGACGGCAAGGTACGCTACATCAACGGCAACAAGGACCATCCGGTGAACCGCGGCGTGATCTGCGGCAAGGGCAGCGCCGGCATCATGCAGCATTACAGCCCGGCGCGGCTGAAGAAGCCGTTGCTGCGCACAGGTCCGCGCGGCTCCGGCGAATTCCGCGAGATCGAGTGGGAGGAAGCGCTGACCATCGCCACCGAGAGGCTGTCGGCGATCCGGCGCACCGACCCGAGGAAGCTTGCCTTCTTCACCGGGCGCGACCAGTCGCAATCGCTGACCGGCTGGTGGGCGTCAAAATTCGGCACACCCAACTTCGCCGCCCATGGCGGCTTCTGTTCGGTCAACATGGCGGCCGGCGGGCTCTATACGATCGGCGGCTCGTTCTGGGAATTCGGCGAGCCCGACTGGGACAACACCAGATACTTCATGCTGTTCGGCGTCGCCGAGGACCATGATTCCAACCCAATCAAGATCGGCCTCGGCAAGCTCAAGGCACGCGGCGCCAAGGTGGTTTCGATCAATCCCTGCCGCACCGGCTACAATGCCATCGCCGACGACTGGATCGGCATTCGCCCCGGCACCGACGGCCTGTTCGTGCTGGCGCTCGTCCACGAACTGCTCAAGGCCGGACGCGTCGATCTCGACTATCTGCTGCGCTACACCAACGCGCCCGTGCTGGTCGTGCAGGAACCGGGGACCGCCGACGAGGGCCTGTTCGTGCGAGACGGCGACGGCAATCCGCTGGCTTGGGACAGAGTGGCGAAGCGCCCGGTCAATGCAGCCGACCCCGAAGCCAAGCCGGCGCTGACCGGCAGCTATGAGGCAGGCGGGCGGCGTTGCGTGCCTGTCTTCCAGCTCATCGCCGAACGCTATCTCGACGAGACCTATTCGCCGGACGCCGTGGCGGCGCGCTGCGGCGTCACCGCCGACACGATCCGGCGGATCGCGGCGGAGCTGGCGCATGTCGCCTTCGAGCAGCCGATCGAGCTGCCGATCGCCTGGACCGATTGGGCCGGCCGGCGACACGAGACGATCAAGGGACGACCCGTCTCGATGCATGCCATGCGCGGCATCTCGGCCCATTCCAACGGCTTTCACACCTGCCGCGCCATCCATCTGCTGCAGGTTCTGCTGGGCACCGTCGATGTTCCAGGCGGTTTCCGCTTCAAGCCGCCCTACCCGCGCCCGGCGCCGCCGGAGCCGAAGCCATGCGGAAAAAACGTTCGGCCGATGACGCCGCTGGACGGCATGCCGCTCGGCTTCGTCTGCGGCCCGGACGATCTTCTCGTCGACGAGGCCGGCCGGCCCACCCGCATAGACAAGGCCTATTCCTGGGAAGCACCCCTGGCCGCGCACGGGCTGATGCACTCGGTCATCCGCAATGCCTGGGCCGGCGATCCTTATCCGATCGACACACTGATGATGTACATGTCGAACATGGCGTGGAACTCGTCGATGAATACGGTCGAGACCGTTCGTATGCTGACCGACAAGGACGAGGCGGGCGCCTACAAGATCCCCTTCATCATCTATTCCGACGCCTATTATTCCGAAACGGTGGCTTTCGCCGACCTGGTGCTGCCCGACACCACCTATCTCGAGCGGCACGACTGCATCAGCCTGCTCGACCGGCCGATCAGCCATGCCGACGGTCCGGGCGACGCCATCCGCCATCCCGTGGTGCAACCGGACCGCGACGTGCGGCCGTTCCAGTCGGTGCTGATCGAGCTCGGCGCGCGGCTTGGTCTGCCGGGCTTTGTCGACGAGGACGGCTCAGCCAAATACCGCGACTATGCCGACTACATCGTCAACCACGAGCGCACGCCCGGCATCGGCCCTTTAGCCGGCTGGCGCGGCGAGAATGGCGGCTCGATCGGCAGGGGCGACGTCAACCCCAACCAGCTGCAGCGCTACATCGACAATGGCGGCTTCTGGCACCACGATTTTTCCGACGAGCAGCGCTATTACAAGATGGGCAACCGTGCCTATCTCGACTTCGCCGTAGAGATGGGTTTCATTTCCAAGGCCGAGCCTATCGTCTTCCAGCTCTACTCGGAGCCGATGCAGCGGTTCAGGCTTGCCGGGCGCGGCCATGGCGAGGTGCAGCCGCCGGACGCCGAGCGCGGCCGCATCGAGGCCTATATGGACCCGCTGCCCTTCTGGTACGCGCCCTTCGAGGACAGCACCGTCGACCTGCAAAAATATCCGCTGCATGCGCTGACGCAGCGGCCGATGCACATGTACCATTCCTGGGGATCGCAGAATGCGTGGCTGCGGCAGATCACCAGCCAAAACCGGCTGTTCGTGCATAGGCAGACCGCCACCGAGCTTGGCCTTTCCGACGACGACTGGGTGTGGATCGAAAGCGTCAACGGAAGGGTGAAAGGCCAGATTAAGCTGATCGACGGCGTGAACCCGGACACGGTGTGGACCTGGAACGCGATCGGCAAGCGGCGCGGCAGCTGGGGCCTGAAGGACGATGCGGCGGAGAGCAATCGCGGTTTCCTGCTCAACCATATCATCGGCGACCAGACGGCGGCCGATGCCAACGGCAAGCGCTATTCGAATTCCGATCCGGTCACCGGACAGGCCGCGTGGTTTGACGTGCGCGTGCGGATCGTCAAATGCGCGGCGGAGGAAGCCGGCTTCACCGAGCCGCATTTCGAGCGTTTTGCACAGCCACCGCATTTCGAGCCATCGCCTGACGTGCTTCGCTTCGGCACGGAATTCCGCATGAAGAGGGAAGCCGCCGAATGACCTGTCTTCCCGCTCGAACCGAGAAAAAACTCGGCCTCGTCATCGACCTCGACACCTGCGTCGGCTGCCAGGCCTGCGTCACCGCCTGCAAGGAGTGGAACACTGGCGGCCACATGGCGCCGCTGACGGACATCGATCCCTATGGCGGGCATGTCGACGGCGTCTGGTTCAACCGGGTGCATAGTTACGAGCACACGACCGAACAGGGCGACCGCACGGTGAACTTCCCGCGCTCCTGCCTGCATTGCGAGCAGCCGGCCTGCGTCACCGTCTGCCCGACCGGCGCCTCCTACAAGCGTGCCTCGGACGGCATCGTGCTGGTCGACGAGGACAAGTGCATCGGCTGCAAATTGTGCAGTTGGGCCTGTCCTTACGGCGCGCGTGAATTCGACACCGATGTCGGCGTGATGAAGAAATGCACGCTCTGCGTCGACCGGATCTACAACGACAATCTGGCTGAGGAGGACCGGGTGCCGGCCTGCGTCGCCGCCTGCCCGACCAGCGCCCGGCATTTCGGCGATCTCGGCGATCCGGCCTCGGCGATTTCGCAGCTTGTCGAGGAGCGTGGCGGCGTCGCGCTGATGCCGGAGCTCGGCTACAAGCCGACCAACCGGTATCTGCCGCCGCGCGCCCGTAGCGAACGCGCTGCGAAGGTCGACGCGGCGGCGCTGGAGCCGATCCGGGCCGAGGGCGGCTTCCTCGGCTGGATCGACCGCATGCTTTCGAACTGATCATGCATCCCGCCTTCTCGGTCGTCTTCTTCACCACTGCCACCGGCGCCGGCTACGGCCTGCTGGCACTGCTCGGCCTGCTTGGCGGATTTGGCGTGATCCCGGCCGATTTCTGGCTTGGCCTTGTCGGCATGGGGCTGGCGCTCGGCCTGATCGCGGCCGGCCTGTTGTCCTCGACCGGCCATCTTGGCCGCCCTGAGCGAGCCTGGCGCGCTTTCTCGCAATGGCGCAGCTCGTGGCTGTCGCGCGAAGGCGTGGCCTCGGTCGCCACCTTCATTCCGGCCGGCCTGTTCGGCATCGGCTGGGTGTTGCTCGGCAGGAGCGGCGGCTGGGTAGCGATCGCCGGCCTGCTGGCGGCGGCAGGCGCGGTCGTGACAATCTGCACGACCGCCATGATCTATGCTTCGTTGAAGCCGATCGCGCAGTGGCACAGTCGCTATACTTTGCCGGCCTATCTCATCTTCGCGGTGATGACCGGAAGCGTTCTCGCCAACGCCTTGCTCCAGGGGTTCAAGCTGGGTTCAACGGCGATGCCGATCTGGGCTCTGCTTGCCACGCTCGCCGGCTGGGGCTGGAAGCTTGCGACTTGGCGCTACAATGACCGGCTGGAAATCCCGACCACCGCCAACACAGCGACCGGCCTTGCCGGCGGCACGGTGCGTTCCATCGAGTGGCCGCACACGGAAGAGAACTATCTGCTGAAGGAAATGGGATTCCGCATCGCGCGCAAGCATAGCGCCAAGTTGCGGCTGATCACGCAGGCGCTGGCATTCGCAGTGCCAGCCATTCTGCTGGCGATCGCGTACTTTCTGCCAAGGCCCTTAAGCGCAATTGCGTCCATGCTTGCAGCCGTCGCGCAACTCGCCGGCATGCTGGTCGAGCGCTGGCTGTTCTTCGCCGAGGCGAAGCACACGGTCACCCTCTATTACGGCAGGGAGTAAGTTTCAGCCCGGCCTGAGCATCGAGCCGGAGATAGCAAAAATGCGTTCGGCGCCCAGCATATAGGCCATTAGCGTCTCCAGCCGGAACAGGCCGGCATAGGCGCGGTCGAGAACGTTGAGCGAGCCGGTATAGGCGCCGAAGGCCGGCATGATCATGCGGCCGCCATCGCCGGCAAAGCAGCGCCGCCTGACCGAGCGCCCGCGCTGAACGATGCGCGCGCACGGATGGAGGTGGCCTGCTATCTCGCCCTCCACCCGGACCTTCGACGGCTCGTGACGGAAGAGCAGCGAGCCGATGGCGAGTTCCCGCACGGTCTCGCCCGGCAGGTCGGCTGGCGCATCCGGGTCGTGGTTGCCGGCGACCCAGAACCAGTCGCGGCCGGCCATCATCGCCTCCAGCCTTTCGCGGAAACTCAGATGCATGCGCTCGGCACCGCCGCCGTCATGGAAGGAATCGCCCAGGCTGACGACGATGCGCGGCTGATAGTCGGCGATCACCGCCTGAAGCCGCAGCAGGGTGGCCCCGGTGTCGTAAGGCGGGATCAGCGCGCCGCGCCTGGCGAAAGAAGAGCCTTTTTCGAGATGCAGATCGGAGACCGCGAGCAGCCGCAGATCGGGGAAATAGAGCACGCCGCGCCGGTCGCAGACCGCGCGCTCGCCGGCGATGCCGACAGGGTCGGCCTCGGCGATCAGCGTTGCGCGCGACAGCGAAAAATTCATCCCCTCTTAGGCCTTCTTTCAGTCCGCCATCTCCGGCCCCATGGCCTCTTCGACGAGCGTGGCGGCATCCATCAGCAGCGTCTCGTCTGCCTCGCCATTCACCGGCATCTTGCCGATTTCAAGCATGATCGGCACGGCCAACGGCGATATCTGCTCAAGGTTCTTATGCATGATTCGACCGCGGATGCGCGAGAGCATCTCGGCAAGTCTGCTGACATCGAGCAACCCGGTCGCGGCATCCGTACGGGTGGCCTGCAGCAGAATATGGTCGGGTTCATGGCTGCGCAACACGTCATAGATCAGGTCTGTCGACACGGTGACCTGGCGGCCGCTTTTTTCCTTGCCTGGGTGGCGCTTCTCGATCAATCCGGAAATCAGCGCGCAGTTGCGGAAGGTGCGCTTCAGCAGCCAGCTGTCGGCGAACCAGGCTTCGAGATCATCGCCCAGCATGTCCTGATCGAATAGCGTGGCCAGCGACGGTTTTCTGTTCTTGAACATCCAGCCCATGTCGGCCAGCGACCAGATGGCCAGCGCGTAATCGGTGGCCACGAAACCGACTGGCTTCGCGCCCGCCCGATCCAGCCGGCGGGTGAGCAGCATGCCCAGCGTCTGATGGGCAAGCCTGCCTTCGAAGGGATAGGCGACGAGGTAATAGCGGTTGCCGCGTCGAAAAGTCTCGATCAGCAGATCATCGCGTTTCGGCAGCACGGACTTGTCCGCCTGGAACCGCAACCAATCCGCCACCTGTTCGGGCAGTTTCTTCCAACGTTGCGGGTCATCGAGCATGGCCCGCACCTGCTCGGCGAGATAGGTCGAAAGCGGGAATTTGCCGCCGCCATAATAGGGCACCTTCGCGTCGCTGCCAGGCGCGTTCGAGACGAAGCACTCGTTCTCGCGAATGCCTTCGAAGCGAAGGATCTTGCCACCGAACATAAAGGTGTCGCCGTGGGTCAAAGTCTCCAGAAACGCTTCCTCGATCTTTCCTAGCACCCTGCCGCCGCGCGAGGCCGCCCCTCTGCTGCCGGCCTGGACGTAGCGCACATTGAGCGCCGGCACTTCGATGATGGTGCCGACATTCAGCCTGTATTGCTGGGCGACGGCCGGATTTGAAACCCGCCATAAGCCTTCCTTGGTCTGTCGGATGCGGGCATAGCGCTCGTAATTTCTCAGCGCGTAGCCGCCGGTGGCGACGAAGTCGATGACCCGATCGAATGTCGGCCTGTCCAGGCTGACGTAAGGCGCGGCCGTCCGTATCTCCTCGAAGAGCACATCGGCATGGAACGGCGCGCCGCAGGCGCAGCCCAGCACATGCTGGGCCAGCACGTCGAGCCCGCCATTGACCAGCGGCGGCGTGTCCTGGGCGCCGAGATAATTGGCATCGAGCGCCGCCCGGCATTCCAGCACCTCGAAACGGTTGGCCGGGATGAGAATCGCCTTTGAGGGCTCGTCCATACGATGGTTGGCACGGCCGATGCGCTGCGCGAGCCGGCTGGCGCCTTTCGGTGCGCCGACATGCACGACCAGATCGACATCGCCCCAGTCGATGCCGAGATCCAATGTCGAGGTAGCGACGATGGCGCGCAACGCGTTTTCGCCCATGGCCTTCTCGACGCGGCGGCGCTGAGCGACGTCAAGCGATCCGTGATGAAGCGCGATCGGCAGCGTGTCTTCATTGACGCGCCATAGCTCCTGGAACAGCAGCTCGGCCTGGCTGCGCGTGTTGACGAACAGCAGCGTGGTCTTGTGCCGCTTGATCTCGCGGTAGATCTCAGGCGTGGCGTAGCGGGCGGAGTGACCGGCCCAGGGCACCCGCTCTTCCGAGTCGAGGATCGATATCTCGGGCTTCGCGCCGCCCGTGACGACGATGAGCTCGGACATGGCGCCTGGAGAAGCCTGACTGACCAGCCAGCGACGCAATTCATCCGGCTCGGCCACTGTGGCCGACAGGCCTATGGTCTGCAACCCGGGGACAAAGGCGCGCAAGCGCGCAAGGCCGAGCGCCAGCAGATGGCCGCGCTTCGAGGTGACAAGCGAATGCAATTCGTCGAGCACGACATAGCGCAGGTCCTCGAAGAAGCGCTTTGCGTCGTTCGAAGCGATCAGCAAGGCGAGTTGCTCGGGCGTGGTGAGCAGGATGTCGGGCGGCGCCAGCTTTTGCCGCTGGCGCTTGTGCGAAGGCGTGTCGCCGGTGCGCGTCTCGATGGTGACAGGCAGGCCGATCTCCTCGACCGGCTTGCCGAGATTGCGCTCGATGTCGACGGCCAGCGCTTTCAGCGGCGAAATGTAGAGTGTGTGGATGCCACGGCGGGCTTCGCCCGCCTTTCGCTTGGGACGGCTGGCCAGCTCGGTCAGCGACGGCAGGAAGCCGGCCAGCGTCTTGCCGGCGCCGGTCGGCGCGATCAGCAGCACCGATTGGCCGCTTTGAGCCTTCGACAGCAGCTCGAGCTGATGGACGCGCGGCGACCAGCCCTTTTCGCCGAACCATCTGACGAATGGCTCAGGCAGCAGGACGGCGGCATTCTGCTCGGCAAGGCGCGGCTGCTCGGTCACGCGCAAGAGGTAGCGCGGCGGCAAGCAATCGCCAAGGAAAATCGGAACAAAAGGGGATCAGCGCGATTCTTCCTTCCCCCCTTGTGGGGGAAGGTGGATTGCCGCGTAGCGGCAAGACGGATGAGGGGTGCTGGAAGAAACGAGACCTGACTAGATAGAGGTGCTAAAGACGCTTAGCTCTTCAACGTAGCGATCCGTCCAGCACCCCTCATCCGTCTCGGCGCTGGGCGCCGATCCACCTTCTCCCACAAGGGGAGAAGGGGAAGCTGGCGCTACGGCCTCCGAAACCCAGTCGGACCGCCATAAAGATAGCCGATGCGGTCGACAGCCTCTTTAAGGCCCTCGCGCGAGACCAGCATGGTGTGGCCGTTGGCGTGGATCATGCCTCTTTCGTCGGTCATGATCGCGACATGGCCTTTCCAGAAGACGAGATCGCCGCGCCGGAGACCCGAATAGTCCGGACCCGGCTCGAACGGCGTGCCGATCGACGCCGCCTGCATATCGGAGTCGCGCAGGACATCCTTGCCCGTCATGCGCATCGCCAACTGCACGAGGCCGGAGCAATCGATGCCGAAGCCGGAGGCACCGCCCCAGAGATAAGGCGTGCCGAGGAAGCTTTCGGCGACCGTGACGTAATCCTCGGCCAGCTCGGCGATCGGCCGCAAATGGCGGGCGACGATCGCCTGGCCGGAGGGCAGCAGCGCATAATGCGTGCCGCGCGTTTCGGCCGAGCCGGTCACCGTCACGGTCGACCCCATCGACAGCTGCCCGCTGATCGGGAACCGCAAATCGGGGCCCGGATAGAGGAAGGTGCGCGGCACGGAGACGACATGCGTGGGCGCATGTTCGCGCGCGCCAATCAGATTGTCGGCCACATAGCCGACATAACCGTCGCGCTCGGCCTGCACCCAGGCCCAGCCTTCCGCGTCCTCGAAAACGAGCACGTCGTCGCCGAACAGCGCCTGCGTGTTGACGCCCGCGTCGGGGCGCGGCGCCTTGCGCAGATCGGCGACCGACGCCGTGATCCGCGCCGGGCGGCCGGTGACGAAGCGGTCGGCGGCGACCTCGCCCTTCAGCCTCGCATCGGCAAGGTCGGAGCGGAAGGCATGAAGGCGGGCATCCCTG
Organism: Mesorhizobium sp. Ca11; assembly: GCF_020165275.1. Classification (NCBI taxonomy): domain Bacteria; kingdom Pseudomonadati; phylum Pseudomonadota; class Alphaproteobacteria; order Hyphomicrobiales; family Phyllobacteriaceae; genus Mesorhizobium; species Mesorhizobium sp. Ca11. Next base: position 382,186 of record NZ_JAIUHU010000004.1, on the reverse strand, counting down.
GCGGTCAAATCGATAATCCAGTCATATCAGATAGGGGCAATGAGGTCAGATGGGCAGCTCGTGCGCCCTGGCGACGATACCATCGCCGAAGCGCTCGACAAAGAGCGCGCCTTCCACCGTGCGCCGGATCAGCACGTTGCGTTTGTCGAGCTCGTCGCGGTGGCGCGAGACCAGCTTCAGCGCACCCATCGTGTCCAGCGCCCGGGTGATGACCGGCTTGGTGACGTTGAGCTTGGCGGCCAGCCCGCGCACCGTATGGGGCGGCGGATCGAGATAGATAGTGAACAGGATAGCCGTCTGGCGCATGGTGAGATCGGGCTCGCCGTCGCGCACCTGGGCCAGCATCACCTGCTGCCACAGTCGCAAGGCCTGGCTCGGGCGCATCGAGATCGACATTGCCCAAGCATGCCGGCAAATTGTTTCGGTTCCGTTTCAGTGACGATCTGCCACCTTGGTCTTCCGGCCTAGGCAAATCGCTGCGTAATTATCCGCTCCAGCGCGCGAATGCCTTGCGCTTCGCCGCCGGCCAGGCCGTAGGGTCGGTCGGCCGGGTTCCAGGCGAAGATGTCGAAATGCGCCCAGCTGTGAGTCTTCTCGACGAAGCGCTTGAGGAAAAGCGCGGCGGTGATCGATCCGGCAAAGCCGTCCGTCGTCACATTGTTGATGTCGGCGATCTTCGAGGAAAGCTTTGCATCGTAGGGGCGCCACAAAGGCATGCGCCACAGTGGATCCTCGACCGCGACCGACGCCGCGGCCAGGTCGGCGGCAAGCGTCTCGTCGTTGGTGTAGAAAGGCGGCAGATCGGGCCCCAGCGCGACGCGGGCGGCTCCGGTCAGCGTCGCCATGTCGACCAGCAAAGCTGGCTGCTCCTCGTCGGCCAGCGCCAGCGCGTCGGCCAGGATCAGCCTGCCTTCGGCGTCCGTGTTGCCGATCTCGACCGTGATGCCTTTGCGGCTCCTGAGCACATCGCCGGGCCGGAAGGCGTTGCCGGCGATCGAATTCTCGACGGCGGGGATCAGCACGCGCAGCCGGACATTCAGTCTCGCCGCCATGATCATGGCGGCGAGGCCCAGCACGTTGGCGGCGCCGCCCATGTCCTTCTTCATCAAAAGCATGCCCGACGACGGCTTGATGTCGAGGCCGCCGGTGTCGAAGCAGACGCCCTTGCCGACCAGCGTCACCTTCGGCGCGTCGGCACGTCCCCAGCTCATGTCGATCAGCCGCGGCGCGCCGGTGGAGGCCCGGCCGACGGCGTGGATCATCGGGAAATTCCGCATCAGCAGATCGTCGCCATGGATCACCGAGATATCGGCGCCGTGGGCGGCCGCCAGTTTTCGGGCGGCTTCTTCCAGTTCGACCGGACCGAGGTCGCTGGTCGGCGTGTTGACGAGGTCGCGTGTCAGGAACACGCTGTCGGCGATGCGGCGGAGATGCGCCGCGTCGGCGCCCTCCGGAAGCGCGAAGCGCAAAGCCTTGCCGGGCTTCTTGCCGTAGCGAGTAAAGACATAGCCGCCGAGGACAAGCGCGAGCGCCGCGAGATCGGGTTGCGCCGGGCGCGACGCGAAATGCCAGTCGCCCTCCGGCAACGCCCTTGCGAGCGCGCCGAGGGCAAGAACGCTCTCGCCATCGCCTGTGCCGAACAACGCGCCGGCAAGCCCGCCACCCTCGCCCGGCAAGACCAGCGTGCGCCCTGCTTCGCCGGAAAAACCGTTGGCTCTTGCCCAGGCGATGGCGGAAGGCGGCAGTGCCGCGGCTTCAACGGCGTCCTTCGCCACCAGATAGACAGGCAAGGCGGCTTCCGGCTTCTGCTCAACGAGTTCGACAGGCATGCGATGATCTCCGGCCGAACAGTTCGAGTCGGCGCTTCTTAACGGTCCGTTAGGGTTAACAGAATATTTCTGACGGAGGGAAGACGGCCAGCCAATGGCCGCACAGGAATGGAGACCGGGCGCCGATGCCGACCGAAGCGTTGAACCTTACAGCCAAGCGTCTGATCACCACGGCTTTCATAGCGGCGCTGGCGGCCAGCGTGGCGGGTTGCGGCAGCACCAGCAAGTTCACCACGGGCTCCATCTCCCGCTCCGACAGCAGGCCGCTGGAAACGATGTCGTCCGGCGAATTGCGTACCGCCACGTCCAGGCTCGGCCAGTCCTATGCCCGCAATCCGGGCGACAAGCGCATCGCGATGAACTTCGCGGCGGCACTGCAGATGGACGGCGATGCCGACCAGTCGCTGGCGGTGATGCGCAAGCTGGCCATCGCCTATCCCAAGGATCGCGAGGTACTTGCGGCCTATGGTAAGGCGCTCGCCGCCAACGGCCAGTTCGAACCGGCGCTCGATGCCGTGCGGCGCGCGCAGACGCCCGAATATCCGGACTGGAAGCTGGTGTCGGCGGAAGCCGCCATTCTCGACCAGATGGGACAGAAAGACGAAGCGCGGCAAGACTATCGTAAGGCGCTGGAACTGAAGCCGAACGAGCCTTCGGTGCTGTCCAATCTCGGCATGTCCTATGTGCTTGAAGGCGACCTGCGCACGGCAGAAACCTATATGCGCTCGGCCGCGCAGCAGCCCGGCGCCGACAGCAGGGTGCGGCAGAACCTCGCGCTGGTCGTCGGCCTGCAGGGCCGCTTCGACGAAGCCGAAAAGATCGCCTCGCAGGAACTGTCGCCCGAACAGGCGCAGGCCAACGTCGCCTACCTGCGCCAGATGCTTGCCCAGCAGAACGCCTGGAGCCAATTGAAGGATCAGGACAAGAACAAGGCGAAGGTCGCCACGAATTGACCGCGGACGGCATTGCCAAATCGACCACCGTTGAAATCAAAAAAAGCCGCGCGGATCCCGCGGCTTTTTGATTTGAAGCGAACGGCCTATCTCTTTGTTCTTACGCAATCCGGACGGAAAACTGCTCAACATTTTTCCTGGAATTGCTTTATTGGCTCGAGGAGCTGTGCTGGTCGCCGAAGATGCCGCGCTGGCTGACCTGGATGCCGGCCGGTCCCAGAATGATGGCGAACAGAACCGGCAGGAAAAACAGGATCATCGGCACGGTAAGCTTCGGCGGAAGTGCCGCGGCCTTCTTCTCGGCGGCGTTCATGCGCATGTCGCGGCTTTCCGAGGCGAGCACGCGTAGCGCGTGCGCCACCGGCGTGCCGTAGCGTTCGGCCTGGACCAGGGCCTGGGACACCGACTTCACCGATTCCAGGCCGGTGCGGCTTGCCAGGTTCTCATAGGCGTTCTTGCGGTCCTGCAGATAGGACAGCTCCGCATTGGTGAGCACGAATTCCTCGGCAAGCGCCACCGACTGCGTGCCGATCTCGTCGGCAACCCTGCGCAGGGCCGCTTCCACCGACATGCCGGATTCCACGCAGATCAGCATCAGGTCGAGCGCGTCCGGCCACGCCAGCTGGATCGACTGTTTGCGCTTGGTCGCGCGGTTGTTGACGTAGAGGATCGGCGCGTAGAAGCCGCCATAGGCGACAACGACACAGACGAACAGCTTGATGAAGGCCGGCTGCTGCGGCAGGCCGCCGAGCAAGAACAGATAGATGGCCGCCAAGGCAAAACCGACGAATGGCAGGACCAGGCGGAAAAAGAGGAAGCGCGTCAGCGGGTTCTGGCCGCGGAAGCCCGCGACCTTGAGCTTCTGCATCGTGCTTTCGTCGGCAAGCGCGCGCCTGAGATCCAGGCGGTCGACGATGTTGCGCATGCCGATGGACTGTTCCTCGCGCAGGCCCTTGCGGCGGCGGTCGGCCTCGTTGGCCAGCCGCGCACGCTGCTCGGCGCGCATTTTGTCGCGTTCGAGCGCCACGCTTTTCATGCGCGACTTGAGCGACGTGCCGCCGAACGCCGGCATGAGCGTGAAGACGGTCGCGAACACGGCGATGCCGACCAGCATCGCGATCAGGAAAGAAGGGTCGGTGAGTGTTTTGACGACCTGCTCTGTCACCGGATCCGCACCCCTACACTTCGAAGTTCATCATCTTGCGCATCACCAGGATGCCGATCGACATCCACACACCCGAGCAGCCGAGGATCAGGTTGCCGACGTTGGTGGTGAACAGCGGCATGATGTAATTCGGGCTCGACAGATAGACGAGGAAGGCGACGACGAACGGCAAGGCGCCGATGATGACGGCCGATGCCTTGGCTTCCATCGACAGCGCCTGGACCTTGGCCTTCATCTTCTTGCGGTCGCGCAGGACGCGCGAAAGGTTGCCCAGCGCCTCGGACAGGTTGCCGCCGGCCTGCGACTGAATCTGGATGACGATGCCGAAGAAGCCGGCTTCGCTGCACGGCATCGTCTCGGGCATGCGCATGGCGGCGTCGGGCACCGACATGCCCATCTGCTGGGAATCGACGATGCGGCGGAACTCGGACCGGACCGGTTCGGGCGATTCGTTGGCGATCAGGCGGATCGCATCGTTGAGCGGCAGGCCGGACTTGACCGCGCGCACGATGATGTCAAGCGCGTTCGGAAATTCTTCCAGGAAAGCCTTGGTGCGACGTGTGCGGCGAAACGACACGAACCAGCGCGGCAGGCCGAGGCCGCCCACCAGCAGGGCACCGGGCAGCGCCCATAGAGGCGCGCCGAGGAAAAAGAGAACGGCCGTCAGGATGATCCCGCAGACAGCGGAATAGATATAGAAACGCTCGATCGGAACCTGCATGCCGGCCTGGCGGATCTGAACCTTCAGCGGCGGTTTCTTGACGTTGCGATCATTGGCCTTCTGCTTCTCGTCGAGCTGCTTCAGCGTGTCCTGAACATTTTTTCGCCGCTTGACCGCTTCCGCGGCGCGGTCGCGCGTCGCTTTCACCACCGACCGGTCCGTTTCGGCTGTCTTGATGGTCTGAAGCCGCTTTCCGGCCTGCTTCTCGTTGTCGATGCGCGTGAACAGGAAAGCATAGGCCACCGCGCCGGCGCTGAAGCCGGCAAGCACGATGAAAGCCAGTACGGTGGTGTCAATTCCGAACATCGACCGGGGTCCCTAGGGCATTTAGCCGTTCCAAGGAAACGGCGAACCGCCCTGTCTCTTTGTCTTGATGCAATTGCGGACGGAAAGTTACGGCGAAGTCGCCGAACCCGACCGCATCACACTTTTCCTGGAATTGCTTCCAACCTCCAGATGCATCAGTCAGCGCGTTTCTCCATCGCCTCGAGCGCATTGGCGAGGCGCTGCTCCTCGCCATAATAGCGGGCGCGGTCCCAGAAATGCGGACGGCCGATGCCTGTCGACACATGCTCGCCGACCAGCCGGCCGCCGGCGTCTTCACCCTTGATGTTGTAGAGCACAAGGTCCTGGGTGATGATGACGTCGCCTTCCATGCCGACCACCTCGGTGATGTGGGTGATGCGGCGTGAGCCATCGCGCAGGCGAGCCGCCTGGATGATCACGTCGATCGAGCCGACGACGATCTCACGCACCGTCCGCTGCGGCAGGGAATAGCCGCCCATGGCGATCATCGATTCGATACGATTGAGGCATTCGCGCGGGCTGTTCGAGTGGATCGTCCCCATCGAGCCGTCGTGACCGGTATTCATCGCCTGCAGCAGGTCGAACACCTCCGGTCCGCGCACTTCGCCGACGATGATCCGCTCCGGCCGCATACGCAGGCAGTTCTTGACCAGGTCGCGCATGGTCACCTCGCCCTCGCCCTCCAGATTGGGCGGCCGGGTTTCGAGACGGACCACATGCGGCTGCTGCAGCTGTAGTTCCGCCGAATCCTCGCAGGTGATGACGCGCTCCTCGCGGTCGATATAGTTGGTCAGACAGTTGAGCAGTGTCGTCTTGCCGGAGCCCGTGCCGCCCGAGATGACGACGTTGCAGCGGACGCGGCCTATGATCTTGAGGATTTCCGCGCCTTGCGGCGAGATGGCGCCGAACTTGACCAGCTGGTCCAGCGTCAGCTTGTCCTTCTTGAACTTGCGGATGGTGAGCGCGGTGCCGTCGATCGACAGCGGCGGCGCGATGACGTTGACGCGCGAGCCGTCGGGCAGGCGTGCGTCGCAGATCGGGCTCGATTCGTCGACGCGGCGGCCGACCTGGCTGACGATGCGCTGGCAGATGTTGAGCAGCTGCTGGTTGTCGCGGAAACGGACGCCGGTCTGTTCGACCTTGCCATTGACTTCGATGTAGACGTTCTTGGAGCCGTTGACCATGATGTCGGCTATGTCGTCGCGGGCAAGCAACGGCTCCAGCGGTCCATAGCCCAGAACGTCGTTGCAGATGTCCTCGAGCAGCTCTTCCTGCTCGGAGATCGACATCGCGAAGTTCTTGATCGCGATGATGTCGTTTACGATGTCGCGGATTTCTTCGCGCGCGCTTTCGGGATCGAGCTTGGCGAGCTGCGACAGGTCGATCGTGTCGATGAGCGCCGAAAACACCTGGCTTTTGGTGTCGTAATAGGTCTCGGAGCGCTCGCGCTGGACCCTTCTTGGCGGCTCCGGCGCCATAGGCGGCGCCTCGACGGGCCGGCGCGCCGGCGGCGTGGCCGGCGTGCCGGACGGCGGCGCGACCGGTCGTTCGGCCGTCATCGTCCCGGTTGGAGCGGCGGCGGGAGCGGATGCCGGCGGACGGAATTCGGGCGTTGCCCGGCCGCCGTCGTCTTTGCCTCTTTTACCAAACATGATCGACTACCCGATGCCGCTCAATCAGCGTCACTTCTTGTTGCGCGAGAGCTTGCCGAGGATCGAGCCCAGGCCTGCTTTCTTCCTTGTCTTGATTTCGCTGCGTCCGGTCAGCACATGCGCTATTTCATTGATGGTGGTCACGACCGGGCTCTTGGCGTCCATCTCGGAGAGCATGCGGCCGTTGTTGGCGGCATTGCCGAACAGCAGCGGTTCGAAGTTGATCACCGCCATCGGCGTGATGCCGAGCGGTTCGGCGAAATCGGACGCCGCGATCTCGGGCCGTTTCGGCACGCCCGCCTGGTTGATGATCAGCTTCGGCGGCGGATCGTTCGGACGCAGCCGCTTCAGCATGTCCACCATGTTCTTGGTGTTGCGAAGATTTGCGAGCTCTGGCGTGGCCGTGATGACGATCTCGTCCGCCTTGATCAGCGTGCTCTTGGTCCACCCGCTCCAGACGTGCGGGACATCGAGGACAAGCAGAGGCGCGCTGCGCTGCGCTGTCTCTATGATCTGCGCGAAGGCCTCGGACTCGAAATCATAGACGCGCTCAAGCGTAGAGGGAGCCGCGAGCAACGACAGATGCTCGGCGCATTGCGCAAGCAGACGGTCGAGATAGACCTCGTCGACCCGCTCCGGTGAAAACACCGCCTCGGCGATGCCTTGCGCCGGATCCTGATCGAAATTGATGTTGGCGGTGCCGAAGGCGAGATCGAGATCGGCGATGACGACCTCGGACTTGAACAGGGAAGACATCGCCCAGGCGACATTGTGAGCGATGGTCGAGGAGCCGACGCCGCCCTTGGCGCCGATGAACGCGATCGAGCGGCCGATCGGCTCCGAATCCGGATCGACGAAGATCGACGACACGACACTGACGATGTCTGTCATCGAGACCGGCGCGATGACATATTCGGAAATGCCCGAACGGATCAGCTCGCGGTAGAGCCCGACATCGTTGTAGTGGCCGATAACCACCACCTTGGAGGACGGATCACAATGTTCCGAGAGGTGGCCGAGCTGTTCGAGCAGCTGCTGCGGTTCGCTGCGCGATTCCAGCAGGATCAGGTTCGGTGTCGGCGCGGACTGGTAGAACTCGATCGCGGTCGGGATGCCGCCCATATGAACCTTGAGATGGGCCTTGGCCATCCGGCGATCCTCGCCGGCGCGCTCGACGGGGTTCGCGACCCCCTCGGTCTCGCAGAAGGCCTGGATTGAAATGCGCGGCACGGGGCGCAGCGCCTGCATGGCGGCGATGTCCTGCTGCGAAAGGTCGCCGGTTTCCGCGGGCGTGTCGTAGGCAAGATTGCTCATCGTCATGCTCTTTCCGTGACTGCTTTCTTCGTCGTCCGGCGCAGCTCAGTAAGTTACTTCCGAATTGGCGAGGAACTCGTCCGAGATGCCCCTGCTCCGATAGATATCGATCACCGCGCCGCGATTTTCGGCGTCGATGTCGGACTGTTTGCGCGGCCCGATCAGATCGTTGGGATTGGCGATTTGAGCCGCGAGGTTGTTCTGATAGGAGCAGCCGAAGTCGGCGTAGTGTTTGTTCTGCGACGTCTCCAGGATGTCCTCGGGCCAACGCCCGCATTTGTCGGTCTGGGCCCTCACCGCGACGAAGGCGACGCGCACCGGCGCTGACGCCTCCGGCACCGCCGACTGATAGGATGTCATGACGATACGGTTGCGCTTGACGCCTGCCGCCATGGCGAGCCTGGCAAAATCGCGGCCGGCGGCCCGGGCGGCAAGCTCATTGGCGGACCCGGCCGGCATCGCGATCGTCAGCGCCGGCGCGGCGCTCTTGTCGTAGCGGTCGAGAAAACCGAGCAGCGTATCGCGCTGCGCACCGGTCATGCCGCGATCACCGGCGCCGACCGGCAGGTCGATCTTCTGGTTCTTCTCGGCAATGACGATCGGATGGGTCGTGCGGTAGTCGTCCGGGATCGACCCGACGGTTACGCTGTCGCGGTTGGCGCAACCTGCGAGCGACGCGGCAAGCATGACCGCCAATGCCGGGACTACCTGCCGACCGATCCTTGCGATACCGGATGCTGTCCGGACCGTCATGACCTTCGATGCTGACTTGGACATATCCGCATTCCCACTCATTTGTAGATGAAGCCCACGACGCCGTGGTAGCGGCCGGCCGGCCTGTCGGTCTGCATGGTGCCGTAGACGCGGTTGACGCGGCCGAGGAACATGCCGGCGCCGTCGCTTGCCGCATTGAAGTTGTCGTCCGGCTTGGCCAGGTCGTTGCGCGCCACTGGCCGCGTCAGATAGGGCGTGATGATGATGATGAGCTCGCTCTCGTTGCGCACGAAATCGCGGCTGCGGAACAGCGTGCCGAGGACGGGGATCTTGCCCAAGCCAGGGAACTGGCTGATAGCCTGGCGAACATCGTCGCGGACAAGGCCTGCGATCATCATCGAGCCGCCCGAAGGGAGCTCGACGGTGGTGTCGGCGAGACGCTTGCGAATAGAGAGAATGTTCGCGGCGGGAACGTTCTTTGAGCCGGTCGAAAATGCGGCGGAGCCTTCTGTCGTCGGCTCGGAAACCGCCGTCCGGACTTTCAGGCTGATGCGACCGGCGGACAGGACGACCGGTTGAAATTCCAGTCCGATGCCGTAATCGACCTTGTCGAGTTGGTACGTCAGCTTCGCAGGAATGCCTTTGGTGATGTCAGGATCGGTAATGGCCTGGCTGGAGACAATATTATACTCGCCGCCAACCCTGAACGTGGCTTTCTCGCCTGAAACTGCCGTCAAAGTCGGCTCGGCTAGCGTCTTCATCACCCCCGACTGTTCCATGGCGTTGACATAGGCCTGCAGCGAGGACGAGCCGATGTTAAATCCCGAATTGCTGAGGGGCTTGCCGAGCCCCATCGGGTTGTCGCCTGTCGACATCCAGCTGATGCCGTTGCTCTCGCCGCTGCCAAACATGTTGACGCCGAGCTGCTTCATCACCGAGCGGCTGACTTCGGCGACGGTCACCTTGAGCGTCACCTGGTCGTCGCCGATGATCTGCAAGAGGTTGACGATCTTGGAGGTCCGGCGCTCCTGGTCGGGATTGTTGATGTCGACGCCGCCATTGACCGAGCCGCCGGCGGCGGTCTGCGAATATTGGCCCGTCGTCGCTTCACCGCCGGACACGAAGATGGTGGCCAGGTCGACGGCACGCTTGGAATCGAGCGGCGTGTCGACCATGCCCGTCAGCACGACGTTGTCATTGAGAAGCTCGACCTTGATCTGCGAGGAGGGGATGAAGCGCTTGAGATAGTCTTCCAGCCCTGCGACGTCGCGCTCGACGGCCAGATCCAGGCTGACGATCTGCTCGCCATTGGGGCCGAAGACGAAGATGTTGGTCTCGCCGACCGTCTTGCCGAACAGGTAGATGCGCCGCGCGGTGCGCGTCACGGCATCGGCAACCGCCGGATTGGCGACGAGGATATCATAGGCGTCGCTCGGCAAGTCGATGACCACGGATTTGTTGAGGCCGAGCTTGACGCGCTGCGTGGCAACGGAAGCCGACACGCCGGCTCCCGCGGCTTTGGCTTCGACCAGCCCCGGGGCGCCGGTGCCGAGCACGAAAAAACCGATCGCCGCGGCGGCCAGGAAGGGCAGCAGTTTACCGTTCAGCCTCATTTCCTTGCTCCCACCTCGGAAACCTCGCCGGACTTGATCAGCCGCACGGTTCCGCGTCGGCCGTTGCCGTTGACCAGATAGTCGGCCTCGCCCGTATTCTTTTCATGGATGTCGGTGATCGGGCGCAGCGCCAGCGTCAGGCGGTCGGCCATCTGCTGCGCCACCGTGATGATCTCCGCCTGCTGCGGCGTCAGCTCCAGCGTCGCGGTCTGGCCGACCCTGGTCTTCTTACCTTCCTCGTCTTCCTGGATGGTCTGGTCGATGGCCAGCACGCGGATGTTCTTGAGAATCGTCTCGGTGTTGAAGCCGCTGCCGCCGTTGCCGGTGTCGGCGCGGCGGGTCATGATGACGTCGACGAAGTCGTTGGGCAGGATGAAGCCGCCGGCGGACGTGTCGGCCGATATCGCGGTGGCGACGGCGCGCATGCCGGAAGGCAGGATCGACGACATGAAGCTCTGTCCCTCGCCGACCAGCTTGGAGCGCCGCAACGGCTCGCCGGTATACATGGCTACGCGGGCGACCGAGCCCTTGAGCTTTTCGATCGCGTCAGGCTCGGCGGCGCGCGTGATGAAATTGGCGTTGACGCCATCGGCCGGCCATTCTTCCCAGCTGATGTTGTTGCCGAGCTGGCTGCCCATTGACACGTCACCGGAAAGCACCAGCACGTCCTGCAATGCGATCGCCGGCTGCTTGGGCGCATCGACAATGACCTGAGGCGGCGGCGCTACGACCATGTTCTTCGCCACGTAGCCCGCGCCACCCGCCGCGACCGCAGCCACGCCCAGAATAATCAATCGGGATGCTGGCATTCGTCCGAAACCCTTCGCCTCATGGCAACCACCTCGCCAGGCCGGACTTTGCAGCTGCAATCGTCAAAACAAGGTTAATGTAATGCTTACGATCGTGATTAATTTAAGGTTTACTCAAATTGGATTGAACAGTGTGCCGTTAACAGAAAAAAGCGGCCGGGGCCGCCTTCCGATCTGATAAAAGGCGGCCTGGGATCGCCGACATCGAGATCGCCGGGCCTATGTTGTGAGCCTCTCCAGCGCCCAGACCATCAGCGGCGAATCCGGGAAAGTGATCAGTCCGCCGGCGCCAAGCGCGATGCCATATGGGATGCCAACATTCTCGTCCGCGAAATGGCGCAGAAATCGGCTGTGGCCGGTGTACGTGACGAGCGGCGATTTCCGGTAGGCAAGGATTGCGAGGGTAAGCAGGCCGCCGATGAAAGCCGACGTCACCAGATAGCCGACCAGGTTGATGTTGAGGCCCATCCACAGAGCGGTCGCGGCCAGAAGCTTGGCGTCGCCGCCGCCCATGCCGCCGAGCGCAAAAAGGCCGAAGGTCGTGGCAAGCACGAGGGCGCCGGCGGCGAAATGCCAGCCATAGGTTGCCCAGTCCATACCGGCGAGCGGCGCAACAAGCGCGAATGTCGCCACCAACAGCACGGGAACGCGGTTGGCGATCGTCATCGACAGCGTGTCCGAGATCGCAGCAAAAAGCATGCAGAAAGGAAAAACGACGAAGATCACGGCTTCAAGCATGGATGCGGCCTGCCTGTGGCATGTTTCAGCGTCATCCTAGGCGCGCTGAATTAACGATCGATGAGGCCGGACGATCAAATCGGCCGACTGCATAAAAAAGGGCCGCCAGCCGGCGGCCCTTTTTCTTTCTGTCGAAAAGGCGCGATACGCAGCCTTATTACGGAGCAGTGGCGCCGTTGAGGGTGGCGGCGATGTTGGCGAACTTGGCGTTCAGCGCGCCGCCGAGCTGGGTAGCACCAACCATGATGGCAAGCGCGATGAGAGCGGCGATCAGACCGTATTCGATGGCGGTCGCGCCGGATTCGTCCTTCACGAAACGTGCGATGAGATTAGACATTCGAGAGCTCCTACTCCACGTGTTACAGCACTACCGTCAACTTCTCTTCCGGGTTGATCGGATGGCGCAAATCTAGGGAGAAGCCGTTTCGATCGGCTTAATAAACAGCCTTACCGATTCCTTTCCGGTGGCGAACGCACTGCGTGGTTAACCGTGGCCTAAACATCGCCAGAGGTCCGACTTCCCGAGAAACCGGCGCTTGTGCAATATTCCTAAAACAGTAAGCGCCATGGACGCATGGCGCATCGTGCAGGCGATCCTTAATCATGGCGGGCCCGGTTTAACCGTTACTTCACCAATCTCGTTCATGTTCCGTTGAAGAATCTGCCTGCCGGGAGCGCTTCAATGACCTTGTCGAGATCGCTGTTTCCAGTCGCCGCGCTGCTGGCAACTGCTGCCTTGGTCATGCCGGCCAGGGCCGGCGCCGGTATTGAAGTCACCATGAACCAGGCCAAGATCGTCAAATTGTCACGCGGGGCCGACACGGTCGTCATCGGCAACCCGGCAATCGCCGACGCCTCCGTGCAGGACGCCTCGACCATCGTTCTCACCGGCAAGGGCTTCGGTGTCACCAATCTGGTCGTGCTCGACTCGGAAGGCAGCCCGATCATCGACGAACAGGTGACCGTCGTGCGACAAGCCGCCTCCTCGGTGCGCATCTACCGACGCGCCGAAGTCCAGACCATGTCCTGCACGCCCTATTGCGAGAGCGCGTTCAAGAGCGAGGCCGAGAAAACTTCCGAAGCCGAAATGAGCGCCGGGCACTGAGCTCTGCGAGGGCGCGAACCCACGGGCATTAAAGACGGCTTAAAGCTTGCCCGACGAATTTAACGATCATCAAAACCGGAACTCAATGGGTTATCGCTAACCTTACCGCCGGTACCGCCAAGGGGATCGGCAGGAAAGCAATATGAGCAAGGATGCCACATCCGGCGGCGGCATGGACAACAAGACGCGGGTCAAAGTCCGCCCCGGCTTCTTCAGCGACAGGCGCGGCAGCACGGCGATGGAATTCGCGATGCTCGCCATCCCGTTCGCGCTTCTCGTCTTCGCCATCCTCGAGAGCTGCATTTCGTTCGCCGGCCAGGAGGTGATGGCCAACGTCGCCGACGATGTGGCCCGCCAGCTGCGGACCGGGCAGTTGCAGAAGACGAACGTCACCGAAGCCTCCATCAAGCAGCTGATCTGCAGCAGGCTTGAGATCATGGTGGCCAAGGACTGCCCGGGATTGCTGGTGGATCTGCGCGAATATCCGAGTTTCGCCGACGCCGCCACGGCGGGCTTCAAGATCGTCAATGGCGATATCGTGCTGGTGCAAGGCACCAACTCGATGAATTTCACGGTGTCGCCCGGACTGGCGGAGTCCATCAACATGTTGCGGGTGTTTTACAAATGGCCGGTGATGACCGATTTCCTGGCCAAGTCGATGGCCAATCTGAAAGACGGCAACACACTGCATTTCGCATCGGTGACCTGGCAGAACGAGCCGTTCGACGACAATTGAGACTGCTCGACGGCTAAGCCGCGGCGTGGAGGACGATATGCATAGTGCGGGGGCACTCCGGGGCATTTCGGCGAAGGTGAAGCAGTTTTGCCGCGATCGCCGCGGCATCGCGGCGATCGAGTTCGCGTTCATCGTGCCGGTGCTCCTGATCATGTATTTCATCACGATGGAGGCCTCGCAGGCCATCGAGACCGGCAAGAAGGTCAGCCGCATCGGCAGCATGGTCGCGGACCTCGTCACGCAGCAGCAGGCCGTCGTGAAGGCTAACCTCGATGCAATGATGAAGATCGGCATATCGACGCTTCGGCCCTACAATCGCTCGGATCCGACGATCATCATCACCGGCATACAGATATCCGACGAGGCATCGCCAACAGTGAAGGTGGCGTGGTCGCGCAAGCTGGTGGGCAACACCTACAGCGTCGATGCCAGTCCCGGCGACACCACGACCGTCCCTTCGACGCTGAAAATCCGCAACACTTTCCTGGTCCGCGTGGAAAGCGACCTCGGCTATGTGCCCGTCATCGCCTGGAGCGAGAACAACAACCAGCAGAAGGCGCTTGGACTGTTGTCGACCTTCAGCCACATAAATATGAGCGAGACTTATTATCTCCGGCCTCGCCGGAGCCCAACGATCCCCTGCAGCGACTGCTGACGGTCAGTCCCGGTCGTCGGACGCCTGCCGCACAATGGCCGTGGCCATAGCGTAGTCCTTGGACGCCGCCGGCACAAAGCCACCGGTATGCGCGGCCTCCAGCAGATCGTATATGTCGGGCGTCTGGGACTTGAGATTGGTCAGGAAGACCGTCAGCCGGCGCTTTGCCTCGGGATCGATATCGTTGCGGACGGCGTGCGGCCCGTAGCGCAAGAGGCCCGAGGTCCACAACACCCGAAGCGACGCCTCTGGGACGCCGGCAGCCTCCAGCCGCGCGACGGTGCCCCCGGAACGGGTGGATCGGCCGTCGGCATCGGCTGGTTCCCAGCCGAACAGGGCGTCCGCTTCGCCGCCGGCGAGCATCGTCTCGGCCGCAGTGGCTGAAGCGGCGCGCGCCAGGAAGGGCGAACCCCGGGTGATGTTGACGCCTTCGGCCGGCAGCGCCGTCAGCGGCAGCAGCGCGCCGCCGACGTTTTCGACCGGCGCTATCGCGATCCGGTGCGAAGCCACGGCGGCAAGGTCCGCAAGCCGGCCGTCGCGCGTCACCAGGACGGAACGGATGCCGACGGCGCCGTCGGTATCGACCGGCGCCACCAGCGGCTCGACGCAGCCGCAGCGCTCCGAGGCCGTGGCATAGGCGAGAGCGGAATAGATCGCATATTGCACGCGCCCGCTCGCCTGCGCCTCGATCAGCGCCGCGTAGTCACGCGCAACGACGAACTCGACCTTCATGCCGAGCGCATTGGCATAGGCGTCGGTCAGGCGCGCGAGCCCCGGGACGGTATTGCCGCCGCCCGGTTCGGCGACGATGCCGATGCGGAACGTGCCGATGTCGTCACGCCAGTCGGCGCGTGCCGGCGAGGAAGCGGCGCCGAAGGCCGCGAGAGCGGCCGCGCACATCTTCACGGCTTGCCTTGTCGCGGTTTTGCCGCGCCTTGCCATACCTGCCACGCTCCCGCCCCGCATCCGCGCCTCGCCGCAACTATGGCGCCAAGCCGTTGCGGTTTGGTTTCCGATTTGCCAACGCCGCCGGGGAACCTTATGTCTGGCGATCAAGGCTCACAATAAAGATACCCATGGCGCGCGCGTTCCTGTTCGTTCTCGATTCTTTCGGCATCGGCGGCGCGGCCGACGCCGAACGCTATGGCGATACCGGCGCCGACACGTTCAGGCATATTTTTCAGGCTTGCGCCGATGGTCGTGCCGATCGGCAAGGTTTGCGCAAAGGGCCGCTCGCCGTGCCCAACATGATGTCGCTCGGACTTGGCCGGGCGGCGCAAACCGCGACGGGACTGAAAACCGGTATCGACGCGCCGCCGGTCGCCTCGGCCTTTCATGGAGCCGCACAGGAAGTGTCGAGCGGCAAGGACACGCCCTCCGGCCACTGGGAGATTGCCGGCCTGCCGGTGCGTTTCGACTGGGGCTATTTCCCCGATACGGTGCCTGCCTTTCCGGCCGACCTGACCGACGCCATCATCCGCGAGGGCAAGCTGCCGGGGATCCTCGGCAACTGCCATGCACCCGGAACCGAGATCATCGAGCGGCTCGGCGAAGAGCATATCCGCACCGGCAAGCCGATCTGCTACACGTCGGTCGATTCCGTGCTGCAGATCGCCGCGCATGAGACGCATTTCGGCCTGGAGCGGCTTTATGAGCTTTGCCTCACGGTGCGTCGGCTGGTCGAGCCGCTCAAGATCGGGCGGGTGATCGCTCGGCCATTCGTGGGCGAGACGCCGGCCACGTTCCAGCGCACCCACAATCGCCGCGATTATGCGGTGCCGCCGCCGGAGCCGACCCTGCTCGACCGGCTGACCGGGCGCGGCAACAAGGTCATCGCCGTCGGCAAGATCGGCGACATCTTCGCTCATCGCGGCATTTCGGAAGTGCGCAAGGCCGGCGGCAACATGGCAATGTTCGACAAGGCGCTCGGCGCGATGGACGATGCCGGCGACGGCGACCTGGTTTTTGCCAATTTTGTCGATTTCGATACGGAGTTCGGTCACCGGCGCGACGTCGCCGGCTATGCCGGAGCGCTCGAAGCGTTCGACCGCCGGCTGCCGGAGGCGCTGTCGCGGATAAGGCCTGGCGACCTGCTCATCCTCACGGCCGATCATGGCAACGATCCGACCTGGCGCGGCACCGACCATACGCGCGAACGCATTCCGGTGATCGGTATCGGGCCGGGACTGACGGGCGGCGACATCGGGCTCAGGCCGACCTTCGCCGATATCGGCGAGACCGTCGCGGACCACCTCGGCCTGGCTGCCGGTCGCCACGGAACATCGTTCCTTGCGATGATCGGCGGCCATGCCTGAGCTGCCCGAAGTCGAGACCGTCCGGCGCGGTCTGCAGCCGGTCATGGAAGGGGCGCGGCTCGTCGAGGTCAAGGCGCGCAGGGCCGACCTTCGCTTTCCTTTCCCCGAACGCTTTTCGGAACGGCTTGCCGGCAAGACCGTGACGGCGCTTGGCCGGCGCGCCAAATACCTGACGATGCATATCGAAAACGGTCCGGTTCTCATCTGCCATCTCGGCATGTCGGGGTCGTTCCGGATCGAAGCCGCGGAAAGCAGCGACGTCCCCGGCGCCTTCCACCACGACCGCTCGAAAAGCGCGGCGCACGACCATGTCGTGTTCGACGTCGTCTCTCCGAGTGACGAGCGCTCCCGCGTCATCTTCAACGATCCGCGCCGCTTCGGCTTCATGCTGTTTGCCGAAGGAGCGCCGGACACGCATCCGATGCTGGCGCGGCTCGGCATCGAGCCAACTGGCAACGCGCTCGACGGTCCCCTGCTCGCCTCGCTGTTGAAGGGTCGCAGATCGCCGCTCAAGGCAGCGCTGCTCGACCAGCGGCTGATCGCCGGGCTCGGCAATATATACGTGGCTGAGGCCTTGTGGCGCGCCGGCCTCTCGCCGCTGCGCGAAGCCGGCACCATCGCCGGGTCGGCCAAGAAGGCGAAAGAGCAAAGCGCGCGCCTTGCCGAAGCGATCCGCTCGGTCATCGCCGATGCGATCGCCGCCGGCGGCTCCTCGCTGCGCGACTATGTCCAGGCCGACGGATCGCTCGGCTATTTCCAGCATTCCTTCGCAGTCTACGATCGCGAGGGGGAACCATGCCCGAAGCCGGGCTGCCGCGGCCACATCGAGCGCATCGTGCAAAGCGGCCGCTCGACCTTCTATTGCCGGACCTGTCAGCGGTAAGCTAGGAACGTATCGATCGTCCCACTGCCGCGGAAGGAAGCGAACCATGGCCTATGAAACCATTATCGTGGAAGCACGCGGCAAGGTCGGGCTGATCACACTGAACCGGCCCAAGGCGCTCAATGCGCTGAATTCGCAGGTCCTTGCGGAGGTCGTGGCGGCCGCGCGCGCGTTCGATGCTGATCCCGAGATCGGCGCGATGGTGCTTACAGGCTCGGAGAAGGCGTTTGCCGCCGGCGCTGACATCAAGGAAATGCAGGCGATGTCCTTCGCCGACGCCTACACGCAGGACTTCTTCGTCGGCTGGGAGGAATTCACGCGCACGCGCAAGCCCATCATCGCGGCGGTCGCGGGCTATGCGCTCGGCGGCGGCTGCGAATTGGCCATGATGTGCGACTTCATCATCGCCGGCGACAACGCCAAGTTCGGCCAGCCCGAAATCACGCTCGGCGTCATGCCGGGCATGGGCGGCTCGCAGCGGCTGACCCGCTTCGTCGGCAAGTCGAAGGCAATGGACATGTGCCTGACCGGGCGAATGATGGATGCTGCCGAAGCCGAGCGCAGCGGACTGGTCTCGCGGGTGGTGCCGGTCGCCGAGCTCGCCGAGGAGGCGCTGAAGGCGGCGGCCAAGATCGCCGAGTTCTCGCTGCCGTCTGTGATGATGACCAAGGAGGCCGTCAACCGCGCCTACGAGACGACGCTCGCTGAAGGGCTGCGCTTCGAGCGCCGCCTGTTCCATTCGCTGTTCGCGCTCGACGATCAGAAGGAAGGCATGGCCGCGTTTGTGGAGAAGCGGAAGCCGAATTTCACCAACCGCTAGAGCATGATGCCGAATGACTGAAGGCGGGTCACGACGTGACGCGCTTTCAGTCTCCAAAAAGACCGCCGAGTGGCGTTGACGCGCCGGAAAAGCTGAACTATAAGCCGCACCAACCGAGGCGGCCTGTGGCTGCCCGTTTGTTTTTTGCGCCCTGCGGCATCCCCGCTGGCGCCCATCAGATCGGAAGAGAGGCATCATGGCCAATACGTCTTCGGCCAAAAAGGCAACGCGCAAGATCGCCCGCCGCGCGGCGATCAACAAGAACCGTCGCTCGCGTGTCCGCACCTATGTGCGCCAGGTCGAAGAGGCGCTGGCCGCCGGCGACAAGGCCGCGGCGGTGGCAGCCTTCAAGGCGGCGGAGCCTGAATTGATGCGCGCCGCCACCAAGGGCGTCGTTCACAAGAACACGGCTTCCCGCAAGGTTTCGCGGCTGGCCCAGCGGGTCAAGACGCTGTCGGCCTGACCGACTTAATCCTTACTCCATCGATGTTGAACCCGGTCGCATAGACCGGGTTTTTTTCGTTTGCCGGCAAGTACTTAAAAAAATTGCTCGTGAGCAACGCTTGTGACGTGATTCCAACGCCAGTAATGTTTTGCCGGCATATTCAACGCCGCTGACAGCGGAACGCCCTCCCCGCGGCAACTGCCTAAATTTGCCTGGCAAAAAATCCACAGTTTTTTCAAAGGCTTACAGCCGGTCGTCCACAGCTTGTTCAGCTCAAGGTCGAGCGGCGGGGGAGAAGTAGCTGTCAAGACAATTATTTCAGATTATTTCGTTTCGGGCCGCCTTTTTCATATTCGCCGGAAAAGGGTTTGAATCACAATGGCTTTGTCAAAACGTGCCGGCGCAGCTCCCGATTTCAAGCCCCGTCCGGTAACCAGATTCGTTAAAAAACCGTTAGATGTGGCCTTGCCCTATCCACAGCGATTTCGGTAATGTCCATCCATCGAAGGGACGGGCTCTAGCCCCTGACCCAGCCTGAATCGGCCAGCACAAAATGGCGGAATTCATGACGTGGAGCAATTCCGCGTACGGCTTGGTTTGTCTCTTCGGTGCGGGTAGGGGACTGGCGTAATTGTACATGGCAGTCGATGTCTCGCCGGCGTTTTCGCCGGAGAGTGAGGTATTGACTTGTCTTTGTCGGTGGCCGGCGTGCGGAGCCGGCAGCTGGTCCCTTGCGCGAGTTGCGACGATTATTGCCGGCGGCGGCAATGGCATCGCGGCTGAAAGAGGGTCGCCGGACCAAGGATGCAGGAGGCGCATCCCCGGCGGAAAAAGGGTACGAGAAGACAAAGGGACTTTGATCATGCAGAGCGGCATTGAAAGGGAGATAGCGGGCGAGCTCCCATTTCCAGCAACTTTTGTCGGAGGGGGCGACGTGGCGGTATCCAGCGACGCGGAACAGAAGTTCGAACGGGTCAAGGCCCAGCTGAAGGCGCGTCTTGGAGCCGAGGTCTATTCGAGCTGGTTCGGTCGCATGAAGGTCGCCGAGGCTTCCCGCGGCGTCGTTCGCATCTCCGTGCCTACAGCCTTCCTGCGGTCCTGGATCAACGGCCATTACCTCGAGCTTATCGCGGAGCTGTGGCGGCATGAGGATGCCGACGTCCTCAAGATCGAGATCGTCGTGCGCACCGCAACGCGCCAGGGGCGCAATCCTGTCGAGCCCGAGATCGCGCCGGCGCGCAAGATGACCAAGCAGACGCATACCGCGCTTGCCAACGGCACCGCGAGCGCCGGGCGTGTGGAGCAACGGGCGCCGGCGCCCCGCCAGGGCGTGTCAGCGGAACCGGAGTTCCGCCACAATGTGCTGGGGTCGCCGCTTGACCCGCGTTACACATTCTCCTCCTTCATCGAAGGGCCGTCGAACAGGGTGGCCTTCGCAGCGGCCAGGGCGGTGGCGGAATCGCAGTCCAGCGCGGTACGTTTCAACCCGCTTTTCCTGCACGCGACCGTCGGGCTCGGCAAGACGCACCTCCTGCAAGCGATCGCCGCGGAATCGCTGCGGCAAAACCCGAAGTCGCGCGTCGTCTACCTGACGGCGGAATATTTCATGTGGCGCTTCGCCACCGCGATCCGCGACAACAACGCGCTGACGCTGAAGGAGCAGCTGCGCGATATCGATCTCTTGATCATCGACGACATGCAGTTCTTGCAGGGCAAGTCGATCCAGCACGAATTCTGCCATCTCATCAACATGCTGCTCGACAGCGCCAAGCAGGTGGTGGTCGCGGCCGACCGGCCGCCCTCGGAACTGGAATCGCTGGAGCCGCGCGTGCGTTCGCGCCTCAATGGCGGCGTGGCGCTGGAAATGTCGGCGCCGGATTTCGCCATGCGGCTCGGCATGCTGAAACTGCGCCGCGCCAGTACCAAGACCGATGACACCTCGCTCGACATCTCGGACGAGATCCTGGAGCATGTCGCGCGCACGGTGACCGGCAGCGGGCGCGAGCTCGAAGGCGCCTTCAACCAGCTTCTGTTCCGCCAGTCCTTCGAGCCGCAGATCACTATCGACCGCATCGACGAGATCCTCGGCCACATCTACCGCTCCGGCGAGCCGAAGCGGGTGCGCATCGAGGACATCCAGCGCATCGTGGCGCGCCACTACAACGTGTCGAAGACCGAGCTTCTGTCCAATAGGCGCACGCGCACGATCGTCAAGCCGCGGCAAGTGGCGATGTATCTGTCGAAGGTGATGACACCGCGCTCATTGCCGGAGATCGGGCGGCGGTTCGGCGGCCGCGACCACACGACCGTGCTGCATGCCGTGCGCAAGATCGAGGACCTTTCGGGCGGGGACAACACGCTGGCGCAGGAACTGGAACTGCTCAGAAGGCTGATCAACGACCAGGCCTGAAGGAGCGCACAAACAGCCGGCGGCACGCTTCGCCGGCTTTATCCCCAGAAAGCCCGCGCCGCCGGTCGGAACCGGTGCCGCGGGCTTGCCTTTGCAGGCTTTTTACTGTCAGCTTACGGAGATTCTGGAAGCCTTTCAGAGCTTTCACGGGATGCCGCCTGCCGGTGACCTGTTCATTCTTGAAGCGAGCCTGTTTCGTCATGCGTGTTATCCTGGAACGGTCAAATCTCTTGAAGTCCCTCAACCACGTCCACCGCGTGGTCGAGCGGCGCAACACCATACCGATCCTGTCCAACGTGCTGCTCAGCGCCGAGGGCGCCAGCCTCGAGATGAAGGCGACCGACCTCGACCTCGAAGTGACGGAGGCGACGCCCGCCAAAGTCGAGCGCGGCGGCGCGACGACGGTGCCGGCGCATCTGCTCTACGACATCGTGCGCAAGCTTTCCGACGGCGCGGAGGTGATGCTGAAGACGGACGAGGACGGCAACGCGATGACCGTCACCTCCGGTCGTTCGAGCTTCCGCCTGCAGTGCCTGCCGCAATCCGACTTCCCGGAGCTTTCGGCCGGTTCGTTCTCGCATATCTTCCGGCTGGAATCGGCGGCGCTCAAAGGGCTGATCGACAAGACGCAATTCGCCATCTCCACCGAAGAGACGCGCTATTATCTCAACGGCATCTTCCTGCACACGCATGAGGTCGGCGGCAAATTGAAGCTGCGCTCGGTGGCGACCGACGGGCACCGCCTGGCGCGGGCCGAGATCGACGCGCCGGCAGGCTCCGAAGGCATGCCCGGCATCATCATTCCGCGCAAGACGGTGAGCGAGCTGCAGAAGCTGGTCGACGATCCCGACGTGGCGGTGACCACGGAGCTGTCGGACACCAAGATCCGCTTTACGATCGGCAGCGTCGTTTTGACCTCGAAGCTGATCGACGGCACCTTCCCCGATTATCAGCGCGTCATTCCGACCGGCAACGACAAGAAGCTGATCATCGACCGGCAGAGCTTCGCTGCGGCGGTAGACCGCGTTTCGACCATTTCCTCCGAACGCGGCCGGGCGGTGAAGCTTTCGATCAATGACGGCCAGGTGACGCTCGCAGTCAACAATCCGGATTCGGGCAGCGCCACCGAGGAACTGGCGGCCGACTACTCGTCGGACCCGATCGAGATCGGCTTCAACGCCAAATATCTGCTCGACGTCGCGGCCCAGCTCACCGGCACGGAGGCGAAATTCATGCTGGCCGATGCCGGCTCGCCGACGCTGATCCACGACATGGCTGACGAGACCGCGCTCTACGTGCTGATGCCGATGCGGGTCTAGGCTCAGTCACCTTGACGCAATTCCGGACGGAAAACCGCTGTGCACTTTTCCCGGAATTGCGCCTTTGTCTTTCGCAATTCCGGACGGAAAACCGCTGTGCACTTTTCCTGGAATTGCTCTGACGGAACCTGATGTGTCGCCGTGAACTCGGATGCGAAACAGCTTCGGCAGCAGAGCTATGTAAGTAAGCTTATACTTACGAATTTTCGCAATTACGGTACGCTGTCGCTCGAGCTCGCGCCCGGCGCGGTGGTGCTGTCAGGCGACAATGGCGCCGGCAAGACCAATCTCCTGGAAGCGATCTCGTTCCTGACGCCCGGCCGCGGCCTGCGCCGCGCGCCCTATGGCGATGTGGCGCGCGAAGGCGGCGATGGCGGCTTCGCCTTGCATGCGCGCATTGAGGGGCCGGAGGGCCAGGTCGAGATCGGCACCGGAATTTCCGGCGGAGACGCCGCCGGCGAAGGCGGCAGGAAGGTACGGATCAACGGCGCGCCGGCGCGATCGGCCGAGGATATGCTGGAATGGCTGCGGGTCGTTTGGCTGACGCCGGCGATGGACGGGCTGTTTCCAGGGCCGGCGGCGGACCGCCGCCGCTTCCTCGACCGGCTGGTGCTGGCGATCGATCCCGGGCATGGCCAGCGCGCGCTCGATTATGAGAAAGCCATGCGCGGCCGTAATCGCCTGCTTACCGAAGGCTCCCGCGACGGCGCCTGGTTCGACGCGATCGAGACGCAGATGGCCGAGACCGGGGTGGCGATCGCCGCGGCGCGGGCCGAGCTGATAAGGCTGCTTGCCGCCATGATCGACAGATTGCCTGGCAGCGGACCGTTTCCGCAGGCTGACATCAGCCTTGCCGGCGACCTGGAGAGCGAGGTCGCCGCCGCGCCGGCCGTCGATGTCGAGGAGCGCTTCCGCCGCGCGCTTGCCAATGGCCGCGAGCGCGATCGCGCCGCCGGCCGCACGCTGGACGGCCCGCATCGTTCCGATCTCGTGGTGCGGCACCGGCCGAAGTCGATGCCGGCCGAGCTTTGTTCGACCGGCGAGCAGAAGGCGCTGCTGGTCGGCATCGTGCTGTCGCATGCCAGGCTGACCGGCGAGATGTCGGGACTGACGCCGATCCTTCTGCTGGACGAGATCGCCGCGCATCTCGACGCGGGCCGGCGCGCGGCGCTGTTCTCCATCCTGGAAGAACTGAACTGCCAGGCCTTCATGACCGGTACGGATGCCGCCTTGTTTTCGAGCCTTGCAGGCAGAGCGCAATTCCTGACGGTGGATCACGGCAGCGTCGAGCCGACCGGCTGATCGCTTGAAGAATCAAGCGGGCGTAGTGGTAGCCCGGCGGGACAAAGCTGCGCTTTGCCCGTGCTTGCTTGGCGGGACAAAGCTGCGCTTTGCCCGTACAAGGCTCTGCCTTGCATGTGCATGACAAGATTTTCTCGCCGCTATAAGGTCCAGCCATGACCGACACCGCCCTGACCGACGAAGAGCTCGAACGCTATGCCCGCCACATCGTGTTGCCGGAGATCGGCGGACCGGGCCAGCAGAGGCTGAAACGGGCGCGGGTGCTGGTGATCGGCGCCGGCGGGCTCGGCGCGCCGGTGCTCGAATATCTTGCCGCTGCCGGCGTCGGCACGCTCGGCATTGTCGATGACGATACAGTTTCGCTATCCAACCTGCAGCGGCAGGTGATCCATGGCAGCGACACGATCGGCATGGCCAAGACCGACAGCGCACGGGAAGCGATCATGCGCATCAATCCCAACGTCACGGTGGAATCGCATCGCCTGAGGTTGACGGAGGAGAATGCCCCTGCTCTCGTCGCCCGCTACGATATCGTCGTCGACGGCTCCGACAATTTTGAAACGCGCTACGCCGTCGCCGATGCCTGCGCGGGCGAGAAGAAACCCCTCGTCACGGCGGCCGTCGGGCGCTTCGACGGCTCGGTGACGGTGCTGAAGCCGTTCGAGGCTGGCGCCGACGGCAAGCGCAATCCAAGCTATCGCGACCTGTTTCCGGAAGCCCCGCCCGAAGGGCTGGTGCCGTCCTGCGCCGTCGCCGGCATCGTCGGCGCGCTGACGGGCGTCATCGGCACGCTGGAGGCGATGGAGGCGATCAAGCTGATCGCTGGCATAGGCGAGCCGCTGATCGGCCGGCTGCTGCTCTATGACGGGCTCACGGCCCGCTTCGACACCATCCGCTACAAGGCCGTCTGAGCGCATGGACCAGAACGTCGGCATCTCCATAACCGGCCTTCCAGCGGATTTCGATCGGTGGGACGACCTGCTCGCGCTGATCCGGCGCGCCTTCGCCTATATGGACGGCGTCATCGACCCGCCCTCCTCGGCGCATCTTTTGACCGCCGAGGCGCTTGCCGCGAAGGCGAAGCGGGAGACGGGGTTTCTGGCCGTCGAGAACGGCCGCATCGTCGGCTGCGTCTTCGCCCTGGAACGGGCGCGGGACTTCTATGTCGGCAAGCTCGCGGTCGAGCCACGGCTGCAGGGCCAAGGCATCGGAACCCGGCTGATGCGGGCGGTGGAGGATCTTGCCCGCAAGCGCGGCATGGACGCCATCGAGCTTCAGACCCGTATCGAACTGACCGCAAACCATGCAGCCTTCACCCAGCTCGGCTTCCGCGAGACCGCGCGCACGGCGCATGCGGGCTATGACAGGCCGACCTCCATCACCATGCGCAAGGTGCTGTCTTGAGCCTGGTCCTCAGCCCGGAAGAACGGGCGATCGCCGCCGGCCGGGACGGCGTGGGCATGGCGATGCGCATCGTCGCCGAAAGCGCTCGCCTGCTCGGCGCGCCGCGACTGATCCCGATCGCCTCCACGCATATCGATGGCGCTCTGTATCACGGCGATTCCGGCACGCTGTTCGCTGAAAAACTGGTCGAAGGTGGTGCGAAGGTCGCGGTGCGCTCGACGCTCAATGTCGGGGCGCTCGACCTGATGGGTTGCTCGCGCATCCGCCTCGAGGAGCCGCAGCGCGGCATGGCACGGCGGATGATGGAGGCCTATCGCAAGCTGGGCTGCGAGCAGAGCTGGACCTGCGCCCCGTACCAGGCCGGACACAGGCCCGCGCTCGGCAGCGACGTCGCCTGGGGGGAGTCCAACGCGGTCGTCTTCTGCAATTCGGTACTGGGCGCGCGCACCAACCGCTATGGCGATTTCCTGGACATTGCCTGCGCCATCACTGCCAGAGCGCCTGACTACGGCCTGCATCGCACGGAGAACCGCCGAGCGCGGCTCATTTTCGATGTCTCGGGCCTCTCGCCATCCTTCCTTGCCTCGGAGATCGCCTGGCCAGTGCTGGGCAGCCTCTATGGCCGCGAGCTGGGCAATGCGATCGGTGTCGTCACCGGCGTGACGGCTCATCTCGGTGAAGACGCGCTGAAAGCTTTCGGCGCGGCGGCCGCATCGTCCGGCGCGGTCGGCCTGTTCCACATTGCCGGCGTGACGCCCGAGGCTCCAGACGCCGAAGCCATTCTGGCCGGGCCAGAGCCGGAAGCGGTGATCCGCGTGACGCCCGCCATGGTGGCGACGGCCCGTGCCGGCCTGTCGACCGCGGCCGCGACCAAGACCATCGATGCGGTGGCGATCGGCAGCCCGCATCTGTCGCACGCGGAGTTCGACTACCTGGAGCGGCTGATCGCCGGACGGCGGCTCGCGGTGCCGATCTACGCCTGCACCGGCCGCCATGCGCTTGCCCTGCTGGAGCAGAACGGCCGGCGGAAGCGGCTTGAAGCCAGCGGCGTCATTGTCGTCGCCGACACCTGCGTGGTGGTGACGCCGATCATGCCGGACCTTGCCGGCGGCGTTTTGATGACCAATTCGGGCAAGTTCGCGCATTACGCGCCGGGCAACACCGGCTATGCGGTGCTCTACGCCTCGCTCGCCGACTGCGTCGAAAGCGCGGTCCTCGGCAAGCCGGTCTTCACGGATATCGCGGCATGAGCGCGAGGGCCGAAATCCTGGTGCCGGGCAAGGCGGGCGAAGGCGACGCGCTGGTGCTGACGGCGCCGATCAGCTTCTGGGGCGGCGTCGACCCCAGGACCGGGCGTATCGCCGACGTTCGCCACCCGCAACATGGCGAAGTCATCGCCGGCCGGGTTCTGTTCCTGCCGGGCACGATCGGCTCGTCATCCGCTTCGGCGGTGCTGATGGAGCTCGTCCACAACGGCCGCGCGCCGGCCGCCCTGGTGCTGCACGAGCCGGACGCCATCCTGCTGCTCGGCCTGATCGTAGCCCGTGAGATGGGCTGGGAAACGCCGATGGCGGTGAGACTCGAACGCGGCGCGTTCGACAACTACCGCGGAGCCGCCGTCACGGTCGCTTCGGACGGCGCAGTGAGTGCCGCCGTCTAAAGCTTTTCATGTCCTGAGCGGCAGCACGCGGTCCGGCGGACGGTGGCCGTCGAAGAAGGCGCGGATGTTGATGATCACCTTCTCGCCCATGTCGATGCGGCCCTCGAGCGTGGCCGAGCCCATATGCGGCAAAAGCACCACCTTGCCCTTGGCGGCGAGCTTCAAAAGCTTGCTGTTCAGCGCCGGCTCGTGCTCGTAGACGTCGAGGCCGGCGCCGGCGATCTTGCCGTCATGGATGAGCTTGATCAGCGATTCCTCGTCAATGATATCGCCGCGCGCGGTGTTGACGATATAGGCCGAAGGCTGCATCAGCGCGAGGCGACGGCCGGACAAAAGGTGGAACGTCGCCGGCGTCGACGGGCAGTTGACCGAGATGATGTCCATGCGGGCCAGCATCTGGTCGAGGCTTTCCCAATAGGTCGCCTCCAGCTCCTCCTCGACGGCGGGCAGCACGCGGTGCCGATTGTGGTAGTGGATCGACAGGCCGAAGGCCTTGGCCCGCCTGGCGACCGCCGTGCCGATGCGGCCCATGCCGAGGATGCCGAGACGTTTGCCCCAGATGCGCCGGCCGAGCATCCAGGTCGGCGACCAGCCGGCCCATTTCTTCTCGCCCGTCAGCACATTGGCGCCTTCGGCGAGCCTGCGCGGCACCGCGAGCATCAGCGCCATAGTCATGTCGGCGGTGTCTTCGGTGAGCACATTGGGCGTGTTGGTGACAGTGATGCCTTTCTTGGCGGCGGCCGCGACATCGATCTTGTCGACGCCGTTGCCGAAATTCGCGATCAGCTTGAGGTTTTCGCCGGCCTGGGCGATCAGCGCGGCGTCGATATGATCGGTGATGGTGGGGACCAGCACATCGGCTTCCTTGACCGCCGCGACCAGCTCCGGCTGCGTCATCGGCCGGTCCTCGACATTCAGCCTTGCGTCGAACAGCTCGCGCATACGCGTTTCGACTGGATCGGGCAGCTTGCGCGTGATGACGACGAGGGGCCTTTTTTTGCCTGCCATTTTATCCCCGAAGCTTCTTCGATCAGGATGACGTTCGTCGAATCGTCATCCTGATCCTACTCTTTGTTGGAGCATGATCTTTTCCGAAAACCGGTTCCCACTTTTCGGGATCATGCCCTCGAAACCGATCTCGTTGAGACCTCTTTAACCAAGACCGGCGAAACTTGCAGCCAGTCGCGGCATCAGTCCACTCCTGTAACAAGCGGTGCCGCCGAAGACAAAGAAAAAGGGGCGCTCATCCGCATGGACCGGCGCCGAAAGGAACGAAAGTGTCTGGTTTCGCGTCGCTTCGCCTGGCCTTCAGTGCAGCCATTCTTGGCGCCCTGCTTTGCGCGCCGCAGGCTTTGGCGCAAGGCGCGGCCGCGCCGGCCCAAACCATAGCGCTTGGGCCGAGCGGCCTGCCGCTGCCGCGCTTCGTCAGCCTGAAGCCGGCCCGGGTCAATTCACGTGTCGGCCCCGGCGCCAATTATTCCGTCAATTGGATGTATCTGAAGGCCGGCCTGCCGATGGAGGTCATCCAGGAATTCGACACCTGGCGCCGCGTGCGCGATGCCGACGGATCGGAAGGCTGGATCAACCAGTCGCTGCTTTCCGGCCGCCGCACCGCGATCGTTGCGCCTTGGCAGCGCGGCAAGGGCGGGCGAATCAACCTTCTCGACGAGCCCGACAAGGATGCGGGTGTCATCGCCATCATCGAGCCGGGCGTGATCGGCTCGATCAAGAAATGCGACGGTCAATGGTGCGAGATGACCTTCGACGGCCATACCGGCTGGATGGCGCAGTCGCAGGTGTGGGGCGCCTATCCCGGCGAGAAGGTCAAGAACTAGGCTGTGTCGATATTCAGGTGAGGCCGGTCTGCGAATGCCGGCTTTCTGCGCTTCCGGTGCTCACGTACTTTAAGTACGCTCCGCTCCGGTTCTCGAAAACCGCCATTCTCGACTTGGCCTGACCTGAATCTCAACACAGCCTAACTGGACACACCGTCCTGCTGGCGGCCGATGCGGCCGAGATGCGTATCCTGAAAACCGGTGGGCAGCTTGAGGCCGTAGCCGAGGGCACGGTCGATGGCGATGTGCGCGATCCATATCAGCGCCACGGCGGTCGTGATCGGGCCGGCGAGCAACGCGCCCGCAAGCAGAAGCACGAGCGGGGCAATCAGGATATGCAAGGCGTTGTAGGTGACGGCGCCGGCGCTTGGCCCGGCGAGATAGCCCAGCATCGACAGGTCCGGCGCAAGGATGAGCAGCGCAAACAGCCACCAGGAAAAGCCGGAGATTGCATAGCAAACGATAGCCAACGCGGCGACGGTGATCCATTCAAACCGGACAATCAAATCGACGCGCCGCGTCACCACGGATCAGTTGCCGCGCTTCGGGCGAAGCCTCACGACGATGTCGACATTGGCGATCTCCATGCCTTCCGGAGGCGCCGGCAGGTTGGAGACGGTCACCGGTCCGCTTTCGATATCGAAAATCCGGTTCTCGCCCTCGACGTAGAAGTGATGGTGGTCGGAGGTGTTGGTGTCGAAATAGGTTTTCGAACCTTCGACCGCCAGGATGCGCAGCAGTCCGGCCTGGGTGAACTGGTGGAGCGCGTTATAGACCGTCGCCAGCGAAACCGGCACGCCGGCGGCGATCGCCTCTTCGTGCAGTTCCTCGGCCGAAAGGTGGCGGTCGCCCTTGGCGAAAAGCAGGTCGGCCAGCGCAATGCGCTGGCGCGTCGGCCTCAGGCCGGCTTCGCGAACCCGCTTGTCCACAGCGACATTTTCCTTCCTGTAGCCCGAATCCATCTCTTCGCGTCGAAGCTTTGCTGCCCAGCCCACCAACAGGTCCAGAATGGCAAAAAGACGTCAAAAGCCAAACCGGACATCAGCCGACATATATTCTGTAGTCCGAATGCGATCAATAGCGCGCATTGACCCGGGCAGGCGCACGGGTTAAGCGCAAACGCCGGTTTCCGGCCGCAAACAGAGTGTGTTAGGAAACCAACGAGAAGGGCGCCCTGCCGCCCGCGAAGAACACGGGGACAGAAATTTGATGGCGGATCAAAAGTCCAGCTACGATTACGAGGAACTGCTTGCCTGCGCCCGCGGCGAGCTGTTCGGTCCGGGCAATGCCCAGCTGCCCTACCCGCCGATGCTGATGTTCGACCGCATCACCGAGATCAGCGAGACCGGCGGCGCTTTCGACAAGGGCTTCATCCGCGCCGAGTTCGACATCAAGCCGGACCTGTGGTTCTTCGCCTGCCACTTCATCGGCAACCCGATCATGCCCGGCTGCCTCGGCCTCGACGCCATGTGGCAGTTGACCGGCTTCTATCTCGGCTGGCTGGGCGAACCGGGCAAAGGCATGGCGCTTTCGACCGGCGAGGTGAAGTTCAAGGGCATGGTGACGCCGTCGGTGAAGAAGGTCGAATACGGCATCGACTTCAAGCGCGTGATGCGCGGTCGCCTGGTCCTCGGCATCGCCGATGGGTGGCTCAAGGCGGATGGCGAACCCATATATGCGGCTACGGATCTGAAGGTCGGCCTGTCCAAGCAGCCGGCCGCCTGACCGTTTTCCGCCACGGCGCCCGCGTAGCCAACGGATGCCACGTCAGTTTGTTTGCGTATGATCAAGGGCGAAGCCGGTTAGGTCTTTCGCCCGA
This sequence comes from Mesorhizobium sp. Ca11, assembly GCF_020165275.1. Lineage (NCBI taxonomy): Bacteria > Pseudomonadati > Pseudomonadota > Alphaproteobacteria > Hyphomicrobiales > Phyllobacteriaceae > Mesorhizobium > Mesorhizobium sp. Ca11. The sequence continues at coordinate 351,664 of NZ_JAIUHU010000004.1, read as the reverse complement.
ATACGCGGGAAGGAGTTGCGAATGAGACGGGTCGTAGTGACAGGGCTCGGCATTGTGTCCTCGATCGGCAACAATGCCAATGAGGTGCAGAGCTCGCTTTACGATGCAAAATCAGGCATCAGCTTTTCCAATTCCTTCGCCGAACACGGCTTCCGCTGCCAGGTCTGGGGCGCGCCGACGCTCGATCCCACCCCGATGATCGACCGCCGCGCCATGCGCTTCCTGAGCCAAGGCGCCGCCTGGAATCACGTCGCCATGGACCAGGCGATCGCCGATGCCGGCTTAAGCGAAGGCGACATCACCAATGAGCGGACCGGCATCGTGATGGGTTCCGGCGGGCCCTCGACCCGCACCATCGTCGAAGCGGCCGAAACCACGATCAAGAACAACAGCCCCAAGCGTATCGGCCCGTTCGCCGTGCCGAAAGCCATGTCATCGACGGCGTCGGCCACCTTGGCCACATGGTTCAAGATCCACGGCGTCAATTATTCGATCTCGTCGGCCTGCTCGACCTCCGCGCATTGCATAGGCAATGCCTATGAGCTCATCCAGTGGGGCAAGCAGGACGTGATGTTTGCCGGCGGCCACGAGGACCTCGACTGGACCATGTCTGACCTGTTCGACGCTATGGGCGCCATGTCGTCGAAGTTCAACGACAACGCATCGGCCGCTTCGCGCGCCTATGACGTCAACCGCGACGGTTTCGTCATCGCCGGCGGCGCCGGCGTGCTGGTGCTGGAGGAACTGGAGCACGCCAAGGCGCGCGGCGCCAAGATCTACGCCGAGGTCGTCGGGTACGGCGCGACTTCCGACGGCTACGACATGGTCGCACCTTCGGGGGAAGGCGCGATCCGCTGCATGCGCCAGGCGCTTGCCACGGTGTCTTCGCCGGTTGACTACATCAACACCCACGGCACCTCGACGCCGGTCGGCGATTCCAAGGAAATGGGCGCCATCCGCGAGGTGTTCGGCGACAAGATGCCATACATCACCTCGACCAAATCGCTCACCGGCCATTCGCTGGGCGCAGCCGGCGTGCAGGAATCGATCTATTCGATCCTGATGATGCAAGGCGGTTTCATCGGCGAGAGCGCCCATATCGAGGAGCTCGATCCGGAATTCGAGGGCATGCCGATCGTGCGCAAGCGTATCGACGACGCCAGGATCGACACCGTCCTGTCCAACTCCTTCGGTTTCGGCGGCACCAACGCAACGCTGATTTTCCAGCGCTATTCCGCATAAGACCAGCGTTTTTCATAAGGATTGCCAGGCATGGAAGGGTTGATGAAGGGCAAGCGCGGGCTTGTCATGGGTGTTGCCAACGACCATTCGATTGCCTGGGGCATCGCCAAGAAGCTGTCGGAACACGGGGCCGAGCTCGCTTTCACCTATCAGGGCGACGCCTTCGGGCGGCGGGTCAAGCCGCTGGCCGAGAAAGTGGGAGCCTCGCTGATCGTGCCCTGCGATGTCGAGGACAGCGCCTCGGTCACCGCGACCTTCGAGACCCTCGGCAAGGCCTGGGGCGGGCTGGATTTCGTGGTGCACGCCATCGGCTTTTCCGACAAGAACGAGCTGAAGGGCCTTTATGCAGACACCAGCCGCGACAACTTCGTGCGCACCATGGTGATCTCCTGCTATTCCTTCACCGAGATCGCCCGCAACGCCGCCGCGTTGATGGGCAATGGCGGCTCGATGATCACGCTCACCTATGCCGGCTCGGTCAGGGTGATGCCGAATTACAACGTCATGGGCGTCGCCAAGGCCGGGCTGGAAGCCAGCGTGCGCTACCTGGCCAACGACTACGGCCCGCGCGGCATCAGGGTGAACGGCATCTCGGCCGGGCCGGTGCGGACGCTGGCCGGCTCCGGCGTGTCCGATGCCCGCCACATGTTCTCCTACCAGCAGCGCAACTCGCCTTTGCGGCGCACCGTGACCATCGACGAAGTCGGCGGCTCGGCGCTTTACCTGCTTTCCGATCTGTCGTCGGGCGTCACCGGTGAAATCCACTATGTCGATTCCGGCTATCACATCGTTTCGATGCCGGCACTGGAGGAATTGAAGCAGAACGACGGCACGCGGGAATAGTTCGCGGCGGCGACAGTAGCGCTCCAGTAAAATTGGATTCATCGGCGGAAACTCATTTTAAGGAGATATCCGCTATAAGGCCCCGCAATCTGGGGACAATGCATGCCTGCAGTCAGCAATCCCAAACGGACTCCGCTGTTCCGGCTGATCACCATCGCCAGCTCGGGCATGGGCAGTTTCATCCTTGGACTGTGGGGGCTGAGGTTCGGCTTCGGCGACGGCATGGCCGGCATGCCGGCCGAAACGATGGCGGGCGTCATTGCCGCTCTCTGCGCACTTGCCGCCGGCGGAGCAGCACTCTCGTTCTTTGCCGGGGTCGACGAATCGGCGGCCTATGTCTTCAAGGAAACCCATTTCGACAAGCTGACCGGCCTTTTGTCGCGCCAGGCCATGGTCGGCAAGATAGCCGAGGCCGCCTCTGGGACGATCCGAACCGGCGAGCCGGTATTCCTGATCGACATCGATATCGACCGCTTCAAGCACATCAACGACGCCATCGGCTACAGCCAGGGCGACGAACTGATCTGCGCCTTCACCAGCAGGCTGACGGAGACTATGCCGGAGGATGCGGTGATCGGCCGTATCGGCGCCGGCGAATTTGCCGTGCTTTTGCCGGACCGCCAGATCAGGGGCTCGATCGAGCGGCTGATCGAGAAGCTCATCAACGAGATGATGGAGCCCTATCAGCTGCAGACGCATCTGCAGTCGGTCAGCCTGTCGGTCGGCATCGTGGCGATGCCAAAGGACGGCGTCGACCCGGTCCTGGTCCTGCGCCGCTCGAACCTGGCGCTGCAGAACGCGCGCGCCAGCGGCATCGGCAACTGGTCTGTCTTCAACGCCGACATGGGCCGCGTTGCGGATTATCGGCAATGGATCGAGTCGGAGCTGAAGACCGCTTTCGACCGAGGCGACTTCAGTCTTCACTACCAGCCGCAGCTCGATCTGCCGAGCGGCCGCATCGTCGGTTATGAGGCGCTGATCCGCTGGAAACACCCGGAGCGTGGCATGATCCCGCCGATGGAATTCATTCCGATCGCGGAGGAAACCGGCATGATCAATCCGATCGGCGAGTGGGTGCTGCGCAAGGCCTGCAGCGACGCCCGGTACCTGCCGGAGAAATGCTTCGTCGCCGTCAACATCTCGCCTGTCCAGTTCATGACCAGGGATTTCGTCGGCATCGTGCGTGAGGTGATGGAATCGACCGGCATCAAGCCCTCGCGGCTTGAGCTTGAGGTCACCGAGACGGCGATGATGCAGGACCGCGACCGCGCCGCAGCCATCCTGGAACAGCTTGCCGAGATGGGTATCTCTGTGGCCGTCGACGATTTCGGCACAGGCTATTCCAATTTGAGCTACCTGATCGATTTCTCTTTCGGCAAGCTGAAGATCGACCGTTCCTTCGTCAGCCGCATCGACACCGATTCCAGCTCCGGCGCGATCGTGTCGACCATTGTCGGCCTGTCGCGGGCGCTGGGCGTGGGCATCATCGCCGAAGGCGTAGAGACCGAGAACCAGGCCACCCTGCTCCGAGCGGCCGGCTGCGAGGTTGTGCAGGGCTATCTGTTCGGCCGGCCGGCGCCGCTCAAGGTCGAGCTTGGCGAAGCGCGGTCCGCCTTCGGCACGCACGAGCCGGCCCGCATCGTCAGCCTGCAATAGAACGAGTATTCTTCCCGCCGCAATTGTGGATCCAAGGCTACGGCGAAGGCGCCGAATCCACCCCGCTGCACGCTTTTCCTTGATTGCTTCAGCGGCGCGCCGAAAACACCTTGAACATGCCATCGCGGGCGATCTCGGCATGGCTGGCGAAGACCGCCGAGAGCGCCTGTTCGTAAGGAAGCTGGCGGTTGGCGACCAAGAACAGGCGGCCGCCCGGTCTCAGCGCCTTCGACGCGGCGCGGATCATGCCGGAACCGATCTCCGGCTCGGACGCGCGGCCGCGGTGAAAGGGTGGGTTCATGACGATCGCGTCGTAGCGCCGTTCGACCGCCTCGGTGAGCAGATCGGTCCAGAAGAAACGCGGCTCGATGGCGCCGCCGTGGACGTTCAACCTGGCTGCTTCCAGGGCCTCAAGGTCCGCTTCGTAGAGATCGACTGCGGTGAGGCCTTGCGGGCGCAGCAGGATTTCCACCGCCAGATAACCCCAGCCGGCGCAGAAATCAGCGACATTGCCTTTGAGATCGTCAGGCAGGTTCGCGGCCAGCAGTTTCGAACCGGCATCGATCCGATCGAAGGAGAACATGCCAGGCCCGGTCTTGAAACCGCCTTCGATGATCAAATCGGGGTTGCCGGCGCGCAGCGTCGCGACCGTCTCCGCGCCGGCTCGCTTGAACCAGAAGGCAACGCCGTGATGTTTCGGCAAATGGCCTTCGAGCGGCACCAGGACGTTGATCCGCTTGCGCAGGCTGTCGATGCCGGCCTCCTTGCCGCCGGCAACGACAACCCGCCCGCCCGGCTGGACGCGTTCTATCGCCTCGGCGACGCGCTGCTCGTTCTGGCCGCGATGACGGCCCGCAAGCACCAACGCCAGGTCGAAGCCGGTATCCTCGGCGCGCGGCGTGACCGCGTAGCCGGACGCCTGCAGCGTTCGAAAATGTGGCCGAAAGCCTTGCACGAGGTGCAGCGCCGCCTCGAAGCCGGCGGGCAAGCGGAAGCCGGGCTCGGCGCCGAGAAACAGGACACGGGCATCCTTTCTCGGCAAAGGCAGCGCCTCGGCCTCGAACGGGTAGAACAGCGTCTTCAGCGGCTCCGCGGCCATTCATCTGCTCCGTAGGACCTTTGCCCGACGCAATTCCGGACGAAAACGGTTGCCGCTTTCCTAGAACTGCCCTGAAACAAAACGGGCGCGACCTCGCGGCGCGCCCGTCTAAATTATCCGGTCAAACCGATCAGGCGGCGTCTTCCTCGCCGTCCGACTTCTTCTTGTCCTGGACGATTTCCTTGCCGGTCGCCTGGTCGACGACCTTCATCGACAGGCGGACCTTGCCGCGCTCGTCGAAGCCCATCAACTTGACCCAAACCTTGTCGCCTTCCTTGACGACGTCCGAGGTCTTGGCGACTCGCTCATTGGCGAGTTGCGAGATATGGACGAGACCGTCGCGCGGGCCGAAGAAATTGACGAACGCGCCGAAGTCGGCCGTCTTGACGACGGTGCCTTCATAGATCTCGCCGACTTCCGGCTCGGCGACGATTGTGTGAATCCACTTCTTCGCCGCCTCGATCTCCTTGGCGTTCGCCGAAGCAATCTTGACCGTGCCGTCGTCCTCGATGTTGATCTTGGCGCCGGTCTTCTCGACGATCTCGCGGATCACCTTGCCGCCGGAACCGATGACGTCGCGGATCTTGTCGGTCGGGATATGCATGACCTCGATGCGCGGCGCGAATTCGCCGAGCTCGGCGCGGGCGCCGGACAGCGCATGCGCCATCTCGCCGAGGATATGCAGGCGGCCGTCCTTGGCCTGGGCCAGGGCGATGCCCATGATCTCCTCGGTGATGCCATCGATCTTGATGTCCATCTGCAGCGAGGTGACGCCGTTGGCGGTGCCGGCGACCTTGAAGTCCATGTCGCCGAGGTGGTCCTCGTCACCGAGGATGTCGGAGAGCACCGCGAAGCGCTCGCCTTCCTTGATCAGGCCCATGGCAATGCCGGCGACCGGCTTTGCCAGCGGCACGCCGGCATCCATCAGCGCCAGCGAGGTGCCGCAGACGGTCGCCATCGAGGACGAGCCGTTGGACTCGGTGATCTCCGAAACGACGCGCAGCGTGTAGGGGAACTGGTCCGCGCTCGGCAACATCGGCCGGATGGCGCGCCAGGCGAGCTTGCCGTGGCCGATCTCGCGGCGGCCCGGCGAACCCATGCGGCCGGTCTCGCCGACGGAATAGGGCGGGAAGTTGTAGTGAAGGAGGAACTTCTCCTTGTACATGCCGGTCAGCGAATCGACATACTGCTCGTCCTCGCCGGTGCCGAGCGTGGCAACGACCAGAGCCTGGGTTTCGCCGCGTGTGAACAGCGCCGAACCATGGGTGCGCGCCAGGACGCCGACTTCGGAGACGATCTTGCGGACCGTCTTCAGGTCGCGGCCGTCAATGCGCGAGCCGGTGTCGAGGATGTTCCAGCGCACGACCTTGGCCTGGAGTTCCTTGAACACCGAGCCGATCTGCTCGGAGGTGTATTTGGCCTCTTCGCCTTCGGCCGGCGCAAACGCGGCCTTGACCTTCGACTTGACGGCGTCGACGGCGGCATAGCGCTTCTGCTTGTCGGTGATCTTGTAGGCCTCGCGAAGCTCATCGCCGACGATCTTCAGCATCTCGGCTTCAAGCGCGGAATAATCCGGCGCGGTGAAGTCGCGCGGCTCCTTGGCGGCGACCTCGGCCAGCTTGATGATCGCGTCGATGACAGGCTGGAAGCTCTTGTGGCCGAACACGACGGCACCGAGCATCAGTTCCTCGGAGAGTTCCTTGGCCTCGGATTCGACCATAAGCACGGCGTCGCCGGTGCCGGCGACGACGAGGTCGAGCTTGGATTCCTGCATTTCGTCGATGTGCGGATTGAGCACATATTCGCCGTTGATGTAGCCGACGCGGGCGCCGCCGATCGGGCCCATGAACGGCACGCCGGAAAGCGTGAGCGCAGCGGAGGTGGCCACGATCGACAGAATATCGGGATCGTTCTCGAGATCATGCTGGACGACGGTGACGACGATCTGGGTATCGTTCTTGTAGCCGTCGGCGAAAAGCGGGCGGATCGGGCGGTCGATCAGGCGGGAAACCAGCGTTTCCTTTTCGCTCGGGCGGCCCTCACGCTTGAAGTAGCCGCCCGGGATCTTGCCGGCGGCGTAGGTCTTTTCCTGGTAGTTAACGGTAAGCGGGAAGAAATCGAGGCCGGGCTTCGGCTCCTTCATCGAAACGACGGTGGCGAGAACGACGGTCTCGCCATAGGTGGCGAGCACCGCGCCGTCAGCCTGGCGCGCGATCTTGCCGGTTTCCAGGATGAGCGGACGGCCGCCCCATTCGATTTCCACTTTGTGTTGATTGAACATGTCTTGTCCTTCATATGCGGAAAGGGCCGCGCCGTCCTAACGGTCACGGGTTCTCCCTTTCCTGGCTTCCTTCGGGCAGCCACGGGCAAGACAACGGGAGGCTCGTAGGTCCGGCTCATAAGCCGAGCGAGCATCCTGCAATCCTGCCCCATGACCGTCCATGGGGCGGTTCCGAATGGCCCTCTGCGCGTCCGGAACCGTGTTTGGCCGACCGATCGGCCGGCTTTTGCGCATGACGCCGGAAACCGCTGTTTCCGGAACGCGCCTTGCGCGAACGCGAATTTCTAGAGCGCGCCGCGCTCCGGCATTATCGCACCGGATCGACCGATGCGCCAATGCGCGACCGGCGGGCCCTCCGAGGAAGACCCGCCGGTCAATTCGTCAGCGACGCAGACCGAGCTTGTCGATCAGCGTCTGATAGCGCCCGTCATCCTTGCGCTTGAGGTAGTCAAGCAGGCTGCGGCGCTGGGAGACCAGAGCAAGCAGGCCACGGCGGGAATGGTTATCCTTCTTGTGGTCCTTGAAGTGCTCGGTCAGGTTCTTGATGCGCTCGGAAAGAATGGCAACCTGGACTTCCGGGGATCCGGTGTCGCCCTTGGCGGTTGCGAATTCGGTCATCAATTCCTTCTTGCGGTCGGCAGTAATCGACATCGTGCTTTTCCTTATCTGTTGGAGGAAACGGGACGCCCACAGCCGGGATGTCGTCCAGCAGGGGCCAGTGCAAGCGACGCGTCAGGGCGCGAAGCTGCGGCGCATATAGTCCAATTCCGGAATAAACACCAGCCCAAATGTCAAGCCGGCTTGTCGCAGGTCTTGCCACGAAAACAAAGGGTTCAGCGGCTATAGCCACTTCTTCCATTTGAAGAAGAAGATCAGTCCGGCGGCGACAAGCGCCATGAACAGAATTGCCACCGGATAACCGTAATAGGCTTTCAGCTCCGGCATGTTCCAGGGCGAGCTTTGCGGATCGAAATTCATCCCCCAGACGCCGACCAGGAAGGTCAGCGGCATGAAGATCACCGAGACGATCGTCAAATAGGAAATGACGTCATTGGTGCGGGCCTGGGTCAGCGAGACATGCATCTCGATCAGGCCGGTGAGCATGTCGCGCTGGTTCTCGACCAGCTCGATCAGACGCAGCGAATGGTCGAGCGTGTCATTGAAGAAGATCTTGGTCTCCGCCTTCACGAAGGCCACGTCGTTGCGGATCAGCGTCGCCAGCGTGTCGCGCATCGGCCACAGCACGCCTTTGAGCACGTTGGCGTCACGCCGCAATTCATGCAGCTGCCGCATCTGGTGCTTGTGCGGCTTATTCAGCATCTCGTCCTCGATGCCGTCGACCAATTCGCTCGCCGCCTCGATCGGTGGGAAATAGCTGTCGACGATGGCATCGATCAGCGCATAGGCAAGATAGTCGGCCCCGCGCGAGCGCAGGCGGTTGGGCATCGCGGCCGCAATGCGCTTGCGCACCGGATCGAACGGATCGCCTTCGCGCTCCTGGAACGTGACGACGAAATTGCCGCCGAAGAACAACGCGATCTGCTCGTAGCGATGCGAGGTGACATCGTCGATCATGCGCATGACGACGAAGGCATGATCCTCGAAGAAATCCACCTTGGGCCGCTGTCCGGTGTTGACGACGTCCTCCAGTGCCAGCGGATGCAGGCTGAAGATGCGGCCGATCTCCTCGATCAGCGGGATATTGGCAAGTCCGGTGCAATCCAGCCAGACGACAGGCCATTTCTCGCAATGCGCGTTGAGATCGTCGATCGAGGCATTGTCGATTGTTTTGTATTTCTCGGGCGAGATCAGCGTCAGCCGGAGTTCGCTGCGCCGCGCCGCCGGATCGGCGATAAGCGTGCCTGGCGACGCCCCAACCGGCGGCCGGCGGGTTTTCAGCGGTTCCCGCTTCTTGCCTGCATCGGCCTTGGCCATGAGATATCCTCGGGACTCAGCATTCGGCCTAGATTAGAGCAATTCCAGCAAAAGTGCGCAGCGGTTTCCCGTCCGGAATTGCGTAAATACAAATACTTACACCGGATTACCCGACAAAGACCCGCTTGGGCTTGAACATGCCCTGCTCGATGGCGCCGATAGCGACGAGCTTGCCGCGCGCGGTGGCGCAGGCCTCCTCGGCCTCGACCGGCGCGTCGCGGCCGCGAATGATGACGGGATTGCCGAGGCGGATCTTCGTCGCCGCGTCGTCGCTGACCGCGACCTGCGGCAGGCAGTCGAGCGCCGCCGCCGTTTCGACAAGCAGCGCATCAATGGCGCTGAAATCGACCGGGGCGTCCATTTCATCGGATTTGTCGTCATCCTTTTCGCCAAAGCGGGCCGCTTCCAGCTCGGCGACAGTGACGAAATCCTCCGGCGTGAACGGCTCGACCTCGACGCGGCGCAATTCGGCGACGTGGCCGAAGCAGCCGAGATCGCGGCCCATGTCGCGGGCCAGCGAGCGCACATAGGTGCCCTTGCCGCATTCGACCTCGAAGACAGTTTTGTCGGCACCATGTTCGACAATGTCCAAACGGCCGATTTCAATTTCCCGCGCGGGTATCTCGACCGTCTCGCCTTCACGGGCAAGGTCATAGGCGCGTTCGCCGGCGATCTTGATGGCCGAGAATTGCGGCGGCGTCTGCATGATGACGCCGGTGTATTTCGGCAGCAGCGCCCTCACCTCCGCCTCGTCCGGCCGACGGTCGGAATTGCTGGTCACCGGGCCTTCGAGGTCGTCGGTCGAGCGCTCTTCGCCCCAGGCGACGGTGAAGCGGTAGACCTTGGCGCCGTCCTGCACATAAGGAACGGTCTTGGTCGCCTCGCCGAGCGCGATCGGCAACATGCCGGAAGCCAGTGGATCGAGCGTGCCGGCATGGCCGGCCTTCTCGGCTTGAAACAGCCATTTGATCTTGGAAACCGCCTCGGTCGAGCCCATGCCGACCGGCTTGTCCAGCACCACCCAACCGGAGACCGGCCGCCCCTTCTTCTTACCGCGACGCGCCACCTATTCCTCGTCCTTGTCGTTGTTCTTGCCGTCACCGAGATCGCGTGCGACTTCGGGCGATTTCAGCAGTTCATTGATCTTCGCGAAATTGTCGAAGGACGTGTCCAGCCTAAAGCGAAACTCCGGCATGTACTTCATCTGCCTGAGCGCGCCGGAGACGCGGCCGCGGATGAATTTCGCGTGCCTGTTGAGCGCCTCGATCACGGCGCCGTCGTCCCCCGCGCCAAGCGGCGAGACGAAGGCGGTGGCGATCTTGAGATCGGGCGACATGCGCACCTCGGACACCGAGACGACGCTGTTCTCGATCACCGGATCGATGATCTCGCCGCGCTGCAAGGTTTCAGACAGGGCGTGACGCACCTGCTCGCCGACGCGCAGCATGCGCTGGGAGGGGCCTGACGGTGTCGAACGGGGCATTTTCTCTGGTCCTGAAATCGTGAAGCGCGGGATGGGACCGCGCCACATGTCTCAACATGCATGAGGGAACTGGGCGGCAGCCTTTCGGCCGCCGCCCGTTATTATTCGGCAAGTATACCCGAATTAGAGCGTTCTGGTTACCATCTCGACGCGGAAGCACTCGATGACGTCGCCGACACGCATGTCCTCGTAGTTCTGGAAGGCCATGCCGCATTCCTGGCCGCCCGGCACTTCCGCAACCTCGTCCTTGAAGCGCTTCAGCGTCTTCAGCGTGCCTTCGTGGATCACGACGTTGTCGCGGATCAGGCGAACACCCGCGCCACGCTCGACCTTGCCTTCGGTGACACGGCAGCCGGCGATCTTGCCGACCTTGGAGATGTCGAAGATCTCGAGGATCTCGGCATTGCCGATGAAGGTCTCGCGCCGCTCCGGCGAAAGCATGCCGGAAAGTGCCGCCTTCACGTCATCGACGAGGTTGTAGATGATCGAGTAGTAGCGGATCTCGATGCCGGCCGCGGCCGCGGCCGCACGCGCCTGCGCATTAGCGCGGACGTTGAAGCCGATGATCGCCGCTCCGGACGTCTCGGCGAGCGAGACATCGCTTTCGGTGATGCCGCCGGCGCCGGCATGGACGATGCGCGCGCGCACCTCGTCATTGCCGAGCTTTTCAAGCGCGGCATTGATCGCCTCGATCGAACCCTGCACGTCGCCCTTGATGACCAGCGGGAATTCCTTCAATCCGCTCGTCTGCAGCTGCGACATCATCTGCTCGAGCGAGCCGCGCTGGCCGGCATGCTTGGCCACTGCCTTGTCGCGCGCCAGGCGCTGGCGGTATTCGGTGATCTCACGGGCGCGCGCCTCGTTGTTGACGACGGCGAAGCGGTCGCCCGCCTGCGGCGTGCCCTGGAGGCCAAGCACCTCGACCGGCATTGCCGGCGGCGCTTCCGGCACATGCTCGCCGCGATCGTTGACGAGCGCGCGCACACGGCCCCACTCGTTGCCGGCGACGATGATGTCGCCCGGCATCAGCGTGCCGGTCTGCACCAGCACCGTGGCGACGGGACCGCGTCCCTTGTCCAGCTGCGCTTCGATGACCGCGCCTTCGGCGGTGCGGTCGGGATTGGCCTTGAGGTCGAGGACTTCGGACTGCAGCAGGATCGCTTCCAAGAGCTTGTCGAGATTGATGCCCTTGGTCGCCGAAACCTCGACGTCCAACACCTCACCGCCCATCGATTCCACGAACACTTCGTGGCGCAGCAGTTCGGTCCGCACCTTCTGCGGGTCGGCATCGCGCTTGTCGATCTTGTTGATGGCCACGATGATCGGCACGCCGGCCGCCTTCGCGTGGTTGATCGATTCGATCGTCTGCGGCATCACGCTGTCGTCGGCCGCCACCACCAACACCGCGATGTCGGTAACCTGCGCGCCACGGGCGCGCATGGCCGTAAAGGCCGCGTGGCCGGGCGTGTCGATGAAGGTGATCTTCTGACCGTTCTTCTCGATCTGGTAGGCACCGATATGCTGGGTGATGCCGCCGGCCTCGCCGGAGACGACATTGGCGTTGCGGATGGCATCGAGCAGCGAGGTCTTGCCGTGGTCGACATGGCCCATGATCGTCACGACCGGCGGACGCGACACAAGGTCTTCCGGGCGGTCGGCGATGTTGAACAGGCCTTCCTCGATGTCGGATTCGGCGACGCGGCGGACCGTGTGGCCGAATTCGGAGGCGACCAGTTCGGCCGTGTCGGCGTCGATGACGTCGCCTGGCTTGAGGATCTGGCCCTGCTTCATGAAGAACTTGACCACGTCCACGGCGCGCTCGGACATGCGTTGCGCCAGTTCCTGGATAGTGATGGTTTCGGGCAGGATCACTTCGCGCATGACTTTCTCGCGCGGCTCATTGTGAAGCGCGCGTTTGAATTTTTCCTGGCGGCGACGCATCGACGATAGCGAACGGGCGCGTGCGTCGTCATCCGACAGCGCCGAGTTCAGCGTCAGCTTGCCGCGGCGGCGATCTTCCTCGCCCTTTGTCGGCTTGGCAGGCCTTGCCACTTCCGGCGTCGCAAGACGGCGTGGTGGCGCACTCGCGGCACCGGCACCGGTACGCCTCGGCTTGGCCTCCTCCTCGTCGTCAGCGGTGGCGACATCCGCAGCCAGCGGCGCGCGGCGGCGAGCCTCTTCCTCGGCGCGCCGGCGGGCCTCGGCCTCAGTCTGCAGGCGTGCCTCCTCCTCGGCCTGACGGCGCGCGGATTCGTCGCGCTCGCGCTTGCGGCGTTCCTCTTCCTCGGCGCGGCGCTTGGCATCTTCCTGAGCGCGCAAGCGATCCTCGGCCTCGCGGGCCTTGGAGCCTTCCAGCGCCTTGCGGCGCGCTTCCATCTCGCCGCGCGAGAGCTCGTTCAGGACCATGCCGGAACGCTCCGGCGGCGGAGGCGGCGCCTTCGGCGCTTCCTGCACGACAGGCGCGGCGGCAACGGCGGGCTTCGGCGTGAAGACGGACGCAGCCGCCGGCTCCGGCTTGTCGCCGGGCAGCGAGAACTTGCGCTTCTTGGTCTCGACCACGACCGACTTGGTGCGGCCATGCGAGAAATTCTGGCGCACGGTGCCCTGCTCGAGGCCGGGGCGCTTCAGCGTCAAGGTCTTCTTCGGCGTCACGCTCAACGTCTTGTCGTCGCCCGATTTCGTATCGCTCATTCCATATCCTCTGCGGCATCATCTTCGTCAGCAACGGCCGCAAGCATTGCCAGATCGTTCGGGGTACCGCCCCGATATCGGTCGAGCGCAACTACGCGCTTCTCAACCGCCTGTCCCGCGTCCTGCGCGAGAACGGCAGCATGTATCACATTTGTACCCCCCAATGCCAAGCTCAACTCGGCTTCGGGGAAAAGTTTGTAGGCAAGGATGGCCGGTCCGCCGAGATGGACGGTTGCCCGCCGCGCCTGACTGATCTTGCGGACACCGTCGTCCGAAGCCTCGGTCGCATGCAGCACCAGAAGCGCCAGCCCGTCGCGCACCGCGCCTTCGACCTTGGCGGCGCCAAGGACAACGGCGCCAGCCTTGCGAGCAAGGCCAAGCATGCCCAGAGCGGATCTGGAGAGCAGCCCGTCGACCATGCCGCCGAGATCGGCCGGAACGGTCACCTGCGCCTTGAAGGCACGGGCAAACAGGTTCTTGGCCGCTGCCTTCTCGATATGTAGGCGATCGGCAGTAACCCAGCAACCGCGGCCGGGCAGATTTCTCTTGATGTCCGGAACGACGACCGAATCCGGGCCGACGACGAAGCGGATCAGTTCATCCGCTTCGGCCTGCCTGCGCGTAACGATGCAAGTGCGATCGTTCATCTCGTCCACGGGCTTTGCGATTGGTGGTCACCTCACGCACCAACGGTTTCGTCGGCCGCTGCCTCTTCGGCAGCGAGTTCTTCCTCGGTGATCCAGCCGGCCTGCTTGCGGGCGGCGAGCACCATCTGCTCCGCCTCCGCGCGCGAGACGCCGTGGCTGGCGAGCACGCCCGGATAGACCTTGGTCTCGCCGTCCTTGCGCTCTTTCCAGCCAATCAGATCGTCGGCGGCATAGCCGGCGAAGTCCTCGACCGTCTTCACGCCGTCCTCGCCGAGCGTCACCATCATGGCGGTGGTGATGCCGGGAATGTCGCGCAGCTCGTCCTTGACGCCCAGCGCCTTGCGCTTTTCGTCGTGCTCGGCCTCGATCTTCTCCAGATATTCGCGGGCGCGGGTCTGGATTTCCGAAGCGGTGTCCTCGTCGAAGCCATCGATCGAGGAAATTTCGCCAGAGTCGACATAGGCGACTTCCTCGACGCTGGTGAAGCCTTCGGAGGCAAGCACCTGGCCGACCATCTCATCGACGTCGAGCGCTTCCATGAAGAGCGCCGAACGCTCGACGAATTCCTTCTGGCGACGCTCGCTTTCTTCCTGCTCGGTCAGGATGTCGATATCCCAGCCGGTGAGCTGCGAGGCAAGGCGCACGTTCTGGCCGCGGCGGCCGATGGCCAGCGACAGCTGGTCGTCCGGTACCACCACCTCGATGCGCTCGGCATCCTCGTCGAGCACCACCTTGGCGACCTCGGCCGGCTGCAGCGCGTTGACAATGAAGGACGCGGCCGATGGCGACCACGGAATGATGTCGATCTTCTCGCCCTGCAATTCGCCGACCACGGCCTGGACGCGGCTGCCGCGCATGCCGACGCAGGCGCCGACTGGATCGATCGAGGAATCGCGCGAGATAACGGCGATCTTGGCGCGCGAGCCCGGATCGCGGGCGACCGACTTGATCTCGATGATGCCGTCGTAGATTTCCGGCACTTCCATGGTGAACAGCTTGGCCATGAACTGCGGATGCGTGCGCGACAGGAAGATCTGCGGGCCGCGCTGCTCGCGTCGCACGTCATAGACATAGGCCCGCACGCGGTCGCCATATTTATAGTTCTCGCGCGGGATCAGCTCGTCGCGGCGGATGATCGCCTCGCCTCGGCCGAGATCGACGATGACATTGCCGTACTCGACGCGCTTGACGGTGCCGTTGACGATCTCGCCGATGCGATCCTTATACTCGTCATACTGGCGATCGCGCTCAGCCTCACGCACCTTCTGGACGATGACCTGCTTGGCCGACTGCGCGGCGATGCGGCCGAAATCCATGGGCGGCAGCTGCTCGGCGATGAAGTCGCCGATCTGGGCGTCGGGGTTGCGCTCGCGCGCCGTGGAAAGCGCGATCTGCGTCGCGTAGTCCTCGACCTTCTCGACCACTTCCATCAGCCGCTGCAGCTTCATCTCGCCGGTGTTCGGGTTGATGTCGGCGCGGATGTTGGTCTCCTGGCCGTAACGAGAGCGCGCCGCCTTCTGGATGGCATCGGCCATGGCGGCGATGACGATCTGCTTGTCGATCGACTTTTCACGCGCGACCGCGTCGGCGATCTGCAGCAGTTCAAGCCTGTTGGCGCTTACAACCATTGTCTTTCTCCCGATTTCGCGCCGGGCATACGGCCCGGCTACTCAATCAACTTTCCTGTTCGGTTTCATTTTCGTCGCCGTCGGCGGCGTCTTCCGCTTCGCCACGGCGCTTCCTGGCTTCCTTGCGCGCCCGGTTGTCCTTCGACAGGGCATCGCGAATGAGATCGTCGGTCAGCACCAGCCGGGCCTCGGCGATCGCGTCGTAAGGCACGCGCACCGTCGGCTCTTCGCCATAGGCCGCCTTGTCGCGCTCGATCAGGATGCCATCGGCATCCGCCTCGGCGATCTTGCCCTTGAAGCGTTTGCGGTCGCCGACAAGAACCGATGTCTCCAGCTTGACCAGATGGCCGGTCCAGGCGGTGAAATCCGACTTGCGCACCAGCGGCCGGTCGATGCCTGGCGAGGAAACTTCCAAATGATACGCCTTTTCGATCGGATCATCGACATCGAGCGCCGGCGACACGGCGCGGCTGACCTCTTCGCAATCCTCGACGGTCATGGTGCCGTCCTCGCGTTCGGCCATGATCTGCAGCGTCAGCCCGTTCTGGCCAGTCAACTGCACCCGCACGAGCCGGAAGCCGATGGCCTTGAGCACCGGCTGCACGATCAGCGCAATGCGCGCATCGATACCGCTTTCGCGGATGATACGGTCGTCGGCCTCGCTTGCCGCTGCAGTCATCAGATCCCTGTCGCTTTTTGCTTCCGGCCGGCAGGTAACAAAAAAGAGCGGGACCGGGTGGACCCACTCTTCGTCATACCGACCAAGAATTTGAAGTTGATATAGACGATTGCCGCCGGCGTTTCAAGCCTTGAGGCACAAGGCCAGCGGTGGTGTCTACAACTGGCGCGGCCATCGTTGGGCCGCATGCATCACGGTGAGTATCTCGATCTCCTCGCCGATAACACGGTAGGGAATTATGTAGGGGACATCAGCGAGGACCAGTTCTCGTGTCCCTTTCACCCGCCCGACCCGCCCCATGGCGGGTTGCTCGGCGAGATTGTCCGCACAGGAAACGATACCGGCAACCACTCGTGCCGCGGCCGTTGGATTGTCCTTTTCGATGAAAGCGCCAACCTGGTCGAGACGACGCACGGCGCGCTGGGTCCAGCGGGTCCGCTTCATCGTTCGGGCTTGACGTATTTCGCTATGACGCCGGCCAAGTCCTTCTCGCGTGCGAATTCTCCTCGATCGGCTTCGTCAAGGCCGGCCTCGATCTCGGCAAGCTGCCATTCTTCCCTGGCGACATAGTCTTCGATCGCTTGAGCGGCGACGTAGGAACGAGAGCGATCCACCTTTTCCGCCAGTTGGTCCAGCTTGGCCACAGTCTCATCCGGAAGCCGCACGGTGAAGGCGCTCATCATCCTGTCTCCATTCTGGTTCATTGTGAATGTGGTAGAACCAAAGTGGTTCGTCAACTCCGCATGCCGTGAGGCGGAGCGGCGACGCAGCGACCTGAAGAAACTCGGCATCGATCCGGCCGCTTTCGACCGAATCGGCCGCTTCTAGAGCGGCTGATTACGACACCTTGGTGCCGTCTATTTCCGGATGAAGGCCAGATAGGCCGGCCGCCGTCCTTCGCGGATGGCCTTGGCCTCGTAGCGGGTGCCTGGCCAGCCGTCATAGGGCTGGTGCCAGCCGGAAGCGTCCTCGGCCTGCCATGCGAAGGCGCCGTGTTCGCGGCAGGCAAGCAGCGTCCAGTTCACATAGCTGTCGATATCGGAGGCGAAGCGGAACCTGCCGCCGGATCTCAGCACCCGGGCAAAGCGGTCGAGATTGGCGGCGCCGACAAAACGCCGCTTCCAGTGCTTCTTCTTCGGCCACGGATCGGGATAGAGCAGGTCGATGCCGTCGAGCGAGCCAGACGGCAGCCAGTCGAGCAGGCGCGTGGCGTCGTCGTCATAGACCCTGAGATTGGCAAGCGGCGCCTTGGCAAGCGCCGTCATCATCTTAGCCATACCGTTGACGAAGGGCTCGACGCCGATGAAACCGGTTGCCGGCGCTTCCGTCGCGCGATGCAGGAGATGCTCACCGCCACCGAAGCCGATTTCCAGCTGGAGCACCGAAACCTGTGCCTTGAACAAGGTCCTGAGATCGGCTGGCGCTTGCGCCGTCAGGTCGATAAGGTATTGGCGCAGGCCGCTTTCGAGGGCGATCGCCTGCTGCGGGCGTATAGTCTTGCCGTGCCGGCGACCGAAGAATCCCTCGGTCGCCCGGCTCGGCCTATCCTTTGCGTCCGCTGGCGTCAGGCGGCGACGGCGTCCTTGAGCGCCTTGGCAAGATCGGTCTTTTCCCAGGAGAAGGAGCCGTCGCGACCGGCCTTGCGACCGAAGTGGCCGTAGGACGAGGTTTTTGCATAGATCGGCTTGTTGAGGTCGAGATGACGGCGAATGCCCGACGGCGACAGGTCCATCACCTTGCGCAGCGCATCCTCGAGCTTCGCTTCGTCCACCTTGCCGGTGCCGTGCAGGTCGACATAGACCGACAGCGGCTGGGCGACGCCGATGGCGTAGGAGAGCTGGATGGTGCAGCGGTCGGCAAGCTTGGCCGCCACCACGTTCTTGGCAAGATAGCGCGCCGCATAGGCGGCCGAACGGTCGACCTTGGTGGTGTCCTTGCCCGAGAAGGCGCCGCCGCCGTGGGGGGCTGCGCCACCATAGGTGTCGACGATGATCTTGCGGCCGGTGAGGCCGGCATCGCCGTCAGGCCCGCCGATGACAAATTTGCCGGTCGGGTTGATGTACCAGTTGCAGTCCTCGGCGATCTTCAAGTCGCCAAGCGCCTCGCGGATATAGGGCTCGACCACCTTGCGGACCTTCTTGGAGTCCCAGTTCGCATCGAGATGCTGGGTGGAGAGCACGATCTGCGTGACTTCCGCCGCCTTGCCGTCGGCATAGCGCACGGTGACCTGGCTCTTGGCGTCCGGGCCGAGCTTGCCTGCCTCGCCATTGCCTTCATGACGTGCCGCTGCCAGCAGTTCGAGAATCTTGTGGCTGTAATAGATCGGTGCCGGCATCAGGTCGGGCGTCTCGCGGCAGGCGTAGCCGAACATGATGCCCTGGTCGCCGGCCCCTTCCTCGCCCTGGCGGTCGGCGGCATTGTCGACGCCCTGGCCGATGTCGGGCGACTGGCCATGCAGCAGCACGTCGATCTTGGCGGTCTTCCAGTGGAAGCCGGACTGCTCGTAACCGATCTCGCGGATCGCCTTGCGGGCAACCGACTTGAACTTGGCCGGGTTGACCACAGGGTGGCCGGACGCGTCCTTGAGGACGTTGCCCGCCTTGTCCTTCTTCAAAAGCGTGTCCGGGACGCGGACCTCGCCGGCGATGACGACGCGGTTAGTGGTGGCCAGCGTCTCGCAGGCAACGCGCACCTTCCACGGATCCATGCCCGTCTTCTTGGCTTCGCGATAGACCAGATCGACGATCTCGTCGGAGATACGGTCACAGACTTTGTCGGGATGACCCTCGGAGACGGATTCCGAGGTGAAGAGATAGTTCTGCCGCGTCACGGGTGTCCCCTCTTGAAAAGATCGGCAAACTGCCGATTTTGGCGCGCCACGTGTTAGCGGTGCCGGGCGGCGCTCGTCAAGCGGCGCGACGGATCTGGCATGAATGTAGGCAAGGTCGGCTATGCCACCGACGGCATGAAACCGCCGGCGGCATCAGGCAAATCAATCGGCGTCCTCGGCGGAAAGTGCCTTCACCAGATCGATGATCCTGCGGCGCACCTTAACGTCACCGATCTTGACGAAGGCCCGGTTGAGCTGGAGACCCTCGGGACTGCCGCAGAATTCGATGGCGAACGCCATCGAGGAGTCTTCGGCAAATCCCCTGGTGCCGCCGGCGGGCTCCTCGCCCGGGGCATCCTCGAAGAAGAAGGCGACAGGAACGCTCAGGATGGAGGCGATCGCCTGCAGGCGGCTGGCGCCAACCCTGTTTGTGCCCTTCTCGTACTTCTGGATCTGCTGAAAGGTGATGCCGAGATTTTCCCCCAGCTTTTCCTGGCTCATTCCAAGCATATTGCGACGCAGCCGGATGCGGCTCCCGACATGGATGTCGATCGGATTCGGCTTCTTCTTGTTCTCTTCTGTCATTTTTTCCTCGCCGAATTTTTCCGGCTTTTTCTATTTGTTCCGCCCATATGAAGCCGGAGCCACCTGCCCCAACAGAACCCTCCAACCGACTTCGAGAAAATTTTAGGCGTTACAGTATGAGTTTCTAATGTGCCGACTGTCAATTCACCCGTAGCCGCTGCCTTACATTCAGTGTGAAGGCAATCAGCGCAAACAGCAACATGATCAGCAATCCGTTAATGCGTCGCTGTTCGGCGGGCAGGAGGGAGCGCCCAGAAACGGGCACATGCGCGTCGATAGCGCCGCGCGCGTCGACGGCAAGCGCATCGACAATGCGCCCGCGCGAATCGACGACGGCCGATATGCCATTGTTAGCCGCGCGCAACAGAGGCATTCCATTCTCCGCTGCGCGAATCTGCGCCTGCCTGAAGTGTTGATACGGGCCTGGCGTGTCGCCGAACCATGCGTCGTTGGTGACGTTTACAATCAAGTCGGCGGATGCAGCGTCAGCAGCAACGAGATCGGGAAAAATCACCTCGTAGCAGATGAACGGAGCGGCACGCAGGCCGCCCGGAACGCCGATCGGATGGCGTTCGTTGCCGGCGGCGAAATTCATCGGCCCGGCAACGAGTTGGCCTATGCCCAAGCGTTCGAACAAGTCGGCGAAGGGCAGATATTCGCCGAACGGCACCAGATGCACCTTGTCGACGGCATCGACGATCTCGCCCTTGTCGTTGATCGCTACGACGGAATTGTAATAGCGGCTGCCGGCATTGGCCGATCCGCCTTCTTCGCGCACGACACCGGCTATCAGCATCTGGCCGTCGGCCAGCATGTCGCCCAGCGCCGTCAGCGCGTCCGGACGCTCGGTGAAGAGGAACGGCACCGATGTCTCCGGCCACAGGATAAGCTGCGGCTTGGCATGGCCCTGTTCCGGCGCTTTCCCCGATATCCCCAGCAAAGTCGCAAAGATGCGGTCGCGCACCGAGGCATCCCATTTCTCGCTGAGATCGACAGCGGGCTGAACGATGCGAACGTCGATCGCGCGGCTCGATTCGACCGGTGCCGCAAGCCTGACATAGCCGAAGCCGACATGGGCGGCGACGAGGAGGACAAACAAGGCGAGGCCGAGCTTGAGATGGCGGCGCGCGGCGATGAGCGCCGGAAGCGAAAAGACAAAGACCGCGAGCGCATTCATGCCGATCATGCCGGTCACCGATACGCTCTGCATCAGGAGCGGCACCGGCATTGCGGCATAGCCGACGGCATTCCACGGGAAGCCGGTGAAGAGGAAATCGCGCAGCCATTCCGCGAGCCCGAAGCCGAAGGCTAACGCCGCGATACGACCGATATCGCTGCTCCAGA
Source organism: Mesorhizobium sp. Ca11 (assembly GCF_020165275.1). NCBI lineage: Bacteria > Pseudomonadati > Pseudomonadota > Alphaproteobacteria > Hyphomicrobiales > Phyllobacteriaceae > Mesorhizobium > Mesorhizobium sp. Ca11. The sequence continues at coordinate 330,721 of NZ_JAIUHU010000004.1, read as the reverse complement.
ACAGCCGCGCCACAACGGTGGCAAAGCCATAGAAGAAAGCGAGCGCGAACGGGATGCCGACAACGGCGAAGGGCAAGGCCCACGCGAAGCTGTCGGCCTCGACCAGCAATGCCTGGCCGATCCACCAGAGGCCGGCCAGGAAATAGCCGAAGCCGAACCACCAGCCAGCGGCGAAGGCCGGCCTCAGTCGCCTCACCCAGCCATCCGACGCCTCGCCGGTGGCGCCGTCGAGCAGCCAGACAAGGACCGGGAACGAAACGAAGCAGACGGCGAAGAAATCATAAGGCGCCTGGGCAAGCACCGCCAGCGCTCCGGCGGCAAACGCCACCAGAGCCCGCCGCCACCCCCACAGCAGAATTATCCGGCCGGCAAAGCGCTGCATCAAGCTTCCCAAGTCGCGCGAATCAGGGAGCTAGAGGTTTAACAGGCTGCGCCACCCGATCCAAACCCAGATAAGCGCAGCCTGATGCGCCGTCGCGCTATATTGGTATCCCGCCACAGCTCTTTGCCTTAGCCGCATTTCTGCAACGCCAAGCGATTCCGGTTGGGTGCAAAATGCTCAGTTGTGCCAGCCCTCGATCCGCAGGCCGCTCAGCCGCTCGGCCTCGTCCTTCGGGACAACGCGCACGGTCTGGCTGAATGTCCAGACATGACCCTCGGGATCGCGGGCGCGGTATTGGCGCTCGCCGTAGAAATGATCCGTCGGTCCCTGAAGAATTTCCGCGCCGGCCGCACGTGCCTTTTCGCAATGAGCGTCGATATCCTGCCGCAGCCGGATATAGACCGCCTGGGTGTTCTTGCCGCCGACCGAGGCCGGGCTGGCGACATGCTCGGCCCATTCGCAATCGACGATGATGTAGCCGTCGCCGAAACGCATTTCGGCGTGGACAAGCCGGCCGTCGGCGTCGCTCTCCACCATGCTCGGCTCGAAGCCGAAGGCCGCCTGCAGCCAGGTCAATGCGGCGCGCGGATCTTTATAGAAGACGCCTGAGCCGAGAACGGCATGCTTGAATGGATCGTCGACGGGCATGTCGCGACGGTGTCAGGCCTGCTCGGTGCGCGCGGCGCGGCGGCGACGCTCGCCTTTCTGGCTCTGCACGATGCGCACGCGCTTGACGCGGCGCGGGTCGGCGTCGAGCACGTGGAACTCGAAACCTGGGATGGCCTGCACCACTTCGCCGCGAGCGGGGACGCGGCCGAGCGTGTTGAAGATCATGCCGCCGATGGTGTCGACATATTCGCCATGCTCGCCGGCGGCGAAATCCTCGCCGATCATCTTGGCGACCTCGTCGATCTCGGCTTTGCCGTCGACGACGAAGACGCCGTCGCCCGTCTGCGTGATCATCGGCTCGTCGTCGTCATGCTCGTCCTCGATGTCGCCGACCACCATCTCGACGATATCCTCCAGCGAGGCGAGGCCGTCGGTGCCGCCATACTCGTCGATGACCAGCGCCATCTGCGTGCGGGTCGTCTGCATGCGCCCCATCAGGTCGGAGGCAAGCATCGAGGGCGGCACGAACAGAACCGGGCGGATCAGGCTGAGATCGCCGATGGTGCGCGCAAGGTCGACCTGGGCAAGGTCGAGCGCCGTCGTCACCGGCGCCTTCGCTCTGCTGCGGCCCTTCTTGACGCGGGCGACCTTGGTGATGTGGGCGAGCACGTCGCGGATGTGGACCATGCCGCGCGGATCGTCCAATGTCTCGGAATAGACCGGCATGCGCGAATGGCCGGACTGCTCGAACAGCCCAAGCAGATCGCCAAGTGTCGTGTTGATCTCGACCGCCTCGATGTCTGCGCGCGGCACCATGACGTCCTCCACCCGGACTTCGCGCAGGCGCAGGATGTTGTTGAGCATGGCGCGTTCGCCGGGCGAGAAGGCGCCGGCATCGGTCGCCGTTTCGGCAAGCGCGCCGGCGATTTCCTCGCGCAGGCTGGTGCCGTTGCGGTGCCGGAACAGGCCAAGCACGCGGTCGACAAGGGAAGGACCGGCATGCGTCGGCTCAGCGGCCGCGCTGCCGGTCGGAATACTCGGACTTGAGCCCTCTTCCGTCTTTTCGGAAGACTTGGCAGCACTGCCGGCGTCCGGACGGGCGGCAGTTTCTGGTGTGTCGTTCATCGCCATCGGGTCAATTGAGCTTTTTTGTTACGCGTAGGGATCGGGAATGGCAAGTCTCGCAAGCGCCGCGCGCTCGATCCCTTCCATCTCCTCGGCCTCGGCGTCGGTCTCATGATCATGGCCCAAAAGATGCAGCAGGCCATGGATAACAAGATGGGTGATATGGTTCGCAACCGGCTTGTCTTCCAGTGCCGCCTCGCGAGACACCGTCTCCGAAGCCAGCACGATATCGCCCAGCATCGGCGGCAGCTTGCCGCCTTTCGAAAACGAAAACGCCGGGAAAGACAAGACGTTGGTGGGCTTGTCCTTGCCGCGCCATTCGGCATTGAGCGCCTGGATATGGGCATCGTCGGAAAAAACGACGCTGAGCTCGGAAGCGCCGCCCGCGCCGGTCTCGGCAAAAGCGGCCGCAACGGCGCGCTCGACCAGACGCGTCAACTCGGCTTCCGCGGGCCAAGCGCCGGCCTCGATGAAAATATCGATGTCGACCGGGATTCCGGCAGAGGATTTGTTGTCTGCAGCCATGCGGCCTTTGATCAGCTTTCGGCGCCGAGGCCTCGCGCCAGCTTGCCGTCGCGGTCATAGGCCCTGACGATCTCGGCGACCAGCGGGTGGCGCACCACGTCGCCTTCGTTGAAGCGGACCGTGACGATGCCCGGGACGCCGTCGAGGATGCGCAGCGCCTCGACCAGTCCCGACTTGGTGTTGGGCGGCAGGTCGATCTGGGTCGGATCGCCGGTGACGATCATGCGCGAGTTCTCGCCGAGACGGGTCAGGAACATCTTCATCTGCATCGGCGTGGTGTTCTGCGCCTCATCGAGGATCACCGCCGCATGCGCCAGCGTGCGGCCGCGCATGAAGGCCAATGGCGCGATCTCGATGACTTCGGCGGCGATCGCCCGCTCGACCTTGTCGGCCGGCATCATGTCGTAGAGCGCGTCGTAGAGTGGCCGCAGATAGGGGTCGACCTTCTCCTTCATGTCGCCGGGCAGGAAGCCCAGCCGCTCGCCGGCCTCGACGGCCGGGCGCGACAGCACGATGCGCTCAACCATGCCGCGTTCGAGCAGCATGGCCGCATGCGCGACCGCCAGATAGGTCTTGCCGGTGCCGGCCGGGCCGATGCCGAAGACCATTTCCGAGCGCTCCAGCGCCCGCATATAGGCGTCCTGCGTCAGCGACCGGGCATAGATCGTCTTCTTGCGCGTCGCGATCTGGGCGGCCGAAACCTTGCCCTTGCGCTCCAACGTGGGCAGCGTCAGCTGGTCGTCGGCGGCAATCGCCATGCGCACGGCGCCGTCGACATCCGACTGGCCGATGTCGACGCCCTTCTGCAGGATGCCGTAGAGTGTATCCAGCGCCCGGCGCGCCTGCTCGGCGGCCGGAGCCGAGCCTTTGATCGCAAGCTGGTTGCCGCGCGAACGGATATCCACGCCGAGCTTCTGCTCGAGCCGGGCCAGATTCTCGTCGAACTGACCATAAAGGGCGCTGGCAAGCTTGTTGTTGTCGAAGGTCAGTACGATGTGCGCCATGTCGGAAGCCCCGGACGCCTGGTTCGGGGGCGGATTCTTCAGTTCAGCAGCGCTCAACCGTCTCTCCTCATCTGCCGAGGCCCGTCAGGCCAGTTCGGCGAACAGGCTATTGTAGCCGGTCCTTGTGATTCGTACGTCGATAATGTCACCGATTCCGCCGGCCTTGTCGTCAACAATAACGGGCTGCAGCCAAGGCGAACGGCCAACTTTCTGCCCGGCCTGCCGGCCAGGCTTCTCGATCAGCGTGCCGATGGTCCTGCCGACCAGACTCAAGCCGAAATCCTGCTGCTGCCTGAGAAGCAGAGCCTGCAGAGCCTGCAGACGCTCGTCCTTCACCGCTTCCGAGACATGGCCGTCCATTTCGGCGCCCGGTGTGCCGGGGCGCGGCGAATATTTGAACGAGAAGGCCGAGGCATAGTTCACCTCGCGCACCAATTTCAGTGTCGCTTCGAAATCCTCATCCGTCTCGCCGGGGAAGCCGACGATGAAGTCGCCGGACATGGCGATATCGGCGCGGGCGGCGCGAATGCGCTCGATGAGCGCCAGATAGTGGCGCGCCGTATGGCGCCGGTTCATCGCCTTCAAAATCCGGTCGGAGCCCGACTGTACCGGCAGATGCAGATAGGGCATCAGCGCCGGCAGGTCCCGATGCGCGGCGATCAATTCGTCGTCCATGTCGCGCGGATGGCTGGTGGTGTAGCGCAGCCGCGCCAGGCCGGGGATTTCCGCCAGACGAAACAGCAGGCGGCCAAGGCCCCATTCCTCGCCATTTTCGCCGATGCCGTGCCAGGCATTGACGTTCTGGCCGAGCAGCGTCACCTCGCGCACGCCGGCCTCGGCGAGGCGCTCGGCCTCGGCGACGATCTGCGCCACCGGGCGCGAAACCTCGGAGCCGCGCGTGTAAGGCACCACGCAGAAGGTGCAGAACTTGTCGCAACCTTCCTGCACCGTCAGGAAAGCGGTGACGCCGCGCCTGGCAAGCTCGGCGCGCTTCGGCTGCGGCAGATGCTCGAACTTGTCCTCGACGGCGTATTCGGTCTCGACGATCTTTTCGCCGCCACGGACCCTCGCCAGGACGTCGGGCAGCCGGTGATAGGTCTGCGGGCCGATGACCAGATCGACCGCTGGCGAGCGGCGGATGATCTCGGCGCCCTCGGCTTGCGCCACGCAGCCGGCGACGCCGATCAGCAATTCGCGGCCAGCCTCGGCGCGTTCGGCCTTCATGTCGCGAATGCGGCCAAGCTCGGAATAGACCTTTTCCGCCGCCTTTTCGCGGATATGGCAGGTGTTGAGCAGCACAAGATCCGCATCTTCGACGGCGTCGGTGGCGACATAGCCGTCGGCCGCCAGCGCATCGGTCATGCGCTGGGAATCGTAGACATTCATCTGACAGCCATAGGTCTTGACGAAGACCTTTTTCGCCGCCCGGTCCGTGCCGGCCGAGTGCTCGGCGGCAGCGCCGATGTCGTGGCTTTCAATCGTGTTCAATTCCATCGGGCGGCTTCTAGCGCCTTTCCGTGACAAAAAACAGACGAATCTGCCCGAAGCAGGTCGTCCCGACAGGACGCGCTTCAGGTCTTTTTTCCTTATGTATGTCGTTATCCCAAAACCGCTATGCACTTTGGCAAAATGCATCGGCTACCGGCTCTTGGCCGGATCGGCGAGGACGGCCTGCATCATCTCGCGCACCCTGGCTTCCATCAGCCGTGCCGTTTCCTTGCGGTTCGAGCCCTTGGAGAACGGCACAGGCTCGCCGAAATGCACCTCGGCATCGATCGCGCCTTCGGCAAGCAGGGTTCGCAGGTGCGGCATCAAATCCTGATCGCCGATCCAGGCGGACATCGGCCGATGGCGGCGGCCCATCGGCATGCCATGCAGGCGCGTATACGCGATCGCCACGGGCTGGATGAAGACCTGGTCCGCCGCACCTTCCGAAATCGCCATCGAGGCGGCGCCGAAGAGCGTGCTCTTGAACGGCAGCACAAGGTTGCCGTCCCCGGTCGAACCTTCGGCGAACAGCACCATGGCGTCGCCTTTTGCCATCCTTTTGGCGATCTCGCTCGCCTGGTCGCCAGAGGTGCGCTTGCGCTCGCGCTCGATGTAGACGGTGCGCTGCAACTTGGACAGCATGCCGATCAGCGGCCAGCCTTCCATGTCGGCCCTGGCGATGAACTTCACATCGACAAAGGAGCCGAGCACCATGATGTCGGTCCAGGAGATATGGTTGGCCGCGATCAGCAGCGGACGTTCCCTGGCCAGCGCGCCCTTCACATGCACCCGCATGCCCAGCGCCCTCAGGATCATGCGGTGCCAGATTTTCAGGATGAAGATCTCGGGCCAGAGTCCCGTCTTCATCGACAGTATCTGCAGCGGCACCAGCACCAGTGAACAGACGACGACATAGAAGAGCGCCAGGAAAATCCGCAATTTCTTGATCATTCGCTCCGCCCTATCGCGCGGACTGGCTAGCGAAGATCGCGGCGCATGACAAGCGCGCCGGTCGGACCGTGCTCGGTCGAACGGTAATAGTTCGGGCGGTGACCGACCTGGATGAAGCCAAGTCTGCGATAAAGCGCGATCGCCGGCGCATTGGTCTCGTCGACCTCGAGGAAGAGCGCTTCGGCGCGCTGCGCATGAAGCTCGCGCAGCACCGCATCCATCAATTGCCAGCCAAGGCCCTGCCGGCGATGGCTACGGGCGACGGCCACGGTCAGGATCTCGCCCTCGCCGGCCGCGAGCCGCGCCAGCACGAAACCGACCGGAGGTTTCGATCCCTGCCCTGTCTCGCGTGCGGCGTAGCCGAACACCGTGTCCTGCTCGAGCAGCGCCGCGAACTCGCCATCGGTCCAGGGCCGCACGAAATCCTCGCGATGCAGCTCCGAGACGGCGGCGCTGTCGGCAACCGTCAGCGGCTCCAGCGCGTAGTCCCTGCGGCGCGGCTGAAAGAACGGTATGCGCATCAGGCGTCGTTTCCTTTTGGACCACGACTTTTCCGCAAAACCGCCTCCCCCTTTTTGGGATCATGGTCTTCCTTTGGACTGTTGTCCTGTCTTGGAAGAACGAAGCCCGCCTGCGGCTTGGCGTCGGCGCCGCGCAGATAGAGAGGCTTTGGCTTTTCGCCCGGCCCTCTGGCCGACGCCAGCCTGGCATAGGTCGCGATGTCGGCGGTGGCGGCAACCGGGCCGGTGTCGAAGGCCCGTCCCGCCGCTGCGGCAATCTGTGGCGCAGCGGTGCCGACAAGGACGGCATCGGCGCCGTTGGCCATGATCGCCGCCACGGAAAGCGTGACAGCCGAAGGTCCGTAAGTTTCCGCTAACGCTTTGTCAAAGAGCGCCGCGTGGATTTCGTCGCGGCCGGCGTCGAGCGCGGCTAGCACCGCGCGCCCGGGAAATGTTTTCGCACCCTCCGCCGCCAGGGCCTCCAGCGTCGTCACGCCGATCGCCGGGATGTTCAACGCCAGCGCCAGGCCGCGCGCGGTCGAGACGCCGACGCGCAGGCCGGTGAACGAGCCGGGTCCGATCGAGACGGCAACGGCGTTAAGGTCAGGGTAGCCGATGCCGCCCGCTTTCAAGGCCGTCTCGATGACGGCCATCAGATGCTCGGCATGCCCCTTGCCTAGGTCGCGCACTTCGCGGCCAAGCTCCTTCCCCGCGCCCGCGTCATAGACGCAGGCGGCGCAGAGATTGGCAGCGCAATCGATGGCAAGCAGCTTCATACGGGCAGCTTCATAGGCCGGTTAACGAACTGGATCGAAACACAATTCCCTCTGCCCGGCATAGGCCGCCGCTGCAAGGGCCAGGGCGGAGAAATGTTAAGCGGCTTCGGTTCAGTGCGCGGCGATCACGCCGTCGCGACAATGCACAGCATGTGATTGTCCCAGACATAGTCCGGTTCGGAACGGGTGGCGCCGGCGCCGACGACGATTTCGCCGGCGCCGGTCGTCGCCATGAAGCCGGCGCCGTCGGGCGCGACGCCGCAGACCTCGACCAGCGCTCTTGTCGTGACCACGCGTCCGCTGGCGGTATCGATGACGGCCAGCGAATTGCCCTCCGGCGAGGTGACGGCGACGGTGCCCGTCGCGGCATTGGCGGCGACCGAGCCGATATAATTGCGGAAGCCCGAGAGCACGTCCTGCGGCATCTCCAGGAGCTCGAGCTCCTTGCCGCGCGCGGCGCGCCCGACCAGCGCCGGCCGATCGGTCGCCGGCCCGCGATACTGGCAGCCGAACCAGACGGTGCCCACCTGGTCGCGATCCATGTGGCGGATCGAAAGCTGATGCAGCGCCGGCGGCAATTCGTGCTTTTCGATGAGGTCGCCGGTGATCCGGTCGACCAGTGTGTAGGAGGGCTTCATCGTCGCGATGTTGAGTTCGGCGCGACCGAAATCGGGATGGGTCTCGATGCCGCCATTGGCGATGGCTAAAGTGCGGCCATCGCCAAGCAGGAGCAGTTCATGCGGTCCCATGCCGTAGGTCGGGAACTCGCCGACGCGATTGAATTTCGCCCGCGCGTCATAGACGCCCACGATACCTGCCGCGTTGTCGAAGTCGTTCTCTGTCGCATAGAGCAAGGCGCCGTCGGGCGAGAACACGCCATGGCCGAAGAAATGCCGGCCGGCGATGCTGGCGATGGTCAGCGGCTTGTCGCGGCCGGCATGGTCGAAGACCACCGCAAAGGTGCCGGGCTGGCGGGCAAAGACCACCGAGCGCTTCGACACCGGATCGAAAGTGACGTCGTGGCCGCGGTCCGGCAGATCGATCGTGTGCAGGATTTTCCCCGACTCAGAGAGCACGGCGGCGCCAAAACTGCCGTCACGCTTAACGAAGGCCGTGGCGAACACCGCGTCCGCGGCAAGCGTGTTGGCCCAGGCGCGCGGCGCCATGGCGGCGGCGAAGCCCACGCCCGCGGCCCGCAGGAAATCGCGGCGGTCGATGAGGGCGGTTCTCACGACATCAATCCCCATCCAGCGACGAGAAGCCGGCGGTCAGGCCGAACTCGGCGGTCATCCTGGTGCCGATCAAGGTCGACAGGCTGGAAGTGATCAGCGCGAAATGCTCGAGCTTGCCGCGCAGCGCGGGGTCGGCGAGCGCCTTGTCGATCGGACCGGCAACGGATTTCGCTGTCGTCACGCCGTTGCTGAGCTGGATGTGGATGGACTCTGCCATCCATTGCGCGTCGGCGGGCAGCGCGTCGCCGAGCCTGGAGGCCTGGAACAGCTGGTCGATGCCGGACAGGTTTGCGGCCAGTGAGGCCGTCGTGTTCTGCGAGCGCCAGTAGATCGCCTGCTTCGGCTTATCGGCATCGGGTTTCGCGCCGAGAAAGCCCTTGAGCCGCACGTCGCGGATCATTTCCAGCTCGTTGATGAAGACGCCGACCAGTTCCGTCACCGCTTCGTTGCCGTCGCGGTAAAGCGGGTTCTTCGGCCCCGGATTGGCCCAGACCGACGCAAAGCCGTCGGGCTTTTGCCAGGCGTCGCGCACCTCGCCCGCCATCGTTTCGATATTGCCGGCAACCGCCGCGCCATAGGCGCAGCGGTAAGGATCGTCTTTCCCGGCAAGGGATTCGGCGCCGTCGCCGTAGAGCACATATTCGAGCGCGCCTAGGCCCTGCATGGCGACGCTCTTTTGCGCCAGTTGCGCCGGATCGGTGGCTGATGGGTCCTTGGATGCGAGCGTGGTCTGCACTTGCCTCAGGCCGATGCTCTTGCGGTCCGGCCAATACAGCATGCGCTCCAGCCGGTTGTTCTCCTTGATCGGTCCGAAGGCGATGACCTCGGCTACCGACCAGGCCGCGACCGTGCCTGAAAACGCCGCGCGAGCCGCTTCGAGCTTCTCCTTGGACGGCGCTTCGCAAAGCTGGTGCATCGCCTTGGTCAGGCCCGCCGCATGCTCATCGAGGCTGGCATAGGCGGGGCGGACGAAGCCATCGATCGCGCGGCCGATGACATCGGAAGCCTTGACCGCGGCTGATGCCGGCGTTACGGCGGCCAGAAGGAACGGAAGAGCAAGGGCCATGCGTTTCGACATCAGAGCGACGCGTTTCGACATCATAGGGACTCCAGGAATTTGATCAGCGCGTCGCGATCGGCCGCGGCGGCGCCGACAAAGCGGTCGCGCGCCTTCTGTCCCTCGCCGCCATGCCACAGGATCGCCTCAGCAAGCGTACGGGCGCGGCCGTCATGCAGGTAAAAGGCATTGCCGTTGACTGTCGCGGTGAGCCCGATGCCCCAGAGCGGCGGGGTGCGCCACTCGCTGCCGCTCGCTTCACCAACCCGTTGCCCGTCGGCAAGGCCTTCGCCCATGTCGTGCAGCAGGAAGTCGGAATAGGGCCAGATCAGCTGAAAGGCCTGCGCCTTGTCGGGCGTGCCTCGCATGGTGACGAATTTCGGCGTGTGGCAGGCAATGCAACCCATCTCGTAGAACTGTTTTTTGCCAGCAAGCACGTCCGGCTCGTCGAGATTGCGCCGCGCCGGCACGGCCAGGTTCTGCGAATAGAAGGTGACGAGGTCCATCACCGGCGGCGGCGCCTCGGCCGTGCCGAGGCGTTGCTGCACCCCGTTTGGCATGGCCAGGCAATCCTTCTGCGCCTCGGTGCAATCGCCCCAGGGTTTCCGCACTTCCGGCGTCGAGATGCCGATATCGCCAGCAAAGGCGTCGGCCGTTTGCTGGCGGATCGAGGCGGTCTGCGCCTTCCAGCCGAAGCGGCCCAAGGTCACCGCGCCACTCAACGCATCGCGCACAATGTTAGGCCGGCCCGAAATGCCGTCACTGTTACGATCGTCCGGATCGGCATTGGCGAGGATATCGGCCGGCGCGATCTGCTCGATCAGGCCCAGCCCGATCATCGGCGGCGTCAGGCGCGGCGACAGCGTGGTGCGCGGATCGAGCGGACCGTAGCCGAGATTTTCGATCGTATAGCTCGGCTTGCGCAGTGAAACGACGGCACCGTCGCCGAGCGTCACCTTTTGCTCCTGATAATCGACGCGCATCCGGCCCTCGCCCCTGAGCCCGGGAACCGCAAGGTCCTGCAGTTGCGCGCCATAGACAGGATCGGGAAAGTTCAGCAGCTTGTGATCGGTGAGCGCGGCCCTTTCCTCGGCGCTATTGGCATCGCGCGCGAGTCTCAGGAACATCGATGTCGATCCGGCATCGCCTTCCGGAGGACGCCCGCGGCCATCCTTCAGATGGCAGTTCTGGCAGGCGCGTTCGTTGAAAAGCGGGCCGAGCCCGTCCGAAGCCTGGGTCGAGGACGGCGACGACACCCAGTTCTTGCGAAACAGCGCGTTGCCGAGCTTGAAGGTTCCTTCTTCCTCGAAGGTGATATTGGCGGAGGATTGCGAGAAGGCATCGCGGTTGATGTCCTTGCGCGAGGTGCCGGCGCCGCCCTGCATCAGCTCGAACGGCTCCGGCCTGGTGAAATCGGTCGTCGGCATGGTGACCGCCAGAACCCGCGCCTGGTCCTTCGGCGTCAGGTCGGCGCGGCTCGTCGGCAGGACGGCGGGCTCACCAGCCAAGGCGGATGCGGAAAGCATGATCGCCAGCAAAAGCGGTGCCCCGCGATAAATCCGGTATCGCGGGGTCATTTGGGACGGCAAGCCGTGAATCCCGGCCCACCACGCGCAGCGCGAAAAATCTACGGGGCGCCGCATTCCCGCATGTCCTTACTCCGCCTCGTTGGCCGAGTCGGCATTGAGTTGGCCGTATTTTTCCTCGCCGATCGAAGCAAGCAGATCGAGCTGCGTTTCCAGGAAGTCGATATGTCCTTCCTCGTCCGCCAAAAGATCCTCGAACAGCTTCATCGAAACGAAATCGCCTTCGTCCTGGCAGATCTCGCGCGAGCGCTTGTAGGCGGTGCGTGCGTCATATTCGCCGGCGAGATCGGATTCGAGCACCTCCTTGACATTCTGGCCGATGCGCAACGGCGCGACGGATTGCAGGTTCGGGTGACCCTCGAGGAAGATGATGCGCGCGATCAGCCGGTCGGCGTGATGCATCTCCTCGATCGATTCCGCCCGCTCCTTCTTTGCCAGCTTGGTGTAGCCCCAATCCTCGAGCAGACGGTAATGCACCCAGTACTGGTTGACGGCTCCAAGCTCGAGAAACAGAGCTTCATTAAGCCGCTCGATGACCTGCGGTTCGCCTTTCATGGGTTCTGCTCCCGTATTGGCCGCGCAAGCCTCGCACGCGATCCAGGTGTGAAACGATGTCCACGCCCCCCACCTCTGAGCGGGCGTGGTAATTCTCGGTGACCCGAATGATCGTTTCCACCACATTTGGGAAACAGCCGCAACAGCGACCGCGCTTGGCCATCGCGTGGTAGACCTTCGCGGGCACGATCAGCTGCCAGGGATCCTGATCCAGCAGGCCGACGATCGTCTGCTCGATCTCCTTTTCGGTGATGATGTTGCAATGGCAGATCAGCATCTACTTGCTCTGGCTAACGGCGCCGTTCCGGCGCCGCTTGGCTGGTTTCTCAATTGAGCATGATCTTGTCCAAAAACCGGCTTTTGGGATCATGCCCGATCTTACTTGAACACCTTGTCGGGCGCGTCGAGGCTGTCGGAGCCCTCGAAAGCAATCTCGTTCAGCTTGAGCGAGCCGACGGCGCGCTCGATCGACTTGGTCTGGTCTATGAGGGCGTCGATCGCCGCCTGCACCGTGGCGTTGCCTTCCGTGTTGCCCTCGGCGATCTGCTGGTCATATGCCTCGCCGGCAAGGGCACGCGCCTGGATGGCCTCCATCTTGGCGACGGTGGTGTCGAGTTTGCCCGACAGCTCCTTGTCGATCGCCGGATCGGCGGCCTTCACCATGTCGGACACCGACGGACCCGAGACCACGGAGCCGTCGAGCCGCTTGTAGCTGGCATGGTAGGCGTCGCGGATGCCGACCGCGTCATAGAGATGCGAGATGTAGGTGTTGTCGGAAAAGCAGTCATGCTCCTCTTCCGGGTCGTGCAGCAACAGGCCGAGCTTCATGCGCTCGCCGGCGAGCTCGCCATAGGAGAGCGAGCCCATGCCGGTGAAGATGGTGGAGATGCCGGCATTCGCATCGCCGTCGGTGAGGTTCTTGCGCGCGGCCCCGTCTTCCTTCCAGTTGCCGACCATTTCCTGCAGGTCGGACACCAGAAGATCGGTCGCCGATCTCAGATATTCGGCGCGGCGATCGCAATTGCCGCCTGTGCAGTTCTTGAGGTCGTAGTCGGTAAAGGGCCGCTCGCCGGCGCCCGGCCCGGTGCCATGCAGGTCCTGGCCCCAGAGCAGGAATTCGATGGCGTGATAGCCGGTCGCGACATTGGCTTCGACGCCGCCGGCCTCCTGCAGCGTGCCGGACAAGAACTCGGGCGTTAGCTTCGAGGCATCGACCTTCTTGCCGTTGATCTCGATTTCCTTGTTGGCGATGACATTGGCCGTATAGAGCGCGTTTTCGTCCGACTCGGTGCCATAGCTCTTGGCGACATAGTCGATCAGGCCCTCATCCAGCGGCCACGAATTCACCTTGCCTTCCCAGTCGTCGACGATCTTGTTGCCGAAGCGGTAGACTTCTGTCTGCTGGTAAGGAATGCGCGCCGCCTTCCAGGCCTCGCGCGCGGCGTTCAGCGTGTCTGCCGAGGGGCTGGCAATGAGCGCATCCACCGCCTTATCCAGCGCCTGCGCAGTGGTCAGAGAATCCTCGTATTTGGCTAAAGCGATGTCGGCATAGGTCTTGATCACCGCCTTGGCGTCCGTTTCGGCTTTCGCCGGCAACACGAACACCGCCGCCGTCAGCGCAGCCGTGGCGCAGATCGCAGCCAGCCTGCCGCCATTACGTGCCGTCATCATCCTTCTCCAGTTCTTTGGAAATTCAATAAAAGGCGCCCACCCGCGCCTAGGCATAATCATGCCGGGAAAAATGGTGGCCGCGTCGATGTGCGGTTCGCGATAAAAAGACACCCACTTGCCTCCAATCGAAAGGGTTCAAGGCCCAGACATCAAAGGGATACGCTTTGCGCGCAGCTCTCCATAAAGCGATGGAGAGGCCGGGAGTCAACTGGTGAGGTAGAAAATATACAATTGAAACAACAGTTTAGAATTATTCTAAACTACAAATGTCAACTTTAAGCTCGGTATTGCCTCGCTGGGCCCGATTGACAGACAGCCATTCTGGGTGCGACCCGATGCGCGGCTCTTGCGGCGGCGGCAGACAATCGCCACCTGGCGCAAGAGCCTAGATTTGCTGACCAAAAAGGATTGCGATGACCAACGGGGTTGTGATTGTCGGTGCGGGCCATGCCGGCGTGCAGGCCGCCGCCAGCCTGCGCGAAGAGGCCTATGAAGGGCCGGTTGTCCTGGTCGGCGACGAGCAGGACCTGCCCTATCACAAGCCGCCGTTGTCCAAGACCTTCATCAAGGACGCCGAGGCCAAGCCGCAGCCCTTGCGCGGCGAAACCTTCTACACCGGCAACAACATTGATTACCGGCCGGGAGTGCGCATCGACGGCATCGATGCCCGCGCGAGCCGGCTGAATGTCGCAGGCGGTGGAACGCTTGCCTTCGACCGGCTGGTGCTTGCCACCGGCTCGCGGCCGCGCCTGCTCAAGCTCGACGGCGCCGGCCTTGCCGGCGTGATCTCGCTACGCTCGCTGGCCGATGCGCGCCTGATCCGCGAGCTCAGCGCGCAAAGCGAGGACGTGGTCATTCTCGGCGGCGGCTTCATCGGCCTGGAGATCGCGGCGACGCTGAGAGCGGCCGGCCGCAACGTCACCGTCGTCGAGGCGGTCGACCGGCTGCTCGGCCGCGCCGTGGCGCCGGTCATCGCCGCGCATGTGCGCCAGCGCCTGGAAGCGATCGGCGTGCGCATCCTGACCGGCACCACCATTGCCCGCCTGGAAGGCGAACGCGGCCGCGTCGCGGCCGCGATCACGTCGGGCGGCGAACGCCTGCCGGCGCAGATGGTGATCATCGGCATCGGCGTGGTGCCCAATGTCGAACTGGCTGAAGCCGCCGGCCTGGCAACCGGCAACGGCATCCGCGTCGACCAGCATATGCAAAGCTCTGTTCCCGAAATCCTCGCCATCGGCGACGCGGCCTCCTACCGGCATTGGTTCACCGGCGGCGACGTGCGGCTGGAATCGGTGCAGAACGCCACCGACCAGGCGCGGCTTGCCGCACGCACCGTCCTCGGCCATGGCGAGCCCTTCTCGGCCGTGCCGTGGTTCTGGTCGGATATCGGCGACATGAAGCTGCAGATGGTGGGCCTGACCCAAGGCGGCGATCACCATGTCGTGCTGGGCGATCTCGCCGAGAACAAGTTCTCGATCTACCACTATGCGGGCAACCGGCTGCTCGGTATCGAATCCGTCAACCGCCCGGCCGACCACATGCTTGGCCGCAAGATGCTCGGCGCCGGCTTCTCGCCGACGCCGCAAACGGTGGCAGGCGGGCCGGATGCGCTGAAGGCGGCGCTTGCGGCCTTCAGTCGGGACGAACCGGCAAGGGCGAGGCGCGTAGAGATTGCCAATTTTTGCCATAGATCATAAAGTGGCTGAATGAGCACGATGAACATTTCACTGCCGGACAGCTTGAAGAATTTTGTCGATCAGCAAGTGACTGATCGAGGCTATGGCACGAGCAGCGAATATGTGCGTGAATTGATCCGCCAGGATCAGGATCGTCAACTTTTGCGCCGCTTGCTCCTAGAGGGCGCGTCGTCCGCGCCGAGTGAGCCCGTTGACGACGACTATTTCGCAGCGTTGAGGAAACGAGCGCAGGGCCAATAAGTTAGTGGCCACCAAGCCAATTATTCCTCGAAGGCTTGCTCTGCGCGATATCGAGGACGCTGTCGATTATTATGCACGTGAAGCTGGTTCGCACGTGGCGTTAGGCTATGTCGAGGACCTTCAGAATGCCTACAAGTTAATAGCCAGCCACCCGGCATCAGGCTCTCTGAGATATAGTTATGAAGTTGGGTTGCCCGGCCTACGCAGCCTGCCGCTCAAGCGTCATCCATATTTGATCTTCTATATTGAACAGGCAGACCACATCGATGTGTGGCGCGTGCTTCACGCCAAGATGGATATCCCATCCTGGTTACAAAATCCGGGCTCCTGACGGCTTGCGCGCCGGCGCAGACCGTCAGAAGAGCACCGCACCATCCTCAGGCGGCCTGCGCCTCGCGGATCGAGGTTTCCAGGATATCCAGCGCCTCGGTCATGACGCCGTCCTGGATGGTGATCGGCGACAGGAAGCGGATGACGTTGCCATAGACGCCGCAGGTGAGCAGGATGAGGCCCTTGTCCAGCGCCTTCAGCCTGACCGCATTGGCGAACTCGGCCGAGGGCAGCCCCTTCTTCACATCGTTGAACTCGACGGCATTCATGAAGCCCGGACCGCGGATGTCGACGATCTCCGGCACGTCCTCGCGGATCGATACCAGCCGCTGCTTCAGCCGCGCGCCCAGCGCATTGGCGCGGTCGCAGAGCTTTTCCTCCTCGATGACGTCGAGCACTGCGTGCGCGGCGGCAACGCCGATCGGGCTGCCGCCATAGGTGCCGCCGAGCCCGCCGGGGCCGGGCGCGTCCATGATCTCGGCGCGGCCGGTGACGGCCGACAGCGGGAAGCCGCCGGCGAGGCTTTTGGCCATGGTGGTGAGGTCGGGCGCCACGTCATGATGATCCATGGCGAACATCTTGCCGGTACGGGCAAAGCCGGTCTGCACTTCGTCGGCGACCAGCAGGATGCCGTGCTGATCGCAGATCTTGCGCAGTGCGGCCATGAAATCGCGCGGCGCCTCGTAGAAGCCGCCCTCGCCCTGAACCGGCTCGACGATGATGGCTGCAACGCGGCCCGGATCGACATCGGCCTTGAACAGCTTGTCGAGCGCGGCAAGCGAATCGGCGACTGAGACACCGTGCAGCGCCACCGGGAACGGGGCGTGGAAGACATCGGCGGGCATGGCGCCGAAGCCGACCTTGTAGGGCACGACCTTGCCGGTCAGCGCCATGCCCATGAAGGTGCGGCCATGAAAGCCGCCTGAAAAGGCGATGACCGCCTGACGGCCGGTGGCGTTGCGGGCGATCTTGATTGCGTTCTCGACCGCCTCGGCGCCGGTGGTGACGAACACGGTCTTCTTGTCGAACTTGCCGGGCAGCAGGCCGTTCAGGCGCTCGGCGAGATGCACGTAGCTTTCATAGGGTACGACCTGGTGGCAGGTGTGGGTGAAGCGGTCAAGTTGCGCCTTGACGGCCTCGATCACCTTCGGGTGGCGGTGGCCGGTGTTGACGACGGCGATGCCGGACGAGAAGTCGATGTAGCGGCGGCCTTCGACATCCCAGATTTCCGAATTCTCGGCGCGTTCGGCGTAGATCTGTGTCGTCATGCCGACGCCGCGCGAGATCGACTGGTTCTTGCGTTCGGAAATGGCTGAATTCTTCATCTCATCCCTCAATCGGGCCATCCCTCATCGAGACTGGGCCCGTTCTCGTTTGATGCCGTTGAAATCCCTTCTGGCCTTATTTCACGTTTTGCTCAAGTCGGCACGTAGTCCAGTCAATTGGGCCTGCCCCAGATAAAGTCCTCCCCGGTACACCTGGGCAGGGACGCGGCTTGGCAATTGCGGGCTAAACCCTTACAAATCCTTCGCTGGCCCTCAACAGATTGCGCGTATAATCCTCGCTGACGCGATGGCCGATCAGCTGGCTCGCGGTCAGCGTCTCCACGGCCTCGCCGTTCTGCATCACCATCAGCCGCTCGCACATATGGGTGATGATGGCGAGGTCGTGGCTGACCATCAGGAAGGTGAGCTTGCGGCGCCGCCGGACCTCCTCCAGCAGGTTCAGCACCTCCGCCTGCACCGAAGCGTCGAGCGCCGAGGTCGGCTCGTCGAGCAACAGGATCGAAGGTTCGAGGATCAGCGCACGCGCAATGGCGACGCGCTGGCGTTGGCCGCCGGAGAGCTGGTGCGCGTAACGAAAGCGGAAGCCCTTGCCAAGCCCTACCTCGTCCAGCGCGCGCTCGATGCGCTTCTCGCCGTCGGCAATGCCATGGATCGCGAGGGGCTCCTGCAGAAGGCGGTCGACCGTCTGGCGCGGATGCAGCGAGCCGTACGGATCCTGAAAGACCATCTGCACCTCACGATAAAACGCCTTGTCGCGGGTTTTGCCGAGCGTCTTGCCCCTGACGGTAATGGTGCCCGAGGAAACCGGCGCGAGACCTGTGATTGCTCTCAGCAGCGTCGACTTGCCGGAACCGCTTTCGCCGACCAGCCCGTAAGACTCGCCTTCCCTGACTTCGAGGCTGACGCCCTTCAGCGCGCGAAACCGGTCGAAGACCACTTCCAGCCCTTCGACAGTGATGGAAGCCGTCATGCCGCCCACTCCGGCTTGCGGTCGAGCACCGGCAGCGGATGGCGCTCGAAGCCGATCCTGGGCATGCAGTTGAGCAGGCCGCGCGTGTAAGGGTGCTGAGCGTCGCGCAGCTCCGAAGCCTTGATCTGCTCGACCACCTTGCCGGCATACATGACGACGACGCGGTCGCAGAAGGAGGAGACCAGGCGCAGATCGTGCGAGATGAAGATCAGCCCCATGCCGCGCTCGGCGACGAGCTTGTCGAGGATATTGAGCACGTCGAGCTGCACGGTGACGTCGAGCGCCGAGGTCGGCTCGTCGGCGATCATCAATTCGGGTCCGGTGACCAGCATCATGGCGATCATGGCGCGTTGGCCCATGCCGCCCGAGACCTCGTGCGGATAGAGATCGAAGACGCGGGCCGGGTCGCGGATCTGCACCGCCTGCAGCATCGCCAGCGCCCGTTCGCGCGCTTCGGTCTTTCCGACCTTCTCATGCGTGCGCAGCGTCTCGACGATCTGGCGGCCGATGGTCATGACCGGATCGAGCGAATATTTCGGATCCTGAAGGATCATGGCGATGCGGTTTCCACGCAGCGCCCGGCGCTCACGCGGCGATATGGAAAGTAAGTCCATGCCGTCGAAAGCGAGTTTCGTCGCCGAAACCTCAGCCTGCGGCGGGGTCAGCCCCATGATGGCGCGGCCGGTCTGCGATTTGCCGGAGCCGCTTTCGCCGACGATGCCCAACCGCTCGCGACCCAGCGAGAAGGAGACGCCGCGCACCGCCTGCACGAGGCCAGTGCGGGTCGGGAAGGTGACGCGCAGATCGTCGACCTCGAGAAGCGTGTCGCTCATTGGTCGCCGCTCCGGGGGTCGAGCGCGTCGCGCAGGCCGTCGCCGAGCAGGTTGAAGCCGAGGCTGACGATGAGGATGGCGGCACCTGGGGCTGCGGCGACCCACCACTGGTCGAGGATGAAGCGGCGGCCGGACGCGATCATCGCGCCCCATTCGGGCAGCGGCGGCTGCGCGCCGAGGCCGAGGAAGCCAAGGCCGGCGGCGGTCAGGATGATGCCCGCCATGTCGAGCGTGACGCGGATGATCAGCGAGGAGATGCAGAGCGGCATGATGTGGCGCAGCACGATGCGGAAGGGCGAGGCGCCCATCAGCTGCACCGCCTTGATGTAGTCGGAATTGCGCACCGTCAGCGTCTCGGCGCGCGCGATGCGCGCGTAAGGTGGCCAGGAGGTGATGGCGATCGCCAGCACGGCGTTCTCGATGCCGGGGCCGAGCGCGGCAACGAAAGCCAGCGCCAGAACCAGCTTGGGAAAGGCGAGAAAGATGTCGGTGATGCGCATCAGGACCGTGTCGGTCCAGCCCCCGGCATAACCGGCGATCGTGCCGACCAGAAGGCCGATAGGCGCGGCGATGATGGCGACGAGGATCACCACATAAAGCGTCCAGCGCGAGCCATACACGATGCGTGAATAGATGTCGCGGCCGAGGTCGTCGGTGCCGAACCAGTGCGCGGCGCCGGGCGCCAGCAGTCGGGCATTTTTCAGATCGCCGACGGTCGGCGAATAGGGCGCCAGCACATCGGCAAGGGCGGCGACCACCAGCAGCGCGATGATAATCAGCATGCCAACCAGCGCCAAGCGATTGGCGGAGAAGCGGCGCCAGGCGACATAGGCGCGGCCGAGCCTCGCCTGCAGGCGCGAGGCCGGTCGGTCGCTCAGCAGCCATGCGCGACGGGAGAAGGCGCCGGCGTCGGCGGCGGTCATGACAATGCCTCCTGAAGTAGTCGGCCCCCACTCCGGTCTGCTTCGCAGACCGCCTCTCCCCCGTTCGATGGGGGAGACGAAAGGCACCTGGCATGCGACCAGCCGTTCCTCTCCCCAGGGCACGAGGCGAGGTGGCCCGAAGGACCGGAGTCGGGGTGGCTGGTCGCGGCCAAGCCCAAAACGGCAATAGCTCTGATCATCCGGTCTTCGTCCTTGGATCGAGAAGCCGGTAGAGCAAATCGGAGAAAAGGTTGATGGCGATGAAGACCGAGCCGATGGCGATGGTGCCGCCGAGCACGGCGTTCATGTCGGCGTTCTGCAGCGAGTTGGTGATGTAGAGGCCGATGCCCGGCCAAGAGAAGACGGTCTCGGTCAGCACCGAGCCTTCGAGCAGGTTGGCGTAGGAAAGCGCGATCACCGTCACCATCGGCACGGCGGCGTTGCGCAGCGCGTGGCCCCAGATGATGCGCGTCTCCGACAGGCCCTTCGCACGGGCCGCGACGATATATTCCTGCGCCAGCTCGTTCAGCATGAAGGAACGCGTCATGCGGCTGATATAGGCAAGCGACAGGTAGCCGAGCAGCGCTGCCGGCAGGACAATGTGGCGCCAGGCATCGTAGAAGACGTCCCACTGCCCCTGGATCGCGGCATCGAGCAGGTAGAAGCCGGTGATCGGCGTGAACGTGTATTCGTAGACGACATCGAGCCGCGCTGGAAAGGCGATCCACTGCAGCTTGGCGTAGAACAGCACCAGCCCGAGCAGACCCAGCCAGAATATCGGCACGGAATAGCCGATGAGGCCGACGATGCGGGCGACCTGGTCGATGAGGCTGCCGCGCTTGACGGCGGCCAGCACGCCGAGCGGCACGCCGATGACGGCGCCGATGATCGTGCCCAGCGTTGCCAGCTCGATGGTCGCCGGGAAAACGCGGCGGATATCCGTCATCACCGGATTGGTAGTCAGCACCGACGTGCCGAAGTCGCCGCTCAACGCACTTTTGACATAGAGGTAGAACTGCTCGATCCAGGGCAGGTCGAGACCCATCTCGCGGCGCGTGCGCTCGACGACGGCCGTCGGCGCCCGGTCGCCGAGAACGGCCAGCACCGGATCGATCGGGATGACTCGGCCGATGAAGAAGGTCACCGCGAGCAGACCGAGATAGGTCGTCACCGCAATGATCAGAAAGCGGCCGAGCGACGATAGGATGGCCACGGCGCGGGCGCTGCCGCGCCCGGCCGCCGCCTGGTTTTCAGCTACGCTCACGCGTGGCGCCCGGGGTTACTGCTTCGACACCGCCCAGACAAAATTGGTATCGAAGCTCGGGCCGAGCTTGAAGCCCTGGAGGTTCTTGCGCAGCCCCGCCACTTCCAGCTGCTGGTGGATGATGACGAAGGGGCTGGTGTCCATGATCTTCTGCTGCAGGTCCTTGTACATATCAGCGCGCTTGGCCGCATCCTTCTCCAGCAATGCCGCCTCGGTTTCCTTGGTCAGGTCCGGAATGTCCCAGGCATTGCGCCAGGCCAGCGTCTTGATCTTGGCGTTGTCGGAATTGTCCGGGTTGGAGGCAAAAGTCTGGGCGTTGGAGTTCGGATCAAAATAGTCCTGGCCCCAGTTGCCGATATAGATGTCGTGGTTGCGGGCGCGGTATTTGGTCAGCGTCTGCTTACCATCGCCCGGAATGATCTCCAGCTTGATGCCGGCCTGGCCGAGCGTCTGCTGGATCGATTCCGCCATGCCGGTGGTCGGCTGTCCAGTGCGCACGTCCATGGTCACCTTGAAGCCGTCCGGCAGGCCGGCCTTGGCAAGCAATTCCTTGGCTTTGGCGACGTCGAGCTTGAACGGGTTATCGTCGATGGCGCCGAGATCGCCCTTGGGCAGGAAGGACTGGTGGATTTCGCCGATGCCCTTGAGGATGGTGGTGCTGAGCGCGTCGTAGTCGACCAGATATTTGAACGCCTGGCGCACCTCGGGCTTGGCGAGGTTCGGGTTCTTCTGGTTGAGGCTGATGTAATAGACCGTGCCCTTCGGCGCGCTGGTGGTGGTGAGATCGGCGTTCTTGGCAATGGCATCGAGGTCGTTCGGCTCGAGATTGCGGGCGACGTCGATATCGCCGGCTTCGAGCGCCAGGCGCTGTGCCGAGCTTTCCTTCATGTTGCGGTAGATGACGCGGGCGAGCTTGGCCTTCTCGCCGTTGTAGTTGTCGTTGCGCTCCAGGACGACGGCCTCGTTGGCGCGCCATTCGCGCAGCTTGAACTGACCGGAGCCGGCATAGCCGGTCTTCAGCCAGGCATTGCCGAAATCATTGTCCCATTTGTAGTCGGCGCTCGGCGTGGCGGCGGCGACATGTTCCTTGACCAGCTTGGCGTCCACGACCGACGCGACGGTGGCCGACAGGCAGTTGAGCACGAAGCTTGGCGCATAGGCCTTGTCGACGACGAACTGGAAGGTGGTGTCGTCGACGGCCTTGGCCTTTTCGGTGACGTTGTCGCCGGTAATGCCGAACTGGTTGATGATGAAGGCCGGGCTCTTGTCGAGCTTGACGGCGCGTTCGAAGGAATAGGCGACGTCGGCGGCGGTGATCGGATTGCCGGAGGCGAATTTCATGCCGGGCTTCAGCTTGAACGTATAGGTCAGGCCATCATCGGAAACGGTCCAGCTCTCGGCGAGGTCGGGCTTGACCTTGGAGGTGTCGTTGAGATCGAGGCGGACCAGAAGATCATAGGTGTTGCCGGTGACCTCGGCCGTCGACAGCTCGAACGCTTCGCCCGGATCCATCGAGATGATGTCGTCGATGGCAAAGCCCTCGACCAGCGTATCGGCGGGCGTGACCGCGAAAGCGGGCGCGACGAGCAGCGCGGACAGCGCGGCGCCGGCAAGCAAGGCGCGCGAGCGGAGAGCAAACTTTTCCAGCATCATAGTGATCGTTCCCTGTTTTGTTGACCTGAGTTCCCGGCTCAGGGCTGTATTGTTCTTTGCAAGGCCGGCTGCGGCTTTGACCGCTTACCGTCGTGTTTTTTGTCCAGTTGGTCAACACCCTATTCAGCGGTTCTCGAACCGGCAACGGACATTTTGCGAGACGCTATATCGGGGGACCAGTCGAGCCACATGAGTCGACCCATGCGCCGGCTAATTGAGGCCGCCAATCCGCAAAAAATTATCAGGTCCGTCCCTCGCGAGGCAGCCGCTATTTCAACTGCGCGACGAGGCCCGCATCGGGAAAGCAGGTGGCGGGCTTGCCGTTCTTTGCCTGCCAGATGCCGATGGAGCGACGGGTCTTGAAGCCGGGCAGGCCGTCGGCGCTGCCGACATCGTAGCCCTTGGCCTCCAGCGCCCGCTGCAGGGCGGCGATATCGGAGCGGTGGAGATCGCCGACCGCGCCCCAGCCGCCGACAAAGGCGGCGTCGCCCTTGGCGATGCGATCGGCGGCATGACCGATGAACAGGCCGTAGAGATCGCTGTTGTTGTATTGCTTCAGCACATAGAAGTTCGGCGTCACGACGAAGGCCGGACCGCTGCGCCCGGCCGGCATCAGCAGCAAGCCCTCAGCCTTCAATTCGCTCGCCGCAAATGCCTTGCCGTCGACGCGCCTGATGCCCATCGCCACCCAATCGGAGATCCTCTTGCCCCGGTCGGGTCCTTCGAGCGAGCACGACACATTTGCCGGCACCGTCACCTCGCCCCCCCAGCCGCGCCCCCTCACCCAGCCATAATGGACGAGATAGTTGGCGATCGAGGCGAGCACATCGGGCGTCGAATTCCAGATGTCGGGCCGGCCGTCGCCGTCGAAATCGACGGCGTGCTTCAAGAAGGAGGTCGGCATGAATTGCGGCTGGCCGAGCGCACCAGCCCAGGACGATTTCATCGCATTGACCGGCGCCAGCCCGCGCTCGACGATTTCGAGCGCCGCCAGCACCTCGGTGCGGAAGAAATCCTTCTTGGTCGACGTGAACGCCTTGGTGCCCAGCACCTCGAAGGCGTCGTAAGGCATCTTGGCCGCGCCGAATCCGGTCTCGCGGCCCCAGATCGCAAGCACGATCTCGCCTGGAACGCCATAGCGCTTCTCGATCAGCCCGAGCGTCCGGGCATTGGCGCTCTCGCGCGTCCTTCCGCCCGAGGTGACGGCCCGAACCACCTTCTCGGCGAAGTAGCTGGCAGGCGGGCCGAACTCGGCCTGATGCTGCTTCTCAGGCGTCGTCGGCTTCTCGCCGGGCAGGACGAGATCGGGCAGTTTCAGGTTCGGCTTCACGCCGAGGAAGGCGGCGTCGAAGGTCTTCTTGGAGATGCCTTTGGACTTGGCTTCGGGCCAGAGGTCGGTCTGCAGCCAGGCCTGGAACTGGTCGTCGATGGGGGCGGCATGGGTGGGGGTGGTGAGGAGAAGAGCGAGAAACGTCGCTAGGAAGGAAAGGACGACCAATCTGGAAGGCTGGCGTTCTGTCGCGCCCCCCTCTGTCCTGCCGGACATCTCCCCCTCTAGGGGGGAGATCGGCCGTCGCAGTGGCTTTCGCCAATCGCCAACCTTGCAGGAAGAGCGCTGGGGGCGAAGCTGCCAATCTCCCCCCTTGAGGGGGAGATGTCCGGCAGGACAGAGGGGGGTGTGAAAGAACGCCAGCATCTCGAGGAATAACATCTGTCACGCGCGCCCTCTCCAGTCCCCTCAAAACGCCGTCCTCGACCGCAGCGCCGCGGCCAGCGTGCCTTCGTCGAGATAATCGAGCTCGCCGCCGACCGGCACGCCGTGCGCGAGCCGCGTCACCTTCACATCAGAGCCCGATAACTGATCGGTCAAATAATGCGCCGTCGTCTGCCCCTCGACGGTGGCATTGACGGCGAGGATGACTTCCTTCACCTCGCCGCCGGCAACGCGGTCGATCAGCGAGCGGATGTTGAGCTGGTCCGGACCGATACCGTCGAGCGGCGACAGCGTGCCGCCGAGCACATGGTAGCGCACGTTCATCGCCGCCGCGCGCTCCAGCGCCCAAAGGTCCGAGACGTCTTCGACGACGATCAGCGTGCCGGCGTCGCGGCGTGGGTCGGTGCAGATCATGCAAGGATCGGCGGTATCGACATTGCCGCAGGTCGAGCAGATGCGCACCTTGTCGACCGCTTCGCTCATGGCGGCAGCCAGGGGCTCGAGCAGCTGTTCCTTCTTCTTGATGAGATGAAGCGCTGCGCGCCTGGCCGAGCGCGGCCCTAGCCCCGGCACCTTGGCCAGGAGCTGGATCAGGCGTTCGATTTCCGGACCGGCGATTCTCTTCGACATCGCCCTGATCTAGAGCAATTCCAGGAAAAGTGCGAAGCGGTTTTCCGTCCCGAATTGTGCAAGGGAAAAGATGGATCAGTTCGCCGCTTCTTGAAACGGTGGACTGATCCAGGATTTTTCAGAGCGGTTTGGAACAGCCAGCAAGGGCAGAGGGCCTGCCATGGCGCCATGGCGGGCCCTGTATTGGATGAGATCGGGCTCAGTTGGTTTCGAGCGGCCGATCCTGGCTGGCGATCATCGCGCCGATGGCGTCGGTGTTCTCAGGTGTCGACTGGAAGCCCATCGACGCTTCCTGCGGCGCGCTGGGCACCGAAGAGACGTAGCGACCCTTGAGCGTGCCGCCGAAACGCGAGGCGTCCGGCTCGGCCATCGGCTCCTGCATTGCCACGACCGTCGGCTTCTGCGCGAGGCGGCCGGACTTGGCAGAAGGTGGAACGGAAGCCGTCACATAGGTCTGTTCGGCGGAAGCGTCTTCGGTTCGCGCGGCGGCAGCCAAGGCGGCCTGCTTCGCCGGGTCCGGACGGACGATCGTCCTGACGATCGGCTCGGCGGAAGCCACGAGCACCGGAGCGGCGGCCGTGGGTTGCTGCCGGCCAGACTTCTGCTGGTCGCCCACGTTCATGGCGACCATCGGCTCGTCCGGCAGCGGCTGCCAGTTGCGGCCGCGCTTCTCATAGAAGGCGTTGCCGCCGGCCACCATGGTGTAATGCATGTTCTTGTAAGGGAAGCGCAGGCCGGCGGTGTGGAAATACATTGTGTTCTTGAGCTTGGCCTTGCGCTCGCCTTTCAGCACGGCATCGGCCGCCTCCTCGACATCCGGCAGGGCCTTCGAGTTCATCGGCCGAGTCATGACGCCCGGAGCAAACTGGCCCGGCTCGCCGACAACCTCACAGATGGTGTTGCCGTGCTGGCCCGAGCGAAGACGGTTCATGACGACCGTGCCGACCGCGATCATGCCGTCGCGGCTCGACCTGTTGGACTCGAAGAACATTGCCCTTTGCAAGCATTCCTTGTCCTTCAGCGAGTGGCCGGAGGAACGCGTGAGGAAGCTCGGCGTAAGGGCATCGGTCAGACCCGGCACCGACATGCCATGGGAGGAAGTGGTCTGGCTGCAACCGGCCAGGAGCAAGGGGGAAGTGACGATGCCGATAAGCAGCAGCGGCGTCTTCCATCGCGTCGCGATCACCAAAAAAGCCTCATGTCCAGATGCCAGCCCGCCCCGAGATGTGGCAAGAATGAGACTCTTTCGGGCAAAAAGATGGCTAGAGGGTTAGCAACTTCTGGACTTGGGTAAAACTTTATGAATGCCGCGAAATGAGCCCGTGAGCATTGCCGGCAAATGGTTAATATTGCAGGCTGGACTCAATTTCCGTTCATAATCAATTAACTGGCGGACACCGCCTCAGAAAGGCAATTTCATTCCGGGCGGGATCGGCAAGCCTGCCGTCAACGCCTTGGTCTTCTCCTGCATGATCTGCTCGACCTTATTTTTGGCGTCATTGTGGGCGGCCAGGATGAGGTCCTCCAGTATTTCGGCTTCGTCCGCCTTGATCAAAGACGGATCGATCTTGAGCGTCTTCATTTCGAACTTGCCGGTCAGCGTGATGCTGACCAGACCGCCGCCGGCCTGGCCGGTGGCTTCAAGCGTGGCGATCTCGTCCTGCATGGCCTGGAACTTGGCCTGCATTTCCTTCGCCTTGCCCATCAGGCCGAGAAGATCTTTCATCGGTTGGTCCTCTAAAAATGTTTCAGGTCTCGTCGTCATCGGCCGCCGGCTCGACCGGCAGGTCCGCCTCGGCTTCATCCACTTCCGGCACGTCCGGGATGCGCACATCGATGATCTTGGCGCCAGGGAAACGGGCGAGAATGGCCGCGACTACGGGATCGCTCTTGGCGTCGGAGAAGGCATTCTCGCGCTTCGTCGTCTCCATCTCGGCCAATGTCTGGCCGCCTTCTTCCTTCGACAGCGACACCAGCCAGTTGCGCCCGGTCCAGGCGCGCAGCTTGGCGGTGAGGTCGTTGAGCAGCATCTTCGGCGCGTCGTTAGTCAAGGCAACGTCGAGCCGGCCGGGCTCGATGCGAACCGGCCGCACGCAGCGTTTCAGCAGCACCTTGAAGGCCATGTCGCGATTGGCGTCGGCAAGCGCAACGATGTCGGCCAGCGATTTCACTGGAACGACAGGCGCCTCGGCGACCGGTTCCGGCGCGGGAACGAAGGTATCCGGCACAGGCTGCGCCTCGACCAGGCGCATCGTCTGCGCGCCGCCGGGGGAAGCTGGCACCCGGGTCTGCGCGACAGCAGTTGCGCTGCCATTGCCGGACCCCGCGGGTGTTCCGTTGGCGCGCGGCGCCACATTCGACTGCGGGGCCGCACCTTCCAGCGATTTCAGCGCCTCGTCCAGCGTCGGCAGGTCGGCGGCATGCGCCAGGCGGATCAACACCATTTCGCCGGCGCTGACCGGGCGGTTGGAAGACTGCACCTCAGGAATACCCTTGAGCAGCATCTGCCAGGTCCGGGACAACACGCGCACCGAAAGCGTGCCGGCGAATTCGGCGCCGCGCCGGCGCTCATCCTCGGAAAGCGAAGCATCGTCGGCTGCCGCCGGCACGAAGCGCAGGCGGGTGACGAGGTGGTTGAACTCGGCAAGATCGGTAAGCACGGCGGCCGGATCGGCGCCGGTGTCGTATTGCGCGCGGAATTCGGCCAGGGCCGCCGCGACATCGCCCTTCATGACATGCTCGAACAGGTCGATGATGCGGGCGCGGTCGGCAAGGCCAAGCATGGCTCGCACCGCCTCGGCGCTGACCGTGCCGCTGCCATGGGCGATCGCCTGGTCGAGGATGGAGAGCGAATCGCGCGCCGAGCCTTCGGCGGCCCGCGCGATCATCGCCAGCGCCTCGTCGTCGACGGTAATACCTTCCTTGGCCGCGATCGAGGACAGATGCCCGACAAGCGCGCCGGCATCGATGCGGCGGAGATCGAAGCGCTGGCAACGCGACAGGACCGTTATCGGAACCTTGCGTATCTCGGTGGTGGCGAAGATGAATTTGACGTGCGGCGGCGGCTCTTCCAGCGTCTTCAGCAGGCCGTTGAAGGCCTGGGTGGAGAGCATGTGCACTTCGTCGATGATGTAGACCTTGTAGCGCGCCGAGACCGGTGCGTAGCGCACCCGGTCGATGATGTCCCTGATGTCGTCGATGCCGGTATGTGAGGCGGCGTCCATCTCGATGACGTCGACATGGCGGCCTTCCATGATCGCCTGGCAATGCTCGCCGAGAATCGAAAGGTCGACGGAGGGCTGGTCGACGGTCGCGGTCTTGTAGTTGAGGGCCCGCGCCAGGATGCGTGCGGTCGTCGTCTTGCCGACACCGCGCACGCCGGTCAACATCCAGGCCTGGGCGATGCGGCCGGTGGCAAAGGCGTTGGTCAGCGTGCGAACCATCGGCTCCTGGCCGATCAGCTCGGAGAAATTCGAAGGGCGGTATTTGCGCGCCAGGACGCGATAAGCGGCGGCCTTGCCAGTCTCCAGGCTTTGTGGCCCCAAATTTCCGGCTTCGCTCATTCGCCGTCAAAAGCTCCCAGGACCGCGACGGAAGGCGGCCGATTCCTGCGCATAGTCTCACCCGCACGGCTTGGCGCCGTCAATGTCGCGGGAGAAAGGCGAAGAGGTGGGAGGCTGGAACAATGACCCGTTCCGGGCTCGTTAGGGCTGCTTCCTTCCGGACCTGACCCGGTTGGCGAGTGGATCGTCCACCACCAACCTCCCGCGCTCCATATCGGCAATTCGGCAGCGAAATGCAAGGGCCGAGCCGGAACCCGCAACCGCATCGAAGGCGGAAAGTCCTTCAAATCGATAATGGCGGTCAATGAATCGCTTGCAGCCACCCTGCCGCCGCTCTAGCGTTCCTGGTTTGGAAAATGCTTGCAACAAAAGCGAAGGAAACGCTCATGCTGCCGGGCCTCGAGGCCGGATTCACGCTGGACGCCCGGCTGGAGGCGGACAGCGAGCAGCTTATGTGGCTTGGCCTTTGCGAGCTCAGGCTGATGAACGACCGCCGCTGGCCATGGCTGGTTCTGGTGCCGCAACGGCCGGGCGTGGAGGAAATTCACGACCTGACGCCGCTCGACCAAACGATGCTGACCTTCGAGACCAATATGGTAGCGCAGGCGCTGAAGCGGGTGACCGGATGCACCAAGATCAACACTGGCGCGCTCGGCAACATCGTGCGGCAGTTGCATGTCCATGTCGTCGCCCGATCTGAGGGCGATCCCGGATGGCCGGGACCGGTCTGGGGACACGGCATGCGCGAGCCCTATCAGCGCTCCGATATCCGCCGGTTTGCCCAAACGATCAAGGCGGCGCTATAAGCTGACCAGTATCCATTCCGCACATCGAGCCCACCCGAGTTTCCATGAGCTTTCGCCTGTTCGACGCGCCCTTGCGCGAGCCCAGCCAATTCGTCGGTTTCGCCGGCAACCGCATCGATCGGCAGTCCGAGAACCGCGCCGATGATGCGGTCGAAAAAGCGCTGGCCGACCAGGCCGCTCGGCTGATGCTGATGCGTGCCGGCCGGCTCTATCTCAAACTCGAGGATGGCACGTTCGACCCCTGGTTCAGGACGGATGAGAGTGGAGCTTTCGAAGCCGCACTCGATCGCGGCGTGCTGCTCGGCTTCTCTGACAGCGGGCCGGTGCTGGCCGTGCCCGCCGGCATCGAGCCGGAAAAGCTGCCCGAGACGATCAAGGCGATCGACTATCGTTCCGTCTATATGCAAGGGCTGGTCGACGAGGCGGCGGCCGGCGCGCTGGCGCAAGGCGCGGCGCTGCTTGCCTGGCACGTAAGCCATGCCTTCTGCTCCAAATGCGGCAACCGCTCGGAGATGCGCGCCGGCGGCTACCGGCGCCATTGCCCTGCCTGCGGCACCGACCATTTCCCGCGCACCGATCCGGTGGCAATCATGCTGACGGCGACGCGCGAGAAATGCCTATTGGGGCGCGGCAGGCATTTCGCGCCGGGCATGTATTCGGCGCTTGCAGGCTTCATCGAGCCGGGCGAGACAATCGAGGCGGCGGTACGGCGCGAGACGCTCGAAGAGGCCGGCATCCGGCTCGGCCGCGTCGTCTACCACGCCAGCCAACCCTGGCCGTTCCCCTATTCGCTGATGATCGGTTGTTTCGGCGAGCCCCTTAACGAGGATATCCAGGCCGACCTCAACGAGCTGGAGGACTGCCGCTGGTTCTTCCGCGACGAGGTGCGCACGATGCTGGACAGGCAGCATGCCGATGGCTTGATTACACCGCCGAAAGGGGCAATCGCCCATCACCTCATCCGCGCCTGGGTCGACAGCGAATAGGAGACGAGACATGATCCGCCATACCGTCGTGTTCACGCTGAAGCATCCGCTGCAATCGCTGGAGACGAAGCGCTTCCTGCACGATGCGAAGAAGATCCTGACCGGGATCAAGGGCGTCACGCATTTCGAGCAGTTGCGGCAGGTGAGCCCGAAGAACGACTACCAGTTCGGCTTCTCGATGGAATTCGCCGACCAGGCGGCCTACACGCGCTACAACGAGCACCCCGACCATGTCGCCTTCGTGCGCGACCGCTGGGTGCCCGAGGTCGAGAAGTTCATGGAGATCGACTACGTGCCGTTGGGGTTCGGCTGAGAATGGTTGAGTGGCGGAGTCCGAGAATAGCCGGAACGCCCGTGACATCGCCATTCCAGGGATAGCGAAGCGAGACCCTGGAATCCATGTCGTGACCTCGGCGGAAGGGTGCAGCGGAGCAGAATTCTGGACTGGTGGGCGGCGCTCCGGCGTAACGGAATGGATCCTCGGGTCTGCGCGCGTCGCTTCGCTCCTTGCTTCGCCCGTGGATGACGAAGCACGCATGCCTCCGCCAATCCCCGAAGGGCAGTCGTGCCCTTTGAACCGTCAGCTTACGGACCGAAGACCGTTCAGTCCGCGACCTTCCACTGCTCGCGCGAGGCGCTGGCCGGATAGACGCCGAGGATGCGCATCTCGCGCGAGAAGAAGCGCAGCTCGTCCAGCGCCAGCTTGACCAGCGGATCGTCCGGGTGGCCCTCGATGTCGGCGTAGAACAGCGTCGCGGTGAAGGCACCAAGCTGGTAGCTCTCCAACTTGGTCATGTTGATGCCGTTGGTGGCGAAGCCGCCCATGGCCTTATAGAGCGCGGCCGGCACGTTGCGGACACGGAAGATGAAGGTGGTCATCATCTTGGCGTCCGGCGCGGGGCGCTCCGCCCATTGCTTGTTCTTGGTCAGCACGACGAAGCGGGTGACGTTGGAGTCGGTGTCCTCGACATTCTTCTCGACGATGTCGAGCCCATAGAGCTCGGCGGCTAAAGCCGGCGCCAGCGCGGCCATGGTGCGGTCCCTGACCTCCGACACCATCTTGGCCGAACCCGCCGTGTCGCCGGCGACCACAGGCTTCCAGCCGTTCTTGCGGATATATTTGCGGCACTGGCCGAGCGCGTGGATGTGGCTGTGGACGGTCCTGATCTCTTCGCGCTTCACGCCCGGCAGCACCATCAGCTGGAAATGGATCGGCAGGAAATATTCGCCGACGATGTGCAGCTTCGATTCCGGCAAGAGGTGGTGGATGTCGGCGACGCGGCCGGCGATGGTGTTCTCGATCGGAATCATGGCGAGATCGGCCTTGCCGGTCTCGACCGCGTTGAAGGCATCCTCGAAGGTCGGGCACGGCAACGGCTCCATCGCGGGGAACATGTTGCGGCACGCCGTGTCGGAATTGGCGCCGGGCTCGCCCTGGAAGGAAATTCTGTTGGTCTTTTCAGGCATGCTGATGTCTCATTTTGAAAGGATTTGCCTGGCGCGTTCGAGATCGTGGGGCGTGTCGACGCCGAGCGGCACGGAATGGACGATCTCGGCGTCGATGCGCATGCCGGCTTCCAGCGCGCGCAGCTGCTCCAGCCGCTCGCGACGCTCCAGCGGCGACGGCTTTAGCGCGACGAAGCGTTCCAGCGCGGCGCGGCGATACGCGTAGAGGCCGATGTGGTGGTAGAGCGGCCCCTCGCCCCAAGGCGCAGTGGCGCGGGTGAAATAGAGCGCTCGCAACCGTGTCGCGGACTGTGGCGAGCCGACGATCTTGACGACATTGGGATTGGTCTTCTCCTCGTCGCGCACGATCTCGACGCCAAGCGTGGCGATATCGACCGATTTGTCCTCAAACGGCCGCAGCGACGCGCCGATGATCTCGGGGTCGATGGTCGGCAGATCGCCCTGAACGTTGACGATCGTTTCCACCTGCTTTTCGGGGTCGAGGGCCGTCAGAGCCTCGAAGATGCGGTCGGAGCCCGATTCGTGATCCGTGCGGGTCATGACAGCCTCGAAACCATGCGCCCGCACTGCCTGTGCGACCGCTTCCGTGTCGGTCGCCACCACCACGCGGCCAAGCCCGGCCTCGGCCCCGCGCCGGGCGACATGGACGATCATCGGCACGCCCGCAATGTCGGCCAGCGGCTTGCCCGGCAGGCGCGTCGAGGCCATGCGGGCGGGGATCAGGATCAAGGTCGACATCGGATTTCAGGGCAGCCGAAAAAAGCGGATGGAAAAGTGGCAAAAGGTCTCACTGGAAGCGCCCTTATAGGTGTTGCAACGCCAGAGCAAAAGACCTAGTTTCCGCGCGGTTTGACTGGCCTTTCAGGGCAGTTCGCGAGACCGACGGACGGAGTGGACGGGACGGTCCGCCGGAAAAGGAGCAAGGGGCGTATGGATTCCAACGAAGTCAACAAGCTGCTCGGCGGATTTCTTGGAACCTGCTTCATCGTCTTTTCCATAGGCCTCGTCTCGGACGGGCTGTTCGCCTCGCCGACGCCCGAAAAGCCCGGCTTCGCCATCGAAGCGCAGGAACCGGCCGAAGGCGGTCCGGCTGCTCCCGCGGCGGAAGCCAAACCGATCGCCGACCTGCTCGCCACCGCCAATGCCGAGGCGGGCGCCGCGATCTTCAAGAAATGCCAGGCCTGCCATTCCGGCGAAAAAGGCGGTCCGAACAAGGTCGGTCCGGACCTTTGGGACATCGTCGACCGCCCCGTCGCCGAGCATGAAGGCTTCGCCTATTCGGCCGGCATGAAGGATTTCTCCAAGGGCGGCCAGGAGCACTGGACGTACGACAATCTCAACCACTTCATCACCTCGCCGAAGAAGTTCGTGAAGGGCACGGCGATGGGCTTCGCCGGCCTGCCGAAGGATGAAGACCGCGCCAATGTGATCGCCTATCTGCGCACGCTGTCGGACAATCCGAAGCCGCTGCCGCAGCCGGGTGCTTCGGCGGAAGCCAAGCCGGCGGAAGGTGCCGCACCCGCGAAGCCCGCCGAAGGCGCCGCGCCGGCCAAGCCGGCCGAGGGAACCGCTCCGGCCAAGCCCGCCGCGCCCGCTCAATAAACAATTTGTCATAGAGACTTCCTTGGAAAAGCCGGGTTCATCCCGGCTTTTTTGTTAGGAAAGCTGCATGGATCGCGACAAAGGCGGCACTTGCGGTTTCCACCCGCGTCAAATGATCTAGATTGCGGGTGGGCAGAGCAATTCCACGAAAGCGGGAACCGGGTTTCCGTCCGGAATTGCGTCGAAACAAAGCGATAGAGCGGTTGTCGTTTCCGGGAAACGATGAACCGCTCTGGAGTTCGCGACGAGGAGAACGCATGAAGGTTGGCCGCTTCCGCACGCTTTTCGCATCGGCATTCGCGCTTGCCTTCGCCGCCAGCCTGCAGGCCGGCTTCGCCGACGAATGGCGCACGACATCGTCGCTGATCGGACCTTCAAAATACGGCGACAATTTCCAGCATTACGACTACGTCAATCCGAATGCGCCGAAGGGCGGCACCTACAATGCCGTCGCTATAGGGACCTTCGACAGCTTCAATCCCTTCATAGTGCAAGGGTCACCCGCTGCTGGCTTCGCCGATTTTGGTGGCAGCCTGCTTTACGACACGCTGATGGAACAGGCTACTGATGAAGGCAGTGTGAGCCACCCCCTGATCGCAGACGCCTTCAAGTATCCTGCCGATTTTTCCTCAGCCACCTACCGACTCGATCCTCGTGCAAAATGGCATGACGGCAAGCCGATCACCGTCGACGACGTGGTCTGGTCATTCCAGGTGCTGAAGGCCAACAGCCCCAGATACAATCGCTATTTCGAGAACGTGACCGAGGCGGTCGCGGTCTCGGACCGCGAGGTCGAGTTCCATTTCAACCAGAAGGGCAACCGCGAGCTGCCCAAGATCCTCGGCGATCTCGTCGTCTTGCCGAAGCACTGGTGGGAAGGCACGGACGCCAGCGGCAAGAAGCGCGACATCACAAGGCCGACGCTCGAGCCGCCACTGGGCTCCGCGGCCTACAAGATCGCCAGCTTCAAGCCAGGCTCGGAAATCGTCTGGCAGCGCGTGCCGGACTATTGGGGCGCCAAGCTGCCGGTCAAGATCGGGCGCGAGAATTTCGACACCCAGCGCTTTACCTACATCCTCGATGACAACGCTGCCTGGCAGGCCTTCACCAAGGGGGGGCTCGACGACATCCACCGCGAAATGAGTTCGCGCAAATGGGCAACGGCCTATGACTTTCCGGCCTTCAAGGGCGGCGACGTGATCAAGAAGACCTTCGAAAGCGAACATGCGCAGCCCATGCAGGGCTTCGTGTTCAACCAGCGGCGAGCACTTTTCCAAGATCGTCGGGTGCGTGAGGCGCTGACCCAGCCCTTCGATTTCGAGACGATGAACAGGACGCTGTTTTTTGGCTTCAACACCAGAACGTCGAGCTATTTCCAAGGCACCGAACTGGCGTCGAGCGGCCTGCCGCAAGGCAAGGAACTGGAAATCCTGGAAAAATATCGCGACAAGCTGCCGCCCGAATTGTTCACTCAGGAGTTCAAGCTACCTGTCTATGACTCACCGCAAGCGGAGCGGAAACATCTTAAGCGGGCCGTTGATCTCCTTGCTCAGGCCGGCTGGCAGATCAAGGGCGGCAAGATGATCAACACAAAGTCCGGCGAGCCGCTTAAGTTCGAGATACTCGGTTCGAACGACACCGACCAAGTCATCTCCAGCCCTTACATCGCTAACCTCCGCAAAATAGGGATCGACGCGACCCTACGCATCATCGACCAGACCCAGTACATCAACCGGATCAACCACTTCGACTTCGATATGGTAACGACGGTGCTTCAGCAATCTGAATCGCCCGGCAACGAGCAACGCGAATTCTGGAGTTCGAAGGCAGCAGACGCCCCAGGCTCGCGTAACCTGATGGGCATTAAGGACCCGGTCGTAGACGCCCTGATAGATCGGATCGTTTTTGCCGGCGACCGCGCCGATCTTATCGCCGCCACCCACGCCCTTGACCGGGTGCTCTTGTGGAACTTCTACGTCCTGCCGCAGTACCATCGCACCGCTGTCTGGTACGCCTACTGGAATAAATTCGGCATGCCGGATAAGCAGCCCAGCTACCGCGGCGCCGATATCGATTCCTGGTGGATCGACACGGCCAAGGAAAAGGCGCTGGCCGCCAGGTACAAAGGCCTCAATTGATGGAGCGGCGGACTTTGCTTCCTCGCCGCGACTTCCTGGCGCTCGGCGCCGCGGCCACGGCCGCCGCGTTGCTGCCCGGCCGCGCCTTTGCCGGTACCCCGACCGGCATCAGGCTGCATGGCCTGTCGGCCTTCGGCGATCTGAAATACAAGCCTGACTTCACGCATTTCGACTATGTCAATGTCGATGCGCCGCAAGGCGGCACCTTCAACTTCTCGCCGCCCAACTGGGGCGCCAACCAGAGCCCGCAGACCTTCAACACGTTGAATTCGTTCGTCCCCAAGGGCGATTCCCCGCAGCGCATGGAAATGTGCTTCGATTCCTTGATGGTGCGGGCGCTTGACGAGCCGGATGCGGCCTATGGACTGATCGCCGAGAGCGTCACGATCTCCGACGACCGCAACACCTTCACCTTCTCGCTGCGCCCGCAGGCGCGCTTCCATGACGGCACGCCGCTCACCGCCGACGATGTTGCCTTCACCTTCAAGCTGCTGAAAGACAAAGGGCATCCGGACTATGCGCTGTCGCTGACGCATCTGGATGACGCGGTGGCGAAGGACACCCACACGGTCGAGCTCAAATTCTCCGGCAAGCAGTCGGCCCGCACCATCCTCAACGTCGTCGGATTCCCTATCCTTTCGAAGGCCTTCTTTACGGCCAACCCGTTCGATTCCTCGCAGCTCAATCCGCCGCTCGGCTCAAGCGCCTACAAGGTCGGGCGCTGGTCGGCGGGCGCCTGGATCGAATATGAGCGGGTGGCCGACTATTGGGGCAACGACCTGCCGGTCAATCGCGGCCTGAACAATTTCGGGCGCATCCGCATCGAATTCTACCAGGATCGCACCGCCGGGTTCGAGGCCTTCAAGAAGGGCGAGATCCTCTACCGCGAGGAATTCACGTCGCGCGTCTGGGCGACGGCTTACGATTTTCCGGCCTTTACCGCCGGCAAGGTGATCAAGCATGAGTTCCCGGCTGAAACCACGCCATCCATGCAGGCCACCGCGGTCAACCAGCGGCGTGAGCAGTTCAAGGATCCACGCGTGCGGCAAGCGATCGCGCTCTGCTTCGATTTCGAATGGACACGGCGCAACTTCTTTTACGGTTCCTATGAGCGCTCGCAATCCTGCTTCGAAAAATCCGACTTCCGGGCCGCGGGCATGCCGACGCCGCAGGAGCTGGCGCTGCTCGAGCCGCTGCGCGACCAGCTGCCACCGGAGACCTTCGGCGAAGCGGTGACGCAACCGCCGTCGGACGGGTCCGGGCGGGACCGCAAACAACTGAGCGCGGCACTGAAATTGCTCGCTCAGGCCGGTTGGAAACGCTCCGGTGACTTCGTGGTCAACGACAAGGGCGGGCGGCTGGCCGCCGAATTCCTGGTCGACGACGAGACCTTCGTGCAGGTCTATTCGCCCTGGGTCGCCAACATGAAGGCCATCGGCATCGATGCCTCGATCCGCCTGGTGGATTCGGCGCAGTACCAGCTCAGGCAATCGACGTTCGATTTCGACCTTCTCTCGGCCGCCTTCAATTTCAGCGCCACGCCGACCCGCGACGATCTGGAAATTTTCTTCCACTCGCGCAGCGCCGCCGTATCGGGCTCGCGCAACCTGTCGGGCGTTGCAAGCCCGGCAGTCGATGCGTTGATCGATGCCGTCGGCGCCGCCAAGGATCGTGAAAGCCTGACCACCGCCATGCGTGCGTTGGACCGGGCCTTGCGCGCGCGGCGCGATTGGATTCCAAGTTGGTATCTGGCGAATCACCGAAGCGCCTATTGGGACATGTTCGGCTTTCCCGAACAGAAACCCGATTTCGGCTTTCCGGTCGAGGCGCTGTGGTGGTTCGACAAGGGCAAGGCGGCAAAGATTGGCAAAGCCTGACATCACTGTTCGCGCGGGGCCCGTCGCCTGATGGGCGCCTATATCCTGCGCCGCATTCTTCTGATGATCCCGACGCTGTTCGGCATCATGGCGATCTCCTTCGCGGTCATCCAGTTCGCCCCGGGCGGGCCGGTCGAACAGGTGATCGCCCGGCTGACCAACCAGGGCGGCAACGACCGCCTCGGCAGCGGTGGCGGCGACGCCGGCGGCGGCAATTTCGACGTGGCCGGTGATGTCGGCTCGAAATATCGCGGCGCGCAGGGGCTCGATCCCGAATTCATCAAGAAGCTGGAAAAGCAGTTCGGCTTCGACAAGCCGCCGCTCGAGCGCTTCGGCATGATGCTGTGGAACTATATCCGCTTCGATTTCGGCGACAGCTATTTCCGCGATATCTCGGTGCTGAACCTGATCCTGGAGAAGATGCCCGTCTCCATCTCCATCGGCCTGTGGATCACGCTTCTGTCCTACCTGATCTCGATCCCGCTCGGCATCCGCAAGGCGGTGAAGGACGGCTCGACCTTCGACGTTTGGACCAGCGGCGTCGTCATCGTCGGCTATGCCATTCCAGGCTTCCTGTTCGGCATCATGCTCATGGTGCTGTTCGCAGGCGGTTCGTTCTGGGACTGGTTTCCGCTGCGCGGCATCGTTTCGGACAATTGGGATCAGCTGTCTTGGCCCGCCAAGATCGCAGACTATTTCTGGCACATGACGCTGCCGCTGACGGCGCTCGTGCTCTCGGCTTTCGCGACGACCACCCTGCTCACCAAGAACTCCTTCCTCGAAGAAATCCGCAAGCAATATGTGGTGACGGCGCGCGCCAAGGGGCTGTCGGAGCACAAGGTGCTCTACGGCCACGTGTTCCGCAACGCCATGCTGATCGTCATCGCCGGTTTTCCCGGCGCCTTTATCTCGGCCTTCTTCACCGGCTCGCTGCTGATCGAGAACATCTTCTCGCTCGACGGCCTCGGCCTGCTCGGCTTCAAGTCGGTGATCGACCGCGACTATCCGGTGGTGTTCGCCACCCTCTACATCTTCTCGCTGCTTGGCCTGTTTGTCGGCCTTCTGTCCGACCTGATCTACACCTGGGTCGATCCGCGCATCGACTTCGAGCGGAGAGACATCTGATGGCCGAGGCCGCGATCGAAAGCGCCCCGGTTCGGCCCCGCAGGCCATTTCTGTCGCCGCTCAACCAGCGGCGGTTGCAGAATTTCAAGGCCAACCGGCGCGGCTACTGGTCGCTCTGGATCTTCCTGTTGCTGTTCGTGCTGTCGCTGTTTTCAGAGCTGATCGCCAACGACAAGCCGATCGTCGCCTCCTACAAGGGCGAGATCCTGTTTCCGGTTCTGGTCGCCTATCCGGAGGAGAAGTTCGGCGGTTTCTATGCCGTCACCGACTACCGCGATCCGGTGATCCAGGACGAGATCAACTCCAATGGCTGGATGATCTGGCCGCCGGTCCGCTACTCCTATCAGACGGTCAACAACGCCATTCCGGAACCGGCGCCGGCAAAGCCGTCCTGGCTTTACGACAAGAAGACGCGCTGCAGCCAGTATCCGCAAGGCGACGCCGATGCCAACTGCACCGTCGGCAACTGGAACTGGCTGGGCACGGACGACCAGGCCCGCGACGTGCTGGCGCGGGTGCTCTATGGCTTCCGCATCTCGGTTCTGTTCGGCCTGATCCTAACGCTCGGCTCGTCGCTGATCGGCGTCGCGGCCGGCGCGGTGCAAGGCTATTTCGGCGGCTGGACCGACCTTCTCTTCCAGCGTTTCATCGAGATCTGGTCGGCGATCCCGGTGCTCTATCTGCTGCTTATCATCTCGGCCATCCTGCCGCCCGGCTTCTTCATCCTGCTCGGCCTGATGCTGCTGTTTTCATGGGTGGCGCTGGTCGGCGTGGTGCGGGCCGAATTCCTGCGCGCGCGCAACTTCGAATATGTCAACGCGGCGCGCGCGCTGGGCGTGCCAAATCTCACCATCATGTTCCGCCACCTGCTGCCGAACGCCATGGTGGCGACGTTGACCTTCCTGCCCTTCCTGCTCTCGGGCTCGATCTCGACACTGACCTCGCTCGACTATCTCGGCTTCGGCCTGCCACCGGGCTCGGCCTCGCTCGGCGAGTTGCTGAAACAGGCGCAACGCAACCTCAACGCCCCCTGGCTCGGCATCTCCGGCTTCATCGTGATCTCGCTGATGCTGTCCCTGTTGGTCTTCATCGGCGAGGCGACGCGCGACGCCTTCGATCCGCGCAAGACGTTCAAATGAGCCAAGCCCTGCTTTCCGTCCAAGACCTGAGCGTCGCCTTCGCGCAAGGCGGCAAGCAGGCGATCGCTGTCGACCATATCTCATTCGACATCGCCAAGGGCGAGACGCTGGCCCTGGTGGGCGAATCCGGCTCGGGCAAATCGGTTTCGGCGCTGTCGGTGCTGAAGCTCCTGCCCTATCCCGCCGCCAGCCATCCGTCGGGCAGGATCCTGTTCAGTGGGGCCAACCTGCTTGCCATGGACGAGAAGGCGTTGCGCGGCGTGCGCGGCAACAAGATCACCATGATCTTCCAGGAGCCGATGACCTCGCTCAACCCGCTGCACACGATCGAGCAGCAGATCGTCGAGGTGCTGCAATTGCATCAGGGCCTGCGCGACGCCCCGGCGCGCGCCCGCACGCTGGAACTGCTCACCGAGGTCGGCATCCGCGATCCGCAGAAACGCCTCGACGCCTATCCGCACCAGCTCTCCGGCGGCCAGCGCCAGCGCGTCATGATCGCCATGGCTCTGGCCAACGAGCCGGAGCTTCTGATCGCCGACGAGCCGACGACCGCGCTCGACGTCACCGTGCAGGCGCAGATCCTGGAACTGCTGGCGGAGCTCAAAGCCCGCAAAGGCATGTCGCTCCTGTTCATCACGCATGATCTCGGCATCGTGCGCAGGATCGCCGACCGCGTCTGCGTCATGACCAAGGGCAAGATCGTGGAGAGCGGCCCGACCAGGGAAATCTTCGCCAATCCGCGGCATGACTATACAAAGCATCTGCTCGCGGCCGAGCCGAAGGGCAAGCCGCCCACAACCGACCCGGGCGCCAAATCCGTCATGACCGGCAAGGACATCAAAGTCTGGTTCCCGATCAAGAAAGGCTTCTTCCGGACCACGGTCGACCATGTGAAGGCCGTGGACGGCATCGACGTCACGGTGCGGGCCGGCCAGACCCTTGGCGTCGTCGGCGAATCCGGCTCGGGCAAGACGACGCTGGGCCTAGCGCTCGCGCGGATGATCTCCTCGACCGGTACGATCAATTTCAACGGACGCGACATCAACCAGCTCTCCTTCGGCGCCATGCGGCCGCTGCGGCGCGAATTGCAGATCGTCTTCCAGGATCCGTTCGGATCGCTCAGCCCGCGCCTGTCGGTTTCGGAGATCATCGAGGAAGGACTGAAGATCCACGAGCCGAAGCTCTCGGCCGACCAGCGCGACGACAAGGTGGTCGCCGTGCTGAAAGAGGTCGGCCTCGATCCCGAAACGCGCCACCGCTATCCGCATGAATTCTCCGGCGGCCAGCGCCAGCGCGTCGCCATCGCCCGCGCCATGGTGCTCAACCCGCGCTTCGTCATGCTCGACGAGCCGACCTCCGCGCTCGACATGAGCGTGCAGGCGCAGGTGGTCGACCTTTTGCGCAGCCTGCAGGCCAAGCACAATCTCGCTTACCTCTTCATCAGCCACGACCTCAAGGTCGTCCGCGCCCTTGCCAATGATGTCATCGTCATGCGCAATGGCCGGATCGTCGAGGCGGGACCTTCCGAGCAGATTTTCAGCAGCCCGCAAACCGATTATACGCGGGCGCTGATGGCGGCGGCCTTCAAGATCGAGACCGCGCCGACCGGCGTGGTCAGCGAGTAGCCAGACCCGCACCGGCGAAACAGGGAAGAAAAATCCGAGAATGGAAAAAGGCAAAATCCTGCTTGCCCTCACGGGCATCCACCCGCAGCGCTGGCATGAGCTGCTCTCGGCCGAGCGCGAGGTCGTGCTGGAGCCGAACGGCGCCGACGATCCGTCGATCACCTATGCGGTGGTGTGGAAGCAGAAGCCTAACCTTCTCAAATCGCTGCCCAATCTGCGCGCCATCTTCTCGATCGGCGCCGGCGTCGACCACATCTTTGCCGATCCAGGCCTGCCCGACGTTCCGATCGTCAAGGTCGTCGCCGACAATCTTACCCAGCACATGGTCGAATATGTCGTCTGGCGCGTGCTCGACCACCATCGGCAGGCCTCGCTTTACCGGGCCCAGCAGCAAAAGAAGATCTGGCACGAGCCGCCGCAACGGGTGGCAGGCGACGTCTCCGTCGGCATTATGGGGCTTGGCAGTCTTGGCCGCGCCGCGGCTTCGGCGTTGTTGTCGCTCGGCTTCGCCGTCAACGGATGGTCGCGCAGCGAGCGGGGGATGAAGGGCGTTTCGACCTATGCCGGCGAGGCGGGGCTGATCCCCTTCCTCAATGCCACTGACATCCTGGTTGTGCTCTTGCCGCTCACGCCGCAGACCCAGGGCATCGTCAATTACGGACTGCTCAAGGAATTGCGCCGGCGCAACGGGCTTGGCGGCGCGGTGCTGATCAATGCCGGGCGCGGACGGCTGCAGAAGGACGCCGACATTTTGCGCGCGCTGGACGACGGCACGCTGAAGGAAGCGAGCCTCGACGTCTTCGAGGTCGAACCGCTGCCGAAGACCAGCCCGCTGTGGAGCCATCCGAAAGTGTTCGTCACGCCGCATGCGGCGGCAACGTCGGACCCGGCGCACCTGGTGCCGATCATGCTTCGCCAGATGGCCGCCTTCGAGCGCGGCGAGAAGCTCGAGAACCTGGTTGACCGCGAGGCGGGGTATTAATCGGGAGTCAGACCCCAGTCGCGGAAGCGCTGCTTGATCGCCCGCAGCGAAGACAGCTGCAGCTTCGGCAGATCGAGCGCGTCGAACATCGCCCGGTATTTCCTGCGGTTTCGCGGCGTAGTGACGGCGATGTGGTGGATCATGTCCCATTTGATGCTGTCGCGCCCGCCTTCCAGAGCGCCGAGCCTGTCCTTCTCGAACAGCGTTCGCCTTAAATAGCGCAGAAGACTCGCGGCCGTGGAGATATCCAGCAGAATCAAGCCTGTCGCCCGCCGAAGTCGCTGCGGCATGCAAACCGAATAGTTCCCGTCCATCACCCAGCGCTCGCCGGCTATCGCGGCATCGTGCAGGGCAATGAATTCGGCCCTCGGACGCTGCTCCCAATCCGTATTGGGCAGATGAAAGAGCTGATCGAGGTGAACGGCTTCCAGGCCGCGCTTGCGCGCTATCGCGTCGGCAAGGGTGGACTTGCCGCTATTGGACAGGCCCAGGATGCAGATGCGGTCGCCGAGGTCTGAGAGGTTCATCGGGCGGTCTTTCAAGCGCGATCAAACGCTCGCCGGTCCATCCGGGCGTCAAACGGGGCTCAGGAAGGTTTCGAGCCGGGCAGCCCGAGCGTCTCCTTCTTCTTCGGCTTGCCGCAGTCGCGGCGTTCGATCGAGCGGTTCATGGCGTCGATCTCGCCGCTCGCCTTGTTGCTGGCGCGCTGCGCCTTGGAGCGCATATCCGGCATGAACGGGCCGAAGCCCATGGCCGGATTGGAGAAGCCCGGCTTGGCAGTGACGGGCAGATTGTTCTGCCGCGCCAGTTGATTGCGCTGCGCCAGCAACTGATCGCAAGGCACATCGTCATATTGCAATGAGGATTGGACATCCTCGTCCTGACGCTCGGCCATCGACGTGCCGCCGACACAGCCGGAGACCGTCAGGCAAGACGCCAACGCAACCATGGTCCAGCGCATGGATATCTCCCTAGGGCAATTCCAGGAAAAGTGCCTCGTGGTTTTCCGTCCGGAATTGCGCAAAAACAAAGACTCGGTATCCGCCCCGCGCAACCGGGACCATGCCATTCGGGCTTTTTCGCAGCAAGGTCGACCTCATGCCGTTGCCGGATTCCCCAGCTCGGCGGCTGCAGCGGGAAACCCAGCCACAATGGCCAGGCCCTCGACCGGATCCCGCCGGTCGTGCCGGATAACCGTGCTTTCCAGCGACAGGACTGCAAGCCCGTTGGCGCGAAGCACGCGCCGCGCATAGGCCTCGGAATGGGCATAGCGCCGTGACGGCAAAAGGGCGAAATCGCCGCCGCCGGCAAGCGTCTCGAGCGAAAAGGCGAACAGGCCGCCATCGGCAAGTATGTTCCCGACCGCGCCGACAATGCATTCGAGCGCGCCCAGATAGATGAACACGTCGGCCGCGACCACGAGGTCGGCCCTGTCGCCTGTGTAAGAGAAATGCTGGAGGTCGGCCTTGGCCAGCCGGTCGTAGATGCCCTTGGCCTTCGCCTTCTTCAGCATGCCGCCCGAGATGTCGTAGCCCTCCAGCCGGTCGGCGAACGGGCGCAGCCTCTCGCCCATCAGGCCGGTGCCGCAGCCGAGGTCGAGGGCCAGCCGGAACCGGCCGGGCCTCGCCTTGCAGATGGCGCGCTGGAGAAAATCCGGCAGCCCGTAGCCGAGCTTGCCGACAAGCGAGTCCTCGAAACTGTCGGCATAGTGATCGAACAAGGTCTCGACGAAGGCGCTGGGCGGCGCCGCTGCGGCCGGCGCCTTGCCGATCAGTTGAAGCTTGAGCGCGGCGCCAAGGCGATCCGCGGGGTCCAGCTTCACCGCTATGGCCCAGGCCTGCGCAGCCTGGTCGAGCAGGTTAGCCGCCTCCTGCATCTCGCCGAGGCGAAACCAGCCCGCCGCCCATTGCGGCGCCAGCTCCAGCGCGCCGAGCAGAAGCTCGGCTGCCTGCGCCGGCTCGCCCGAGACGAGCAGCATCTCGGCGAAATCGGCGCGACGGTCGGCATTCAAATCGCCCGACGAGGCCTGGAGCGGTTTCATGCGTTAGGGATCCCACCGGCGAGGCGGAGCCGGCGGGCGGGTTTAAGACGAGTCAGCAGTCTCTTGCAACAGGCTTCCCGAGGCAAATTTAGCCACTATGCTCAAAGCCATGCGCGCCAGCGACCTGCTCAAGCCCCAGCCGGAGGGCCTCTACTG
Organism: Mesorhizobium sp. Ca11; assembly: GCF_020165275.1. Classification (NCBI taxonomy): domain Bacteria; kingdom Pseudomonadati; phylum Pseudomonadota; class Alphaproteobacteria; order Hyphomicrobiales; family Phyllobacteriaceae; genus Mesorhizobium; species Mesorhizobium sp. Ca11. The sequence continues at coordinate 286,213 of NZ_JAIUHU010000004.1, read as the reverse complement.
CCCGCCCGGCGATTTCTTCATCGATCCGGTGCGGCCCGTCGGGCGGGCGCTGATCACGCATGGCCATTCCGACCATGCGCGCTCCGGCCACCGCTCGGTGCTGGCCACGCAAGAGACGCTCGACATCATGGGGCTACGTTACGGCGAGGATTTCGCCGGAACCACGCAGGCGGCTGCTTTCGGTCAGACGATCGACATCAACGGCGTCGCCGTCACCTTCCATCCGGCCGGGCATGTGCTGGGCTCGGCGCAGATCTGCGTCGAGCATGCGGGCATGCGCATCGTCGCCTCCGGCGACTACAAGCGGCAGAAGGACGCCACCTGCCTGCCGTTCGAGCCTATCCGATGCGATGTCTTCATCACCGAGGCGACCTTCGGCCTGCCGGTGTTTCGCCATCCGCCGGACCATGAGGAGATCGCGCGCGTGCTCAGATCGGCGGCGCAATTTCCCGAACGCTCGCATCTGATCGGCGCCTATGCGCTCGGCAAGGCGCAGCGCGTGATGCGGCTGTTGCGCGACGCGGGCTACGACCGGCCGATCTATATCCACGGCGCGCTGGCGAAGCTCAGCGAATATTATCAAAGCCAGGGTATCGATCTCGGCAAGCTTGAGCCGGGGACGGTGGAAAGCCGCAAGGCCGATTTCGCCGGCGCGATCGTCGTCGGCCCGCCGTCGGCCTTCGCCGACCGCTGGGCGCGGCGTTTTCCCGACCCGATCTCCTGCTTCGCCTCGGGCTGGATGCGCATCCGCCAACGCGCCAAGCAAGGCGGCGTCGAGCTGCCGCTGATCATTTCCGACCATGCCGATTGGGACGAGCTGATCATCACGATCAAGGAAACCGGCGCGGAGGAAATTTGGGTCACGCATGGCCGCGAGGAGGCGCTGGTGCGCTGGTGCGAGCTGGAGGGCATCGCGGCGCGGCCGCTGCATCTCGTAGGGTATGAGGATGAGGGCGATTGATGGCGATTCTTGATGCGGGAATTGGCAACGCCGCGATCCTTCACACCCCCCTCTGGCCTGCCGGCCATCTCCCCCGCAAGGGGGGAGATCGGATGTCGCGACGGCCTTCGCCAATCATCGACGTTGCAGGATGGGCGGCAAGGCCGAAACTGCCAATCTCCCCCCTTGCGGGGGAGATGTCCGGCAGGACAGAGGGGGGTGCCTCGCGCCGGCCTTCGTCATTGGCGTGCCGCCCATGAACCGCTTCGCCGAGCTCCTCGACCGTCTCGTGCTGACGCCGTCGCGCAACGGCAAGCTGACGCTGCTGACCGACTATTTCCGCAGCGTCGAGGATCCCGATCGCGGTCTGGCGCTCGCCGCCATCACCGGCGATCTCTCGATCGCGGCGGTGAAGCCGGCGATGCTGCGCGCGCTGGTGGTCGAGCGCATGGATCCGGTGCTGTTCGGCTATTCCTACGACTATGTCGGCGACCTCGCCGAGACCGTGTCGCTGGTCTGGCCGCAACCACAAGGCCACATCCCCAATCATGTGCCGACGCTTGCCGAGGTGGTCGGCAGACTGCAGGCGGCGAGCCGTTCCGACGGGCCGAAGGTTTTGTCACGGCTGCTCGACGACGCCAGCATCTCGGCGCGCTTCGCCATCATCAAGCTGGTCACCGGGGGCTTGCGCATCGGCGTGTCGGCGCGGCTCGCCAAGCAGGCGCTGGCCGACCTTGGCCAAGTCGACGTCGCTGAGATCGAGGAGCTCTGGCACGGGCTGGCGCCGCCTTACACCGAGCTGTTCGCTTGGCTCGAGGGCCGGGCGGAAAAGCCGACGAGCGCCGCGCTGGCGCTGTTCCGTCCGGTGATGCTGTCCAATGCCGTCGACGACGGCGACCTCGAAAAGCTCGATCCGGCCGATTATGCGGCGGAATGGAAGTGGGACGGCATACGCGTGCAGGCGGTGTGCGAAGGCGGTGTGCGCCGGCTTTATTCGCGCACCGGCGACGACGTGTCGGGCGCCTTCCCGGACCTTGCCGCCGCGATGAATTTCGAGGCGGCGCTGGACGGCGAGCTTTTGGTCGGCGACCCGCGCGAGGCGACCGGAACCTTCTCCGACCTGCAGCAGCGACTAAACCGCAAGAGCGTGTCGCCAAAGATCCAGCAGCAATATCCGGCCTTCATGCGCTGCTACGACGCGCTGCAGATCGACGGCGAGGACCTGCGCGCGCTGTCTTTCGCCGAGCGCCGCAAGCGGCTCGAGGCTTTCGTCAAAACCCTCGACCCCAGCCGCTTCGATCTCTCGCCGCTGGTCGCGTTTTCCGACTGGGAGACGCTGGAGCGGCTGCGCCAGGCGCCGCCGCATCCGATCATCGAAGGGGTGATGCTCAAGCGCTGGGATTCGCCCTATCTTGCCGGCCGGCCGAAAGGCCCGTGGTTCAAGTGGAAGCGCGACCCGCACACCATCGACGCGGTGCTTATGTATGCGCAGCGCGGCCACGGCAAGCGCTCGAGCTTTTATTCCGACTACACGTTCGGCGTCTGGTCCGGTCCGGAGGGCTCGGAAGAGCTGGTGCCGGTCGGCAAGGCCTATTTCGGCTTCACCGACGAGGAACTGAGAGAAATCGACAAATATGTGCGCGACAACACGATCGAGCGTTTCGGGCCGGTGCGCTCGGTGCGCGCCGACCGCAGGAACGGCCTGGTGCTGGAGGTGGCGTTCGAAGGCCTCAACCGCTCGACCCGCCACAAATCTGGCGTCGCGATGCGCTTTCCCCGCATCTCACGGCTGCGCTGGGACAAGCCGGCGGCGGAAGCCGACCGCATCGAGACGCTGCAGGCATTGCTGGATAGCTAAAGATCGAGCGCCGGCGTTGGCGGATAGAGCGGCGCGATCACTGCGCTATCGAGACGCGTATCTCGTAGATATCGACGGACTTGCCCTTCTGGTCGAAATCGGAATTGACGGCGATCGTGCCGGCGGCGCCCGGATGCTTGTTCGGGAACTGCACGTCGAACAGATATTCGTTGCGCTCGTGGCCGACCGCGTAGCGCTTGCGGCCGCAATCGCCGAGATCGCCGAAATTGCAGTCGATCGAGATCTGCGTCTCCTTGCCTTCTTCCGAACGCGCAACGATGTCGAACATGGCGTGCTTGCCGGCAAGTTTCTCCAGCACGCCCTGGCCGACGTCGAAGGCGATGGCCGAACCGGACGCGCCCGAGCGGATGCGCAGGAACTGGCCTGTATCGTCCTTCATCACCTCGGCGGCGGCGTCGGACGGGGCGCTGACATGGGTCGGGTCGGCGGGCGAGAAGACGTTGATCCAGTTCTTCGACTGGTCGGCCTCGCCCGGTTTCTGCGGCGAGCCTGGCTCGGTCGGCTGCGAGGAGTCCTCGTCGTCCAGCGCCGGCGCCGGCTCCGGCGGGCCGGTGTTGAGCTCGGCCGCCGTCTTGAAGACACCGGTCTGCTTGGCGAAGTAGAGGCCGATGCCGGCGGCCGCGAGCAATGTCGCGACGACGAAGATCGCGGTGAGCGGCAAGCGCCCGCCCCTGATGCGCCGCTCGTCGCGGTCGGGCGCGACCTGGGCGCCATTGCCGACGGGAGCACCCGGCGAATCATCGAGCGAGGGCGCATCGGGAAGCGCTGTCTCATCCGGCATGATGTCGGGCACGCGCGGCAGCACACGCGCACGCGGCCGGTCCGACGCATCGGGCTGGACCGGGCCGTCGACGGTGATCGAGGGCGAGGGCGCGGTTTGCGACGGCGGCAGCGGCGCGTCGACAGACGGCGCGGCCGATTCGGACGGCGCTTCAACGCGGGTGGCCGGTGCGCCATTGCCGGTGGGCGCTACGTTTTCCGGCGGCAGCGTCACCTCCGGCACGGCCGGCAGGAACTCCGATTCGATCTCGGTGATCTTGGCCTGGACTGCCTTGCGGCGGCTGATGGCGGCCTCGACCGTGACGTTCGGATTGGCCTGCAGGACGCGGTCGAGCGCGGCAAAGGCGGATCGATAGACCCTCTCGCGGAACGCCCGGTCCTCGGCATTGCCTTTCTCGAAGGCATTGCGGATCGCTTTCTCGATAGGGTCCAAGCGAGCTCCCTCTGCGCGTTCGCTCCCGGTTGTCTGGTCGTCAGCCGCAGACGACCGATCGATCAACGGCGAGCGGCTGCCTTGCCGGCCAAAGCCATTTCGGCATTTTTTGTTGAAGAATCAACATTTTTCGTCACCGCGGCTGCAGCCGCGCCGGCCAGCCGGATGCGAAGGACCGCTTACCCGCACGCCGCCGCGGGCCGCTCCGGCGCCCGTCGCGTGATAACCGTAGATCGGAATTGCCGCCGGCGAGGCCGGAATTCACTGCTGCCCATCTTGAATTAGGGAGCGGTTGAGTCTATCACCCAGCCCATTCTGGAAGCTCAGCGCTTCCCGGGCCGCTTTAGCTCAGTTGGTAGAGCACATCATTCGTAATGATGGGGTCGCGTGTTCGAGTCACGCAAGCGGCACCAAAAGACCTGAGCGACCGCGAACTTCACCGTCTGATCAGCTAACTTTCTCCCTGCTCGCCTAGACCGTGCTTCGGAATTTCCTTTAGCCCTAACATTTGTAGGCGCGACCAGTTCGGCCGTGTGCACATGATAGGGCGCTCGGTCCTGGCGGGGCCGAGCCCAACCACCTTCACCCGCTGGCTTCGGCCGGCGGGTTTTTTCATTCTGTCACAGCTCGGCGACAACCGTCTAGGCATTCCAGTCAATGGACTTCGGTCGTATGTACTTTAAGACTGTAGCCCGAGTGCGGAACAAATACCACAAAGTTCTCTTTTCTTCCGAGTGAGAACTCAAGAAAAGGAGAAAAGCCATGTCTGACGGCCCTACAGTCGTAAACTCTGGTGGTGGCGGAACAGCCGTTGCGATAATCCTTGGCATCATCGCAGTTGTTGCCCTACTATTCTTCACGGGGGTGATAAACATAAATGGGGGCGGAGGTAAGGATGTGAACGTTAGCGTGAACACGCCCAAGGTTGAGGCGCCGTCCGCACCGTCCGTCTCCAAGCCCGCCGCTCCCGCCAAACCGGCACCGGCACCTGCTAACGGGGGCTAGGGCGGATCTTCCTCACAGGCTCCGGCGAAATGCTGGGCCTGTGAGGTCCAGCGGTTCACGTCCCGCGATTCGCCGGTCCCCGCCATCTCTGCCCAGGCGCATTAGCGGAGGCCGAGCGCTTGAGCGGTCTGCCGTGAACCATGGGCCATCGGCGGATGACAAAAAGTCACCGGCGGGGGCAACCTGCCCCAACGGAATAAGGGGCTATATCTTTGGTCCTTTCGGACCAATGCGTTCGGCAGGATGGACCTCGGTCGATTGTGGGCTGGCGGGCAAATCAGACAGTCTCGCGATCGCACCGGCTGATAACCCCAAGCCCCCCGCCCTATCGGTCGGTGCATGCCCGGCTTGCGGACCTCAAAATCCTAACCACAAAAGCGAGCCGGGCTTCCATCCGCGTGTCCACGCCGAGACGCAATTTTTGTCGGAATTCAATGAGGAGTTGGACGGTCTATCACGTCGGTTTCAGAGCAGGGGGCGGCAGACCGCTTCTAACTGAAATCGGAAGCGTTGAAGCAGACGATCTTTTGGCAGCGGTGACGAAGGCACAAGCGTTGTGGCCCAATGAAAGGTCTATGACCGTCCGCCCAGCCGAAGACAACCAATCGGCACAGCCGCCGGCCCCACTGCGCGACACCGATTGAACCCAAGGAGCGGTCGGGTCGCTCGCTTCGGCTCCAAAGCACCGGGATGATTCGGCCACGCATAACCGTGCTACCCGGCGTGTCACACAAGCGGCATCATTCTCACGCCTTCCCAGGCTGCACCACGTGATCGGCGCATCTCGGCCATTGTCGGGAACAGCTGTTGGTGGGAAACTCCCTTTGTCAGCATGGGAGGTCGAAATGCCCAATAGTTTCAAGACCGGAGACGTCGTCAGGCTGAAGTCCGGAGGCCCCGAAATGACTGTCAGCGACGGGGCGGCTTCCGGCACGTATCTGTGCCACTGGTTCAACCGCGAGGGCGACGTCTGGACGCCGCAACATGCAGGTTTCAAGCAGGACCAGTTGGTGGCGGTCGACCAGCCGAGATAGCCGTCGCCTCCTGTCCTTAGCAATCCTTCGATCCGGCTGCGCCGGATCCGGTAGGTTGGTGTCCGGTCGAAAAAGGCCGACGGATTTTGCTCTGTCTCGCGTTCAATGGTTGAAGCGTGGCCGCCAATGGCCGCGCCCAACCGGAGACGAGAGCATGATCCGCCCCACCATATTCGTCGTTGCCCTTGGCCTGCAGACCGCGGCCGCGGTCGCCCAGACAACGACGCCGCTCCCTGCCCCGGCCCAGACGGCGCCGAGCAGCCCGGCTCCGGCCGCCAAGTCTGACCAACCCCAATCCGGCCTGACGCTGGAAAAGTTCGAGGCGCGCCGGGAAAGGGCGTTCATGCGGGCCGACACAGACAATGACGGCAAGGTCAGCCTCACCGAATGGACCGCTTTCCAGACCGCGCGCAAGGCCAAGGGCGATCCGGCCAAATCCTTCGCGCGCATCGACGCCAACAAGGACGGTTTCGTCGACAGGGGCGAGCTCGACGCCTTTCTCGCCGAGCGCTTCGCCAGGCTCGACAAGAATAGCGACGGCGTGCTCGGCGCCGACGAGAGGCCGGGCCATAAAACCGCTCCCAATCAGGAGCAATGACCAAGAGGCTATGCCGCACAATGACAGCCGCGAGCGCCCGACGTGATGGGCGCCGATCCGGACGAGGAACTGGTACGCCGCATCGGCACCGGCGACACCGCCGCGGTGCAGGCGATGGTGGCGCGCAAGCTGCCGCGCATCCTGGCCCTGGCCGCCAGGATGCTTGGCGACCCGGCGGAAGCAGAGGACGTCGCCCAGGAGACTTTCGTGCGCATCTGGCGCCATGCCTCGGGCTGGCGCCAGGGGCACGCACGCTTCGACACCTGGGTCCACCGCGTCGCGCTCAACCTCTGCTACGACCGGCTGCGGCGCCGGCGCGAATGGACGACGGACGAGCTGCCGGAGGTGGCCGATGAAACGCCGCTTCCCGATGCAATGCCTGGCGACGAAGAGCGCAGGGTCAACCTGGCGCTGCAGCGCATCGCGCCGCGCCAGCGCGAAGCGATCGTGCTGGTGTATTATCAGGAGCTATCCAACATCGAGGCCGCCGGCGCCATGCAGGTCAGCGTCGATGCGCTGGAAAGTTTGCTCGCGCGGGGTCGTCGCTCGTTGCAGGCCATGCTCGTTGGAGACGATGGCGATGACTGAGACAGCAAAGGCATTGCCGGCGTTGCGGGCAAGGACGTGGGGGGCCAGGTCGGGATGGCGGAAGGGGGAACGGGATGGCTGAGAAGACCGCAGACGGGCCAATGGATTCCGGGCGCTTCGCTGCGCTGGCGGATGCCTATGGCGGCGCCTTGCATCGCTGGCCGCCGGGCGAACAGGCGGCCGCGATGCTGTTTGCCGACACCAACGAGGGCCGAGCTATCCTGGCGCGCGCGGGCAGGCTCGACGCCATGCTCGACCGGCATCGGGTCGACGCACCCAGCCCGGCGCTCCATCGCACCATTGTCGTCCGGGCAGCGGCCGAGGTCAGGCAGAGCCGCCGCCGACGGTTCTGGTGGCTGGGCTTCGGGCTTGCGGGTGTCGGCCTGGCCGGCGCCGTGGCCGGGCTGGCGCTGGTGGCCGTCGTCAGCCCGGATATGCAGCCCGACCATTATGTGATGGATGCCAACGCGACGTCGTTCGGCGATGCCGGTCCCGACGCCGATCCTTACGAGGAAGATTTATGAGCCCCCGTCTTGTCGCGGCATCGCTGGTGCTGAATGTTTTTCTGATCGGCGCGGTGGCCGGCGGCGCCGGCTGGCTGATCGGCAAGTCCAATCCGGGCTATTCGCTGGAATCGGCCGGCGGCAGGTTGCCGGCCGCCGACCGCAAGGTCTTCCGCCAGGCGTTACGCGAGGTGCGCCGGGAGTCGCGGGACGTGATCCTCGACGGACAGGCCGCGCGGCGCGAGGCGGCAAACCTTCTGCAACAGCCGGCTCTCGACACCAACGCGCTTGCCGCCGCCCTGGAGCGCGCGCGCAATGCCGATGTCACCGTGCGCACCCGGATCGAGCAACGCATCATCGAATTCGCCGCATCGGGCTCGCCGGAGGACCGCCGGCTGCTGGCGGACGCCTTGTTGCGACGCGCCGGCCGGCAGCCGCCGCCTGCAAAAAAATCGCCATAGGCGGCGACGGAAACGGCGAGCACGCTCCGTTCAAGGGGAAGAGGGACAGGCCTGCGACCGCCTTTGGCGGCAGGTTCTCTTCAACCTCGAAACTCTCGGGAGTATCGCATGAACAGTCTGACAAAATATTCGATCGCGGCTGCCCTCGCCCTCGGCGGAACGGCCGCCGCAAGCGCCGCCTCTGCGATGCCGATCGCACCGGTTGCGCCCTCACCGGCGCTTGTCGAGCACGTCGCCTGGGGCTGCGGCCCGGGCTGGCATCCCAACAACTGGGGCCGCTGCGTGCCCAATCGCCGCGTGATCTATCCCGGCTATTACTATTGGGGCGGACCGCGCGTCTATATCGGCCCCGTCTGGCATCCCTACCATCGCTGGCACCACTGGCGCCGCTGGTAACTACCCTTCGCGATGCCGGTGCTGCGGCCGGCATCGTGAGTATCCCCGATGATCCATGAAACCGACGCGATCTGCGCCGGGTTCAACGGAGGCTTCGTTGGCCGCACCGTTTGCAAATTCCGTCTCGCCGGACCCCGCCCTGGTGGCGCTCAACCGCTTCGGCCTCGGCGCGAAACCCGGCGACGAGTTTGGCAAGATCGCCGCCGATCCGCGCGGCTACCTCGAGGCCGAGCTCAAGCAGCAGGACATCGCGCTCATTTCCCCCGACGACCCACGGAATGCCGGGTTGCTGGACAGCACTGCGGCGATCCAGGCCAGCATGGCGGCAGCCATGGAGCGCAAGGCGGCGCGCGCCGAGACGGCGGCCGCCGCTATGCAGCCGATGGCAACGGATGATCCAGCCGGCCCGGCCGCGGCGAAAGCCAAACCCGCGGTGCCGCATGTCGAGGCCGATATCTATCGCGACGAGGCGCAGGCCCGGTTCGACAAGGCGCTCACTGCGACGCCCGGCTTCGTGGAGCGCCTGGTCGGCTTCTGGTCGAACCATTTCTGCGTTTCCGTCGCCAAGGCGCCGGTCGTGCGGGCCTGCGCCGGCGCCTTCGAGCGCGAGGCGATCCGCCCCTTCGTGCTCGGCCGCTTCGCCGACATGCTTTTGGCCGTCGAGCACCATCCGGCCATGCTGTTCTATCTCGACAACCGGCAGTCCATCGGCCCCGATTCCCGCGCCGGCAAGCGGCGCGGACGCGGCCTCAACGAGAACCTCGCCCGCGAGATCCTGGAATTGCACACGATGGGCGTCGGCAGCGGCTATGCCCAGGCCGACGTCACCAGTTTCGCGAACATGCTGACCGGCTGGACGATGGCCGGCCGCGAGGGGCGGCTGGGCGAGCCGGGAAGCTTCGTCTTCAACGCCAATGCGCATCAACCGGGCCAGGCGGTGCTGCTCGGCAAGACCTATCCCGACGACGGCATGGGCCAGGCGGAGGCGGCGCTCAACGACATTGCCCGTCACCCGACCACCGCGCGGCACATCGCCAGCAAGCTTGCCCGCCATTTCATCGCGGACGATCCGTCCCCGGCAGCGGTCGCCCGCCTGGCCACGGTCTTCAGCAAGACCGACGGCGACCTGCTCGCGATCGCGTTGACGCTGATCGACATGCCCGAAACCTGGTCGACGCCGCTCACGAAGCTGCGCTCGCCACTAGACTATGTCGTGGCGCTGCGCCGGGCGGTGGGCACCATCGCCGGCAACGAACCGCAACGGTCGCTTCGCTGGCTGAGCGTACTCGGCGAGCCGCTGTGGCGACCGCCGGGGCCGAACGGCTTTTCCGACCGGACGGATGCTTGGACCTCGGCCGAGGGCCTCAAGACGCGGCTGGACATCGCCTGGCAGGCGGCGAAGCAGGCGGACCATATCGGCGATCCAGACGAGATGCTGGCGTCGCTGATCGGCACCTCCGTCTCGGCCGAGACGCGGCAGGCGATTTCGCGCGCGGAGTCCAGGCAGCAAGGCCTGGCGCTGCTGTTGATGGCGCCGGAATTCCAGCGACGGTAAGCCCCAGCGCCGGTAACAGTGATGGAGATGCGGCCATGAGCCTTTTTTGCGAAACCCCCAGCCTGTCCCGGCGCGCGGTGCTGATGAGCGGCGGCGCGCTGTTTGCCTGGGCCTATCTGCCGCGCTTCGCGCGCGCAGCCGACAAGCGCGACCCGCGCCTGATTGTCGTCGTGCTGCGCGGCGCGCTGGACGGGCTGTCGACCGTCGGGCCGGTTGGCGATCCAAACTATGCCGGCCTGCATGGCGACATCGCGCTTTCGCTCTCAGGCGCCAACCCGGCATTGCCGCTTGACGGTTTCTTCGCCGTCAACCCGGCAATGCCGGTGTTTGCGCGCCTGTTCAAGGCGGGCCAGGCGGCGGTCGTTCATGCGGCCGCGACCGGCTACCGCGACCGCTCGCATTTCGATGGCCAGGACGTGCTGGAAACCGGCCTGCCGGGCCCCGGCAACGCCACCACCGGCTGGCTCAACCGGGCTTTAGCCAGCCTGCCGGCGGGCGAGCGCGTGGCGAGGCTCGGCGGGCTGGCGGTCGGGCCGTCGACGCCGCTGGTGATCCGTGGCGCCGCGCCCGTGCTCGGCTGGGCACCGCAGGCGCTGCCGACGCCCGGCGATGCGCTGGCGGAGCGTGTGCTCGATCTCTACAACCATCGCGATCCTGCGCTGGCGGCCGCGCTTCAGAAAGGGCTCGACGCCGACCGCATGGCGCTGGGCGACCAGCTCGACGGCAAGACGATGAAGCCGAAGGGCGGCCTCGACAATGCCGGCGGCATGCGGCAGTCGGCGCAAGGCGCGGCGCGGCTGATGGCTGCCGACGACGGACCGCGCATCGCGGCGCTCGCCTTCGACGGCTGGGACACCCATGTCAACGAAGGCGGCGCCACAGGGAGGCTCGCCAATCTGCTCGGCGGCCTCGACGGGGCGTTCGAGGAGCTCGAGAAAGGGCTTGGCGAGCGTTGGCGCGACACCGCGGTCGTCGCCATCACCGAGTTCGGCCGCACGGCGCGCATCAACGGCACGGTCGGCACCGACCATGGCACCGGCACGGTGGTGCTGCTCGCCGGCGGCGCGATCAAGGGCGGCCGCGTCATCGCCGACTGGCCGGGACTGAAGCCGGCGCAGCTCCACGAACAGCGCGACCTGGCGCCGACCAGCGATGTGCGCGCGGTGCTGAAGGGGCTGCTGGCCGACCAGTTCGGGCTGTCGCCGGCGGTGCTTGGCGACAAGGTGTTTCCGGAGTCGGCGGCGGTGAAGCCGATGCGGGATTTAGTGGCGTGAGCCGTGAGTTTGCCGGTCAGCGCGGGCATCGACCGCGATCCTCTCGACGGATCACCAGCTCCAATAACCGGGGTGCCAGCGGTGATGCGCCCAGAAGCCGGGATGCCAATGGCGCACCGGCCGGATGAACCGGCGGCCGTTGGGCACGCAATTGCCCCAGCGGTTCACGTGCCGGCCGGGACCGCAGCGCCAGCCGACGGTTTCGATGGGCAGCCGCGCAGCAATAGGCTTGGCCATTGGCATGGCCTGCGAGCCGACACTGGACAGCATCAACGTGCCGGCAGCCATGGCGAGAGGCAGAAAGTATTTTGCGAACATGCGTTGTCTCCGTAAATTTCCCTACCTCCGTGAAACGGAGTACAGGGCCGAATTCCGTCGGAGCGCGATGGATCACATCCTCGTTAGCGGCCAGATCGGCGGCAGCAATCCGGATATCCTCTCAATTCCCTTAGTCCCTCGACATTTCCAAGTTGTTTTGCTTTTTTGTCTGGAGATGGGGGAGAATATGTCTGTTTTCGTTCTTGTTGTTATTGGTGCCGGTGCGGCTGGCTTAGCAGGAATTGTCAGCGCTGCAAAAAAGTCTGCACAGAAGAAACGTCGCGCTTTGCTTTTAGCAAAATATGGCGACGAGGAGATCGCGGATTGGATCATGATCCGGCGAATTTGGCAGGGCATGACCTTTGAGCAATTGATCGATTCCTGGGGAAAGCCAGCGGATATGACCGAGCGGGTCTATAAAACGAAAGTCGCGCACACGTTGAAATACAACCAAACTGGCAAGAACCGCTATAGCGATCGCGTTATAGTAGAGAATGGCATAGTGGTCGGCTGGGATCAGAAATAATCGCCATTTATTTAAGGTGATTCTAGTTGAGCGTCGCCACGGTCTTCAGCGCGCCGTCCAGCATGTCGCCTTTCTCGTCCTTGAGAGCCGCCTCGCGCAGGCGGCGGATCCAGTCGGCGGCGTCCTCCCTGCCCTTGAGCATCGGCAGCGCCGACAGCACGCGATCGAATTTCGACTGGGCGCGGGCGTGGGTGTCGCTGTAGCCCTTGATCAGCCGGCGGCAGTTCAGGATTTCGGTGGCAAGCGCGTAGTCCTGCGGCACATAGCCGAGCGCCAGGCCGTACCAGCGTTCGAGATGTCCTATCTCGACCCTGTGGCGCAGCAGGCGGCGGCGCCAGCGGCGCAGGCCGCCGATGAACCACAGCATGGCGAAGCCGGTGAAACTGTCGGTGCGGATGTGGCGGCCGCGGTTGATGCGGCGATCGAGGAAGGCGGCGAGTTTTGGGCGGCTCTCGATGTAGCTGCCAAGCCCGGCCGGCAGCGTGCCGCAGAACTCCTCGATGCGCGGATGGAAATATTCGGTGACCTGCAGGACCGAGCCTTCCTTGACGCCGACCTCCTTGCGCACCCGCTTGTCTCGCGTCGAGCGTGTCTTCAAATCCGCGACGCGGATCATGTCGTCGTAGCACATGGCGTTGGCGAGATGCTTTGCCGCGGCGATCGACAGCGCGTAGCCGCGCTCCGCATTGTCAAGCGCCACCGCTCTGTCCAGCCGGTCGAGATACTCGCCGCCATAGGCGATGTCCTGGTAATCGACGACCTTCTTCAGCCCGCGCTCGGCCATGTCGCGCACGGGCTCAGGGAGCGAGGCGACGCGAGCGGCAAGCGCCTGCCAGCCCTTGAGCAGGGTTTCCGGGCCGCTGACCCGCCCCGTTGGCCTGGGCTGGGCAACGGCAGGTTCCGCCGCCGCCTTTTCCCCGGCCGGCGCTGCCGCGATCCCGCGCGCGCGGTCGTAGGCCGCGCCGAAGGCGGCGAGGCTCGGCTTGACGCCACGGCCGCCGGCGCCGATCGCCTGCTCGTAAGTCTCGCGGGTGAAGGGCAGCGCGTCGGAACCGGCCAGCGCGCCGAGCAGGCTGGCCGAGATCATCGTGCCATTCTCGGCGGCGATCTTTTCCATGTCGAAGGCGATGAAGCGCCTGGCCGCAGCCTGCGCCGTCGCGTGCACTTTTTCCGATGAGGCGCGGCCGTCGCCCGGCTCGATCTTTTCCGAGACGGCGGCGATCCGGTGCGAGGACGCAATCAGCGTCGTGCGCTCGGGCGTGACGAAACCGCGGATGATGGCGCGGCCGGCTTCCATCAGCTCGGCCGCGATCAATATGTCGACATCGCCCTGCGAGGGCGACAGCGCGAAGACCGGCAGCCGGCCGGTGTCGCGGGCCATCTCGATATAATAGATCGTGGCGCCGGTGCGCTGCGCGACGCCGGCCACGGAGGTCGATTGGGCGATATAGCCGTTGCGCTCGGCGACGTCGGTGATCCAGTCGGCGAGCACGCCGCCGCCCTGGCCGCCGACGGCGAGCACGGCGAGTTTTATCACCCGCTCGTCGTCAGAGGCGCCCGCCTTCGGGCGCAGGGGAGAAGCCTGGTCAAGCATCGGCAAACATCAAGCGGCGGCTCTCCCGGCGGCGCTGCAGAAGGCCGATCGCGGCGCGGCGCGCGCTTTCGAGGAAACGGTCCCAGCGGCCGGGATTGTGGACGACATCGGCGCGGTAGAAGGATGGGCAGAGCACGGCGGCGTCCGCCACCTCGCCACAATTGCCGCAGCCGACGCAGTTCTGATCGATCGAGGCGACCGGATCGTCGCGCAGCGGATCGTCGAGCGACTTCACCGACAGCGACGGGCAGCCGGACAGCCGCATGCAGGCATGGTCGCCCGTGCAGATGTCCTCGTCGACGCCGAATTTCGGCTTGACCACGCGCTCGCCGCCCTTGATCGCCTTGTCGACCAGCGGCTTCTCGCGGCGCTGGCGGTTGAGCATGCACTCGGACGAGGCGACGATAACCTTCGGACCCTTCTCCTCGGTGGTCAGCGCCTCGCGCAGCGCGGCTTGCATCTTGCCGACATCATAGGTGCGGTCGATGTGGCGCAGCCATTTGACGCCCATGCCCTTCACCGCTTCGTCGATCGGATGCTTGGTCGACTTGGTGCGGTTGTTGGCGCGCGAGGACAGGATGTCCTGGCCGCCGGTGGCGGCGGAGTAGAAATTGTCGACTATGACGATGACGCCGTCATTCTTGTTGAACACCGCATTGCCAATCGAGGAGGTCAGGCCGTTGTGCCAGAAGCCGCCGTCGCCGACGAAGGAGATCGAGCGGCGCTTTGCTTCCGGCGAATTGAAGGCGGAAGCCGAGGCCGGTCCCAGCCCGTAGCCCATGGTGGTGGCGCCAAGCTCGAAAGGAGGCATGATCGAGAACAGATGGCAGCCGATATCGGAAGCGATGTGGTGCTTGCCGAGCTCTTGCTCGACAAGCTTGGTCGCGGCGAAAATCGGCCGCTCAGGACAGCCGACGCAGAAGCCCGGCGGACGTCCAGGCACGACATTGATGAGGTCGGCCGTATCGACGCCTTCACCCACCTTGTTCGGAGCCCGGACCTTGCCCGGCAGCAGATGCGGGGCATTGGCGCGCAGGAAGGAGCCGATGCCGTCGAGCATCACCTGGCCGGTATATTCGCCGGCCATCGGCAGATGCTCCTTGCCGACCAGTTTGGTGCCGCGCCCGGCCTTGTGCAGCATCGCGGCAAAGGCCTGCTCGATATAATTGGGCTGGCCTTCCTCGACGACCAGCACCGCCTGCTTGCCCTCGCAGAAGGCGAGGAACTCATCGTCGACCAGCGGGTAGACGGCGTTCAGCACGTAAAGCGGCACGTCGGTCTCGCCATAGGTGTCGGCAAGGCCGAGCCGCTGCAGCGCGCGGATGACGGAATTATACATGCCGCCCTGCATGACGATGCCGACCGAGCCGTGATCCGGCCCGAACATCTCGTTGATCTTGCGGCTCTTGATGAAATCCACCGCCGCCGGCCAGCGCTTGGCGACCTTCTCCTTCTCATGCAGGAAGGAGGCGGGCGGCAGCACGATGCGGCCGGTGTCGCGGCGCGGCGCGGACAGCGCATCGGCGACCGACATCGGCGGGCGCTTGTTGTCCTTGGCGATGAAGTGGCCATGGACGTGACAGCAGCGGATGCGCACCTGCAGCATCACCGGCGTGTTCGACACCTCCGACAGCTCGAATCCGTCCTCGACCGCCTTGACGATCGATGGCAGGTTCGGGCGCGGGTCGAGCAGCCAGACCTGGCTCTTCATGGCGAAGGCATGGCTGCGCTCCTGCATGATCGAGGAGCCCTCGCCATAGTCCTCGCCGACGATGATCAGCGCGCCGCCGGTGACGCCGCCGGAGGCCAGGTTCGCCAGCGCGTCGGAAGCGACGTTGGTGCCGACCGTCGACTTGAAGGTGGCGGCGCCCCGGATCGGATAATGCACGGAGGCGGCCAGCATGGCGGTGGCAGTCGCTTCGGAAGCGCTCGCCTCGAAATGCACGCCGAGCTCGCCCAGAATGTCCTGCGCGTCGGCCAGCACATCCATCAGATGGCTGATCGGCGCGCCCTGGTAGCCGCCGACATAGCCTACGCCGCACTGCAAGAGCGCCTTGGTGATGGCGAGGATGCCCTCGCCGGCGAATTCCTCGCCGGCGCCAAGCCTCAGCTTTTCGACTTCCTTGGCAAAAGACCGTTCGGCCATCTCCGCCTCCTTCCGTTGCCGCCTTCCCGTTGCCTTTGGGCAGGCGGCGCGTGCGTCAAACTCAGATGTCGTGTTTGCGAATGTTCCTGAGCATCTTCTGCAGGATCGCGATCAGCGCGGCGTATTCGGCATCGTCGATACCGTCGAACATGGCTTCGAAAGCGTCATGCATTGCGGGCCAGGCGCGGGTGAACAGCGCCCGCCCGTCATCGGTCAGGAACACATGGCGGATGCGGCTGTCGGTGACGCCCTGCTCGCGCCGCACCAGGCCCTGGCCTTCCAGCGAGTCGAGCGTGCGGCTCAAGGTCGACTGCTCGATGACCGTGTAGACCGAGAGATCGTTGACGGTGACGCCGTCGGCGACTGACAGCACGGCCAGCGTGCGCACCTGCGGGATGGTCAGGCCCTGCTTGCGGAAGTCGTCGCGCAAAGTGGCGTTGTAGCGGCCCATGATGCGGTTCATCAGATAGGGCGCGAATTGCTGCAGGCCGATCTGGCCGAGGGTCGAGATGCGCTGGCGCTTTTCGGCGAGCTTCTGTTCCATCATAGCCTCCCCGCCAGCAGAAAGCCGGAGCC
This sequence comes from Mesorhizobium sp. Ca11, assembly GCF_020165275.1. Classification (NCBI taxonomy): domain Bacteria; kingdom Pseudomonadati; phylum Pseudomonadota; class Alphaproteobacteria; order Hyphomicrobiales; family Phyllobacteriaceae; genus Mesorhizobium; species Mesorhizobium sp. Ca11. Next base: position 269,607 of record NZ_JAIUHU010000004.1, on the reverse strand, counting down.
GCCGCCGAGGCCGGCGCCTGGATGGGTCGAGGCGCCGATATGATAGAGGCCCTTGATGCCGGTCTCGTGGTTGCGGCTCGCCTTGAACGGCCGCCACAGGAAGGACTGGTCGATGGTCGACGAGCCGCCATAGGGATCGCCGCCGACAAGGTTGACGTTCAGGGCTTCGAGATCGGCCGGCGAATAGGCGCGGCGCGCGATCACGCTCTCGCGGAAACCGTCGATGTGGTTGGCGAGGATCGCCTCGACCCGGTCGGCATAGGCTTCGCGCAGCGCTTCGGTCCAGCGGCCGTCGGCGGGCGCTTCAAGCTTGCCGGCGGCATCGCCCTTGATGTGGCGCGGCGCCTCCGGCAGTTGCAGCCACAGGATCGCCTTGCCATCGGGGCAGCGCGACGGGTCGAGCGCGTGCGGCTGGCCGACGCAGATGGTCGGCACTTCCGGCAGCAGGCCGCGCACCGCCTCGTTGCAGGCCTTCGACACGCCATCCAAACCCGGCGTCAGATGCAGCAGCGCGACCTTGTCGAGGCCCTCGCCGCGCCAGGCCGGCGGCTTGTCCAGCGCGTAGTGGATCTGGAAATTGCCCTTGCCGTAGCGATAAACGCGCGTCGCTTCGACGTCGCGCTTTGGAGCCGCATCGCCGAGCAGGCGGCTATAGAGCTGCGTCGGCGTAACCGAGCAGATGACGCTCTTCTCGGCGTTCAACGTCTCGCCGGAGGCGAGCCGCACGCCGCCGGCGCGTCCGCCGCTCTGGACGATCGAGGCGACGTCGGCGTTGACGCGGATCTCGCCGCCGCGTTCCCTGATCAGCGCCTCGAAGGCGGCGAGCAGGTTCTTGGCGCCGCCCTTGACGATCGGCGCGCCGGCCGCCTCCAGCGCGAAGGCGATAACCTTGGCGATCTGGCCGGAGAAGGCATCTTCCGGCCCGAGCCCGGCATGCAAAACCCAGGGTGCCCAGAGCGCGCGGACGAGGCCGGAACTGTAAGTCGTTTCCAGCCAGCCGCGGGCGGGCACCAGCGCCTCGCCCATGAAGGCGGCAAGGTTGCGCGGGCCGCGCCGCCAGGCCTCGCCGGCGATGAGCTTGGTCGTCGGGTAGGACCAGAGCGCGCCGCCGAGCAGGCCGAAGAGAAGACCGGCATTGCGTTCGATGTCGCCGACATCGCCGCGATGGCGGTCGCCGTCGCCGGAGGCGATCCGGTTCAGCGCCGCAATGTTGGCGGCACGGTCGGTGGTGAGCACGGCATGGCTGCCGTCGGGCGTGAGCACGCCTGTCGGGGTGGCGGTGTGGCAGAACTCCAGTCCATGCCGCGCAAGGTCCTTGCCGAGCGCGGCGAACGCCGGCGAGGTGATGAACAGCACGAAAGTCGTGGCCATCACATCATGGACGAAGCCAGGCGCCGTGATCTCGTCGGTGCGCATGCAGCCGCCGAGACGATCGTTGCGCTCGAGCACGAGCACCTTGGCGCCCTTGGCGCCCAGCATCGCCGCGCAAACCAGGGCGTTGATGCCGCTGCCGACGATGATGTGATCGGGGGCGGTCATTGGAGGCTCGCGGGTACGAGGGCGTCAATCGCGCGAAGCCGAGTTCCTTCGCGCCCCCCTCTGTCCTGCCGGACATCTCCCCCTGTAGGGGGGAGATCAGCAGTTTTGGCGCCCCACATCGTGCTGCGACGTGGGAGATTGGCGAAAGCAGGGGTGACATCCAATCTCCCCCCTAGAGGGGGAGATGTCCGGCAGGACAGAGGGGGGCGCCGTAGAGCGCTAGCGCTACAGAACGGTAGTCCCAACGTCCCGATCACTCCATCGCCCGCAAGCATGATCTTCTCCCGAAGACCGTCGCCTCGCCTATTTGCCCGGCACCAGCGCCAATGCGCGGATCGGGCTGCCGGTGCCGTGCTCGATCTTGAGCGGGGCGGCGATCAGGATCGCGCCCTTCGGCGGCAGCTGGTCGAGATTGCACAGGCTGGCGAGTCCGTAACGGTTGGCCTTGTGCATCAGCGTGTGGGCCGGGAACGGCGGCTCCATGCCGCCGGCCTTGCCGGCGTCGGTGCCGATCGTCTCCGAGCCCCAGCCCTTGATGTCCTTACTGATCAGGAACTGGATGGCTTCCGCCGTCGGGCCGGGCGTATGCGGGCCGGTCTCGTTGGCGTTGAGGAACTCGGCCTCGGAGCCGTTGCGCTTGTACCAGTCGGTGCGCATCACCACCCACTCGCCGGGATTGATCGCGCCGTGCTTGGCTTCCCAGGCCTTGATGTGGTCGACGGTGAGCAGGAAGTCGTGGTCGGCGGCGGCCTCCTTGGAGCAATCGATGACGTTGACTGGGCCGATGAAGTTCTGCGCCGGAATGGTGTCGGTGGCGCCGTCCGGATAGTCCTTGCCGGTGATCCAGTGCTGCGGCGCGTCGAAATGCGTGCCCGAATGCTCGCCGAGCTTCAGCCAGTTCCAGGCCCACCACGGGCCGTTCTTGTCGTATTTGGAGATCTCGTGGATCTCGACCTTCGGCGTGTCGACGGCGAGTTCCGGCGGCAGCTTGATCAGCGGCGTGTTCGGCCCGAGCGGCGCCGTCAGATCGACCACCTTGATGGCGCCCGAAAGCAGCTGGCCGGCGACCTCGCCGAGGAGTTCTTGCGTGTCCATGGTCTTTTGTTCCCTCTTGTTCGTGACCTTCAAGGCTCGTTGCGGCCCTTAATATACCTACTAGACGAAAACATATGCATCTGCAATTATCTTTAAGCATAAAGCATTTTTGGGGCGGGGCGTGAGCGAGTTCGACGCCATCTTTGTCGGGGCGGGCCACAACAGTCTGGCATGCGCCGCGCATCTGGCGCTCAAAGGCTGGAAAATAGCGGTTTTCGAACGCAGCGAGGCGATCGGCGGCGCGGTACGGACCGCCGAGTACACGCTTCCGGGTTTCCGGCACGATTTCGGCGCGATGAATTTGAGCCTCTTCGCCGGCTCGGCCTTCCACCGGAAATATGCAAATGAATTGAAAAGCCACGGACTGGAATTCGCGCCCGCGGCTGATTGTTTCGCCAGCGCCTTCCCGGACGGCAAATGGTTCGGCGTCAGCAACGACCTCGAAAGGACCGCATCGCGGTTGGCCGCCTTCTCCGCGGCGGACGCGGCCACATGGCGGAAACTGGTCGCCGCCTTCCCGGGTGAGGCCGAACATCTGTTCCGCCTGCTGGGTTCGCCGATGAGCGCAAGGGCGCTGGCCGGCACAGGCTGGAATCTCTGGCGCAAGAAGGGTTTTTCCGGCGCGCTCGATACGGCCCGATTGCTGTTGTCGTCACCGCGCGCGTGGCTCGAGGAAAATTTCGAGACGCCGCATGTGCGCACGACACTCGCGGCCTGGGGCATGCATCTCGATTTCGCGCCCGACATCGCCGGGGGTGCTGTGTTCCCCTATCTGGAATCGATGGCCAACCAGAGTTTCGGCATGGTGCTCGGCAAAGGCGGCGCCGATACCATTATCCGGGCGCTTGCCGGCATGCTCAAGGCGGCCGACGGCAAGATCGTAACAGGCGCGGAGGTGTCGGAGATCACGGTGGCCGGCAGCCGGGCGTCGGGCGTGCGGCTGGCATCCGGCGAAACCCATGCCGCAAGCAAGGCGGTCATTGCCGGCGTCGCGCCCAAGGCGCTGGCAGGCGGGCTGCTGCCCAATGGTTCCGGTGACGCCGGTTTCGATGCGGCGATGAAGACATTCCGCCACGCGCCGGGCACGATGATGATCCATATGGCGCTGGACGACTTGCCCGACTGGAGCGCCGGCGCCGAGCTTCGCCAATTCGCCTATGTACATCTGGCACCGTCGCTCGACGCCATGTCGCGCGTCTATCAGCAGGCGATCGCCGGGCTGCTGCCTGACCAGCCGGTGCTGGTCGTCGGCCAGCCGACGGCGGTCGATCCGTCGCGCGCACCGCCAGGCAAGCATGTGCTGTGGGTGCAGGTGCGCATGCTGCCGGCGGAGATCGTCGGCGATGCCGCGGGCAAGATCGCGCCCGCGCACTGGGATGCGGTCAAGGACGCCTATGCCGAGCGCGTGCTCGACATCATCGAGAGCTATGCGCCGGGATTGCGCAAAAAAATCCTCGGCCGTGCGATCTTCTCGCCGCTCGACCTCGAGCGCGAAAACCCGAACCTCGTCGGCGGCGACCAGATCTGCGGCAGCCATCACCTGGCGCAGAATTTCCTCTTCCGCCCGGCGCGGGGCTTCGCGCGCTGGAACACGCCGGTCTCGAACCTTTACCTCACCGGCGCCGCGACATGGCCCGGCGCCGGCACGGGCGCAGGCTCGGGCTACATGCTCGCCCAACAGCTGGGAGGAAGTTGAGCCTAAGAAATCCGGGATGGACAAGGCGCGGTTGCCCACCACCGAATGAAAACGCCGCGCAGACAAATGACAACCAACAAGGGGAACGACCATGACCATCAACAGACGTGACTTGCTTGGATATGGCGCAGCGGCGCTCAGTGCCGCCACGTTTGGCCTGCCGAGGGCAGCAAAGGCGGCGGACGAACTCACCATCGCCTACAACGTCAATCTGCCTTCCTGGGACCCGACGACCGGCCCCTCGGCCGTCAACCCGACCATCCAGGGCCTTTATCAATCGGTGTTCGACCAGATCATCGGGCAGAAGCCGGACCTTTCCTTCACGCCCGGACTGCTCACCGAATGGGGCTGGAACGACGACCGCACCAAGGTGACGATGACGGTGCGCGACGGCGTGAAATGGCATGACGGCTCGCCCTTTACGGCCGAGGACGTGGTGTGGTCGCTGCAGCGGGCCGGCGACGAGAAGACCGGCAATCCGATCCAGTTCGTCTGGAAGAACGTCAACAACTTCAAGATCGACGGCAACAAGATCACCGGCGATGTCGTGCAGTTCGACCCGGTCTATTTCAAGTGGATGTCGTTCCTGACCGGCTACATCCTGCCGAAGGCCTATTACGAGAAGGTCGGCGCGGAAGGCTTCGAGAAGGCGCCGATCGGCACCGGCCCCTATATGGTCGACAAGTTCGAGCGCAACGCCTTCCTGCGGCTGAAGGCCAATCCGCACTACTGGGGCACGAAGCCCGCCTTCGAGAACGTGACGATCAAATTCGTGACCGACGCGGCGAGCCGCGTCGCCGAGATCGAGTCCGGCTCCTCGCAGGTGACGCTCGAAATCCCCTATGAGGAATATGACCGGCTGATTGCGAAGGACGGGCTTGCCGGCTCGATCAAGAATGTTTCCGACATCGGCATGATCTTCTTCAACGACATCGAGGCGATGCTGGACAAGAACGTCCGCCAGGCCGCCGTGATGGCAGTGGACAAGGAGCTTCTGGTCAAGCGGCTGCTGCGCGGCTACGGCCAGCCGATCGCGACGCTGGAGACGCCGGAATACGCCGCCTTCGATCCATCGATCAAGGTCGAGCACAATCCCGAGAAGGCCAAGGAGCTGCTCGCCGCCTCCGGCTATTCGCCCAAGAAGCCGGCCAAGTTCACCATCCAGACGACCAAGGGTTTCAAGCCCAAGGACTACGAGATGATCCAGGCGATCGTCGGCATGTGGCGCAAGGTCGGCATCGAGGCCAATATCGAGGTCTACGAGATCGCCAAGCATTACGAGCTGCGCGCCGCCGACAAGCTGGCTCCGGCCGCTTTCTACAACTGGGGCAACTCCATCGGCGATCCGACCACCTCGACCGGTTTCGCCATGTATGGCCCGAGCCCGCATTCGGTTTGGGACAGCCAGGACCTGATCGACATGATCAACCCGCTGTGGGGTGAGAAGGACGAAGCCAAGCGCATCGCTGGCTGGAAGGCCGTCGACAAATACATCGCCGAGCAGGCCTATGTGCTGCCGCTGATCCAATATGCGCAGCCGATCGTGCATTCGAAGAAGGTCAATGTCGTGCAGCATGTGTCCGGCGCGCTGCTGCCGGCGCTGATGACCCCGGCCTGAGTGTCGGCCTTGACCCCTGCCGGTCTTCGCCCGGCAGGGCCCCTCATCCGGCCGCTTCGCGGCCACCTTCTCCCCGAGGGGAGAAGAGACTAGCTCAGCCGTCTGCGACCTCTTCTCCCCCCAGGGAGAAGGTGGCCCGAGGGCCGGATGAGGGGGAGTCCGTTCAGAGTGATTAGGGCGCATGCTGCTGCAAAGATTCCTCGTTCGTCTGCTGACGATGATGGTGACGCTTTTCGGAGTCGCCGTCGTCGTCTTCGTCGTCATCCGCGTCGCGCCCGGGGACCCGATCGCGATGATGCTGCCGCCCGGCGCCAGCAATGACGATATCGCGCGGCTGCGCGCGCTCTATGGACTCGACAAGAGCATCGTGCAGCAATTCTTCATCTGGCTCGGCGGCGTGCTGCATGGGAATTTCGGCACGTCGATATCATTGCGCCAGGACGTGCTCGGCCTGGTCTTCAACCGGCTGCCGGCGACGCTGGAGCTGGCGACGGTCGCGCTGCTGATGGCGATCACGATCGGCACGACCGCCGCGATCCTCGGCGCGCGCTCGCGCGGGACGGCGATAGAGGCCGGCATCGACATCGCCAGCGGCGCGACGCTCTCCATCCCCGATTTCCTCTGGGGCCTGGTGCTGATCCTGCTGTTCGGCGTGCTGGTGCCGGTGTTCGACATATCGGGCCGGGTGTCGCCGCAGCTCGATCTGCCCTTCGCCACCCAGTTCTACTTGGTCGAGAGCATCCTCAGGCTGCGTTTCGACCTGACTTGGGACCTGTTGAAACACATGCTGATGCCGGCCGTCGCGCTGGCGCTGCCGCTGGCGGCGATCATCGCTCAATTGCTCAAACAGTCGCTGAAGGAAGTGCTCGACCTCGACTATGTGGTGCTGGCGCGCGTGAAGGGTTTTTCCGAGACACAGGTGATCCTGCGCGAGGCGCTGAAGAACGCGGCGCTGCCGACGCTGACGCTGGTCGGCGTTCAGTTCACCTTCCTTATCGGCGGCACCGTCATCGTCGAGCGGCTGTTTTCCTATGAAGGCCTCGGCAACATGGCGATCGACGCCGTCATCAACCGCGACCTGCCGCTGATACAGGGCATCGTGCTGGTGTTCGCGCTGCTTTTCGTGCTGATCAACCTCGCCGTCGACATGACGTATGCGCTGCTCAATCCGAGGCTGCGCCATGGATGAGGCAAGTGTCGCCAGGCGAGGTTTGAGCCCGAGGCTGTGGCTGGCCGGCGGCTGGCTTCTGCTGGCGCTGCTCGCGGCCATATTCGCGCCGCTGATCGCGCCGCAGGATCCGCTGGCGCAGGATCTGATGCTGGAGCGGCTGCCGCCCTTCTGGCTGGACGGCGCCGAGCCCGGCTATTGGCTGGGCACCGACAGCCTGGGACGTGATCTGTTGTCGCGGCTGATCTTCGGCGGCCGCATCGCCTTCATCGTCGCCTTCGCGGCGGCGACATCCGCCTGTGTTCTCGGCTCGGCGCTGGGGCTGATCGCCGGCTATTTCGGCGGCTGGGCCGACCGCATCATCTCGCGCATCGTCGATGTCTGGATGGCCTTCCCGCCGGTGCTGTTCGCGATCCTTCTGGTGGCGGTGCTGGGCACCGGCCTGAGCTCCGTCATCCTCGCCATCGCGATCATCGATTGGACGCGCTTCTGCCGGGTGATCCGCGCCGAGGCGATGAGCCAGGCGCGCATGGATTATGTCGAAAGCGCGCGCATTGCCGGCTATGGCCGCATCGGCATCATGCTGCGCGAAGTGCTGCCCAATGTGCTGCCGTCGGTGGTGGCGCTGCTGTCGCTCGAAATGGGCATCGCCGTCATCGTCGAGGCGATCCTGTCCTTCGTCAATCTGTCGATCTCGACCGACGATCCGACCTGGGGCAGCATCATCGCCGAGGGACGGTTGTCGATCCATCAGGCCTGGTGGGTGCTGGTGTTCCCGCTGATCACGCTGATCCTGACCGTGCTCTCCTTCAGCCAGTTCGGCGAAGCGCTGAAGGCGCGCTTCGATCCGGTGCTGCGATGAGCGCGTGCCTGGACATCCGCGGTTTGAGCGCCGTGCTGCCCAACGGCCAGCGCGTGCTGCGCTCCGTGTCGCTCGCCGTCCAGCCGGGCGAAGTGCGCGCGCTGGTCGGCGAGAGCGGCGCCGGCAAGACGATGATCGGCAAGGCGGTGCTCGGCGTGCTGCCGAAAAGCGTGCGCATCGTCGAAGGCGAGATGCTGATTGAGGGCGAGGACCTCGGCCGCCTCGATGCCAAGGCGCGGCGGACCTTGATCGGCGCGCGCACGGCGCTGATCCCGCAGGATCCGCTCACCGCGCTCAACCCGTCGCGCCGCATCGGCCCGCAAATGACCGACCGGTTGGTGCGCATCCTTGGCTGGAGCACAGAGAGGGCCGACAAGCGCATCCGGCAGCTGCTCCACGAGGTGCAGATCCGCGATCCCGAGCGCGTGCTGAAAAGTTATCCGCATGAATTGTCCGGCGGTATGCGTCAGCGTGTGCTGATCGCGGCGGCTTTCGCGGCGGAGCCCCGATTGATTGTCGCAGACGAGCCGACGACGGCGCTGGACGTGACGGTGCAAAAACAGATCCTGCGGCTCATCGCGCAGTTGCAGCGCGATCATGGCACGGCGATCCTGTTCGTCACCCATGACCTCGGCGTGGTTGCCAAGATCAGCCAGAAAGTGTCGGTGCTCTATGCCGGCAAGGTGGTCGAAGAGGCCGAGACCGAGGCGCTGTTTGCGGCACCGCAGCACCCCTATACGCGGGCGCTGATGGCAGCGACACCGCGTTACACCGACCCATACGCCTCGCTGAAGCCGGTGGACGAAAGCGTGCTTGCCGGATTGGCCGTGGAGATCGCCGCCGCCGACAAGGACTGGAGACCCGGCCATGGTTGAGCCGCTGATTTCCGTGCGCGGGCTGAAGGTGGCGCTGCCCGACATGACGCGCAAGCCGATGATCGGCCGCGCGCCGCTGGCCGAAATCCTGAAAGGGCTCGACTTCGACCTGCCAAAGGGATCTGTCACCGGCATCGTCGGCGAGTCCGGCTCGGGCAAGTCGACGCTCGGTCGCGCGCTGGTCAGGCTGATCGAGCCTAGCGCGGGTTCCATCGGCTTCGAGGGGCGCGACATCAGCCGTCTTTCGGAAACCGAGCTGAGACCGCTGCGCCGCGACCTGCAGATGATCTTCCAGGATCCAATGTCATCGCTCAATCCGCGGCATACGATCTTCAACATCATCGCCGCACCCTTGAGGCAGAACGGCCTTGGCGACAGGCTCAAGGAACGCGTCGCGGAAGCGCTGCAGCGCGTCGGCCTGCCGCAGAGTTTTGCCAGCCGCTACCGCCACGAATTGTCGGGCGGCCAGCGGCAGCGTGTCGGTATCGCACGAGCGCTCGCGCTGTCGCCGAAATTCGTGCTGGCCGACGAGATCGTCTCCGGCCTCGACGTCTCGACGCAGGCGCAGATCCTGACGCTGCTGGAAAAGCTGGCGGCCGAGATGGGGCTGACGGTGGCCTTCATCAGCCACGATTTGTCGGTGATCCGGCGGCTTTGCCAGCAGGTCATCGTGATGCGCGAAGGCAGGATCGTCGAGGCCAGTGCCACCGACGCGCTGTTCGAGAACCCGAAGGAGACTTACACGCGCGACCTGCTCGCCGCCATTCCGCTGCCGGAAATCGACCCGGACTGGCTGCGGCCCAAGGCATCGGCATGACGTGAGTTTTGATCCGCACGCCGACCAGCGGGCCTCGGATGTGCGCAAGGACAAGTCAGCCCGCCAACGGAGGGTGACATGAAATACGCAATCCAGGCAGCGGCCTTCGCGGCCTCTTTGTTCGGCGCAATAGGAGCAGCTTCCGCGGATTCGATCCCCGGCATGCGCGGGCACGACCACACCGGCATCACCGTGCCCGACATGAAGCAGGCCGTCGACTTCTTCACCAATGTCGTCGGCTGCAAGAAGGCGATGTCCTTCGGGCCGTTCGCGGACGACAAGGGCACCTTCATGCAGGATCTGCTTGGCGTCGATCCGAAGGCGGTGATCGAGGAGATCACCTTGGTGCGCTGCGGCTACGGATCGAACATCGAGCTGTTCAAATATACCGCGCCCGACCAGAAGGATTTGACACCGAAGAACAGCGATATCGGTGGCTTCCACATCGCCTTCTATGTCGACGATGTCGCCGCCGCGAAGACCTATCTCGAGGCCAAGGGCGTGAAGACCCGGATGGGGCCGCTGCCGGTGAAGGAAGGGCCGGCTGCAGGCCAGACCATCCTCTATTTCCAGGCGCCGTGGGGGCTGCAGCTCGAGACGATCAGCTACCCCGAAGGGATGGCGTATGAAAAGGGCGCCGAGACGGTGCTGTGGAGCCCAAAGGATCCGACCAAGTGACTAACCAAACAGGCTGGCGTTGATCATTCAATTATAAAACTTTAAGCTTGAAATAATGGCCGGCCAGCGCGATACTGACAGTTGGGTCGCCGGCTTGCCGGCGTTCCCGATGCCTTAGAGCGTTTCATGCAATTCCGGACGGAAAACCGCTACGCATTTTTCCTGGAATTGCTCTAGAGGAGATCGCAAGACATGAAGGTTGCGGTTCTCGGCGGCGGACCAGCCGGCCTCTATTTTGCCATCTCGCTCAAGCTGCGCGATGCCGCGCATGAGGTGACGGTCTATGAGCGCAACCGCGCCGACGACACATTCGGATGGGGCGTGGTTTTGTCGGCGGAGACGCTGGAGAACCTGACCAGGAACGATCCGGTCAGCGCCGTCTGGATCAAGAAGCATTTCGCCTATTGGGACGACATCGCCGTCATCCATGACGGCGTGCGCACGGTGTCTTCAGGTCATGGCTTTTGCGGCATCGGCCGCAAGCGGCTCCTGATCCTCTTGCAGCGGCGCGCCCGCGAGCTCGGCATCAAGATGATGTTCGAGACCGAGATTTCCGATCCGAAACCCTTTATGGAAACGCATGACCTGGTGGTCGCCGCGGATGGGTTGAACTCGAAATCCCGCGCCACGTTCGCCGACGTCTTCAAGCCGGACATCGACACCCGCAAATGCAAGTTCGTGTGGCTCGGCACCACGCAGAAATTCGACGACGCCTTCACCTTCATCTTCGAGAAGACCGAGCATGGCTGGGTGTGGGCGCATGCCTACCAGTTCGACAGCGAGACCGCGACCTTCATCGTCGAATGCAGCGAAGCGACCTGGGCTGCGTTCGGCTTCGGCCAGATGACGCAGCAGGAATCGATCGCGGTCTGCGAACGCATTTTTGCAAAGCATCTCGGCGGCCACCCGCTGATGACCAACGCCAACCACATTCGAGGTTCGGCGTGGATCAACTTCCCGCGGGTGCTGTGCGAGCGCTGGTCGTACAAGAACCTGGCGCTTATGGGGGATGCGGCGGCTTCAGCGCATTTCTCCATCGGCTCCGGCACTAAGCTCGCGCTGGAGAGCGCGGTGGCGCTCGCCGACTATGTCGAGTCAGAGGCCGACCTCGAGGCGGCCTTCCGCAAATATGAGGATGCGCGGCGCACCGAGGTGCTGAAGCTGCAATCGGCGGCGCGCAATTCGCTGGAATGGTTCGAAGAAGTCGAACGATATCTCGGTTTAGATCCAGTTCAATTCAACTATTCGCTGCTCACCCGCTCGCAGCGCATCAGCCACGAGAACCTTCGGCTGCGCGATGCCGAATGGCTGGCGGGCGCCGAGGAGTGGTTCCAGCGCAAGGCCGGCGCCGGCGGCAACATGCTGCGCCGCGCGCCGATGTTCGCGCCGTTCAAGCTGCGCGACATGGCGCTCACCAACCGCATCGTCGTCTCGCCGATGGCGCAGTACAAGGCCGTCGACGGCTGTCCGACCGACTGGCATTTTTCGCATTATGCCGAGCGCGCCAAGGGCGGCGCCGGCCTGCTCTATATCGAGATGACCTGCGTCAGCCCGGAAGGGCGCATCACGCCCGGATGTCCTGGCTTCTACAGACCGGAGCATGAGGTCGCGTGGAAGCGGCTGGTCGATTTCGTCCATGCCGAGACCGAAGCAAAGATCTGCGCCCAGATCGGCCATTCCGGCGCCAAGGGCTCGACCCGGGTGGGCTGGGAAGGAACCGACGTGCCGCTGCCGGACGGCAACTGGCCGGTGATGGCGCCTTCGGCCGTGCCATGGTCGCCGAAGAACCAGGTGCCGAAGGCGATGGACCGCGCCGACATGGATCTGGTTCGCGATCAGTTCGTCGCCTCGGCCGAGATGGCCAAACGCTGCGGCTTCGATATGCTGGAGATCCATGCCGCGCATGGCTACCTGCTGTCGGCCTTCATTACGCCGCTGACCAACCGCCGCACTGACGACTATGGCGGCTCGCTGGAAAACCGCATGCGCTATCCGCTGGAAGTCTTCCATGCGGTGCGCGCCGTGTGGCCGGCTGAAAAGCCGATCTCGATGCGCATCTCGGCCAATGACTGGGTGGGCATCGAAGGCGTCACGCCTTCGGATGCGGTCGAGATTGCCAGACTTCTGCACGGAGCGGGCGTCGACCTTTGCGACGTGTCGGCCGGGCAAACCACCATCGCCGCCAAGCCGGTCTACGGCCGCATGTTCCAGACGCCGTTTTCCGACCGCATCCGCAACGAGGTCGGCATGGCGACGATGGCGGTCGGCAATATCTATGAGCCGGACCACGCCAACTCGATCCTGATGGCCGGGCGCGCCGACCTGGTGGCGCTGGCAAGGCCGCATCTTGCCGATCCCTACTGGACGCTGCACGCGGCGGTGACGCTCGGCGACCGCGGCGTCAAATGGCCCGATCCCTATCTGCCGGGACGCGACCAGATCTACCGGCTGGCCGAGCGCGAAGCGGCTGCGGGGCTCAAAGTATGAGCGCCGTGCGCGAAATTGCCGGCAAGCACGCGCTGGTCACCGGCGGCGGCTCCGGCGTCGGCAAAGGCATTGCGCAAGCGCTGGCGGCACAAGGTGTGGCCGTCACCATATGCGGGCGGCGCGAAGCGACGCTGGCTGAGGTTACAAAGGAAAACGACCGCATCTTTGCCGTCACCGCCGATGTCACGAACGAGGCCGCCATGGCGGACGTGTACCAGAAGGCGGAAGCCGCACGCGGACCCTTTGACATCGTCGTGGCCAACGCCGGCATGGCGGGCAGCGTGGCGGCGCACAAGACCGCGCTGGCCGACTGGCAGCGCACGCTCGACGTCAATCTCACCGGCGCGTTCCTGACCGTGAAGCCGGCGCTCGCCGGAATGCTCGCGCGAAAGACAGGCCGGATCATTTTCATTGCCTCGACCGCAGGCCTCAAGGGTTATGCCTATGTCGCACCTTACGTCGCGGCCAAGCACGGCGTTGTCGGCCTGATGCGGGCCTTGGCTGCCGAGACCGCCAAATCCGGTGTCACCGTGAATGCCGTGTGCCCGGGCTTCGTCGAAACCGAGATGCTAGAGGAGTCCGTCCAGCGCATCGTCGAGAAGACCGGACGTTCCACCGGCGAGGCGCGCGCGAGCCTTGCGGCGACGAACCCGCAGGGGCGGTTCATCCAGCCGGAAGAAGTCGCGGCGGCGGTGCTTTGGCTGTGCAGCGACGCCGCGCGGTCGATCACCGGGCAGGCCATTTCGATTTCGGGAGGCGAGACATGGTAGCGGGACCGACTTCCGCCGGACCGGGCAAGGACAGGCTGCGGCTGTGGATACGCCTGCTGCGCGCCTCGCGCACCATCGAGGCGGAGCTGCGCGAGCGTTTGAAGAAGGAGTTCGACACCACGCTGCCGCGCTTCGACGTGATGGCGGCGCTCTACCGCTCGCCGGATGGCATGCTGATGAGCGACCTGTCGCGCTTCCTGCTGGTGTCAAACGGCAATGTGACGGGCATCGTCGACCGACTGGTGTCCGAAGGGCTGGTGATGCGGGCGCGCCGTAACGGCGACCGCCGCACCTCGATGGTGCGGCTGACCGAGGAAGGCTCGAAGTCTTTCGCCGCGATCGCCGCCGCGCATGAGAATTGGGTCGGCGAGCTGCTCGGCAATGTCAGCGAGGACGAGGCGCGGCAGCTGACCGGCATGTTGAAATCGTTCCGCAGCAATTGGGAGGGACGCGAATGAGCGCCGTGGCCAAGCTCAAGCCGAAGCACTTCCTCTGGCAGGTCGAAGGCAAGATCGCGAAGATCCGGCTCGACCGGCCGGAGCGCAAGAACCCGCTGACCTTCGACAGCTATGCCGAGCTGCGCGACACGTTTCGCGAGCTCGTCTATGCCGACGACGTCGATGCCGTGGTGTTCCTGCCCAATGGCGGCAATTTCTGTTCGGGCGGCGATGTCCACGACATCATCGGGCCGCTGGTCAAGATGGACATGAAGGCGCTGCTCGCCTTCACGCGCATGACCGGCGATTTCGTCAAGGCGATGCTCAACTGCGGCAAGCCGATCATCGCGGCCGTCGACGGCGTCGCGGTCGGCGCCGGCGCGATCATCGCCATGGCCTCCGATATCCGCATCGCCACGCCGGAGGCAAAGACCGCCTTCCTGTTCACCCGAGTCGGGCTGGCCGGCTGCGACATGGGCGCCTGCGCGATCCTGCCTCGCATCATCGGCCAGGGCCGCGCCGCCGAACTGCTCTACACCGGCCGCACCATGAGCGCCGCCGAAGGCGAGCGCTGGGGTTTCTATAATCGGCTTGTCGAGCCCGCGGCCCTGGAGGACGACGCGCTCGACATGGCGGCGCGCATCGTCTCCGGCCCGACCTTCGCGCATGGCATCACCAAGACGCAGCTCAACCAGGAATGGTCGATGGGCCTCGAGCAAGCGATCGAGGCGGAAGCGCAGGCGCAGGCGATCTGCATGCAGACCGGCGATTTCGAGCGGGCGTACAAGGCGTTCGTGGCCAAGGAAAAGCCGGTGTTCGAGGGGAGTTGAGGATGGGTGTGTTCTTGGAGAGGTTGGCGGGACAGCGCCCCCCTCTGGCCTGCCGGCCATCTCCCCCTCTAGGGGGGAGATCGGATGTCGCCCTCGCTTTCGCCAACCACCAACGCCGCAGGATTGAGCGGGACGCCAAAACTGCCAATCTCCCCCCTAGAGGGGGAGATGTCCGGCAGGACAGAGGGGGGCGCCGTAGAGCGCAACGCCCTAAGCACTGCGGAGGTGCAAATGCCTGACCGCACCTTCCTCTCGTGGCCCTTCTTCGAAGATCGCCACCACCAACTCGCCGAGCGTCTGGAAGCCTGGTGCCAACAAAACCTTCCCGTCGACCACCACGACGTCGACGCCGCCTGCCGCGATCTCGTGGCGATGCTCGGCCGCGACGGGTGGCTGAAGCCGACGGCGCTCGACCCGGCCAAACCCGGACCGCTTGATGTGCGCACGCTCTGCATCACGCGCGAGACGCTTGCCCGCCACGACGGACTCGCCGATTTCGCCTTCGCCATGCAGGGGCTGGGCACCGGCGCGATCACGCTGTTCGGCACGCCGGACCAGCAGCGCTGGCTGGAGAAGACGCGGACCGGCCAAGCGATCTCCGCCTTTGCGCTCTCCGAGCCACGCTCGGGGTCGGATGTCGCCAATATGGAAATGACCGCTGTCCGCGAAGGCGGCGACTATTTGCTCTCGGGCGAAAAGACTTGGATCTCCAATGGCGGCATCGCAGACCTCTACGTGGTGTTCGCCCGCACCGGCGAGGCGCCCGGCGCCAAGGGGATTTCCGCTTTCGTCGTGCCGGCGGAGACGAAGGGGCTCAGCGTCGCCGAGCGGCTCGAGGTCATCGCCCCTCACCCTCTGGCGCGGCTCTCCTTCGATAATGTCCGCATTCCGGCTTCCGGCCTGATCGGCGAGCCGGGTGACGGTTTCCGCGTCGCCATGTCGGTGCTCGACGTGTTCCGCTCGACGGTCGGCGCGGCGGCCCTCGGCTTCGCGCGGCGCGCGCTGGACGAAAGCATCAAACGCGCGGCCGAGCGAAAACTGTTCGGCGCGCCGATGGCGGAACTGCAGATGGTGCAGGGTCACCTCTCCGACATGGCGCTGGATGTCGACGCGGCTGCGCTCCTCATCTACCGCGCCGCCTGGACCAAGGACATGGGCGCCGCGCGGGTGACGCGCGAGGCCGCGATGGCCAAGCTCTTCGCCACCGACAAGGCGCAGGAGGTGATCGACAAGGCGGTGCAGTTGCATGGCGGCGATGGCGTCCGCAAGGGACACATCATCGAGAGCCTCTATCGCGAGATCCGGGCGTTGCGCATCTATGAGGGCGCCTCGGACGTGCAGAAGGTGGTCATCGCCAGGCAGGTGATGGGCGGGGCGTGACAACGAGTTTGAACCAGGGGGAACTGGACATGCACACCATCCTGCAGCCGGAAGGCTGGGCCAAACCGATCGGCTACGCCAATGGTGTGGCCGCGCATGGCCGGCTCGTCTTTATCGGCGGCCAGGTCGGATGGAATGCCGCATGCCGGTTCGAGACCGACGACTTCGTCGGCCAGGTGCGCCAGACGCTCGCCAACATCGTTGCCGTGCTCGCCGAAGCCGGCGGCGAGCCGCGGCACATCACCTCGATGACTTGGTACTTTACCGACAAGGCCGAATATGTCGGCAACCTCAAAGGCATCGGCGAGGTCTATCGCGAGGTGATCGGACGGCATTTTCCGGCGATGGCGGCGATGCAAGTGGTGGCGCTGGTCGAGGACCGTGCAAAGGTGGAGATTCAGGCGACGGCTGTTATCCCCGAGTAGTTACTCGCGAAGCCCGGCCTGCCGCAGCAGCGGCAGAACATGGTCGCAGAAATAGGGCAGTTCCTGGGTGTAGTTGACGAAGGACAACGCGATGCCCTGGTAGCCATGCCCGGCGATTGCGACCATATCGGCGGCAATCTTTTCAGGGGTTCCGATCAACGGATAAGTGCCGGCGCCGCCGGCAAAGCGCTGGCGGTAGCGGTCATAGGCGTGCGGGTCATGCGACTGAGAGAATTCCTTCTTGCCGGCCATATGGGCGTCGACGGCTTCGTGGTCGGCCATCGTGACGGCGTAGCGCGTGTAGTAGGCCTGCGCCTCTTCCACCGTCGGGCGGCAGACGACATGCGCAACCGTATAGACGCCGACATCGCGGCCCGCCTTGTCGGCGCGCTCACCGATGTCGGCGACATGCTTGCCGGCATCGTTCATCTCGGAAAAGGTCGTGAACAGATAGTCGCATCTGGCGGCGGCGAAATCCCGGCCCGGGCCGCCGAAAGCGGCATTCATCGTCACCGGACGCGGAACCTGAAGACTGGCCGGCCGGCTCACCGCGTCCTTGAGCCGATAATAAGCGCCTTCATAGTCGAGAGGCTCGCTCGATGCATAAAGCCGCTCGAGGATTTCAATCCATTCCGCCGCCTGGTCATAGCCTTTCTCGACCAGCGGCGTGCCGAACATGCCGAATTCCTTCGGGTTCCAGCCGCAAACGATGTTGAGCCCGGCGCGGCCCTGGCTGATGTGGTCGACCGTCGCCAGCGCCTTGGCGGCGTAGAGTGGATGCACCAGCGGCACATGCACCGTCATGAACAGGCCGATCTGCTCCGTCACGGCCGCGAGCGCCGCCGCCCAGGTGAAGGTCTCGAAGGAGAATTCGCGGACCCTGTTGCGGCCGCCGAAACCGCGCCAGCGCGCTATCGGCAGCATGAATTCGAGCCCGGCGCGATCGGCTATCTGGGCGGCCGTCAGATTATCCCGCCAGCTCGCCGTCCAGCGTTCCGGCACGTCGGTGATGGCAAGCCCGCCATCGGCGTTGGTCGAGAAGACGCCGAGCTTCAGTCTGTTCGGGCCGTGCAGGGGATGGGCTTTGATCATCTTGGCAACTCGCGGCGGGACGCCACACGCTAGGCTGGCGTGAAAATATTTCAAGCCTGAAATAGCTTCGCCTCGCCGTCATTTGCGGGTATGCATTGGGCAACTCAAAAAGGGGATGGCATGAGCGAGTTCCGCCAGAAGTGCATCGGCAAGACGAACCTCGTCGGGTCATTCGCCGCCATTCCCCATCCGGTCGCCGTCGAGGTCATGGCGCTGTCCGGCCTCGATTTCCTCTGCATCGACTGGGAGCACGCGCAGATCTCGCGCGACATGATCGAGACCATGGTGCGGGCAGCCGACGTGCATCGCGTGCCAGCTATGGTCCGGGTTCCCGGCCATGCGCCGGAAGCCATTCAGGCGGCGCTGGACAGCGGCGCGCAAGGCGTGCTCGTGCCGCGCGTCTCGACAGCGGAGCAGGCCGCGATGGCGGTGAAGGCCTCGCGCTATCCGCCGCAAGGCGCGCGCGGTGTCGGTCCCGGCCGGGCCGCGGGCTATGGCTATCGTATTCCCGAATATCTTGCCTCCGCCAACCGAACGATCGTCGCGATCCAGGTTGAGACATCGGAGGGACTGGCCAATATCGAAGCGATCGCGGCGGTCGACGGCGTCGACGTGGTCTTCGTCGGCCCTGGCGATCTCTCGGTGTCGATCGACGCGATCGGCTCGGCAGGCGCGGACAAGCTCTCCGAGGCGATCGGAACAATCATTCGTGTAACGATCGCACATGGCAGGACTGCCGGCATATTTTGCGCCAGCCCCCAGACCGTCAGCCGATGGGCAGCCATCGGCGCGAGTTTCTTCGTGCTGGCCAGCGACACGATGTTTCTCGGCGCCGGCGCCGCGGCCAACGGCACCGCCGCCCGCGCCGAACTGGCGCAAGGGGCCGGCTAGGCGAGAGCATATCGGCAAGGCAGAGGGTCGCCAAACTTTAAGCTTAAAACTTTCGCCTTGAAAAGCGCCGTACTTTGGATAGCATCAAGATCGCGACTGTCCGGCTGGAGGGGCTTTTCCGGTCCATCGCAGTGTTCCGGGTGAGAGGGGTTCGGTCCTTGTCGTTCATATTGCCCCATTCATCGTCCAGCGCGCGCTATGCTTTCGATGGCGTGCGCGCCCAGATTCGCGATCTGCACACCGAAAACATCGCCAACCTTGCGGTTCGCGCGCGGGAACTCGGCGATGTCATCGCGCTCTGGTACGGCGAAGGCGATATGGTGACGCCAGCCTTCATCCGCGACGCGGCGAAGGCCGCCTTCGACGAAGGCCTGACCTTCTACGTTCCCAACATGCGCGGGCACGGCCCGCTGAACGAGGCGCTTTCAGAATACCAGACGCGCATCCACGGCCGCTCGATCCCGATCGCGCGGACCACGGTGACGCCGGGCGGCATGCAGGCGCTCTATCTGGGGCTGGAACTGCTGGTCGATACCGGCACCAACGTCGTCTATGTCGCGCCGCAATGGCCCAACATCCACAACGCCATCCATCTGATCGGCGGCGAGCCGCGCCCGTTCTCGCTCGACTTCAAGGGCGGCTGGCAACTCGATCTCGACCGATTGTTTGCAAGCTGCGATGCGCGCACCCGCGCGATCTTCCTGTCGACGCCGTCCAATCCGACCGGCTGGACCGCGACGCGCGAGGAGATGCAGGCGCTGCTCGACTTCAGCAGGCGCACCGGCATCTGGATCATCTCCGACGAGGTCTACGGCCGGCTCTATCTCGAGGGCGACGTCGCCCCTTCCATCCTGCAGATCGCCGAGGACGGCGACAGGGTGCTGTCGGTCAACAGCTTCTCGAAGGCCTGGGCGATGACCGGCTGGCGCATCGGCTGGCTGACGCATCCGTCAGGCGTTGCCGACCAGCTCGGCGCGATGACGCAATATGTCAACAGCGGCACCGCCGCGCCGATCCAGGCCGGCGCCGTCGCGGCGATCCGCCAGGGCGAGCCGCTGGTCGAGGAAATCAGGCAGCGGATCAGGATAGGCCTCGACCTCGCCTATGAGCGGCTGGCGCAAATCCCAGGCACCATCCTGCCGACCAAGCCGCGCGGAGGCATGTATGCGTTCTTCGCCCTGGAGGGCGAGAACGACGCGCGCCGCGCCTGCGCCCGCATTCTGGAGACGGCGCGGGTCGGGCTTGCGCCCGGTCACCTGTTCGGAACTTCGGCGGCGGCGTTCCTGCGCATGTGCGTGTGCCGCGACAGCAACCAGATAGAAACGGCGCTTCAACGCATGACCGCCGCAATGAATTGACGCCCTGCCGGAAGCGGGGCGGCAAAAAGCCGTGCGGGGAAAACCCGCCCGTTCAACAACAGAGGGAACAGAAATGAGCTTTACTCGTCGCAACCTGCTTCTCATGGCCGCCGCTATCGGCATCGCCGCCGGCCCCGCCACCGCTTACGCCGCGGATGTGCTCAATGTCGGCGCTTACCCGACCAATCCGCCTTTCGAATACAAGAACGAGAGCGGCACCTTCGAGGGTTTCGAGGTCGACATCGTCAACGAGGCGGCCAAGCGCATCGGCATGACCACCGACATCGCCGATCTCGGGTTCCAGGCGCTGTTCGCCGCTACCACCTCCAAGCGCATTGACGTCGCCATCTCCTCGATCACCATCACGCAGGAGCGGCTGAAGTCGCAGTCCTTCACGCAGCCCTATTATGACTCCGACATGGGCATCGCCACCAAGGCCGACAGCCCGATCAGCACCGAGGCGGACCTCAAGGGCAAGGTCGTCGGCGTGCTTTCCGGTTCCACCGGCGAAACCTGGGTCAAGGACCATCAGCAGGCCGACGGCTTCAGCGACGTGAAGGGCTATGACACGCAGCAGAACCTGTTGCTCGACCTCAGCGCCGGCCGCGTCGATGCCGCCGTCAGCGATATCCCCGGCATGCAATACTCCTTCAAAAAGATGAAGGACCTCGTCGTCAAGCAGCGCATCAAGACCGGTGAGCAATACGGCCTGATGATGACCAAGGACCACCCGCTGCTCGGCAAGCTGAACGACGCGCTGACGGCGATGAAGAAGGACGGGACGCTGGCCGCGATCCACAAGAAATGGTTCGACAGCGATGCTCCGGCGGACTCCTCCACGGTCAAGGAAATGCCGCTGCCCAAGGCCTGAGCGGCGACGAACACAACAGGACGTGCCGGCGCGAGAGGCCGGCACGTCCGTTTTTTCACCCATGAGCCCTGCCATCGCCGAAGCCGGTGCGGCAAAATCGGTGTCGGTGCGCGGCTCTGGCGTCTGTCTCCTTGATTTAATGCAATTGCGGACGAAAAGTCGTTTCGCACTTTTCGTGGAATTGCTCTGGACGCAAAACGGTTCGGGAACGCTCCCATGTCGCTGATCGACACCTTCTTCAATCCCGGCGTTATTGCAGCCAGCTTGCCGGCGCTGCTGCGCGGCTTTCTCAACACGCTGCTGCTTGGGGTGATGAGCATCGTCATCGGCATAGCGGCGGGGCTGGCGATCAGCCTCGTGCGGCTCTATGCGCCGAAGCCGCTGCGGCTGCTCGCAGTCGGCTACACCGACATCTTTCGCGCTTTGCCGGTGCTGGTGGTTTTGATCCTAATCTATTACGCGCTGCCCTTCCTCGGCATACGCCTGTCGTCCTGGGCGTCCGCCGTGACGGCTTTCGCCATCATCATGTCGGCTTACTCGGCCGAGGTATTTCGCTCCGGCATCGAAAGCATTCCGCGCGGCCAGTTCGAGGCGGCGCAGGCGCTCGGCCTGCCGTTCATGCTGACCCTGCGCAAGGTCGTGCTGCCGCAGGCGATCCGCGTGGTCATCCCGCCGATGACCAGCAACTGCGTCTCGATGTTCAAGGACACCTCGCTCGCCTCGACCGTAGCACTGCCGGAGCTGCTCAAGGAAGCGACCAATGCGCAGTCGCTCTACGCCAATCCCTCGCCGCTGATCGGCGCGGCGCTTGTCTACCTCATCTTCCTCTGGCCGATGGTGCGCCTCGTCAGCCTGCTCGAGCGCCGCTTCCAGACCGAGAAGACGCGCTGAACCCCGTCCACCGATCGTCCAAGTCCCCGCAGGAGCCTGCCCGTGAACAAGCACCAGTCCGACAATACCAACGCCGCGGCGTTCCCGGTCGAGAAGATCCGCGCCCTGTTTCCGGCGCTTCAACAGGCCGGCGACTTCATCTTCCTGGACAATGCCGCCGGCGCGCAGATCCCGCAAAGCGTGCTCGACGCCGTGACCAATCATCTGGTTTCACACAATGTGCAGCGCGGCGGCCGCTATGGCCGCAGCGTCACCGTCGATCAGTCGGTCGCCGACGCACGCGAGAGCGTGGCGCTGTTGATCAATGCCTATAGCCCGTCCGAAATCTGCTTCGGCATGAACGCCACCTCGTTCATCCGCCTGGTCAGCCTCGGCATCGGCCAGATGCTCGCGAAAGATCCTGGGGGGCGTGACGAGATCGTCGTTACCGACATGGATCACGACGCCAACATCGCCACATGGCTGGCGCTGGAATCCGCCGGCGCCAAGTTCAAATGGTGGCGCATGCGCGAGGACGGCAATCTGCATGTCGACGACCTCAAGCCGCTGGTGTCGGAGCGCACGCGCCTCGTCGCCTGCACGGTGACGGCGCATTCGATCGGCTCGATCGTCAACGTCGCCGCGGTGGCCAGGATCGCGCATGCGGCCGGCGCCGAAGTGTTCCTGGATTGCGTGCATTACGGCCCGCATGGGCTGATCGACGTGCAAGCCTGGCAGTGCGACTATCTCGTCTGCTCCGGCTACAAGAATTTCTCGCCGCATATGGGCTTCCTATGGGGTCGCTTCGACACGCTGAAGCGGCTGCCGACCTTCCGCGAGGACTTCATTCCCGACGAGCCGCCCTACAAGGTCGAAGCCGGCACCTTCATCTATGAGAACGTCTCCGGCATGGACGCGGCGGTGCGCTACCTGGAATCGATCGGCCGCAACTTCCTTCCCGAAAACAACCGCTCGCGCCGCGACAACATTGTCGCCGGCATGAACGCCATCCGCGATTATGAGCTGATGCTGGCGCGCGAGATGATGAAGGTGCTGAAGGATTGCAATGCCACGATCTACGGCGTCGCGGACGAGGCGCGCATCCATGAGCGCGTGCCGACCTTCTGCTTCAACATCGGCAAGCTGTCGCCGCAGCGGATCGTCGAGGAGATGGCCGCCATGCAGATCGGCATACGCGACGGCCACATGTATGCGCCGCGGCTGATGAAGCGGCTGAATCTGTCGATGGACAGCGGCGCGATCCGCGCCTCGCTGGTGCATTACAACACGGTGGAAGAGGTGCACCGGTTTGGGGAAGCGCTGCGGGCGATTATTGCGAAGTTGCGGTGATCCCGACCACCTCCGCGTCGTCATCCACGGGCGAAGCAAGGAGCGAAGCGACGCGCGCAGACCCGAGGATCCATTCCGTGACGTGAGAGCGCCGCTCACGGTGCAGAAATTCTACTCCGCTGCATTCTTCGGCTGAGGTACCGGAATGGATCCTCGGGTCTTCGCGCCGCTTCGCGGCGCTCCGCCCTAGAATGACGAAGCAGGAGGCCTACGCCGCCTTCTTCGCCAGCCGCGCCTTGATGCTGGCGATGTCGGCGCGCGGCGTCGCGGCGAAGAGCGTCTTGGTGTAGGCGTGCTTGGGGTCGGAGAAGACCTCGTCGCGCGGGCCGTATTCGACGGCTTCGCCGAAATACATGACCATCACGTCGTCGGCGATATAGCGGACCACCGAGAGGTCGTGGCTGATGAAGACATAGGTCAGCTGGAACTCGTCCTGCAGGTCGGCAAGCAGGTTCAGCACCTGCGCCTGCACGGAGAGGTCGAGCGCCGAGACCGGCTCGTCCAGAACCAGCAGGCTCGGGTTCAGCATCAGCGCCCGGGCAATGGCGATGCGCTGGCGCTGGCCGCCCGAGAACATATGCGGGTAGCGGTTGTAGTGCTCGGGTCCGAGACCGACCTTCTTCAGCATCTTCATCGCCAGGTCGCGCCGCTCTTCGGCCGGCTTGTCGGTGTTGATGAGCAACGGCTCGCCCAGCACATCTCCGATCTTCTGGCGGGGATTGAGTGAGCCATAAGGATTCTGGAACACGATCTGCACCTTGCGGCGCATTTCCTTAGTGAGCCCGTCCCTGGCGATATCGACCTTGTTGCCGTCGATGAAGAGCTCGCCTGAGGTGGCCGGATCGATCAGCGTGATGATGCGGGCGAGCGTGGACTTGCCGCAGCCGCTCTCGCCGACGACGGCAAGCGTCTTGCCCTTCTCGACGCTGAAGGACACGCCCTTCACCGCATGGACGGTGCGCGCGCCGCGGAACAGGCCGCCGCCGACATGGTAGTCGCGCTTGATGTCCTTGCCTTCGACGACCTTGGTCATGCGCCGGCTCCTGAAGGTGCGGGCTCGAACAGCATGTCGGAGACGGTCGGCAGCCGGTCGCCGACGGCGTTCTCCGGCAGCGCCGAGAGCAGCGCGCGCGTATAATTGCTCTTCGGCGATTCAAAGAGCGACAGCACGTCGGCCTCTTCCATCTTGCGGCCCTTGTACTGGACGATGACGCGGTCGGCGGTTTCGGCCACCACGCCCATATTGTGGGTGATCATGATCAGGCCCATGCCGTATTTGGCCTGCAGCGAGACAAGCAGGTCGAGGATCTGCTTCTGGATGGTGACGTCGAGCGCGGTGGTCGGCTCGTCGGCGATCAACAGCTTCGGATTGCACGCGATCGCCATGGCAATCATGACGCGCTGACACTGGCCGCCCGACATCTGGTGCGGGAAGGAATTCAGCCGCTCCTCCGGTTCCGGAATGCCGACCTGCTTGAAAAGCTCGATGGCGCGCGCCCGGCGCTCGGCCTTGTCCATGCCCATATGGAAACGCAGCACTTCCTCGATCTGGAAGCCGACGGTGAAGCAGGGATTGAGGCTGGCGACCGGCTCCTGGAAGATCATGGCAATGTCCTTGCCGATGATCTTGCGGCGGTCGGCCGGGTCGATCTTCAACAGATCGCGGCCGTTGAAGGCCATGCGGTCGGCGGTGACGGTCGCCGTCCATGGCAGCAGGCCCATCACCGCCAGCATCGACACCGACTTGCCGGAGCCGGATTCGCCGACGATGGCGAGCACCTCGCGCTCGTCGACATGGAGCGAGACGCCGTCGACGGCGCGGAACGGACCGGACGCGGTCTGGAATTCGACGACGAGGTTCTGGATGTCGAGCAGCGCCATCACGACCTCCTGAGCTTGGGATCGAGGGCATCGCGCAGCCCGTCGCCGACGAGGTTGATGGCAAGCACGGTAATGAGGATGGCAAGACCCGGGAAGGTCACCACCCACCAGGCGCGCAGGATGAATTCGCGCGCCGTGGCAAGCATGGTGCCCCATTCCGGCGTCGGCGGCTGGGCGCCGAGGCCAAGGAAGCCGAGCGCGGCGGCTTCCAGGATAGCATTGGAGAAGGACAGCGTGCCCTGGACGATCAAAGGCGCAAGGCAGTTGGGCAGGATGGTGGCGAGCATCAGCCGCAGATGGCCGGCGCCGGCGACCTTCGCCGCCACGACATATTCGCGGCTCTTCTCGGCCATCACGGCGGCACGCACCAGCCGGGCGAAATGCGGCTGCAGGACCAATGCGATCGCCAGCATGGCGTTGAACAGGCCCGGGCCGAGGATGGTGACAAGCACCAGCGCCAGGAGCAGCGACGGAAAGGCCAGGATCAGGTCCATGACGCGCATGATCGCAACGTCGACCCAGCCGCGGAAATAGCCCGCCAGCAGGCCGAGCGTGATGCCGCCGGTGAGCGCCAGCGTGACCACCACGGCGCCGATCAGCAGCGAGAAGCGCGCGCCGTAGAGCAGGCGCGAGAGGATGTCGCGGCCGACCGGATCGGTGCCGAGCAGATATTGCGTCGAGCCGCCGGCCTGCCAGGCGGGGGGCCGCAGAAACGCGGTCTTGTCCTGGACGTCGGGCGCATAAGGCGCGAGCAGCGGCGCGAACAGCGCGGCGAGCACCAAAAGGAGAAAGACGAACAGGCCGATGACGGCGCCGCGGTTCACGGAGAAATAGTGCCAGAAGGTCTTGAGGCCTGTGAGCCGATCCGGGCTGCCGGCGGCCATCGGGGCGATTTCGGTCTGGGTCATTTATGCCGCCCTGATGCGTGGGTTGATGACGGCATAGAGCACATCGACGATGAGGTTCACCGCCATGACGATGAGCGCGATCAAAAGCAGACCCGACTGCACGACGACATAGTCGCGCTTGAAGATGGAATCGACCATCCACTTGCCGATGCCCGGCCAGGCGAAGATGGTCTCGGTGAGGATGGCGCCCGCAAGCAGCGTGCCGACCTGCAGGCCGATGGTGGTGACGACCGGGATCAGCGCGTTGCGAAGGGCATGCACGCCGATGACGCGCGCTGCCGAAAGGCCCTTGGCCCGCGCGGTGCGGACATAGTCCTCGCCCAGCACCTCGAGCATGGCCGAGCGCGTCTGGCGCGCGATCACCGCCAGCGGAATGGTGCCGAGCACGATCGCCGGCAGGACGAGATGGCTAAGCGCGGAGCGGAATGCATCCCACTTGCCATAGAGGAGGCTGTCGACGGTCATGAAGCCGGTGATCGGCTTGAAGAAGAACTGCAGGCCGATGCGGCCCGAGACCGGCGTCCAGCCGAGATAGCCCGAGAAGAAGATGATGAGCAGCAGGCCCCACCAGAAGATCGGCATCGAATAGCCGACAAGGGCCGTGCCCATCAGCGACTGGTCGAACCATGAGCCGCGCTTGACGGCGGCAAAAATGCCGGCGGGAATGCCGATCACCATGGCGAAGATCATGGCGAAGAAGGACAGTTCCAGCGTCGCCGGGAAGAGCGTCTTGAATTCCTCGAGGACCGGCCGCTTGGACGAGATGGAAACGCCGAAATCGCCGGTGGCGACCTCACCCACATAGCGCGCATACTGCTCCCAGATCGGCAGATTGTAGCCGAACTGTTGCTTGAGCTCTTCGTAGCGGGCGGGGGCGACGCCATGCTCGCCGGCCATGGCGAGGATCGGATCGCCCGGCAGCAGCCGGACAAAGGCGAAGGCACAGATGGTGATGCCGACCAGGGTCGGAATCAGGAGGGCGATTTTGTTGAGAAGATATCGGAGCATCATCAAATGGAACGGGGCGGCGCTGGAAGTTGCGCCGCCCCGTTCGCAATATTACTCGGACTTGTCAACGCCGTCGAAACGGTGAATGCCGAGCGGGTCCATCTTGAAGCCGGTGACATTATTGCGAACGACCGCGTAAACCTGGCTGTGAGCCAGCAGGAAAGCGGGCGCTTGCTTAGCGAAGATCACCTGCGCCTGCTCATAGAGCTTGGTGCGCTCGGCCTGGTCGCTGGTCTTCTTGGCTTTCTGGATCAGGTCCTCGAAATCCTTGTCGCACCAGCTGGAGTAGTTCGAGACGCCGATGGCCGAGCAGGCGAAGAGAGTGGCGAAGAAATTGTCCGGATCGCCATTGTCGCCGGTCCAGCCGATCTGGAAGGCGCCGGGACGGTCCTTCTTCTTGCCTTCCTCGCGATACTTCGTCCACTCGTAGTTGACGATGTTCGCCTTGACGCCGACCTTGGCCCAGTCGGCCTGGATCAGTTCAGCCGCGCGCTGGAAGTTCGGGTTGTAGGGACGAACGCGGTCGGCAGCCCAGAGCTGGATTTCCTTCAGGCCGGCATCGGCGAGAACCTTCTTGGCCGCTTCCGGATTGTAGGTATCGGTCTTCACGTCCTTGTTCCACGACCACATGGTCGGCGGAATGAGGTTCTCGGCGGGCGTCGCGCCGGCATCCTGGAACAGCGACTTTATCAGGGCCTCCCGGTCGATTGCCTGGTTGAGCGCATGGCGCACTTCCGGCTTGTCGAGCGGCGGGATGGTGGTGTTGTAGCTCATATAGCCGATGTTCAGGCCGGCCTGATCCATCAGCGTCACGTCCTTGTTGGTCTTGATGGTGGCGATGTCGGCCGGGTTCGGATAGGGCGCGACGTCGCATTCGCCGGCCAGCACCTTCTGGATGCGGGCGGTCGCGTCAGGCGTGATGGCGAAGACGAGATCGTCGATCTTTTCCTTGCCCTTGAAGTAGTCGGGATTGGCAGCATAGCGGATGACCGAATCCAGCTGGTAGTCGACGAACTGGAACGGGCCGGTGCCGACCGGCTTGGTCGAGAAGTCGGCCATCTTGCCGTCCTTCTGGAGCTGGTCGGCATATTCCTTCGACACGATCGAGGCGAAATCCATGCCGAGATTGGCCAGCATCGGCGCGTTCGGCTCGGTCAGCGTCAGCTTGACGGTGAGGTCATCGACCTTCTCCCACTTGGCGACGTATTTCGGCATGTCCATGCCGGTGTAATAGTCCCAAGTGAGGTTCGGCAGATACTTGTCGCCGTTCCACGGGTTCTGCTTGTTGAACTGGCGATCGAAGGAGAAGACGACGTCATCGGCGTTGAGGTCGCGCGTCGGCTTGAAATAGTCGGTGGTCTGGAACTTCACGCCCGGATGCAGATGGAAAGTATAGACCAGGCCATCGTCAGAGATTTCCCACTTGTCTGCCAGGCCGGGCTCGATCTCGGTGCCACCATGCTTGAATTCGACCAGGCGGGAATAGACGGTGCGCGAAGACGCATCGAAGTCGTTGCCGCCGGTCGTCGTACCCGGATCGAAATTGGCCGGCGACGCTTCCGAGCAATAAACGAGCGTCTTAGCACTGGCCATGCCGCTGAGGACGCTTGCAGCCAGCAACGCGGCTGCAAAAGTCATTGTCTTTTTCATTGACCACTCCCTGATGTTCTCTCAAGCCCCTCTATCAGGCTCGCGAAGGGCGCATATAAGCACCGTTTCTTCGCCTTTGGAACACCTCGTTTGCGTACCCCATGGGAAGCAGGAAAAGAATCTAGCTTTTGCTCAAACCGCAGAAAAAATGAGTAGTTTTTTCTGCTCACGACATTATTAACGACGGCATTTTTTTATTGATCGCTCACCTATTAAAACCAGCCGACAGGGCCCGACTGCCGGAGATCTGCCCGCCGCCGGACGTGCTGCGGAAGGTGTCCGGATCATCGGATTTCGACGGCAAATCTTTCCCCGCCCTGCCGCTGGGGCAAGGCTTGCACCGTCGCCGATAGAGGCAATACATAGACTGTGGGCGGGATTTCCCGGAAATCCGCGACGGCGTGGAGGACGCTTCCCTGGAAGCGGACGCCGAGATTGAAGGCGACAGGGAGAGACAGGTGGCAAAAGCAGCCAAGACGACAGCCCCGGTGAATGCAAAGGCCAAGGGCGCCGCCGCAAGCGATGCGCCCAAGACCGCCAAGGCCGCAGCCACAGCGAAGGCGAAGACGACTGCAAACCCCGCAAAATCAGCCCCAAAGCCGGCCGCTGCCAAGCCCGCGGCGGCAAAAGCCGGAAAAGCGGCCGCGAAGTCGCCCGCCGCGAAGACGGCGCCAGCGACGGGCAACGCGAAGCCTGCGTCGAAGAGCCTGCCGAAGGCGATCACCGAGCTCACCGTCGGCCTGCCGGAAAAGCCGTGGCTGAAAAGCTATCCCAAGAACATGCCGGCCGAGATCGGCGCCCTGCCCTACAAGTCCATCGGCGAGTTCCTCGTCGGCGCCTGCAAGCAATTCGCCGGGCGGCCGGCTTTCGTATGCATGGGCAAGTCGATCACCTATGCCGAGGTCGAACGGCTGTCGTCCGCGTTCGGCGCCTATCTGCAGGCGAGAGGCCTGGAAAAGGGCGCGCGCGTGGCGCTGATGATGCCGAACGTGCTGCAATATCCGGTGGCGATGATGGGCATACTGCGCGCCGGCTATACGGTGGTGAACGTGAACCCGCTCTACACGCCGCGCGAGCTGGAGCACCAGCTGAAGGATTCCGGCGCGCAGGCGATCGTCATCCTCGAGAACTTCGCCGGCACGCTGCAGGCGGTGATCGCCAGGACGCCGGTGAAGCATGTCATCGTCGCCACCATGGGCGACATGCTGGGCGGACTCAAGGGCGCCATCGTCAACCTCGTGGTGCGACGGGTTAAGAAGATGGTTCCGGCATGGTCGCTGCCCGGCCATGTGAAGTTCAACGCCGTGCTCAAGACCGGAGCGAGTATCGCCTTCAAGCCGCCCACGGTCTCTGGCGACGACATCGCCTTCCTGCAATATACGGGCGGCACCACCGGCGTCTCGAAGGGTGCGGTGCTGCTGCATCGCAACGTGCTTTCGAACGTCGCGCAGAATTCGCTATGGGTAGAGGACGCCTATACGGTCAAGCCGAAGCCGGCGCATCTCAACTTCATCTGCGCGCTGCCGCTCTATCACATCTTCGCGCTGACGGTGAACGCGCTGATGGGCATGCAGCAGGGCGCGCAGAACGTGCTGATCCCCAACCCGCGCGACATCCGGGGCTTCGTCAAGGAACTGGCGAAATACCCGATGCACATCTTCCCCGGCCTCAACACACTGTTCAACGCGCTGCTCAACAATGAGGAGTTCCGCAAGCTGGACTTCAAGCCGCTGATCCTGACGCTGGGCGGCGGCATGGCGGTGCAGAAGGGCGTGGCGGAGCGCTGGAAGGCGCTGACCGGCTGTCCGGTGAGCGAAGGCTATGGGCTCTCTGAAACCTCGCCGGTGGCGACCGCCAACAAGTTCAGCTCGGCCGATTTCACCGGCACGATCGGCCTGCCGCTGCCTTCGACCGAGATCGCCATTCGGGACGACGACGGCAACAACGTGCCGCTCGGCGAAGTGGGCGAGATCTGCATCCGCGGCCCCCAGGTTATGGCCGGCTACTGGAACCGGCCCGACGAGACCGCCAAGGCAATGACCAAGGACGGCTTCTTCAAATCCGGCGACATGGGGTTCATGGACGAGCGCGGCTACACCAAGATCGTCGACCGCAAGAAGGACATGATCCTGGTCTCCGGCTTCAACGTTTATCCCAACGAACTGGAAGAGGTGGTGGCGCATCACCCCGGCGTGCTCGAAGTGGCGGCCATCGGCGTGCCGGACGAGCATTCCGGCGAGGTGCCTAAATTGTTCGTGGTGAAGAAGGATCCGGCGCTCACCGTCGAGACATTGATGGCCTATTGCCGCGAGAACCTGACCGGCTACAAGCGGCCGAGATTCATCGAGTTCCGCACCGAGTTGCCGAAGACACCGGTCGGCAAGATCCTGCGGCGGGCGCTGCGGGACCAGGTTTGAGCGATTGTTCCGCCGACAAGGCACGGGAGCGAGGCAAGCGGCTCGATCCGGCGGACTTCATCAAGGCGAACATGCGGCTGGCGCCGGTGCCGTCAGTGCCGGAGGTCCGGCTCTATCAGGCGCATCCCGGCAGCGGACTGCGGCGGCTGCTCGAACCGGAAGACGAGAGCGACGGAAGCCGGCCTGACCCACAGCCGCCCTACTGGGCCTATGCCTGGGCCGGCGGCACCGTGCTGGCACGCTATATCCTCGACCGTCCGTCGATCGTAGCCGGCAAACGCGTGCTCGACCTCGGCGCCGGCTCGGGGCTGGTCGGCATCGCTGCGGCAAAAGCCGGCGCGAGCGCAGTGATCGCAGCGGAGATCGACCGCAACGGCATCGTGGCGCTCCGCCTCAATGCGCAAGCCAACGGCGTCGCCATCCAGACACGCGACGAGGACCTCACCGACGGCCCCCCGCCGGTGGTCGACCTGGTTCTCGCCGGCGACGTCTTTTACGCGCAGGATGTCGGGCAACGGATGATCCCGTTCCTCGACCGCTGCCTAACCGCCGGCATCGATGTGCTGGTCGGCGATCCCGGCCGCGCCTGGCTGCCCAGGCCACGGCTTTGCCTGCTCGGCGAATATCACGTGCCGGATGTCGGCGGAAACGGCGGCAGCGAACCCAGGCCCAGCG
The DNA here is from genome assembly GCF_020165275.1 of Mesorhizobium sp. Ca11. Lineage (NCBI taxonomy): Bacteria > Pseudomonadati > Pseudomonadota > Alphaproteobacteria > Hyphomicrobiales > Phyllobacteriaceae > Mesorhizobium > Mesorhizobium sp. Ca11. The sequence goes on along the minus strand of NZ_JAIUHU010000004.1, from coordinate 237,959 downwards.
CGGTGTTCGCTTTTGTCCGATAAAGGGCGACTAAGGAGTCCAGCAATCGCCCCTCGCCTCACCTCGGGCGCCACGGGTCATACAGCACTTTCTTATTCATGGGTCCGAGAGCAAAGCTCGGAACAGGGACCAGCTAAACCCGTTTTACCAGTTCTAACGGATAGAAGAGACGGAGCCGTCATGGAAATCCACGACACAAATCACCGTCGATCAAAGATCGGCGGCCACACGATATTTCTGCGGGAAGCAGGACCGCCCGATGCTTCCGTTCTTCTTTTGCCGCATGGCTACCCGTGCTCGTCTTACCAGTTCAGACGCCTGATGCCGGGCTTGGCCGACCGCTGGCGAACAGTAGCATTCGACTGGCCTGGATTCGGCTACAGCGACACACCGGACCTCGCCGAGTTCGACTATGATTTCAACGCCTATGCCGGCGTTCTCGCTGACGTTGCCGATGCGCTGCATTTGGAGCGTTATGCGCTCTGGCTCCACGATTACGGTTCTCAGATCGGCCTCCGTCACGCGATAGCGCATCCCGACAGGATCGCGGCGCTGATCATCCAGAACGGCGACATCTACGAGGACGTGCTCGGGCCGAAATACGACACGATCAAAGCCTGGTGGGTGGACAAATCGGCAGAGAGGCACCGTCCACTCGAGGAGGCGGTCAGCGAGGAGGGATTCCGCAAGGAGTTCATCGGCGAGATATCTCAGGACGTCGCCAGCCGCGTCCCTCCGGATCTGTGGAAGCTGCATTGGCCGCTGATGAGCACACCGATCCGGAAGGCGGTGTCGGTCCGGCTGATGGAAAAGCTCGAGCAGAACATCGAATGGTTCCCGCGATACCAATCCTATCTGCGAGAGCACCGTCCGCCGACACTCATCGTCTGGGGACCGCAGGACGGCTACATGCCCGAGCAGTCGGCGCTCGCCTATCGTCGCGATCTCCCGGATGCGGAACTCCATATCCTCGACGATGCCGGCCATTGGCTGTTGGAAACACATTTCGAGGAAGCCCTGCGGCTGGTGCGCGACTTCCTCTCGCGAACGTTGCCGTAGGCACGGCTCTCTGCGAAACCCGGAACCCAAGGAGACGAACATGGCGACGAAACCAACCATCGCACGCATCTGGCGCGGCCGCACCCATCGCGATGTCGCGAACAGCTACGAAACCTATTTGAAGGCAGAGGGCATTCCTTCGCTTCGGCAGACTGCGCTCGGCGTCCAGCTCTTTCGCGAGGACCGGGAAGAGGAGACCTGGTTCACGACCATCTCCTACTGGCCCGACATCGAAGCGATGACCGCATTCACCAAGGGCGACCCGATCAAAGTCCATCATCTGGACCGCGACCCCGAGTTTCTGATCGAACTGCCCGAGCGCATCGAGATCCATCGCATCCTCGTCGACGATCAGAATCTGCGCTGACGTTGCCGTCATGAGCAACCTCGCCCTGTTCGGGCTCATGGCGCTGATCTGGGGGCTGACCTGGGCGGCAGTCAAGATCGGCCTGGAGGCCGGCGTTCCCCCGATCCTTCTGGCGGGGCTGCGCTATCTGCTGACCGCGGGAATCCTGGCATTTTGGACACAGGGAGCCTTATCGGCCTTCGCGGAAGGCCGGTCGATGCGAGTCATCATATCGGCCCTGCTGACGAATGCCGGAACCTACGGACTGCTGTTCTGGGGCATGCAAACGGTCCCGTCCGGCCTATCCGGCTTGGTCAATCTCGCGCTGGTTCCGGTGCTTCTGTTTGGCTTGGCAGTCCTGCTCAGAGAAGAGCGGCCCACTTGGCGGCACGGCCTGGCGCTGGCGCTCGGCTGCACAGGTCTCCTTGGCCTCTTCTGGACGCGTCTTGTCGAGCAGGAATCCGGAAACGGATTGGGCCTTGCCGCTATCGTGGCCGGCACGGCGTGCTACTGCGCGGGGAGCGTCATTGCGCGGCCGCTGATCGGCCCGATCAAGCCCCTGACGCTCACCGCGATCCACGCCGTTCTCGGCGGCGCAGCGCTGATCGTCGTCTCGTTCCTTCTGGGCGAGGTTTCGGCGACGCTGCCAGGAAAAATCGACGTCGCTCCGGCTGCGGCAAGCCTGTTGTTCCTCTCCCTCCTCGGAACCATCGTAGCCTACACGATCTATCTGCGTCTGCTTGAACAATGGGGCACCGCCCGCGCCGGGCTCTATGCCTTCATCTCGCCCATCGTTGCACTGGCCGTAGGCGTTTGGCTGTTCGGCGAAAAGGTCGGAGCGGCCGAGATCGGCGGCGCCGCACTGTTGTTGGTAGCCGCAGGATTGGCGTTGTTTGGGCGCGACCGCCCCAACGCAGCGAGGAAATGAAAGCCGTCGCCGATGTCATTTCCCCATCGTATCGCCGGCAACCTGGCCCTTGACCTCGCCAACACCATCAGTCGGCGCGGCACCGACCGGGAAATCGACCATCTCGCGACGGCGGCGGACATCCTGGCGTGGTCAAAGCAAACGGGCCTGATCGACGATGATTTCGCGCTTCCTTCGGCCGACCACAAAGCTTTGGTCAAAGACTTTCTCGCCCTTCGCCGCGCCGTAAACGACGCCGGCGCGGCAATCGCTCATGGCGACGAACCTCCCGCTGCCGCGCTCGATACCATCAGAAAATACGCGGCCGAAGCGCTCAGAACCGCCGCGCTCGCTGGATCGCCGGTGTCGTTGCATTTTCGAGGCGCCAATCGCATCACCGGGGCAATCGCGTGGTCGGCTCTCGACCTGCTTCGCGGCGACGAACTATCGCGTCTCAAACAATGCCCGCCGCACGACTGCCGCTGGCTTTTCATAGATCGAACGAAGAACGGTTCGCGACGGTGGTGCGAGATGAACAGCTGCGGCAATCGGGCCAAGAAGCAGTCGCATCGGAGAATGGCTGATTGAGGCGTCTTCCTGGGACGGCGCCTGGTCTAACCCGCCGGCACGTTCACCCGCGCAGTCAGAAAATCCGGCAGGTCGGCGACCGAGTCCAGAACGACGTCCGCCATCGGCGCCAGCGAGTCGCGCGTGCCGGTGCCGGAGAGCACCCCCACCGCCAGGCCGCAGCCGCCGGCGCGGGCCATTTCGAGATCGTGTCGGTTGTCGCCGACCATGGCGATCTCGCCGGGCCTCAACCCGGTCAGGTCGCAGAAAGCGACGACCGTGTCGGGCGCCGGCTTGGAGTTAGCAACGGCGTCATAGCCGAAGGCGGCATCGAAGAGCTGCGCGATGCCCAGCGTGGCCAGCGTCTTTTCGGCGCCGCTGGTCGAATCGTTGGTGGCGACGCCCATGCGATAGGATCGTTTGTGCAAGGCCCGCAACGAGTCGACGACGCCCGGCAGCGCGACCGCCATAGCCGAACCTTGCGCCGAGGTGATCTCGTTGAAGCGGGAAACGGCGTGCATCTGGTCCTCCTCGGACAGGCGCGGAAACCAGAGCTCGACGACGTCCATGTTCGAGCCGGAGGCGAAGATCGAATCCGGCTTGAAGCGCTTCGTGACGAAGTCGAAGCCGGCGGCGGCGAGCAACCGATCCGCCTTCCAGCGATCGCCCTCGGCGGCATCCATCGCCATGAAGTCGGCGACTCCGAGCCAGGTTGCGTTGAAGTCGACAAGCGTGCCGTCCTTGTCGAACAATATTCCCTTGATATCCGCCAATCCCGTTTACTCCGCGCCGCGCAATTGGTGGATATGTCCCACCAGCCCGGCAGTCGAGGCGTCGCGTTTTGCGGCAGTCTCCTTGCCTTCCACGACAGGCAGCAGGCCTGTCGCCAGTTCCTTGCCGAGCTCGACGCCCCATTGGTCGAAGGAATTGATGTTGAACAGCGTGCCTTCGACGAAGACGCGGTGCTCGTAAAGCGCGATGAGCCGGCCGAGCGTGCGCGGGTCGAGCTTTCTGTAGAGAATGGTCAGCGAGGGGCGATCGCCCGAGAAGACGCGGTGCGGCGCGATGCGGTCGACGTCGGCCGGCTTCATGCCCTTGGCCAGCATCTGGGCGCGCGCCTCTTCCAGCGTGCGCCCCTTCATGAGGGCCTCCGACTGCGCCAGGCAGTTGGCGAGCAAAAGATCATGCTGGTGTTTCAATTCGGGCTCGTGACCGACAGCGGCGGCGAGGAATTCGACCGGGATAAAGTCGGTGCCCTGATGCAGGAGCTGGAAGAAGGCATGCTGGCCGTTGGTGCCGGGCTCGCCCCAGACCAGCGGGCCGGTCGGCGTGGCGACCGCAGTGCCGTCCAGCGTGATGCTCTTGCCGTTCGATTCCATGTCGAGCTGCTGCAGATAGGCCGGCAGGCGCGACAGGCGCTGGTCGTAAGGAATGACGGCGCGCGCCGGATATTTGCAGACGACGCGATGCCACCAGCCGATCAGTCCCAGAAGCACCGGCAGGTTCTTCTGCATCGGCGCCGAGCGGAAATGCTCGTCCATCTCATGCGCGCCGTCGAGCAAGGCGCGGAAATTGCGCGGGCCGACGGAAATCATCACCGGCAGGCCGATGGCGCTCCAGACCGAATAGCGGCCGCCGACCCAGTCCCAGAAGCCGAAGACACGGTCCTGCTCGATGCCGAACTTCGCCACCAGGTCGAGGGCGGTCGAGACGGCGGCGAAATGCTTGCCGACCGCTTCCTTGCCCAACGCCTTCTGAACCCAATCGCGCGCCGTCTGCGCATTCGTCATCGTCTCGACCGTGGTGAAGGTCTTGGAGGCGATGATGAACAAAGTCGTCTCGGCAGACAGACCCTTCAGCGTGTCATGGATATGGGCGCCGTCGACATTGGAGACGTAATGCGCGCGCGGTCCGTCATGATAGGGCGCGAGCGCCAGCGTCACCATCGCCGGGCCGAGGTCCGAGCCGCCGATGCCGATGTTGACGATGTCGGTGATCTTCTTGCCGGTGGCGCCGGCCGCCTTGCCGGAGCGGATGGCGTCGGCGAAGGCGCCCATGGCGTCGAGCACGGCGATCACATCGGCCTTGGTGTCCTGGCCGTCGACGATCACGCTCTTGCCGGTCAGGTTGCGCAGCGCGGTGTGCAGCACGGCGCGGTTCTCGGTGATGTTGATCTTCTCGCCCTCGAACATGGCGGCGCGACGTCCCGCGAGGTCGGCGGCGGCGGCGAGCTTTTCCAGCATCGTCATCGTGTTTGCGTCGACGGCACATTTCGACCAGTCGAGCAGAAGGTCCCCATCGGTGGCGGAGAATGTCTCGAAGCGCTTGGGATCGGCGGCGAAGGCCTCGCGCATTGTGCCCTTGGCCGCCGCGCGCTGCTCACGCAGAGCGGTGACCTGCTTGTCGAAGGCTGACTGATCCACTGGCGGGCTCCTGGCGGGTTTTTAGACCATTTTAACAGGCTGGATGTTTCCGGCGCGTGTCGGCGCGTCATTCTATCGAGCCGATTTCCATTTCGTTCAAGCGCGGCTTTGCCGCACCGCATTCACGCTTTGATGAGGGGCGGTGTTGGATGGTGAGGTGCGGGAACTCGCGGCGGGGCGCTGGGCGGAGGGCGACGATGCTGTCGCATCGCGCCTTGGAACAGTGCCGCGACGATGCTGCGCATCGCGCCTCGGCAGGGCCGCGACGATGCTGCGCATCGCGCTTGGATGCTGCGCATCGCGCCTGAACGCGGCGACGACGCTTCGCGTCGCGCTTGATAGATCACTGGCATAAATCCCAGCGATCAGAAAAATTGATTGGCGCAACCCCTTATGCCACCCATACACTCCACTGGTCCAGCCAAGTGAAAACAGCTGGCCGTCCGAGGAAGATTTCCCATGCCACAGCGCAATGACACGGCCATATGGTCCGGCCTGTTCCGGATTTCGGCTGAATCCGGCCAAACCCTCCAGGCGCAGATCCGCCAGGCGATCGTCGCGGCCATTCTCGACCGACAGATCGCCGCCTCGATGCCGTTGCCGTCGTGCCGAATTCTCGCGGAAAAACTCGGGGTTGCCCGCGGCACAGTGGTGCTCGCCTTCCAGCAGCTGGTCGACCAGGGCTTCCTGGTGGCGCGCGAACGGCGCGGCCATTTCGTTAATCCGGACGTGCTGGCCACTCCCGCCAAGCCGCACCAGAAAGCGCCTGACCAGCAGAACGAGATCGACTGGAAGGCGCGCCGGCAGATCGCCGCGAGCGACATGCCGCCGCCGGCCAAGCACGACAACTGGATCAAGTCCTCCTATCCCTTCGTCTACGGCCAGTTCGATCCGGCGCTGTTTCCGACCGCCGAATGGCGCGAGTGCAACCGCATGGCGCTGGCGGTGCTCGAGATCCGCAACTGGGCGTCCGACATGGTGGATCGCGACGATCCGCTGCTGATCGAACAAATCCAGGCCAGGCTTCTGCCGCGGCGCGGTATCTTCGCCAATCCGGACGAGATCATCGTGACGCTGGGCGCGCAGAACGCGCTTTACATGCTTGCATCGCTGCTAATGACCAAGGGCTCGAAGGTGGCCATGGAAGACCCGGGCTATCCCGACGCCCGCTCGATCTTCCGGCTGGCCGGCGCCGATATCCAGCCGGTTCCGGTCGACCAGTCGGGCATCGTGACCTCGGCGATCCCCAGCGATTCCGGCTTCGTCTTCGTCACGCCCAGCCACCACTGCCCGACCATGGTGCCATTGTCGGCCGAGCGGCGGCAGGATCTCCTGGCGCGCGCCAACCGCAACAACCAGATCATCATCGAGGACGGCTATGACAGCCAGTTGCTCGATGAGGCGCCGCAGCAGGCGCTGAAGAGCCTCGATCGTTCCGGCCGCGTGATCTATGTCGGCTCGATGTCGAAGACGCTGGCTCCGGGTCTCAGGCTTGGCTACATCGTGGCCTCGGCCGGGCTGATCGCCGAGCTTCGCGCACTGCGCCGCTTCATGCTCAGGCACCCGCCGGCGAACAACCAGCGCGCCGTTGCGCTGTTCCTGTCGCTCGGCCATCACGAGGCGCTGGTGCGCAGGCTTTCCACCGCCTTCGACGAACGGCGCAAGCGTCTGGTCCATGCGATTTCCGCCTTCCTGCCAGAGTGGCGCTCGACCGATTCGGCGGGCGGCACATCGCTGTGGCTGGAAGGGCCGCGCGGCACTGATTCACGCGGCCTTGCGGAAGCGGCCGCTTCGCGCAGCGTCATCATCGAACCCGGCGACCGGTTCTTCGATCGCAGCGAAAAGCCCTCTCGTTTCATGCGCTTGGGCATCTCCTCGATCTCGCTGCAGCATATCGAGCCGGGCATCCGCGAACTTGCCACCGCCGCCGGGCGCAGGCCCGCCGCCGCCTGATCGCCACGGACCTCCTGAAAAAGAGCCGGCACCGCGCCGGCTCTTTTTGTTTGGGCGCATGTTTGCCGCTTTAGCACTCTGGCATATTCGACGGGATTGCTTGGCCCATAGGCTGTGCCAATGCCGGCGGCATAGTCGGAGCCAGAAGGGGACGAGGCAGCCGATGGTGGACCAACCGCCGCGTTCGCCGCGCAGAAAAAGACAAAAGGTGGAGTGCTTCCATGTCAGTGGCTCTCGAGAAGCAGGAATCGTCGTCGGACCAGCGTTCGCGGCGTTCCGGCGGGCGCGAAGCGCGCCGCGCGATGCGGGCAGCGCCCTTGGCCGACGACATCCGTCCGGTGCGGCCGGGGCTTGAAGGCGGCAGCTATGGCCCATTGAGCCAGAACGACCGCGAACGCATCCACGAAGCGGTGCTGACCCTCCTGGAAACGGTCGGCTTCGCCAATGCCATCCCGTCCTGCATCGAGGCGCTGACCCGGGTCGGCGCCACCCATGGCGATGACGGCCGCGTTCGGCTGCCGCGCGCCTTGGTGCTGGACACGATCAAAAAGGCGGCGCGCAACTTCACCCTCCATGGCCAGGATCCGAAGCACGACATGCTGATCCAGGGCAAACGCGTGCATTACGGCACGGCGGGCGCGGCGGTGCATCTGGTCGATGTCGAGAAGCGCGAATATCGCGAATCGCTGCTGCAGGATCTCTACGACGCCGCCCGTCTCGTCGATGGGCTGGACAACATCCACTTCTTCCAGCGCACCATGGTGCCGCGCGACATTCCCGACCCGCTCGATATGGATTTCAACACGCTCTATGCCTGCGTGATGGGGACGTCCAAGCATGTCGGCACCTCGTTCACCGTGCGCGAGAACGTCAAGCCGGCGCTGGAAATGCTTTATGCGATCGCCGGCGGGGAGGAGAATTTCCGCGCGCGGCCCTTCGTGTCGAACTCGAACTGCTTCGTCGTGCCGCCGATGAAGTTCGCCGAGGACGCCTGCGGGGTGCTGGAGGCCTGCGTCGAAGGCGGCATTCCGATCCTGCTTCTGTCGGCCGGCCAGGCCGGCGCCACGGCACCTGCCGCCATTGCCGGCGCCGTCGTGCAGGCGGTGGCGGAAGTGCTGATGGGCCTGGTCTATGTCAATGCCGTCAAGCCTGGACACCCGGCGATCTTCGGCACATGGCCGTTCGTTTCCGACCTCAGGACCGGCGCCATGTCGGGCGGCTCGGCGGAGCAAGCAGTGCTGACCGCGGCCTGCGCGCAGATGGCGCAATATTACGACCTGCCCGGCGGCTCGGCCGCCGGCATGTCGGACTCGAAGCTGCCCGACATCCAGGCCGGCTACGAGAAGGGCATCACCAATGTCATGGCGGGCTTGTCCGGCCTGAACCTGGTCTATGAATCGGCCGGCATGCATGCCTCGCTGCTCGGCTTCTGCCTCGAAAGCCTGATCATCGACAACGACATGCTCGGACATTGCCTGCGCTGCGTGCGCGGCATCGAGGTGACCGACGATGCGCTGTCGATCGACACCATCACCGATGTCTGCCTCAAGGGCCCCGGCCATTATCTCGGCAACGATCAGACGCTGAAGCTGATGCAGACGGAATATTTCTATCCCGCCGTCGGCGACCGTTTCTCGCCCAAGGAATGGAACGAGAAGGGCCGGCCCGACATCCTGTCGCGGGCAATCGCGGAGAAGAAGCGCGTGCTTGCCGAGCGCTTCCCGCGCCACGTCTCGCGCCTGCTGGACGACAAATTGCGCGCCCGCTTCGGCGAGATGATCAAATTGCCGCGCAGCAAGATGGGCGGCTAATATTCAGGTGAGGCCGGCCTGCAAACGATGCCTTCCTGCGCTTCCGGCCTTCGCCGGCCGAAGCACTCATGGGCGGCGGCGCGGAAGTTAAGGCTACGGCCGGCGTAGGCCGGTTCTCGGAAGACACCGTTTTCGACTCGGCCTGACCTGAATATCAACGCATACTATCCAGCGGTTCATTCCACACTCAGTCCGTAGCGCTCGACTACCTCGGCGTTGATCAGCTTGGCGTGCAGCGTCATCAGCACGATCTGCGCGTCGAAACTGTCGCCGGCCTCCAGCGCCGCCTCGATGCGGCGCTCGACCTGCAATGTCGGCTCGCGGCCGTTGGCCTGCTCGAACACATGGCGTCCGGCGACGCAATAGCCGCAGAGCTGCGCCACGGATGCATAGGCGTCCGCCGGCGGCTCATCGGGCCAGCGGTCGTTCATCAGGTTGACGATGGTGAGTTTCACGCCCTCTGGTACCAGCGCCGGATGCAGGTCGGCCGCACGCAACGCGTCGTCGAGCTGGCGCAGATCGCCGGAGCGGCCGAACATGCCGAGAAAGCCGAGGGAAGAGCGCCGTTTCGCCACGATGATCTGTCCCTTCCTGAGCTGCCGAGGTCGAGCTTATCTGTGGGTTCCTTGGAGATGAAACAAGGGCAACAGAAAAGGGCGGCTCGCCGTCGGCAAGCCGCCCCTTTGATCGGCCGAATAAATAGGCTTAGTGATTGTCGCGCGGCACGCCGCTGGTATGGGCGACGTCCTGGTATTTCACCGCCGGTTTCAGCACCATGCCGGCCGAGAACTGGTCGACCATGCCGCGCTGGATCTCCTGCCAAGGCGTCTGGTGCTGGGGATAGTGATAGCCGCCATTGGCCTGCAGCGCGGCGCGCCGCTTGGCGATCTCCTCGTCGCTGACGAGGATATTGGCCGTGGCCTTTTTCAGGTCGATGCGGACGCGGTCGCCGCTCTTGAGTAGCGCCAGCCCGCCGCCGATCGCAGCTTCTGGCGAGGCATTGAGGATCGACGGGGAGCCCGACGTGCCGGACTGGCGGCCGTCACCGATGCAGGCAAGGGCGTGGATGCCCTTCTTGATCAGGTAGGCCGGCGGCTGCATGTTGACCACCTCGGCGCCGCCCGGATAGCCGACCGGACCGGCGCCGCGCATGAACAGGATCGTGTGCTCGTCGATGCCCTGCGCCGGATCGTCGATGCGGGCGTGGTAATCCTCCGGCCCGTCGAAGACCATGGCGTTGCCCTCGAAGGCCTCCGGGTCGTTCGGGTTGGAGAGGTAGCGCTCACGGAATTCGGGCGAGATGCCGCTGGTCTTCATGATGGCGGAATCGAACAGGTTGCCCTTGAGGTTGATGAAGCCGGCATTGGCCTTGAGCGGCTTGTCGGCGCTGCGGACGACGTCGTGATTCTCGTTGACGGCATCCCGGCAATTGTCGCCCATCGACCTGCCGTTGGCGGTGACGGCATCGGGATGCGGCAGCAGGCCGCCCTTCATCAGTTCGGCGACGACTGCCGGCACGCCGCCGGCATGGTGATAGTCTTCGCCGAGATACTCGCCCGTCGGCTGCAGGTTGACCAGCAGCGGGATGTCGAGGCCGATCTTCTGCCAGTCGTCATTGTCGAGCGGCACGCCGAGATGGCGGGCGATGGCGTTGAGGTGGATCGGCGCGTTGGTCGAACCGCCGATGGCCGAGTTGACGACGATGGCGTTCTCGAACGCCTCGCGGGTCATGATGTCGGACGGCTTCAGATCCTCATGCACCATCTCGACGATGCGCTTGCCTGTCTCGTAGGAAATCTGGCCGCGCTCGCGGTAGGGTGCAGGGATAGCGGCCGAGCCGGGCAGTTGCATGCCGAGCGCCTCGGCCAGCGAATTCATCGTGGTAGCCGTGCCCATGGTGTTGCAATAGCCGGTCGACGGCGCCGAGGAGGCGACGATGTCCATGAACTCGTCATAGTCGATCTCGCCGGCAGACAGCCGCTGGCGCGATTCCCAGACGATGGTGCCCGAACCGGTGCGCTTGCCCTTGTGCCAGCCATTCAGCATCGGGCCGACCGAAAGCGCGATCGCCGGGATGTTGACGGTGGCCGCCGCCATCAGCAAGGCAGGCGTCGTCTTGTCGCAGCCGATGGTCAGCACGACGCCGTCGAGCGGATAGCCGTAGAGCACTTCGACCAGGCTGAGATAGGCAAGGTTGCGGTCGAGCGCGGCCGTGGGGCGCTTGCCGGTCTCCTGGATCGGATGGCAGGGGAATTCGAAGGGGATGCCGCCCATCGAGACGATGCCCTCGCGCACGCGCTTGGCAAGCTCGAGGTGATGCCGGTTGCAGGGCGAAAGGTCGGAACCGGTCTGCGCGATGCCGATCAGCGGCTTGCCCGACATCAGCTCGGCGCGAGTCAGGCCGTAATTGAGGTAGCGTTCGAGATAGAGCGCCGTCATGCCCGGATTGTCGGGATTGTCGAACCACTCCTGCGAGCGAAATTTCTTCTTCTTGGTGGGGGCGCCTGCCATGGTGGTCTCCGTATTTGTATGACAAATCGATAGGACAATGCGTTCATGCAGGCAAGAGGCAGGCGCAGCCGGAACCCGGACTTTGGTGCGATAGACTTGTTTCGGGCCGCGCGCTACGACCAACCGGCATCAGCAATGCGGGAGGTCTTGATGGCTTTGGTGATCGAAGGCGAGGAGCGGATCGCCGCACCCATCGGGAAAGTGTGGGAAGCCCTTAACGACCCGGAGATCCTGAAGGTGGCGATTCCCGGCTGCCAGAGCCTTGAGAAGAATTCGGACACCGCCATGGCTGCGACCGTGGTGCTCAAGATCGGCCCCATCAAGGCGACCTTCAACGGCGAAGTCACGCTGAAAAACCTCAAGCCACCGCATTCCTACACCATCCAGGGCGAAGGCAAGGGCGGCGTTGCCGGTTTCGCCAAGGGCGGCGCCGACGTGACGCTGACCGCCGAAGGGGCGGACTCGACAGTGCTCAAATACGCCGCCAAGGCCGAGGTCGGCGGCAAGATCGCGCAACTCGGCAGCCGGCTGATCCAATCGACATCGAAGAAATTGGCAGGGCAGTTCTTCTCGACGTTTGGCGAGAAGGTCGGCGCCTGACCCTCAAAGGAAAGGGCGTTATTCGAACACGATGCTTGGCACGGCGGCTTCGGCGGCGCCGCGCTCTTCCTGGACCCTTTCCCAGACCTTGCTGGCGATATCGCGGTAGATCTTTGCTTCCGCGCCCTCCGGCTTGGAGGCGACGACCGGGGCGCCGGCATCCGAGCTTTCGCGGATGCCCATCTCAAGCGGCACCTCGCCGAGGAAGGTGACGCCGAGGCGCTCGGCCTCGCGGCGCGCGCCGCCATGGCCGAAAATGTCGTAGCGCTTGCCGGTGTCGGGAGCGAGAAAGTAGCTCATATTCTCGACGATGCCGAGCAGCGGCACGTCGACCTTCTTGAACATGTTGAGGCCCTTGCGGGCGTCGATCAGCGCCAGATCCTGCGGCGTCGAGACGATGACGGCGCCGGCGAGCGGCACCTGCTGGGCCATGGTGAGTTGGGCATCGCCGGTGCCGGGCGGCATGTCGACCACCAGCACGTCGAGCGGACCCCATTCGACCTCGCGCAGCATTTGCGTCAGCGCCGACATCACCATCGGGCCGCGCCAGATCATCGGCGTCTCCTCATCGACGAGGAAGCCCATCGACATCACCTTGAGGCCGTAATTCTGCATCGGCTTCAGCACCTTGCCGTCGACGGTCTGCGGCCGGCCGTGGATGTTGAGCAGCCTGGGCATGGACGGGCCGTAGATATCGGCATCAAGCACGCCGACCTTCAGCCCGTTGGCGGCAAGGCCGAGCGCCAGGTTGACGGCGGTGGTCGACTTGCCGACGCCGCCCTTGCCGGAGGCGACGGCGATGATGGCGTCGATGCCGGGCACGCCGCGCCTGCCATGGCTCTGCGAGGCGGGCGCATGCGGCGCGGGGCGCTGCGGCGCCGGCTGCGGAGTCGGCCGCTGCGGGGCAGACGCGCGCGGCGGAACCGGCGCTTCCATGCCGCCGCCCTTCTTCTCCGCCGTCAGCGCGACGACCGCGCTGGCGACGCCGGGGATAGCCTTCACCGCGCGCTCGGCGGCGGCACGCAACGGCTCCAGCTCCTGGGCGCGGGCGGCGGGCACGGTGATCGAGAAGAAGACCTTGGAATCGGCGATGAAAATCTCCGAGACCATGCCGAGATCGACGATGTTGCCGGTGAAGTCCGGCCCGTTCACCGTCTTCAGGCGCTCGATGACGGATTCCTTGGTAACGGTCATGATCTTTCCTCGGCGTTTGGCGTTCCAGATAGTGCAGTTTGCCGGCGGAACCAAGCCGTGGCGCAACGGCTCGCCTGGCGTGCCCCGGAAAGCGACGGATGGTGTCGGATTTGGCCACGGCCGCGGCGCAGGTTCGGGCCCGGTCATAGCCAAACGGTGCGCCCGCGCTATCTCCATCGCCATCACGACAACCGGGGAAGGAAGACGGTCATGCTTGAAAACAGCAATGTGACAGCCAATCTCGCGGTGAAGGACATCGCCAAGGCAAGGACGTTCTACGAGGGCACGCTGGGCCTCAGCCAAGTGGATGACATGGATGGCGAGCTGATCGTCTACAAAACCGGTGACACGCTCCTCAATGTCTATCGCTCGCAATTCGCCGGCACCAACAAGGCGACGGCCGCAACCTGGGCGGTAGGCGACCGCATCGAGCCGATCGTCAAATCGCTGCGGTCGAAGGGCATCACCTTCGAGCACTATGATATGCCCGGCCTGTCGCTCGAAGGCGACATCCATGTCGGCTCGGGCATGAAGGTGGCCTGGTTCAAGGATCCCGACGGCAACATCCTGAACCTGGTGGGCAAATAGCGGCCGCTCTCAGGCGGAGCCGGAACCCGTCATCCGGCCAGCCTTGTGGCGAGATAGGTCAACGCCGAAATCGCCGCCGTCGCCGGCAAGGTGATCACCCAGGCGACGACGATGTTGCCTGCGATGCCCCAGCGCACGGCGGAGACGCGGCGCGCGGCACCCACGCCGATGATGGCGCCTGTGATGGTATGCGTCGTCGAAACCGGGACACCGAGCCAGGTGGCGGCGAAGAGCGTAATGGCGCCGCCGGTCTCGGCGCAAAAACCCTGCATCGGGTTCAGCCGCGTGATCTTCGATCCCATGGTGTGGACGATGCGCCAGCCGCCGAGCAGCGTGCCCAGCGCCAGCGCCGACTGGCAGGTGAGCACCACCCACAGCGGCACATGGAAAGTCGGGCCGAGCGCGCCCTGCGAAAAGAGCAGCACGGCGATGATGCCCATGGTCTTCTGCGCGTCGTTGCCGCCGTGTCCCAGCGAATAGAGCGAGGCGGAAAAGAACTGCAGCACGCGAAAGCTGTTGTCGACCGCGAATGGCGTCTGGCGCACGAACAGCCATGAGACGATGAGCACCAGGACGAGCGCCAGCACGAATCCCGTCGCAGGCGAGAGCACGATGGCCGCGACCGTCTTGCCGAGCCCCGACCAGACGATGGCGCCCAGGCCTGCCTTGGCGACGCCGGCGCCGACCAGCCCGCCGATCAGCGCGTGCGAGCTGCTCGACGGAATGCCGGCGACCCAGGTGACGATATTCCAGACGATGGCGCCGACGAGTGCGGCAAAAATCACCGCCGGCGTGACGATGCTGGCGTCGATGATGCCTTTTCCCACCGTCTCGGCGACATGCAGGCCGAAGAACAGGAAGGCGATAAAATTGAAGAAAGCCGCCCACAGCACCGCGTAATGCGGCCTGAGCACCCGGGTGGAGACGATGGTCGCGATCGAGTTGGCGGCATCGTGCAGGCCGTTGAGGAAATCGAAGAACAGCGCCACGGCAACGAGGCCGACCAGCAGGGGAAAGGCGATCGTGGCGTCCATCGCCTAAACGTTCTCGATGACGATGCCGCTGATCTCGTTGGCGACATCCTCGAAACGGTCGACCACCTTCTCCAGCTGGCCATAAATCTCCGAACCGATCAGATAGGCCATGGCGTCGCTGCGGCCGTGACGCTTGAACAGATCCTTCAGGCCATGCTCGTGCAGATCGTCGGCGCGGCCCTCGACGCGCATGACCTCCTCGGCGATGGCGTTGAGGCGCGCTGCGTTGGCGCCGACCTTGCCGAGCAGCGGGATCGCCTCGGCGACCAACCGGGCCGCCTGGACGATGACGCCGCCCATTTCCCGCATCAGCGGATCGAATTCCCTCACTTCGAACAGTTTCACCGTCTTGACGGTCTTGTGCATCATGTCGATGGCGTCATCCATCGACTGGATCAGATCCTTGATGTCGCCGCGGTCGAAGGGCGTGATGAAGGAGCGCCTGACGGCAAGCAGGACCTCGGCGGTGATGCCGTCAGCCTCGTTTTCGAGATCGATGATTTTTTGGCACCAGCGGTCGATGTCCTTGCCCTGGAGAAGCTGCTCAAGGGCTTCGGCGCCGCCGACCACGGTGCGCGAATGCCGCTCGAACAGGTCGAAGAAGCGATCCTCGCGCGGCAACAGCTTGCGAAACCAACCCAGCATGTCGTCCCTCCCTGCTTCCACCTATCCCACATAACGCCACGCGCGGCGCGGGAAAACAGATAGCCGGCTCAAAAATGTGGACGAGGCCGATTGCGCATGCGTCTTGCGAAGCAGGGCGATTTCCCCGACCTTGGGCAAACCGCGGCGGATCGGACGGCATGATCGACAAACTGGAATTCTTCATCGCTCTCGCCAAGGAGGAGCATTTCGGCCGGGCCGCAGAAGTGTGCGGTGTCACCCAACCGACCTTATCGGCCGGCATCAAGCAGCTCGAGGAACAGCTCGGCGTCATGCTGGTGCTGCGCGGCTCGCGCTTCCAGGGCCTGACGCCGGAGGGCACGCAGGTGCTGGGCTGGGCGCGCCGCATCGTCGGCGACTCCCGCACGATGCGCGAGGAGATGCGGGCGGCGCGCCACGGCCTATCCGGGCGCATCCGCATCGCCGCGATCCCGACGGCGCTCGCCATGGTGGCGCGGCTGACGACGCCATTCCGCGAAAAGCATCCGGGCGTCACCTTCTCGGTGCTGTCGCGCACATCCATCGAAGTGCTGTCGCTGCTCGGCAATTTCGACGTCGATGCCGGCATCACCTATCTCGACAACGAGCCGCTCGGGCGCGTGACCAGCGTGCCGCTCTATGACGAGCGCTATCAGCTGATCACGGCGGTCGGGAACCCCTATTCCGACCGCGACAAAGTGTCGTGGGCCGAGATCAGCCAGCTGCCGCTCTGTCTGCTGACGCCGGATATGCAGAACCGGCGCATCATCGACCAGCATCTGGCGGAAGCCGGCGTGCAGGTGCGGCCGACGCTGGAATCGAATTCGATGATCGTGCTGTTCTCGCATATCCGCACAGGCAAATGGTCATCGATCATGCCGCTCAACCTTGCGGAAACGTTCGGCTTTTCCGAGCCCATCCGGGCCATCCCGATCGTCGAGCCGGACGCCAGCCACACGGTCGGGCTGGTGGCGGCGCCGCGCGAGCCGCACACGCCGCTGGTGCAGGCGCTTCTGGGAGAGGCGATGGCGCTGGCGGACGATTTCCGCGCCCACCGCTAGGTTAGACAATGCGAGCCGCCGGATCTTGATAGAAAATTTCTATCAAACGACGAAAGCGCTTTATTGATTTCGGAGGTTTCCTCTGATTTCGTAAGGACTTAGCGATATTGCGCCCTATGCATGTCGTTGCCCCGAAACCGCTCTATATTCCGGGGTGACATACATTGGCCGCCACGACCAGGGAGGGCGCTGCGTGAGCATGCAGGCCGCAAGTACCGAGATCGCGTCGCGCACGGCGGCGATCATTGACGAGATGAAGGGCCTCGAAGGCCCGTTGCTGCCGATCCTGCACAGCATACAGGAAGAGTTCGGCCATGTTCCGAAAGACGCGCTGCCGGTGATCGCCGATGGGCTGAACCTGTCGCGGGCCGAGGTGCACGGCGTGGTCAGCTTCTATCACGATTTCCGCGCCAAGCCCGCCGGACGGCACGTGCTGAAGCTCTGCCAGGCGGAAGCCTGCCAATCGATGGGCTCGGACGCCGTCGCGGCCAAGATCAAGCAGTTGCTGGGCATCGATTTCCACGAGACCACGCGCGACGGATCGGTTACACTGGAGCCGGTCTATTGCCTCGGGCTTTGCGCCTGCTCGCCGTCGGCGATGCTCGACGGCGAAGTCATCGGCCGGCTCGATGACGAGAAGATCGAAGAGATCGTCGCGGAGGTACGTTCATGATCCCGCGCATCTATGTCCCGGCAGATTCCGGCGCGCTGGCGCTCGGTGCCGAAAAGGTCGCCAAAGCGATCGAGAAGGAGCTCAAGGAGCGCGGCGTCGAAGCCAAGATCGTGCGCAACGGCTCGCGCGGCGCCTATTTCCTGGAGCCGATGGTCGAGGTGGCCACGGCTGAGGGCCGCGTCGCCTATGGGCCGGTCAAGCCGTCCGACGTCAAGAGCCTGTTCGACAGCGGCTTCCTCAAGGGCGGCCATCATAAGCGCTGGTTGGGCTCCCCCGACAAGATCCCCTTCTTCGCCAAGCAGACGCGGCTGACCTTCGCGCGCTGCGGCATCATCGATCCGCTGTCACTCGACAGCTACAAATCGCATGGCGGCCTGAATGGCCTGCAGAATGCAGTGGCGATGGCGCCCGCGGACATCGTGAAACAGGTGACCGAATCCGGCCTGCGCGGTCGCGGCGGCGCCGGCTTCCCGACCGGCATCAAGTGGAAGACGGTGCTGGATACGGCGGGCGAGCAGAAATACATCGTCTGCAACGCCGACGAAGGCGACAGCGCCACTTTCGCCGACCGCATGATCATGGAAGGCGATCCCTTCGTGCTGATCGAGGGCATGGCGATCGCCGGCATCGCCACCGGCGCGACCAAGGGCTTCGTCTATATCCGCTCGGAATATCCGCATGCGGTGGCGACGATGAACAAGGCCGTCGCTATCGCCCGCAAGGCGGGCGTGCTGGGCGTCAACGTGCTGGGCTCGCCCAACGCCTTCGACATGGAAATCCGCGTCGGCGCCGGCGCCTATGTCTGCGGCGAAGAAACCTCGCTCTTGAACAGTCTCGAAGGCAAGCGCGGCGTGGTGCGCGCCAAGCCGCCGCTGCCCGCGATCCAAGGCTTGTTCGGCAAGCCGACGGTGATCAACAACGTCATCTCGCTGGCTTCCGTGCCGATCATCATGGACAGGGGCGCTGCCTACTACAAGGATTTCGGCATGGGCCGCTCGCGCGGCACGATCCCGATCCAGATCGCCGGCAACGTCAAGCATGGCGGCCTGTTCGAGACGGCTTTCGGCCTGACGCTGGGCGAGATCGTCGACGACATCGGCGGCGGCACGGCTTCGGGGCGTCCGGTGAAGGCGGTGCAGGTCGGCGGTCCGCTCGGCGCCTATTTCCCGCGAGCTTTGTTCGACACGCCGTTCGACTACGAGGAATTCGCCAAGCGCGACGGGCTGATCGGCCATGCCGGCATCACCGTGTTCGACGACACCGCCGACATGCTGAAGCAGGCGCGCTTCGCCATGGAGTTCTGCGCCATCGAAAGCTGCGGCAAGTGCACGCCCTGCCGCATCGGCTCGACGCGCGGCGTGGAGGTTCTGGACAAGGTCGCCGCCGGCATCGAGGCGGAGAAGAACCTCGCGCTTGTCACCGACCTCTGCAACACGATGAAGTTCGGATCGCTTTGCGCGCTGGGCGGCTTCACGCCCTACCCGGTGATGAGCTCGATCACGCATTTCCCCGAGGATTTCAAGCCCGCGCCGGCGCGTGTGGCTGCTGAATAGGAGCTGGCAGATGAACATCAAGGCCGACTTCCCGACACTCATCGAAGAGATCGACTACGGCACGCCGGAGTCGAAAGCGACGAAGCAGGTGACCCTGACAGTCGACGGGCAAAGCATCACCGTGCCGGAAGGCACCTCGATCATGCGCGCGGCCATGGAAGGCGGCGTCGAGATCCCGAAGCTCTGCGCTACCGATATGCTGGACTCCTTCGGCTCCTGCCGCGTCTGCCTGGTCGAGATCGAAGGACGCGGCGGCACGCCGGCCTCCTGCACCACGCCAGTCGGCGAAGGCATGGTGGTGCGCACGCAGTCCGACCGGCTCGACGCCATCCGCCGCGGCGTCATGGAACTCTATGTCTCCGACCATCCGATGGGCTGGAACGAAAAGGCCGGAACCGGCGCCAGCGAGTTCGACGCGGTGGCGAAGTCGGTCGGCCTCACCGAGAACCGCTATGGTGTCGAGGGCCGCAACCACGTCAAGGAAGAAGGCGGCGTCGCGCCCGGCCACGGCTCGCTGGCGGTCGACTACATCGCCCGCGACGAATCCAATCCCTATTTCACCTATGATCCGGCACAGTGCATCGTCTGCTCGCGCTGCGTGCGCGCCTGCGAGGAGGTGCAGGGCACCTTCGCGCTGACCATCGAGGGCCGCGGCTTCGAATCGCGCATGGTCGCCGGCATGCATGAGGACTTCATCGCTTCCGAATGCGTGTCCTGCGGCGCCTGCGTGCAGGCCTGCCCGACCGACGCGCTGCGCGAGAAGACCGTGCTCGAGAAGGGCATGCCGGAGCGCTCGGCCGTCACCACCTGCGCCTATTGCGGCGTCGGCTGCTCGTTCAAGGCCGAGGTCAAGGATGACGAGGTCATCCGCATGATGCCCTACAAGGACGGCAAGGCGAACCACGGCCATAGCTGCGTCAAGGGCCGTTTCGCCTATGGCTATGCCACGCACAAGGACCGCATCCTGTCGCCGATGGTCCGCGAGAAGATCACCGATCCGTGGCGCGAAGTGACCTGGGAAGAGGCGATCGCCCATACGGCGAAGGAATTCCGCCGCATCCAGTATCAGTATGGACGCACGGCAATCGGCGGCATCACGTCCTCGCGCTGCACGAATGAGGAGACCTATCTCGTCCAGAAGCTGGTGCGGCAGGGCTTCCGCAACAACAACGTCGACACCTGCGCGCGCGTCTGCCACTCGCCGACCGGCTACGGGCTCGGCCAGACCTACGGCACCTCGGCAGGCACGCAGGATTTCGATTCGGTCGAATTCACCGACGTCGCCGTCATCATCGGCGCCAATCCGGCTTCCGCCCACCCGGTGTTCGCCTCGCGGCTGAAGAAGCGGCTGCGCCAGGGCGCCAAGCTGATCGTGCTTGATCCGCGCCGCACCGAAATGGTCAAGTCGGCGCATATCGAAGCCGACTACCACCTGCCCTTGAAGCCCGGCACCAATGTGGCGGTGCTGACGGCGCTGGCGCATGTCATCGTCACCGAAGGCCTGTTCGACGAGGCGTTCATCCGCGAGCGCTGCGACTGGGCCGAGTTCCAGGACTGGGCATCCTTCGTCGCCCTGCCGGAAAACAGCCCCGAAACCGTCGGCAAGCTCTCGGGCGTCGATCCGGAGCTGATCCGGGGTGCCGCGCGCATGTACGCCAAGGGCGGCAATGGCGCGATCTATTACGGCCTCGGCGTGACGGAGCACAGCCAGGGCTCCACTACGGTGATCGCCATCGCCAACCTCGCCATGGCCACGGGCAATATCGGCCGTCCGGGCGTCGGCGTGAACCCGCTACGCGGCCAGAACAACGTGCAGGGCTCCTGCGACATGGGCTCGTTCCCGCATGAATTGCCGGGCTACCGCCACATCTCGGGCGAAGCGGTGCGCGATATCTATGAGAGCCTGTGGGGCGTGAAGCTGGACGACGAGCCGGGCCTGCGCATCCCCAACATGCTGGACGCCGCCGTCGACGGCTCGTTCAAGGGCATCTACATCCAGGGCGAGGACATCCTGCAGTCCGATCCCGACACCAAGCATGTCGCCGGCGGCCTCGCCGCGATGGAATGCGTGGTCGTGCACGACCTCTTCCTCAACGAGACGGCGAACTACGCGCATGTCTTCCTGCCGGGTTCGACCTTCCTCGAGAAGGACGGCACCTTCACCAATGCCGAGCGCCGCATCAACATGGTGCGCAAGGTCATTGAGCCGAAGGCGCGCTATGCCGACTGGGAAGCGACGCAGGAGCTTGCCCGCGCCATCGGGCTCGACTGGAACTATACCCATCCCTCGCAGATCATGGACGAGATCGCCCAGACGACGCCGAGCTTCGCCGGCGTCTCGTTCGAGCTGCTCGACCGCGTCGGCTCGGTGCAGTGGCCATGTAACGAGAAGGCGCCGCTCGGCACGCCGATCATGCATGTCGACGGCTTCGTGCGCGGCAAGGGCAAGTTCATCCGCACCGAATATGTGGCGACGGACGAGCGGACCGGTCCGCGCTATCCGCTGCTGCTCACCACCGGCCGTATCCTGTCGCAATACAATGTCGGCGCGCAGACAAGGCGCACCGAAAACGTCGCGTGGCATGCCGAGGACCGGCTGGAGATCCATCCGCACGACGCCGAGGTCCGCGGCCTCCGCGACGGCGACTGGGTGCGGCTGGCGAGTCGCTCCGGCGAAACCACGCTGCGCGCGCTGATCACCGACCGCGTCTCGCCCGGTGTCGTCTACACGACCTTCCACCACCCGGACACGCAGGCCAACGTCATCACGACCGACTTCTCGGACTGGGCGACCAACTGTCCGGAATACAAGGTCACCGCCGTGCAGGTGGCGCCGTCCAACGGTCCGACCGATTGGCAGAAGGACTATAACGAGCAGGCCAAGCAGAGCCGGCGCATCGCCCCGCTGCAGGCGGCGGAGTAGGTGTGTCGAGGCAAGAGCTTCAATCTTGACGGCTGATCGACCCTCACTCCATCGAGCTTCGCTCGACACCTCTCCCCCGATCGACGGGGGAGAGGAAAGGCGCGAGTTGCTGCGAAGGGTGGGCAGTGCAGGGAGGCGCGCCTCGTGACGAAAGAACGTCCCGCCATTTCCCAGATCTCTCGCCTCGCGCATCGCGCCGGCGGCACCGCGGCCGCGAATCGCATGGTGCCGGAAGAGACGCCGGTGGCGTTCTCCTATGCCGGCACGACGCATGCGGTGATGATGGCGAGCCCCGCCGATTTCGAGGATTTCGCGCTCGGCTTCTCGCTGACCGAAGGCATCATTGCCGGCCCGGCAGAGATCGAGGCGATCGAGGTCGAGGATCTCGGCGCCGGCATCGACATCCAGATACGGCTCAAGGACAAGGCCAACACGCGCTTCCAGGCGCGGCGGCGCAGGCTGGCCGGGCCGGTCGGCTGCGGGCTGTGCGGCATCGAATCCATCGAGGAGGCGATGCGCTCGGTCGACGCCGTTGGTGCATCGCGACTTACGCTTCAATCTGACGATATAACAAGCGCCGTCCGCCTGCTGTCGAAGCAGCAGCCGCTGCACAAAGAGACCGGCGCAGTGCATGCCGCCGGCTTCTACGTTCCAGGCAAGGGCATCGTCATGGCGCGCGAGGATGTCGGCCGTCACAACGCGCTGGACAAGCTGGCCGGCGCGCTGGCCAGGGCCGGCATCGACGGTGCGAGCGGCGCCGTCGTGGTGACGTCGCGCGTCTCGGTGGAGATGGTGCAGAAGACGGCCGCCATCGGCGCCGCGATCATCATGGCGGTTTCGGCGCCGACCGCGCTCGCCATCCGCACGGCCGAGGCTGCCGGCATGACGCTGGTGGCGCTGGTTCGCGGCGACGATTTCGATGTTTTTACCCACCCTGAACGGGTGGCTTCCGGAGTTGCCAAGCATGTCGCATGACGAAGACCACATCACCAGCACCAGGGAGAAGCTGGTGCGCATGGCCAACCAGATCGCCACCTTCTTCCATTCGAAACCGCGCGAGGAAGGCATTGCCGGCGTTGCCGAGCACATCAACAAGTTCTGGGAGCCGCGGATGCGGCGCCAGTTCTTCGAGATGCTCGACGCCGGCACCGAGAATTTCGACGAGCTCGTGGTCGCCGCCTCGGCCAAGATCAAGCGGCCGATCAGCCCCGCGGAGGCCGACATGAAGCTTGGTCTTACGGCCTTCCCGGCAGATGTCGCCGCTTCGCAAAAATAGCGTAGTGACCGGGCGGTCTTATATTTCTTTCTCCTAAAATTTAAGCTGCCGCTATCCGCGCGGCTCTGCTATGTTTGACGATCGGAAAATCGTCGGGCCGGGCGGAAGAACTCGTGAGGCCGATCGAGACGCGATATGCCCGCAGCGGGGACGTGCGGATCGCCTATCAGGTGGTCGGCCAAGGCGCGTTCGATCTTGTGTTCGTGCCGGGCTTCATCTCCAATCTCGACCTGCACTGGGAAGACGAAGGCTACAGCCGCCTGTTGAAACGGCTTTCGGCTTTCTCGCGGCTCATCCTGTTCGACAAGCGCGGCACCGGGCTCTCCGACCGTGTCGATGCCCGTCATCTGCCGAGCTTAGAGGCCCGCATGGACGACGTGCGCGCGGTGATGGACGCGGCCGGCAGCGGTCGGGCGGCGATCCTCGGCGCCTCGGAAGGCGCGCCTATGGCGATGCTGTTCGCCGCCACCTATCCGGAGCGGACGCGCGCGCTGGTGCTTTATGGCGGCTATGCGCATTTCCACAAATGGGTGATGCCGCCGGAGCGGCTGGAGGCCTTCATCGAGACGGCGGAGACGTCGTGGGGCACCGGCGCCACCTTGCCCAATTTCGCGCCTGGCCGGGTCGACGATGCGCATTTCGCCCAGTGGTGGGCCCGGTTCGAGCGGCTGTCGGCGAGCCCGACCGCCGTGGCAGCCCTTGCCCGCATGAACGCCGACATCGATGTGCGCGGCATCCTGGCGATGATCAGCGCGCCGACGCTGATCATCCATCGCCGCAACGACGTCCGTGTCGATCCTGACGCCAGCCGTTTCCTGGCGAAGAAGATCCCGCATGCCCGGCTGGTCGAGATAGCCGGGCGCGATCATCCGATCTGGACCGGCGATGTCGATCGCGTTGCCGACCTGATCGAGGAATGCCTCACCGGTGAGCCCGCGGTGGCCGATACCGAGCGCGTGCTGGCGGCGCTGCTGGTGACGCGCATCTACGACACGGCCAGGCTCGGCGATCGCATGTGGAGCGAGCGCAGCCAGCGCTTCCAGGAAACCTGGCGGCTTCTTGTCGGCCGCCATGGCGGCCGCACGGCCGGCACGCATAGCGAATTGATGATGTCGCGCTTCGATGGGCCGGCGCGCGCCGTGCGCTGCGCCGCGGCATTGCGCGAGGCGGCGCAGCAGATCGGCGTGGCGAGCGCGCAAGGCGTGCATGTCGGCGAGATCGAAATGCGCGGCCAGCCGGTCGGGCTGACCGCGCGAGTGACGATGCAGCTCGCCACGCATGCCGGGCGCGGCGACATCCTCGCCTCACGGCTGGTCGCCGATCTCGCAACAGGCTCCGGCCTGCATTTCGTCGATGCCGGCCGCGTCAGCCTCGACGAGCTGGATGAGCCCATGCCGGCGGTTCTGGCGACGTCGGAGCAGCATCTGGAGCCCGCCTGCCGGCCCAGGGCCAGGCCGGCCGAGCCGCCCGCGCTGACGGCGCGCGAGAGCGAGGTGGTGAACCTGATCGCCGATGGCAAGAGCAATGCGGCGATCGCCGCCGAGCTCAGCCTCAGCGAGCACACGGTCAAGCGGCACGTCGCCAACATTCTATTGAAGCTCGATCTGCCGTCGCGGGCGGCGGCGGCGGCATTTTCGGCGAGGCACACTGGCCCGGACGGGCCATGAGAGCCATGGCGCTTTCGGGGGAAGCGCCGGGGCTGCCACAAGCGATACCAATTCACCCCATGCAGGCCGGGCGATGTCGCCGAAAGGGCGCTGCGAAATGGAGGATGAAATGCTGAAACTCAATCGCAAGATCGGATTGCTGGCATTCGCCGCGGGCGCATTGCTGGCCATCACTCCGGCGCATGCCGAAGACGCTTCGGCCAGCGCCGCCTACAAGGACATCCAGGCCACCCTCGGCTCGGTGCCCGACATGTTCAAGACCTTGCCGGACGTCGCGGTCGCCGGCGCCTGGGCCGAGATCAAGGGCGTGCAGCTCAACCCCAAGACCGCGCTCGACGGCAAGACCAAGGAGCTGCTGGGCCTTGCGGTCGCCGCGCAGATTCCCTGCCAGTACTGCATCTATTTCCACACCGAGGCCGCCAAGCTCAACGGCGCGAGCGACGAGGAAATCAAGGAGGCGGTGGCCATGGCGGCGATCGTGCGCCACTGGTCGACGATGCTCAACGGCAGCCAGGTCGACCTGGCGACCTTCAAGAAACAGACAGACGACGTGTTCGCGGCCGTCAAGGCCAAGTCGCAGTGAACGAAATCCCTGCCCGACGATGATCGCCGGGCAGTCCTTCCCTCGTCAACAGCCCGATCGAGAAGACGGGCACATGGAGGATGACATGCTGACCAAGACACAGACAGTGGACGGCGCGGCGATCAAGAAGGCGATCGAAGGCCGTGACGGCAAGCTCCTGTCGAGCTTCTACAATGACGACGCGCTGGTGCGGGTGATCGACCGCAACAATCCGCCGAGCAAGCCGCGCGAGATCCGCGGCCGGGCGGCGATCAGCACCTTCTGGGACGATATCTGCAGCCGGGCGATGACCCACAAGGTCGACACCACGATCGCCGAGGGCGACAGCCTCGCCTTCACCCAGGCCTGCGCCTATCCGGACGGCACGAAGGTGTTCTGCGCGGCGATGCTGGAATTGAAGAACGGCCGTATCGCACGCCAGACCGTCGTGCAGGCTTGGGACGAATAGATCAACCGCGGGCTCAACCGCAAATCAGGGAGGAGAACCAAAATGTTCAGCGCCAGATGGCAGATCGACGCCAAGTTCGGTCACAAGCAGACCGCGCTCGAGCTGATGCGCAAATGGGAGCGTGAGATCGGGTCGCAGGTCGGGCTCGCCGACATGAAGTTCCAACTCATGACCGGTTCCGTGGGCGCGCGCGAAGCGACGATCGAGGCGCACCACCAGGTCGAAAGCCTGGCCCAGTTGGAGGAGTTCTTCGCCAAGATCGCCAAGATCGATGCGCATGCCAAATGGGGCAAGGAGCTGGAGCCCTATGTGGTGTCGGGCACCAGCAAATGGACGATCTTCCGGATCGTGGAGTAGTGGCCTGAGCGCCGCCCGGCCTTCTCCCCTTGTGGGAGAAGGTGGCTCGGCGCGCCGCGCCGAGACGGATGAGGGGTGCTCCAGCTTGGCGCCAAGCTACCCCTCACCCGGATTGCCATCCGATTTGCGAAGAGCAAATCGGGGCAATCCGACCTCTCCCACAAGGGGAGAGGTAAAGGGAGCCTACCCATGCGCCACCATCACATGCCGCACGGCGGTGTAATCCTCCAGTGCGTAGAGCGACATGTCCTTGCCGTAGCCGGACTGCTTCAATCCGCCATGCGGCATCTCGTTGGTCAGCATGAAATGCGTGTTGATCCAGGTGCAGCCA
The DNA here is from genome assembly GCF_020165275.1 of Mesorhizobium sp. Ca11. Lineage (NCBI taxonomy): Bacteria > Pseudomonadati > Pseudomonadota > Alphaproteobacteria > Hyphomicrobiales > Phyllobacteriaceae > Mesorhizobium > Mesorhizobium sp. Ca11. The sequence continues at coordinate 211,452 of NZ_JAIUHU010000004.1, read as the reverse complement.
TATTGCAGGCGGGCGGCGGTCGCCATGGCGCGCGAGACATCCTTGGTCCACACCGACGAGGCCAGGCCGTAGTCGCTGTCGTTCGCCCAGCTCACCGCCTCGTCGACATCCGCGAAGCGGGTGACCGAAACGACCGGACCGAACACCTCGCGGCGCACGATCTCGTCCTCCTGCAGCGCACCGGCGACGACCGTCGGCTGGTAATAGAAGCCGGAGCCTTCGCCCGGCTTGCCGCCGGTGGTGATCTCGATGTGCTTCAGTTCCGAAGCGCGCTCGACGAAGCTCGACACACGGTCGCGCTGGCGACGCGAGATCAACGGTCCGATCTCATTGTCCGTATCGTCCGGCTGATTGTACCTGATGGTCGAGACAGCCGAGGAGAGGTCGGCGACGAGCTTGTCATAGATCTTCTTGCCGGCATAGATGCGGCAGGCGGCGGTGCAGTCCTGGCCGGCATTGTAATAGCCGAAGGCGCGCAGGCCGTTGACTACGGCGCCGAGGTCGGCGTCGTCGAAGACGATGACAGGCGCCTTGCCGCCGAGCTCCAGATGCGTGCGCTTGACCGACTTGGCGGCTGCCTGCAGCACCTTCTTGCCGGTGGCGACGTCGCCGGTGATCGAGATCATGTTGACCTTAGGGTGGTTGATCAGCGTGTTGCCGACGCTGTCGCCGCGGCCGAGCACGACATTGACGACGCCCTCGGGCAGCACCTCGGCGAGGATCTTCGCCAGCTTCAAAGCCGTCAGCGGCGTCTGCTCCGACGGCTTGAAGACCACCGTGTTGCCGCCGCCGATCGCCGGGGCCAGCTTCCAGGCCATCATCATCAGTGGATAATTCCAGGGCGCGATGGAAGCGACGATGCCGATCGGGTCGCGCCGCACCATCGAGGTGTGGCCTGGAATATACTCGCCGGCAACCTGGCCCGGCATCGAGCGCACCGCGCCGGCGAAGAACCGGTAGCAGTCGACGATCGCCGGAAGCTCGTCCTTGAGCACGGCATTGATCGGCTTGCCGCAGTTCAGCGCCTCGAGCGCGGCGAACTCCTTCGCTTCGGCTTCGATGCGGTCGGCGATCTTGAGCATGTAGCCCGAGCGCCGCGCCGGCGTGGTGCGCGACCAACTGACGAACGCCTGTTCGGCGGCCCTGACGGCAGCCTCGATCTGCGCCGGACTCGCCTCCGGCAGGTTGAAGATGGTCGCCCCGGTCTTCGGATTGAGGATCGGCTCCTCGGCCTCGGTGCCCTTCTCGAATTTCGAGCCGATCAGCATTTGGGTGTCCATTGGATTTCTCCCTTAACAGGAGCGAATAGGGAGTAGCGAATGGCGAGTAGGGTTGGGCCATCGATTTCCCTATTCGCTATTCGCTACTCCCTATTCGCTGTTTTTCATTTTCCACTGCCCGCAATCTGATCGCCGTCGCGGGTCAGGTAATAGGCAAAGAGGATCGGCAGCAGCGTCACCAGCACGACGACCATGGCCACGACATTGGTGACCGGGCGCTGGCGCGGGCGGATCAGTTCCTCCAGCATCCAGATCGGCACGGTCTGCTGTTGGCCGGCGGTGAAGGTGGTGACGATGACCTCGTCGAAGGACAGCGCGAAAGCGAGCATGCCGCCGGCAAGCAGCGCGGTTGCGATGTTCGGCAACACGACATGCCGGAAGGTCTGAAAACCGTCGGCGCCGAGATCCATCGAGGCTTCGATCATCGAGCCCGACGTGCGGCGGAAGCGGGCGACGGCGTTGTTGTAGACGACGACCACGCAAAAGGTCGCGTGGCCGAGCACGATCGTCCAGAACGAGAACGGGATATCGGCGAGCGCGAAGGCCGAGCGCAGCGCGATGCCGGTGATGATGCCGGGCAGCGCGATCGGCAGGATGACCAGCAGAGAGATGGCCTCGCGGCCGAAGAAGCGCGTCTGCGAGACGGCCGCGGCGCAGAGCGTGCCGAGCACCAGCGCGATCGCCGTCGAGATGGCGGCGACGCGGACCGACAGCGACAGCGCATCCCATACGTCCGGTCGGTTCCAGGTGACGGCGAACCATTGCGTGGTCAGTCCCGGCGGCGGCCAGACGAAACTCTTCTCCTCCGTCGTGAAGGCGTAGACGAAGATCAGCAGGATCGGCAGGTGCAGGAAGAGCAAGCCGCAGGCGGCGGCGATCTTCAGGCCGAGCGGAGCGGATTGACCACGGTCAGAGCGCATCGAAAGCCCCCATGCGCTTGGCGCCCCAGAGGTAGAAGCCCATGATGACGATGGGCACCACGGTGAAGGCGGCGGCCAAAGGAATGTTGCCGGCGGTGCCCTGCTGCGAATAGACGGCCTGGCCGATGAAGAGGCGCGAGGTGCCGATGATCTGCGGGATGATGTAGTCGCCGAGCGTCAGCGAGAAGGTGAAGATCGACCCGGCGACGATGCCGGGCAGCGCCAGCGGGAACAGCACGTTGCGGAAGGTCTGGCCGGGCGAGGCGCCGAGATCTGACGAAGCCTCGACCAGATTGCCGGGCACGCGCTCGAGCGCCGCCTGAACGGGGAGGATCATGAAAGGCAGCCAGACATAGACGAAGACGATGAAGGTGCCGGTGAAAGAGACCGACAGCGAATTGCCACCGACGATGGGCAGCGACAGCCAGCCGTCGAGCAGCCACAGAAGGTTCAGCTTGGCGAGCAGCCAGGTGAGGATGCCTTCCTTGGCCAGGATCAGCTTCCAGGCATAGATCTTGACCAGGTAGCTCGACCACAGCGGCAGCATGACGCCGAGATAGAACAGCGCCTTCCAGCGGCCGCGCGCATAGCGCGCCGCATAATAGGCGATGGGGAAAGCAATGATCGCCGAAGCAAGCGTGACCAGCGCCGCCATCGTCACCGTGCGCAGGATGATGTCGAGATTGGCGGCCTGAAACAGGTCGCCATAGGTCTTCAGCGTGAACTGGCGATTGATGAGGCCGGAGAACTCGTCGATCGAGAAGAAGCTCTGCAGGAGCAGCGCAAACAGCGAGCCGATATAGACGATGCCCAGCCACAGAAGCGGCGGCAGCAACATGAGCAGCAGCAGGAGTTTTGGGCGGCGCCAGAAGAGGTCGGAGAACGCGCCGCGCATGCCGCCGCTGCCCGGCAGGATGGCGGGTGTGGGGTTGGATTGAACAGCGGCGATGGTCATGGCGCCGCCGCGTGTTGAACGGGATCAGGGGAGAGGCCGAGATCCTTCGCGCCCCTCTCTTTCCTGCCGGACATCTCCCCCTCTAGGGGGGAGATTGGATGTCGCGTCGGGTTTCGCCAATTGCCAACGTGACAGGATTGGCGAGGCCGAGAAACTGCTGATCTCCCCCCTAGAGGGGGAGATGGCCGGCAGGCCAGAGGGGGGCGCCTCGCGCAAACCTTGCTCATGCCGGCTCGTCCATCAGATGCAGGCTGTCGCGGTTGAAGGTCAGCATCACCGCCTCGCCCTCGGCCGGCAGCGCCATTCCCGCCGGCACCACCGCATGCAGCCTCAGCCCGTCGGCATCGAGCGCGAGCCTGGTCGTCGCGCCGAGATAATTGGTCCCGACCAGGCGGGCGGCAACGCCGTCGCCGCTTGCCGCGCTTGAAACGCGGATCGACTCCGGGCGCAGGCTGCCCCAGCGGTGCTGGCCGGAATAGCGCTGGACGAAATCCGGCGGCAGCACATTGGACGAGCCGACGAAATCGGCGACGAAGCGCGTGTTCGGCCGCTGGTAGATATCCTCCGGCGTGCCGACCTGCATGATCTTGCCGTCGTTGAAGACGGCGACGCGATCGGCCATGGACAGCGCCTCGCCCTGGTCGTGGGTGACGAAGACAAAGGTGATGCCGAGCACTTTCTGCAGCGACTTCAACTCCTCCTGCATGTTCTCGCGCAGCTTGAGGTCGAGCGCGCCGAGCGGCTCGTCGAGCAAAAGCACCTTGGGCTGGTTGACCAGTGCACGCGCCAACGCAACGCGCTGGCGCTGGCCGCCGGAGAGCTGGCCGGGACGGCGCGCGCCGTAGCCCGGCAGGCGCACCAGCGAAAGCGCTTCCTCGGCCGCCTTCAGCCGCTCGGCCTTGCGGACACCCTTGACCATCAGGCCGTAGGCGACGTTGTCGAGCACATTGAGATGCGGAAACAGCGCATAGTCCTGGAAGACGGTGTTGACGTTGCGGCGATAGGGCGGAACGCCTTCGGCGCGCTCGCCGAAGATGGAGATCGAGCCCGTCGTCGGCTGCTCGAAGCCGGCGATCAGCCTGAGGCACGTCGTCTTGCCGGAACCGGACGGACCCAGCATGGCGAAGAACTCGCCGGGCACGATGTCGAGATCGACAGCGTCGACGGCGCGCACGCTGCCGAAATGGCGCGAGACTTGTTTGAAGGAAACGGCAGAGGTCATGGGCCCAGTCAGTTCAGTTGCCGGTTAAACGAAGGCGAGTTCGCACGGCGCCCTGCCTCCCCTCGATGGGGGAGGTCGCGGCGAAGCCGCGGGTGGGGGTGGTTGGCGCCAATGTCGATGCCGACCCCCACCCCGACGCTACGCGTCGACCCTCCCCACAAGAAGGAGGGTAAGGGAGGAGCTCACCGGCCGCCGATGACGCCGATATAGTCAGACACCCAGCGGTAATAAGGCACGCACTGGTCATTCTGGCTGGCGCATTTCGACACCGGCGTCTTCCAGAACTTGATCTTGTCGAAATTATCGTAGCCGTTGGTCTTGCAGCCCTCGTCGCCGAGCAGCTCGTTGCCCTTGCAGGCGGCGGGCACGACGGGCAGCGAGCCGAACCAGGCCGAAACGTCGCCCTGGACCTTCGGCGACAGCGAATGCTCGAGCCACATATAGGCGCAGTTCGGATGGGCGGCGTCGGCTTCCATCATGGTGGTGTCGGCCCAGCCGGTGACGCCCTCTTCCGGCACGGTCGAGGCGACCGGCTTCTTGGCGGCGACCAGCGTATTGACCTGATAGGGCCATGAGCCGGAAGCGACCACGCCCTCGTTCTGGAAGTCGTCGACCTGGATCGCGGCATCGTGCCAGTAGCGGCCGACCAGCGTGCGCTGCGTGCGCAAGAGCTCGAGCGCCGCCTTGTACTGGTCCTCGTTGAGCTCGTAAGGGTCCTTGATGCCGAGTTCCGGCTTGTGGAACATCAAATAGTTGGCGGCGTCGGCGATATGGATCGGCCCGTCATAGGCCTGGACGCGACCTTTGTTCGACTTGCCGTCGGGCAGCTTCATCTCCTCGAAGACGACGTTCCAGCTCTTGGGCGCTTCCTTGAAGACTTCGGTGTTGTACATCAGGATGTTCGGACCCCACTGGTAGGGAACGCCGTAATGCACCTTGTCGACGGTGAACCAGGGCGCGTCCTTCAGCCGGTCGTCGACGGTCTTCCAGCTCGGGATGAGATCGGTGTTGATCGGCTGCACGCGCTTGCCGGCAACGAGGCGCAGCGATGCATCGCCCGAAGCGGTGACCAGGTCGAAGCCGCCCTCGTTCATCAGGGAGACCATTTCGTCCGAGGTGTTGGCGGTCTTGACGTTGACCTTGCAGCCGCTTTCCTTCTCGAAAGCCGTCACCCAGTCGTAATTCTTGTCGGTCTCGCCGCGCTCGATATAGCCGGGCCAGGCAACGATGTTGACCTCGCCCTCGCCCTTGCCGAGTTCCTTGACCTGGGCCATGGCCTGACCGGAAAAAGTCAGCGCGACAGTCAGCGCCGTGCACGACTTCAGGAATGCATTCATCATCGATCTCCCATTGCTAGGGGCAGCAGCGCTCTCAGGGCGCGGCTTTGTTCCCTGAGCGAAAGGTGCTTTGAAAAATCCGGTTTCGCAAATTCATTTATCAGAAGGCCGATATCGGTTTTACCGATACTTGTTTGACGCAATTCCAGACGGAAGGCTAGGGCGAAGTCGCCGAACCCAACCGCTCCACACTTTTCCTGGAACTGCTCTTTTCAGGGCCGCTGGCGCACCATGCGCTGCGACTGCGCGAGGCCGATGAAATCGCGAGCCGCCTGCGGCAGGGCGGAGCCGCGACGCCACACCGTGCCGACCTGGACCACCGGCAGCGAGCCGGAAACGTCGCGCGATTCGATGCGGTCGCCTTCCAGCGACCAGGGCCTGTAGACGAGGTCGGGCAGCAGCGCCACGCCGGCGCCGGTGGCGACCAGGCTGCGCACCGCCTCGACCGAGCGGGTGCGGAAGGCGACATGCGGCCTGGCGCCGATCGCCGACAGCAGCTTGCCGGTGTTCTCCTCGATCTCGTCGACCGTGAGCATGATCAGCGGCTCGGAGACGATGTCATTGACCCCGATGATGTCGGCGCTGGCGAGCCTGTGGCTGAGCGGAATCCACAGCCTGTAGGCCGAGACTTCCAGGATTTCCGACTGCAGCGCCGTGCGGTCGCGCAGGTTGGACGTCACCATGACGGCGATGTCGAGCTTGCCGCCGACCAAAAGGTGCTCGAGATAATCGCCATTGTCCTCGATTGCCGAGACCTCGACGCCGGGATAGGCGCGCCGGTAGCGGGCGAGCAGGTCGGATAGGACATAGCCGGCGACCAGCGAGGTGACGCCGAGTTGCAGCCGCCCGCCGGCGGCGGCCTGCTCGCTGGAGAAAGAGCGGCGCGCGTCGGAAACGTCGGCCAGGATCTTGGTCGCGTGGCGCAGGAACTGATGGCCCTTGTGGGTGATGTTGAGGCCACGTGGGTGGCGCTCGAAGAGTTCGACGCCGAGATCGCTCTCCAGTTCCTTGATCGCCTCGGTGACCGAGGACTGGGAAATCGACAGGTTCTGCGCGGCGCCCGAGACAGTGCCCTGCTCGGCGACGGCGACGAAGTACTGCAATTGGCGGATGGTGAAAGCCATGGCCGGACTAAACACCGGCCAACGTGGCGTTGGGAAGTGGGGCAAGCTCCGAAACTTGACCACCTTCCGATTCGTAACTAACTAAGTTACATGAAACGCAACAGCCGACTGTCCTCGACCCTGCATATCCTCGTTCATATGGCCGACGCCCCCGAGCGGGCACTGACCTCCGAACGGCTTGCCGGCTTCATCCACACCAACCCGGTGGTGGTGCGCCGCACCATTGCCGGGCTGCGGGAGGCCGGCATCGTCAGCTCGTCGCGCGGCCATGGCGGCGGCTGGCAACTCGGCCGCGCGCCGGACAAGATCTCGCTGGCCGAGATCAGCGGCGCGCTCGGCGAGACGCTGTTGCCGTTCAGCACCGAACCGGAAAGTCCCGGATGCCTAGTCGAGCAGGCGGTGATCGCCGTGCTCGACGATTTTCGCCTGGAGGCGGAAAGGCTGCTCACTGAGCGGCTCAGCCATATCACGCTGGCCGACCTGACGGCCGATTTCCGCCGCCGTTATGACCTCATTGGAGTATCCAGCCATGCAGTATGATGTGATCGTCGTCGGCGGCAGCTTTGCCGGCCTGTCCGCCGCCATGTATGCGGCGCGCGGGCGGCGCAAGGTGCTGGTGATCGATGCCGGCGAGCCGCGGAATCGATTTGCCGAACATTCGCACGGCTTCTTCGGCCAGGACGGACGGGCGCCGGCAGACATTCTCGGCGAGGCCAGGGCACAGCTGCTTGCCTATCCCGCCGTCACGATGATCGAGGGCCGCGCCGAGCGGGCCGCCATTGCCGGCACTGGATTCGAGGTTCGGATGGACGATGGCGAGCGTTTCGGTGCGACGCGGCTGGTGCTGGCCACCGGCGTCCGGGACATCCTGCCGGACGTTCCAGGACTTGCCGCGCATTGGGGCAAGACGGTGCTGCATTGCCCTTATTGCCACGGCTACGAGGTGGCCGGCGGGCCGCTCGGCGTGCTGGCGACCGGACCGATGTCGCTGCACCAGGCCGAGCTGATCTCCGACTGGGGCGACGTCACGCTGTTCGCCGACGGTTTGTTCGAACCGGACGCTGACCAGGCGCGGATATTGGAGAAGCGCAACATCCGGTTCGAGCCGGGCAAGGTGAGCGAAGTGCAGAACGACGGGTCCGGCGGTCTGGTCGTCAAGCTCGACGGCAATCGCAGCGCGAGCGTGCGGGCGCTGTTCACCGCGCCGCGCAACGTGATGGCAAGTCCGCTTGCCGAACAGCTTGGCTGCGCCTTCAACGAAGGCCCGCTCGGCAAGGCGGTCGTCGTGGACGACAAGCAGCAGACATCGGTGCCTGGCGTCTTCGCGGCAGGAGACGCCGCGCGCCTGATGCACAACATCGCCTTCGCGGTGTCGGGCGGCGCGATGGCCGGGGTTGCGGCGCACCAGTCGCTGGTGTTCGGCTAGCTCTTATCCCTTGGGCGACGTCAGGCCGCGGCGATACTGACCCGGGCGCCGGCCTGACTCAGCGCGGCGGCTATATCGCGTGGCGGCGGCTGGTCGGTGGCAAGCTCGGAAAAGCCATCGAAGCCGCAGACCCGGACCAGTCCCTGGCGGCCGAACTTGGAATGGTCGGTGACGACCAGCGAGCGATGGCCGCGCGACAGCACCATGCGGGCGAACTCCGCCTCGTCCAGATCATAGTCGGTCAGGCCGGCGGCCGCATCGACGGCTCCGATCGAGATCACGGCATGATCGACCGAAAAGCGGCTGACGAACTCGATCGCCGAAATGCCGAAAGCCGCGCCCGAATCGCTGCGCAGCTCGCCGCCCGCCATGTAGACCTTGTTGCCGTTCACCGTCGCCAGCGTGCGGGCAATGTCGGAGGAATTGGTGACCACCGTCAGCCGGCGATGGCCGAGCAGCTCGCGCGCGAGGAAGGATGTGGTCGTGCCGGTATCGAGCATGATCGCCTCGCCATCGCGGATCGTAGCCGCGACCATCCTGGCGATCAGGCGCTTGGCTCCGGCATTTTCGCGCATGCGCCGCTCGAACGGCGCCTCGCCCACAATCGAGGCAAGGCCGACGGCGCCGTGCATCTTCAGCACCGACCCGTCATCGGCGAGCGGCTTGACATCGCGCCGCACGGTTTCCAGCGAGACGCCGAGCCGCTCGGCGAGGCTGGCTATGGTGATCGTGCCCTCCTCGCTGAGGAGCCGCAGGATTTCGCCGTGCCGTTTCGAATGGATCATCGGTGTGTCCGGGAATTCTGACCGAATTTAATGCTTTGCCGACGCTTTGAAAGGAGTCGCTTATATTTTCGGGCAAAACACCCAAAAAAGGTCACAGCTTTTGGATTGACAGCGCTGCCACGCTGGCGTGACATTGACCTTGTGACAGGCTCGGAACTGCCGCGGGAGGGTGATGGCAGAGCCGCAACCTAGTGACCAGATCGCCTGGAACCAGCCAGGCGCGAGCTTTTATCGAATCCGCGGGGGCGGATGCCGGGATATCATACCTGGCCAAGGGGCTCGTCGGTGCGGTGCGGGATACCGATCCTGGCGTCTCGCACCGACGAGGCTTTTTCATGTTCTCCCAGCCTTGTTTTCCGCGGGACCGGTTGGGGCCGGAGCGAAGCCGTGAGTGCCGAAGACCGCATCCGCGCCTTGCCGTGCTGGAACGGCGGCATTGAGATCGAGCCGCTGCCGGGCGGCCTCAGCAACGCCAATTTTGTCGTCACCGACGCGGCAGGGCGGCATGTCGTGCGCTTCGGCCAGGACTTCCCTTTCCACCATGTCTTTCGCGAGCGCGAGGTGATGACGGCACGGGCGGCGCATGCGGCGGGCTTCGCGCCGGCCGTGCATTATGCCGAGCCCGGCATCCTGGTGACGGAATTTCTCGGCGCCAAGACCCTCCTGGGAGAGGATGTGCGGGCCAATCTCGGCCGCGTGGCCGCGCTGCTGCGCGGCTTTCACCGCGAGATGCCGAAGCATGTCTCCGGCGCCGGTTTCATGTTCTGGGTGTTTCACGTCATCCGCGACTATGCGCGCACGCTGGACGAGGGCGGCAGCCGCAAGAAGGATGAGCTGCCACGTTATCTGGCCCTGGCGGACGAGCTCGAGCGGGCGCAAAAGCTGCTGCCCATCGTCTTCGGCCATAACGACCTTTTGCCGGCGAACATCCTCGACGACGGCAAGCGGCTGTGGCTGATCGATTTCGAGTATGCCGGCTTCAACACGGCAATGTTCGACCTCGCCGGCGCCGCCTCGAACGCCGGCCTGAGCGATGACGAATCCTTCGCCTTCATGACCGCCTATTTCATGAAGGAGCCGGACGGCGAAATCCGCCGATCGCATGCCGCCATGCAATGCGCCTCGCTGCTGCGCGAAGCGATGTGGAGCATGGTGTCCGAGCTTTATCTCGACGCGCCCGGCATCGACTATGTCGCCTATAGCGAGGAAAACCTCGTCCGGCTCGACGCGGCGCTGGACAACTACCGGACGAAATACGGAACCAGATCATGACCTTGCCCAGCCATGCCGAAATCGTCGTCATCGGCGGTGGCATCATCGGCTGTTCCACTGCCTACCACCTGGCGCGCGACCATAGGACGGATGTGGTGCTGCTCGAGCAGGGCAAGCTGACCTCTGGCTCGACCTGGCACGCCGCCGGCCTGGTCGGGCAGCTGCGCTCCTCCGCCTCGATCACGCGCGTGCTCAAATATTCGGTCGAGCTTTACAAGGGGCTGGAGGCCGAGACGGGCCTGGCGACCGGCTGGAAGATGACCGGCTGTCTGCGGCTGGCGACGAATGCCGACCGCTGGACCGAGTTCAAGCGGCTGGCGACGACGGCCAAAAGCTTCGGCATGGATATGCAGCTGCTGTCGCCGGCGGAGGTGAAGCGCATGTGGCCGCTGATGGAGACAAGCGACCTTGTCGGCGCTTCCTGGCTGCCGACCGACGGACAGGCGAGCCCCTCCGACATCGCCCAGTCGCTCGCCAAGGGCGCCCGCATGCATGGCGCGAAACTGTTCGAGGGCGTGCGCGTCACCGGCTTTACGATGAAGGACGGCCGCATCACGGCGGTGAAGACTTCACAAGGCGACATTGCCTGCGACAAGGTGGTGAACTGCGCTGGACAATGGGCAAGGCAGGTCGGCGCGATGGCCGGCATCAACGTGCCGCTGCAGCCGGTCAAGCACCAGTACATCATCACCGAGAAGATCGCGGGCCTTGCGACCGACGCGCCGACAATCCGCGACCCCGACCGCCGCACCTATTTCAAGGAAGAGGTCGGCGGGCTGGTGATGGGGGGCTACGAGCCCAACCCGCAGGCCTGGGCAACCGGACTTCCCGGCGGCGATGTCCCGAACGACTGGGAATTCCGCCTGTTCGATGACGACTACGATCATTTCGAGCAGCACATGACCCAGGCGATCGCGCGTGTTCCGGCGCTGCAAACCGCCGGCGTCAAGCAGATGATCAACGGATCGGAGAGTTTCACGCCGGACGGCAACTTCGTCCTCGGCGCAGCACCGGAATGCGCCAACATGTTCGTCGGCGCCGGCTTCAACGCCTTCGGCATCGCTTCCGGCGGCGGCGCAGGATGGGTGCTGGCGCAATGGGTGGTCGACGGCGAGGCGCCGCTCGACCTCTGGGTGGTCGACATCCGCCGCTTCTCCGGCCTGCACCGCGACCGCGACTGGGTCCGCGACCGCACGCTGGAGGCCTATGGCAAGCATTACACGATCGGCTTCCCGCACGAGGAGTATCTCTCCGGGCGGCCGCGCATCGTCTCGCCGCTCTATGAGCGGCTGAAGATGCATCGCGCCGTGTTCGGCTCCAAGCTTGGCTGGGAGCGGCCGAACTGGTTTGCGCCGGATGGCGCGGCCGCCGAGGACGTCTATTCGATGGGCCGCCAGAACTGGTTCGGCCCGGTCGGCGACGAGCACCGTCATGTGCGCGAGAAGGTCGGCATCTTCGACCAGTCCTCCTTCGCCAAATACGAGCTGACCGGCACTGACGCGCTGAAGGCGCTCGACTGGATCTGCGCCAACGACGTCGACAAGCCGGTCGGACGGCTGACCTACACGCAGCTTCTCAATACGCGCGGCGGCATCGAGGCCGACCTCACCGTGTCGCGGCTCGGCGAGAACCGGTTCTACATCGACACCGGCACGGGCTTCCGCACGCATGACCTCTCCTGGATCGGCGACCATATAGGCCACGGGCTGGATGCCAGGCTGACCGACGTCACGGAGGATTTCGGCACGCTGTCGCTGATGGGGCCGCGCGCCCGCGACGTGCTGTCGGCGGTGACGGACGCCGATGTCTCAAACGCCGCCTTCCCCTTCGGCCATGCGCGCGAGATCGCAATAGCCGGCCACAGCGTGAAGGCGCTGCGCGTCACCTATGTCGGGGAACTGGGCTGGGAGCTGCATGTGCCGATCGCCGCCACCGGCGAGGTTTTCGATGCGCTGATGGCGGCGGGCAAGGCGCATGGCATTCGCCCGGTCGGCTACCGGGCGCTGGAATCGCTGCGACTGGAGAAGGGCTATCGCGCCTGGGGTTCCGACATCACGCCGAACGATATGCCGCAGGAGGCGGGGCTCGGCTGGGCCGTGAAGCTTCGCAAGAATACCGACTTCATCGGACGCCGGGCGCTGGAGAAGGCAGCCGGCAAGCCGCCGATGAAACGCTTTGCCGGCTTCACGGTTGACGACCCGGAGATCGTGCTGGTCGGACGCGAGACGATCCTGCGCAATGGCGACCCGGTCGGTTACCTGACCAGCGGCGGCTACGGCTACACGGTGGGCAAGAATATCGGCTACGGCTATGTGCGCAATGCCGACGGCGTCAGCGACGATTTTCTGGCCTCGGGCGACTATGAGCTTGTCGTGGCGATGGAGCGCACGCCGGCAAAGATCCATCTCGAGCCGATGTATGACCCGGCCGGGGCAAGGATAAAGGCTTGATCGACGAAACGGTCAGCTGACACGCAGCACAAGTCCCCTGCTCGGCACGGTATCGGACTCGCCCGGCATCGAGGCGTAGGGCGCCGTTTCCTCGAGGCGCTTCAACCTGCCCTGAACCTCAAGTCCGGCAATGCGCTCGGCGAAGCCTGATTGCCACAGCGTGTTCTTGACGGTCAGCACGATGATCCCGCCTGGGCGGCAGATGCGGATCAACTCGTCCAGTCCCTCAGCCCCGACATGGCCCGAGGTGAAGACGCCCGCCGAAACAATGCCGGCATAGGCGCCGTCGGCGAAGGGCAAAGTATCGCCCATCGCCAGGCGATGCAGTGCACTGTAGACGCCCTTGGCGTCGGCCTTGTCCAGCATGCCTTGCGAGATGTCGAGCGCCTCGACCTTCGGATAGCCGGTGATGGCCAGCCATTCGCCGATCAGGCCGGTGCCGGCGCCCGCATCGAGCAAGGGTTCGGCGCCGCGCGGCAGGTGCCTGGCAAGCAGCGCCAGACAGATCGTCGGGTGGCGATAGCCGGCGGCCGACATGTCGGCATCATAGGTCTCGGACCAGCTGTCATAGATCGCCGCCACTTCCTCAGGCCGCTTCGCGGCGTAGGCCGCGCTTAGCGAGCCGCTGTGCTTGCCGTCCGCCATTTCTGCTCCCGCCGCCGATTCGTATCCGCAATGGTAGCCAAGCGGCAAAAACTGTGGAACCGTTCCGCTGTAAAACATCGTGTGATGGTAAAGGGGATGACGATGGACGAGGCGCGCGCCGCGTTGGCCACCATTCCGGCGCTGGCAGGCTATGACGGGCCGCTGGAGCGTTTGGCCGGCCTGACCAACAAGGTCTACCGGGCCGGCGAAGCGTGTCTGCGCATTCCCGGCAAGGGCACGGAAGAATATATCAACCGCACCAACGAGGCAGTGGCGGCACGCGAAGCGGCCAGGGCCGGAGTCAGCCCCGAGGTGCTTTATGCCGATCCGGCGTCCGGCCTGATGGCGACGCGCTTCATCGCCGGTGCCGAGACGATGTCGCCGGAGAAATTCAAGGCGCGGTCGGGCAGCCCCGCGCGAGCGGGCTACGCCTTCCGCAAGCTGCATGCTTCGGGCGCGGTGTTCCCCTTCCGCTTCGAATTGTTCGCGATGATCGACGACTATCTCAAGGTCTTATCGACGAAGGACGTGGCGCTGCCCGCCGGCTATCACGACGTGGTGCGCGAGGCAGGCGCGGTGCGCGCCGCGCTTGCCGCGCACGCCATCCCGCTCGCCGCCTGCCACTGCGATCCGCTGTGCGAAAATTTCCTCGATACGGGCGAGCGGATGTGGATCGTCGACTGGGAATATTCCGGCATGAACGATCCGCTGTGGGACCTCGGCGACCTTTCGGTCGAGGGCCGGTTCGATGCGGACCAGGATGAGGAACTGATGCGCGCCTATTTCGGCGGCGAGGCGAGGCCGGCGGCGCGCGGACGTATCGTCATCTACAAGGCGATGTGCGACCTTTTATGGACGCTCTGGGGATTGATCCAGCTCGCCAACGACAATCCGGCCGACGATTTCCGCGCCTATGCCGACGGTCGCTTTGCCCGCTGCAAGGCGCTGATGGAGACCGCGGAATTTTCGCGGCACCTCGCTGCCGTGCGCGCGGGTTAGGCACCGGAAAAGCCAAGCCTTCAAGCTTTTGTTTTCATACATGTCGTTATCGCAAAACCGCTGCACACTTTTGCGCGACATGCATTAATTCACGCCCTTCAGCACGTTCTCCGGCGGCACCTCGGTCTCCACCACCTTCTGGCGATGGAAGATGAACATGCCGGCAAGCACGACGATGGCGGCACCGACGAGAATGCGCGGGCCGGGCATGTCGCCGAAGAAGGCCAGTCCGAAGACCACCGCCCACAGAAGCAGGCTGTAGTGCAGCGGCGCCAGCGTCGAGGCCGGCGCCAGCTTCAGCGCCCTCGTGATCATCAGATGCGCGGCGCAGGAGACGACACCGAGTAGTAGCATGGCGCCGAAATCGAGCGCCGACGGCGTGCGCCAAGCACCGATGGTGAGCAGGCCGCCGACAATCAGCGTGCCGATCGTCTGCCAGGTCACCAAAGTCGTGTCGCTGGTGCCGCGCAGGAGGCGGCCGAGGATGATGGCAAAGCCGAAGGCGATACTGCCCACCAGCGCGAAGGCCGATGACAGCGAGAAGGCCGCCGAGGACGGCTTGAGAATGATCAGCACGCCGCAGAAGCCGACCAGGATCGCCAGCCAGCGCCGCCAGCCGACCTTTTCGCCGAGCAGCAAGTGCGACAGCGCCGCGACATAGATCGGCCCGGCCATGTAGAAGCTCATTACGTCGGCGAGCGGCAGGTAGACGACCGCGGCGTAGAAAAGCCCGGTATCGGCGGTGGTGGCCACGACACGCAGGAACTGCAAAACCGGCCGGTCCATGTGAAACAGCCTGGCCGTGCCCTGGTTGGCGATCATCGGGCCCAGCACGATGAAGGCGCCGATCGAGCGGATCAGCACCACCTGCCCGACTGAAAAGGAGGCGACCAGCCATTTGCCCATCGCGTCGTTCAGCGCGAACATGAAGTCGCCGGCCAGCATCAAGAGGATGCCGGCGAGCAACATGTTCCTGATCGTGAAATTTCGGGCGAGCAAGGCCATGCCGCTCCCTAGCCGCAAGCGGCCGGCTTGACGAGGGAAAATGGGGCGATCGGTAAGACCAGCGGCGGAAATCGGCTGGTTCTAGCCGGCCTTATGCCGCCTGTTCACCTGCGCCGGCCGTCCCGCGATCGAAAGCCGCGTTTCCTGCTTCGTCCGCTCAGCCACCACCTTGCCCCTGGCGATGACGCAGAGGCGTTCGGGGCGCAGGCGAACGGCCTCGATCGCATTGCCGGCATCGAGCACAACGAGGCTCGCCCGCTTGCCGACGGCAAGGCCCAGATGATCGAGCCCCATGATGGCGGCGTTGACGTTGGTCACCATGTCGAAGCAGCGCGCCATGTCGGCCGGGCTCGACATCTGCGCGACATGCAGGCCCATGAAGGCGACGTCGAGCATGTCGGCGGTGCCCAGCGAATACCAGGGATCGAGCACGCAATCCTGGCCCCAGCCGACGCGGATG
Organism: Mesorhizobium sp. Ca11; assembly: GCF_020165275.1. NCBI lineage: Bacteria > Pseudomonadati > Pseudomonadota > Alphaproteobacteria > Hyphomicrobiales > Phyllobacteriaceae > Mesorhizobium > Mesorhizobium sp. Ca11. Next base: position 195,572 of record NZ_JAIUHU010000004.1, on the reverse strand, counting down.
CCGAGCGCCTGCATCTCCTTGACACGGGTCAGGCCGCGCCGCTTCGGGAAGGTGTCGTGGCGCCCCTGCAGCATGATGTTGATCAGCGGATTTGGGATTGCCGATACACCGGCCTCGGCGATGAGCGGCAAAAGCTTCGAGACGTAATAATTGTCCATCGAATGCATCGATGTGAGGTGCGAGCCGGCCACCCTGCCCTGCAACCCAAGGCGCTGCGTTTCATAGGCCAGCTGCTCGATATGGCGCGACAGCGGATCGTCAGTCTCGTCGCAATGCATGTCGACCATCAGGCCGCGTTTGGCCGCGATCTCGCAAAGCTCGGTCACCGAGCGGGCGCCCTCGGCCATGGTGCGCTCGAAATGCGGGATGCCGCCGACGATGTCGACGCCCATGTCGAGCGCGCGGATGGTGTTTTCACGAGCATTCGGCGAGCGGTAGAGGCCGTCCTGCGGAAACGCGACCAGTTGTAGGTCGATATAGGGCGCGACGGTTTTCTTCACATCGAGCAGGGCTTCCACCGCGAGCAGCCGGTCGTCGCAGACATCGACATGGCTGCGGATGGCGAGCAGGCCCATCGACACGGCCCAGTCGCAATAGGCGAGCGCGCGCTCGCGCACGGCCTCATGCGTCAAAAGCGGCTTCAGCTCGCCCCAGAGCGCGATGCCCTCGAGCAGCGTGCCCGACGCATTGATGCGCGGAATGCCGTAGGAGAGCGTGGCGTCCATATGGAAATGCGGATCAACGAAAGGCGGCGAGACGAGATTGCCGCTCGCGTCGATTTCGGCCGGCGCCGAACCCTGGAGCTTTGGTTCGATCGCGACGATGGTCTCGCCGGCAATGCCGATATCGGCAATCCTGCCATCCGGCAGCGTGCCGCCGCGCACGATCAAGTCGAAATCCATCTGTCGTCACCCTTTTCCAGGAATCGGCAACCATCGTGACCGAAAAGACAGCCTGCCGCAGCCTTTTCTTTCCCTCGACGGCGAAAGGTTCCATCCGGCCTCAACTCGCTCTATAAGCCGCCACGCGCCCTTGTGGCGAATCCGAATTTCTCACAGCCAGCCATAGGATCGGCCGTTGTTTCGCTTCTTCCGCTCGACGGAAAACCAACGCCTCATCGCGAGGCTGGTAAGAGAATCCTTCCATGACCATAAGTTCGGCTATGGCGCGGCCATATTGTCGATGCTGGTGGTCGCCCTCATGACGGGGGCAAGCGCCTGGATCCTGCGCGAAATCACCAACGAGTTCGTGGTCTATAAGCGGATAGACCGCGTCAACCTGATTGCCGGGGGTGTGGCGGCGATCTTTGTTCTCAAGGGCATCGCGACTTTCGTCCAGACCTATTTCATGAGCCGCGTCGGCAATGCCATCATTGCCGACCGGCAGCGCAAGATCTACGACCGTATCCTGGCGCAAGGCATCGAATTCTACCATTCGACCTCGTCTTCCGACCTGATCACCCGCATGACCAACAACGCGCAGGCGGCGCGCAGCGTGCTCGACCTCGTCGTCACGTCCTATGTGCGCGACCTGGTGACGCTGGTTGTGCTGGTGATGGTCATGGTCTGGCAACAGCCGGCGCTGTCGCTGATCTGCTTCGTCGTCGGACCGGTGGCGATCTACGGCGTCAACCGCATCCTGAGACGCGTCCGCAAGATCGCGGCGATGGAATTCATCTCGCTCGGCCAGATCGTGCATGTGATGCAGGAAACGGCCATCGGCGTGCGGGTCGTCAAATCCTTCAATCTCGAAGCCGCGATGCGCAAGCGTATGCACAAGGCGGTGTCGGACGTCGAAACCCGTGCCAACAACATCGCCACGCTGGAAGCCGCCACCAGCCCGGTGATGGAAACTCTGGCCGGGCTGGCGATTGCCGGCGCCGTGCTGGTCAGCGGCCTGCTGGTGCTGCAGGGCGGCCAGATGCCGGGCAACATCATGGCCTTCATCGCCGCGCTGCTGCTGGCCTATGAGCCGGCAAAGCGCCTGGCCCGCGTCCGCATCTCGCTGGAGACGGGCATCGTCGGCGTGCGTATGATGTTCCAGCTCGCCGACCGGCCGCTGACGCTGGCCGAGAAACCCGGCGCCACGCCGCTCCAACCCGGTCCGGGCGAAATCCGCTTCGACAATGTCAGCTTCGCCTATCCGGAAAGCCCTCCGGTGTTCGAAGGATTCAACCTGACGCTTGACGCCGGCAAGATGACGGCGCTGGTCGGACCGTCGGGCAGCGGCAAGTCGACGATCCTGAACCTGATCATGCGCATGTATGATCCGCAGACCGGCAAGGTGATGTTCGACGGCCAGGACATCTCGTTCGCGACGCTCGATTCGCTCAGAAGCAAGATCGCCTATGTCAGCCAGGACACGTTCCTGTTTGCCGGCACGGTCATGCACAACATCCGCCTCGGCCGCGAGGACGCGACCGACCAAGAGGTAATCGCCGCCGCCAAGGCCGCCAACGCGCATGACTTCATCAGCGCCATGACCAAGGGTTACGATACGGAGGTCGGCGAGAACGGCTCGCTGTTGTCCGGGGGCCAGCGCCAGCGCATTTCGATCGCGCGCGCCATGCTGCGCAACGCCGAGATCCTGCTGCTCGACGAGGCGACCAGCGCGCTCGATGCCGAATCGGAAGCGCTGTTCCGCGACGCGCTGCAGCAGCTTACCGTCGGGCGCACGACGATCGTGATCGCGCACCGGCTGTCGACCGTGCACCAGGCCGACACGATCGTGGTGCTGGAAAAGGGCAAGGTGGTGGAAAGCGGCCCGCACAAGACGCTGCTCAAGCAGGGTGGGCTCTACCAGAAACTTTATGAATATCAGCTGATGCCGTGACGCAGCGCCTCTCCTTCTCCCCTTGCGGGAGAAGGTGGATCGGCGCGCAGCGCCGAGACGGATGAGGGGTGTTCCAGCGGAGTGAGACGTTGGCGAATTCTGACTGGATAAGCGGTGCCGCCAAGCTGGAGCACCCCTCATCCGTCGCCTTCGGCGACACCTTCTCCCACAAGGGGAGAAGGGGAAATGCGCCCTCTACTCCGGCACCTTCCTGACCGCGCCCTTGTCGGCGCTGGTGGCGAAAGCCGCATAGGCACGCAATGCCGTCGTCACCTTGCGCTTGCGCTTCTCGGCCGGCTTCCAGGCGTCTGCGCCCTTGGCGTTCATCGCAGCCCGGCGCGCTTCGAGCTCGGCATCGCTGATGGCGAGGCGAATAGTGCGGTTGGGTATGTCGATCTCGATCGTGTCGCCTTCCTGGACCAAGCCGATGGCGCCGCCTTCGGCGGCTTCCGGCGAGACGTGGCCAATGGAAAGGCCCGACGTGCCGCCGGAGAAGCGGCCGTCGGTGATCAGCGCGCAGGCTTTGCCGAGGCCCTTCGACTTCAGGTAGCTGGTCGGGTAGAGCATCTCCTGCATGCCGGGGCCGCCGCGCGGTCCCTCGTAGCGGATGACGACGATGTCGCCGGCCTTGATCTCGTTACCGAGGATCGCCTTGACCGAGGCGTCCTGGCTTTCGAAGACGCGGGCCGGGCCGGTGAATTTCAGGATGGATTCATCCACGCCGGCAGTCTTCACGATGCAGCCGTCGAGCGCCAGATTGCCCTTCAAGACGGCAAGACCGCCATCCTTCGAGAACGGCGTCCTGGCCGAGCGGATGACGCCCTTCTCACGGTCGAGATCGAGTTCGTCCCAGCGGCGGTCCTGGCTGAAGGCGACCTGGGTCGGCACGCCGCCGGGAGCGGCGAGGAAGAAGTCGCGGACGTTTTCGGCAGAGGTGCGCGAAATATCCCAGTGGTCGAGGGCCTCGCCGAGGGTCGCCGTATGCACCGTCGGCAGGTCGCGATTGATCAGACCGGCCTCGTCGAGCTGGCCGAGGATGGCCATGATGCCGCCGGCGCGGTGGACGTCCTCCATGTGCACGTCGGACTTGGCCGGCGCCACCTTGCAGAGCACCGGCACCTTGCGCGACAGCCGGTCGATGTCCTCCATGGTGAAGTCGACCTCTCCTTCATGCGCGGCGGCAAGGATATGCAGCACCGTGTTGGTCGAACCGCCCATGGCGATATCGAGCGCCATGGCGTTCTCGAAGGCGCCCTTGGAGGCGATGCTGCGCGGCAGTGCCGTCTCGTCGTCCTGCTCGTAATAGCGCTGGGCGAGATCGACGATGAGATGGCCGGCCTCGACGAACAGGCGCTTGCGGTCGGCATGGGTGGCCAAGGTCGAGCCGTTGCCCGGCAGCGACAGACCCAGCGCCTCGGTCAGGCAGTTCATCGAATTGGCGGTGAACATGCCGGAGCAGGAGCCGCAGGTCGGGCAGGCCGAGCGCTCGATGACCTTGACGTCCTCATCGGAGATCTTGTCGTCGGCGGCCGCGACCATGGCGTCGACCAGATCGAGCGCCTGCGCCTTGCCGGCCAGCACCACCTTGCCGGCCTCCATCGGACCGCCGGAAACGAAGACGGTCGGGATATTGAGGCGCAGCGAGGCCATCAGCATGCCGGGGGTGATCTTGTCGCAGTTGGAGATGCAGACCATGGCGTCGGCGCAATGCGCGTTGACCATATATTCGACGGAATCGGCGATCAGCTCGCGCGACGGCAGCGAATAGAGCATGCCGTCGTGACCCATAGCGATGCCGTCGTCGACCGCGATGGTATTGAACTCCTTGGCGACGCCGCCAGCCTTCTCGATCTCGCGCGCGACGAGCTGGCCGAGATCCTTCAGATGGACATGGCCCGGCACGAACTGGGTGAAGGAATTGACCACCGCGATGATCGGCTTGCCGAAGTCCGAATCCTTCATGCCGGTGGCGCGCCAGAGGCCGCGAGCGCCGGCCATGTTGCGGCCATGGGTGGTGGTGCGGGAACGATAGGCGGGCATTCGATTGTCCTTGCTGGCTGGCCACACCGATGCGCGGCGGGCGGCGCTCGAATTTAGTCGGCAGCGGTTATAGCGGCCATGTTCCGGCATGACCACCATTTTGCGCTGCGCCAGCATGCTTCGGCAAATTTGCGCTTTTCAGGAAATTTTTGCTGCCGCTGTCGGATGACGCTTCGCTGAAGCGTCCTTGAGGCAGACGGCATCGAAATGGCACGAAATCGCCACCGAACCGTTTGACGACGAAGCCAACATGAAGCCCGAGGAGCAAGGCATGCAGAAGATCACCACCTTCCTGTGGTTCGACGATCAGGCCGAGGAGGCCATGAACCACTACATCTCCATCTTCAAGAATTCGAAGGTGCTGAGCGTGACGCGCTGGCCCAAGGGCCATCCCCAGGAAGGCCAGGTGCTGGTCGCCTCGTTCGAGCTCGACGGCGTGCAGTTCCAAGCCCTCAACGGCGGGCCGCAATACAAGTTCACCGAAGCGATCTCGCTGTCGATCGACTGCAAGACGCAGGAAGAGGTGGATCATTTCTGGACCAGGCTCACCGAAGGCGGCGAACCGGGACGCTGCAGCTGGCTGAAGGACAAGTTCGGGGTTTCCTGGCAGGTCGTGCCGGAGCAACTGCCGCGGCTGCTTCAGGATCCGGACCGCGAGAAAGCCGGCCGCGTGATGTCCGCGATGATGCAGATGGGCAAGATCGACATCGCCAAGATCGAGGAAGCGGCGAAGGGGTGAGCACTTTTTCCTTCTCCCCTTGTTTGTGGGAGAAGGTGGATCGGTGCGCAGCGCCCGAGACGGATGAGGGGTACTCCAGCGGAGTGAGGCGTTGGCTTTCCCTGGAATACCCCTCATCCGACCTCGCTTCGCGAGGCCACCTTCCCCCACAAGGGGGGAAGGGAAAAACACTCACGCCGCTTTGTCGCGCACCTGGTAATCCTTGACCGCGGTGAAGCGGATCGCTTTCCAACGCTCGGCTTCGTAGTTCAGCGAGAAGGCGTGCTGGGCGAGAAAGACCGGATCGTTGTCGAGGTCGCGGGCGATGTCGCCCCGATGCGCCTCGATGAAACGCTGGACTTCCGCCTTGTCGTCGGCCGAGATCCAGCGGCAGATCGAGAAACGCGACATCTCGAAATCAACCGGCAGCGTGTATTCGATGTTCAGCCGTTCCTTCAGAACGTCGAGCTGCAGCGCGCCGACGACGCCGACGATCGCCGGCGAGCCGTCCTCGGGCGAGAACAGCTGCACGACGCCTTCCTCGGCCATCTGGTGCAGCGCTTCCTTCAGCTTCTTGGCCTTCATGGCGTCGCCGAGGCGCACGCGGCGTAGGATTTCCGGGGCGAAGTTCGGCACGCCGCGGAACAGGATCTCCTCGCCTTCGGTCAGTGTGTCGCCGATGCGCAGCGTGCCGTGGTTGGGGATGCCGACGACGTCGCCGGCGAAGGCCTCGTCGGCTGTGACGCGGGTGCGGGCGAAGAAGAACTGCGGCGCCGACAGGCTCATCGGCTTACCGGTGCGCACCAGCTTGGCCTTCATGCCGCGCTCAAGCTTACCCGAGCAGACGCGGACGAAGGCGATGCGGTCGCGGTGGTTCGGATCCATGTTGGCCTGGATCTTGAAGACGAAGGAGGTCATCTTCTCCTCTGTCGCCTCCACAGTTCGCTCGTCGGCTTCCTGGGCGCGCGGCGGCGGGCCGTAGGCGCCGAGCGCCTCGATCAGGTCGCGCACGCCGTAATTGCGCAACGCCGAGCCGAAATAGACCGGCGTCAGGTGGCCTTCGCGAAAGGCTTCCACGTCGAGCGGACGACAAGCCTCCCGCGCGAGTTCCAGTTCCTCGATGAAGGCTTCGCGCTCGTTTTCGGGCAAAAGGCCGGCGACGCGGTTGGAATCGGGCCCGTTGACCGGCGTGCGCTCCTTTTCCGCGTCGCCCTTGCGCACCGCGTTCAGCGCCAGGTGGTAGGTGCCGGAAAAGGTCCTGCCGCGGCCGATCGGCCAGGTGACGGGCGCGGTGTCCAGCGCCAGCTTCTGCTCGATCTCGTCGAGGATTTCGAACGGATCGCGGCTCTCGCGGTCCATCTTGTTGACGAAGGTTATGATCGGAATGTCGCGCAGCCGACAGACCTCGAACAATTTCAGCGTGCGCGGCTCGATGCCCTTGGCGGCGTCGATGACCATGACCGCCGAATCCACCGCCGACAGCGTGCGATACGTGTCGTCGGCGAAATCCTCGTGGCCGGGCGTGTCGAGCAGGTTGAAGACGTTGTCGTCATATTCGAAGGTCATCACCGAGGTAACGACCGAGATGCCGCGCTCGCGCTCGATCTTCATCCAGTCGGACCGGGTCTGGATGCGGTCCTTCTTGGCCTTAACCTCGCCGGCGAGCTGGATGGCGCCGCCGAACAGCAGCAGCTTTTCGGTGAGCGTGGTCTTGCCGGCGTCAGGGTGCGCGATGATCGCGAAGGTGCGGCGGCGCGATACCGCCTGTTCGATGTCTTCTGCCAATTTCTGGAATCCTGTCTGTGGCGCGGGCTTCTAGCAGCGCTTGTCCGGCGTGTCGACGGTTTTGGAGAGACCGGTTCGACCGGCGCAGCAGAGAGACGTGCCGTCGGCAAAAGACCTTGGTCCTCAATTCCACATTCCGTCGCGATCGATCTTGCCGCCGTACCTGGTGACCGACGATATTTCCAAGCGTTTGATACCGATGTCGCGCAACAGGTAGTCCGGCAACTCGTCCAGCCAGGCGCGATCCCTGCGAATGCGGACCATCCGCGCGAGGACGCGCAGGCCGGAACGGCATATTTCGACGGCTGTCGCGAAGAAACGCCCGTTAACGGATGAGCGGGCGACGGGCTTCATTCCCATGCGAAGGGATGGCATGATCATCTTCCTTTTGTTTGAACGAAAGGATCGGGAGGGCCGTGCAGGCCCTCCCGAAGACGCTGCGCGTGTCAGGACCGGTCGTGCTCGCAGCTCACATAAGGGTTCCAGTCGGCGAACATGCCGGCCGGGTTGTGCCGCCAGTGCCAGACATGGAGCTCGTAATACGGGTCCACCGGATGGACTCCCACCGTCGTCTTGCGCTGCAGGGTGCGGCCGAGGAATTCGGGTACACCTTTGCCCTTCCAGTCCTTTTCGAAGACGATGTATTCCATGCCGACGAGCTGCATCGAGCCATCGGCCTCCGGCTCGTAGGTCAGCACATCTGGCTCGCCGAGCACGAGCCTGCCGTCGCCGGCCCGCTCGGGATGGATGAAGTGGACGCCCATCGTTCCGTGCTGGTCATGCGTCGTGCATTCGAACAGTTGCCGATAGCCGTCCGCCTTGGCGACCTCGATGTCGAAATACTTGGCCGCCATCTCCCGAGACCGGTTGAGCACCGGATCGGGCATGTCGTGGGCGACCGCGGTGCCGCAAAACAGCGCGGAGGCGCCGACGGCAAGGACAATTTCGGCAAAGCGCTTCACGATCGATCCTCCCCGTCAGGCTGCGGCGTAAGCCGTCGTCGGATCGAACAGGCGCTTGACCTGCGTGATCTTCGTTGCCGGGAAGCCGCTCATCTTGGCATGACGCTGGATGATCGCCTCGTCCTTGGCGAGATAGACGCAAAAGGTCTTGTCGTCCGCCACGAAGGATTCGACCCACTGGATGTCGGGGCCAAGCTCGGCCAGAACGGCATTTGAGGCCTTGGACGCATCGCGAAGCTGCTCGCGCTCGAAGGTGCCGACCTTGGGAATCTCGCGTTCGATGATGTATTTGTGCATATCATAATCTCCTTGATCTGGGTTCAAATGCCACCGGGCGCCCGACCAGGTCGGTGCCCGTGACATCCCGGGGGCCGCTGAGCTAAACTGCAGCTTGGCCCGCCAGGCAGACGGAGAATTACGAAAGAGGCGGCCAACAGTCCTTACGCCGCCCTTATCTTATTCTGATCCTTTGCCTATTGCCGTTACAGGGATTGCTGCCGATGGGAATTTATTGCTTCGGCGACTTCGAACTCAATGAGGAGTCCCGCGCCCTTCGCCTCGCCGGAAGCGAGATCGAGGTGCAGCCCCTGGTCTTCGATTTCTTCGCCGTCCTGCTGCGCCATAAGGAGCGCGCCTTGAGCAAGGACGAATTGCTTGAGAGGCTGTGGCCCGACGTGACGGTGACCGAGGCTTCGCTGCAGCGCGTCGCGAGCCTTGCCCGCGGCATCCTTCGCCAGGGCGGCATGGAGACGGCGCTGCGCAACCTGCCCCGCTTCGGCTACCGGATTTGCCTCGATCAGCCGGCCGCCTTGCAAACCAGGCCGGCGCCGGCTGATGGGGGCGGCAGGCCCTCGATCCCCGGCCTGCCAATTCTGTCGGCGCGGGCTGCCGTTGCAGCGAGGAAATGGCATGACGCCGCGGCCTCTTTCACGCAGGCGGATGCCGCCGACGAGCTGCTGACGGCCGATCTCGAGGAATGGGCGCTGGCGCTGGAATGCATGGGCCGGCCGGCCGAAGCCATTCCGCTTCTGGCGCGCGCGGTGACGGCTTACGGCGTGGCCGGCGAGCGACTGCGCGCGGCTTCCCCCGCAATCACCCTCGCCAGGATCCATCTCGAGAGAGGCGAGCTTGCCGTCGCCAAGGGCTGGCACAAGCGCGCCGCGCAGTTGATCGATACCGCTTCCGACAGCAGGGAGCACGGTCTCTGGTGCTGGATGGGGGCGCGCATCATGGGCGCGGAAGCCGAGCCGGAACAGGCGCTTGCGCTGGCTGAGCAAGCCTTCGCGGTCGGCAGGCACCTCGACGATCCGGTGGTGGAGTCGCTCGGCCTTATCTATCGCGGCTTCTTCAAGCTGTGTCTCGGTGAAACCAAAGCCGGGCAGGAGGATCAGGACCTTGCCGCCGCGCTCGGCCTGTCCAGCGATGTCGACCCGATCGTCGGCGGGATCCTCTACTGCAACATTCTGTGGGCTTGCCGGAATTTCGGCGACTGGTCGCGCGCCAACCAATGGACGCTCGGCTACGAAGATTGGTGCAGGGGACACGGGCTGGAAGACCTTTCGGGCTCGTGCCGGCTGCATCGCGCCGAAGTGCTCGGCGTTCATGGCACGCTGAAGGAGGCGGAAGCGCTTGTGCGCGCGGCACTCGACCAGCTCGCACTCGACGCGCCCTGGGCGACCGGCGACGCCTTGCGCGTGCTGGGCGACATTCACCTGGCGGCCGGAGAATTCACGGAAGCCGAAACGGCCTACCGCGCATCGCACGCAGCAGGCTGGGATCCGCAGCCCGGACTTGCGCTGCTGCAACTGGAGCAAGGGCAGGCGGAGGCCGCTTTCAGCGCTCTCGAACGTTCCCTGGTGGGCAATGGCTGGCCGACCTTGCAGCGGCGAGGCATGGTCCTCGCCACGCTCGCCAAGGTGGCGGCGCGGACCAATCGGCGCGAGCGGGCGAAGGAGGTGATCGCCGAATTGGAGACCCAGCCGCAGCGCTGGCCGATGGCCTCCATCCAGGCGCTGACCGCGGAAGCCAAAGCGGAGCTTTTCATGCAGGAAGAGCGCCCCGCCGAGGCTGCCCGGGAGCTGCAGATCGCATGCTCGCACTGGAACGAGATCGGCTCGCCGATCAATGTCGCTGACGCCCGGCTGTCGCTCGCGGCGCTGCTCATCAGGATGGGCGATCGTTCCGGCGCTGAGCTGGAGCTCGGCACCGCGCTCGCGATTGCGAAGAAAGTCGACTCTTCACGGCTCATGCGGCGCTGCGACGAGCTGAAGGGCCTGATTGCCGGGGCGCAGGCGGTAGCGGCGGGCAGCGTCTAGCTCTCACTTGAGGTCTGCTCGGCGCGGTGGCATGAGAGGGAAATCTCTCTCAAAGGTCCGGCATGAGCAGCGCAAAGCAAGTCATCGTCATCGGCGCCGGCATCATCGGCGCTTCGATCGCTTGGCATCTTATGAAAGCCGGCGCGCGGGTGACGGTGGTTTCGGAAAGCGGCGCCGGCGGTGTCGCCACGCCGAATTCCTTTGCCTGGATCAATGCAAGCTGGGGCAATCCGGAAACCTATTTCCGGCTGCGCATCCGCGCCATGGCCGAATGGAAGCGGCTGGCGAAGGACGTGCCGGGCCTGCCGCTCGCCTGGTGCGGCGGCCTGTGCTGGGACCTGCCCGCGGACAGGCTCGAGGCCTATGCGGCCGAGCATTCGTCCTGGGGCTATGGCATCGAAAGGGTCGGGCGCGAACAGGCGGGGCGCATCGAGCCCAATTTGGCAGAGCTTCCCGAGTTTGCGCTTTATGTCGCGCAGGAAGGCGTGGCCGAGCCTGTGGCGACCACGAAGGCGCTGCTGGCCGATGCCGAACGGCGCGGCGCACGGATCGTCACGGGAACCGTCGACAGGCTGGCGCTGGTCAACGGCAAGGTCACGGGCGTCGTCGCTTCGGGCGAAATCATCGCCGCCGACGAGGTGGTGATCGCGTCGGGCGCCGGCGCTCCGGCGATCGCCGCGACGGCAGGCATCAAGCTGCCGATCGAGACCCCGCCCGGCCTGATCGTGCATTCGCGACCGCACCCAAAGCTGCTCAACGGGCTGGTGCTGGCTGACAGACTGCATATGCGCCAAACCGCCGAGGGCCGCATCATCGCCGGCTCAGATTTCGGCGGCGGCGATCCGGGCGAGAATCCGGAGGCCGCCGCGCAGGCGCTGTTCGCCGCGACGAAAGCGATGCTGCGCGACGCCAACGGGCTGGAATTCGACTTCCACACGATCGGCTACCGTCCGACGCCGGTCGACGGTTTCCCGATCGTCAGCCGCGCGGAAGGCATCGGCGCGCTCTACGTCGCCGTCACCCATTCCGGCATCACGCTGGCGCCGGCTATAGGCCTGTTTGCGGCCAGCGAAATCCTCGGCGACAAGCGCGATGCGTTGCTTGAACCCTACGCGCTGTCGCGTTTCGCTCAGTAGCCAGGAGGCCGGCGAAACCCTCCGATGAGCGACGCAATCGCGGCTGCAATGCCGAGCAGCCGCGCTTCCGACCATTTCCTGCCGACCAATTGAAGGCCGACCGGCAAGCCGTCGCGGTCCTGCCCACAAGGGAACGCGAGCGCCGGATGGCTGGAATAGTTGAACACCGCTCCATAGGCCGGTAGCATCCAGTAGCTCTCCTCCTTGCCATTGACCTTGAGCGGGCTGCCCGGCTTGCAGTGCGGGAAGGCCGTGGTCATGGCGACCGGGCAGAGCAAGGCATCGCAGCTGTCAAAGAACCGCTCCCAGGCTAGGATCGACCGGTCGCGGCGCGCAAGCGCGGCGAACCAGCGCGACACCGGCGTCGGCTGCTCCGGCGGTTCCGGCTGTGCGGCTTCCAACATCATGCCGATCAATGCACCGCCTTCGGACAAATCGTCGTGCAGGTCGAGCTTCGGCAATTTCGCGCTCTCCACAGCCGCGCCAGCCGAGGCGAGCTGCGCGGCCAGGCCTTCTACGGCGGCACGGATTTCGGCGGCGACGGGGAAGCCGGGGAAAGATTCGGCCACGGCGATGTGCAACGACTTGAGTTCGAGTTTCGGCATCGGCTCAACCGGCAGGGGCGCCAGGTCGGTGTCCGCGCGGACCGGTCCCGCAATGATCCGATAGATCAGCGCCAGATCCTCGATGTTGCGAGCAAGCGGGCCAACACATGACATCAGCCGCACGCTGCGCGGCATGCCGCCGGGATCGGGAAAGGCGCCGGCCAGCGACACGCGATGTTCAGTTGGCTTCAGGCCATAGACGCCGCAGAAAGCAGCGGGCAAGCGTATGGAATCCTGCATGTCGGTGCCGACTTCGAACGGAGTCATGCCTGTCGCGACTGCCGCGGCCGCGCCACCGCTTGAGCCGCCCGCCGTGCGCGACGGATCCCACGGATTGGACGTGCGCCCGAACAGCGGGTTATCGGACTGCCAGTCGCCCAGCATAGTGGCGACGTTGGTCTTGCCGACCAGTATGGCGCCGGCTGCTTTCAGCCTTTCAACCACAGGGCTGTCCTGCCTAGCCATGTAGTCAGCAAAAGGCGGGAAGCCGCCGGTGGTCCTGATGCCCGCCGTCTCGTGCGCATCCTTCAGCGTGAACGCCACCCCATGCAGCGGACCGAGCGTGTCGCCGCGCGCCGTTGCCGCATCGGCCAGCAGGGCACGTGCCCGCGCCTGTTCGCGATCGAAGATGACGACAGCGTTGACCGCCCCGTTGTGCCGGTCGATCTGGGCAAGCTGCGCATCGAGCGCCTCGATCGCCGAAATTTTTCGCTGGGCAATGGCTGCCGCGAGCTCGGCAGTCGAGGAAAACCCGATATCCATGTGCACACTCCGGCTGCTTGGCGCGCTTCGCCTTGAACATGGCGGATGAGGGCGCGGCTTCAAGCCGAATTCAGCATCCGAAGCTTGCCGGCGCTTGATCGAAATTGCGCCAAGTGCCGATTTCCCTCACCCTGCCAGAGCCAACCGGACGGCCGCCGGCGCGAAAGGCTTGATGCTAGTGCTGTCGCGGGTCATGGTGACGAAACTCGACTGCGGAATCTCGTGCCAGGTCCGGCCCTCCCGATCGAACGGCTCGGAGACGATGCAGCGGCCTATTCCCTTGGCGAAGGCGCCGGTATAAAGCGTCGGAGCATGCTCGTCGGTGGCGTAGCGAACGGCGTGAAGCGCCCGACCGTCGCTGAACGCAGCCGTCAGCTTCAGCGACGGTTCGATGCCGGCACCGCGCGCAGCCTCAAGGACGCGACTGGTGGTGCGCGACACCGCACCGTAGGGATCGTCCGAAAGCCCTTCGCCCATCATAAGCTGAAAGAACAGTTCGGAATCCGTGCTGCCTTCGATCTGGTCGAACAACGTATCGGAGAGGGAATTCTCGAGCGCGCGACGGATCTTCTCGAAGCCGCCGATCTGGCCGTTATGCATGAACGACCAGCGGCCCGAAACGAAGGGATGGCAGTTCGCGCGGCTGGTGGCGCCGCCTGTCGAGGCGCGCACATGGGCCAGGAACAGGCCGGATTTTATCTGGCGTCCAAGGCTCCTGAGATTGGTATCGGACCAGGCCGGCAGGACGTCGCGGTAAAGGCCGGGTTCCGGCCGGTCACCGTACCAGGCTACGCCGAAGCCGTCGGCATTGGTCGGCGATTTCGCCTCCTTCGCGCCATGGCTCTGAACGATCAGGGAATGGGAGGGTGCGGCGATGACGTCCTCGAGGAAGATCGCATCGCCGAGATAGGCTGCCCACCTGCACATTGTTTGATCCTCTGTCGATGCGTTCCGGGCACGCGAATGGATGCGCGGCCCGCCGAGCGCCACAGTTGACAGGAGGGAGCCTGGGCGTCCTTACGCCGCGCTTACGTTTTGCTGATCTCTGCCTGAATCCGGCAGCCTGGATCTTGCTTCAGCCGACCAGCGCCAGCGGGGCCGCCGCCGGCGCGAACGGACGGATGCCGGTGCCGCCCCTCGTCATGGTGACGAAGCTCGATGGCGGGATCGCCTGCCACTCGCCGCCGTTGCGGTCGAAGGGCTCGGAGACGATGCAATGGCCGGCGCGCTTCGCGAAGGCGCCGGTATAGAGCGTCGGCGCATGGCTGTCGGTGGTATAGCGGACGGCGTACAGCGCCTCGCCATCGGAAAAGGCCGCGGTCAGTTTCAACGCAGGTTCGATGCCGGCCCGGCGGGAGGCTTCGATGACGCGACCGGTTGCCCGCGACACCGCGCCATGTGGGTCGGTCGCCAGTCCCTGGTCGATCATCAAGAGGAAAAAGAGCTCGGAATCGGTGGTGCCCTCGCGCTGGTCGAAGACCGCGTCGGAGAGCGTGTTCTCCAGCGCGCGACGGATCCTTTCGAAGCCGCCGATCTGGCCGTTATGCATGAACGACCAGCGGCCGGAGACGAAGGGGTGGCAGTTCATGCGGCTGGTGGCGCCGCCGGTCGAAGCGCGCACATGGGCGAGGAACAGGCCCGACTTGATCTGCCGGCAGAGGCTCTTGAGGTTGGGATCGGACCATGCCGGCAGGATGTCGCGGTAGAGTCCAGGCTCGGGCCGGTCGCCATACCAGGCCAGACCAAAGCCGTCGCCATTGGTCGGCGACTTGGCTTCCTGGGCGCAGTGGCTCTGGGCGATCAGCGAATGGCAGGGCGCGGTGATGATGTCTTCGAGGAAGACCGCTTCACCAAGATAGGCCGCCCACCGGCACATCGCTTTCCACCATCTATCAGGCGCGGTCCAGGAGAGCCTTCGGCTCCTTCACCGCATGCGAGCCCCTGTTGTGCGTGCGCTCATAGAGCTCGCGAACGATTCGGCTGGCCGTAGTCTCGAACAGAAATGGCAAGAAAGCGTGAACGAGCGCGGCCCCAGCCGCCATCGACAGGCGCGAGCAGAACCAGGCGGCGAAAGCCATATGGCCGAAATAGGTCTCGCCGACCTTCTCCGGGTGAGCCGTGAACAGTGCCGTAAACCGTGTCGTCATGGTGATCCCTCCTGCCGGGATGAGTCCCGATAATGAGTATCGTGCCATACGGCTTTGGTTCATCGGTCCCAAATGGTCCTTGCTTTTCGATGTTTTGTGGGACATTCATCCCAACATGGCGACGGAAATCGATGAGATTGATCGAAGATTGCTGGCTGAGCTGCAACGCGACGGCACGCTGTCGGTCGACCAGCTGTCGGAGCGGGTGGCGCTGTCGCGCAATGCCTGTTGGCGGCGTGTCAAGCGGCTGGAGGAGGATGGCGTCATCACCGGCCGCGTCGCGCTGGTCGATGCCGACAAGCTTGGGCTTGGGCTGTCCGTCTTCATCCTGGTCCGCACCTCCAACCATGACCCGGACTGGTTGCAGAAATTCCGCGCGGCGGTTACCGGCTTTGCCGAGATCACCGGCGTCTACCGCATGTCGGGCGACCTCGACTATGTGCTGAGGGCCCGCGTCGCCGACGTGAAGGCCTATGACCGCCTCTACCAGCGGCTGATCGCCAAAGTGGCGCTGTCGGACGTCTCGGCCTCCTTCGTCATGGAGGAGATCAAGGAGACGACCGTGGTGCCGGTGGAACTGCGCTAGATAGGCCGAGGCCTCCGCGACTTCGTCATCCACGGGCGGAGCGGGAGCGAAGCGGACGCGGAGACCCGAGGATCCATTCCGTTACCTCGATCAGAGACTGCGGCGGAGCAGAATTCTGCACCGTTGCGACGCTTTGAGGTCACGGAATGGATCCTCGGGTCTGCGCCGCGTCGCTTCGCTCCTTGCTCCGCCCGTGGATGACGAAGTGACGAGTGTTTTCGCCAATCGCCAAAGTAGACCGCGAGGCCATAGTCACGCCAGAAAGAAAGCCGTTGATAGTATGGCGGGCGAGTTGACCGAATCGCCGCACGCGCCGATAGGATCGATTTCATGCGCACGGCTGTCCATTCTTCCTCCGTCATCGGCCCCACCGTCGGTTTCGTCAGGCTTCCGCATGGCGAAGGCCTGCCTCTACCTGCCTATGAGAGCTCAGGCGCCGCCGGCATGGATTTGCGCGCCGCGGTGCCGGAAGACCGGCCGCTGCTCATCCTGCCGGGAAAACGCGCGCTGGTGCCGACCGGGCTCGTCCTGGAAATCCCGGAAGGCATGGAGGGCCAGGTGCGGCCACGCTCGGGCCTCGCCTTCAAGCATGGGCTCACCGTCCTCAATACGCCCGGCACCGTCGACAGCGACTATCGCGGCGAGGTGAAAGTGCTGCTCGTCAATCTCGGCGACGAGGATTTCTCGGTGACGCGCGGCATGCGCATTGCCCAGATCGTTTTCGCGGCCGTGACCCAGGTTGCGGTCGAGGAAAGAGCATTGGCCGGCGGCACGGCGCGCGGCGCAGGCGGCTTCGGGTCGACCGGCACCGCTTGAATGGCAATCCCCAAGCTCGTTATCTTCGACTGCGACGGTGTCCTGGTCGACACTGAGAACCTTGCCAACAGGCGCCTCGCCGAATGGCTGACCGTCGCCGGGTTTACGACCACCTTCGAATATTGCCGCAAGAACTTCTCCGGCCGCAGCATGGCCTCGGTGCAGAAGGAGATCGAAGAGACGACCGAGGTGCGGCTCGGCGCCGACTTCGTCGAGCGCTGGAATGCCGGCCTGCCGGACCTTTTTTCAAACGGGGTCGAAGCGATCCCTTATGTGCGCGACTTCATCGATAAGGTGCGGGCCGCGGGCATCGCCTATTGCGTCGCCTCTTCGGCGCGGGTCGCGAAGATGCACATCACGCTCGGCCAGACCGGGCTGTTGCCGCTGTTCGAGCATGCGATGTTCTCGTCCACCATGGTCAGCCGAGGCAAGCCGTTCCCGGATCTCTTTCTGCATGCGGCAAGGACGATGGGCTTCCCGCCGGCTGACTGCATCGTCATCGAGGACAGCGTCGCCGGTACCCAAGCCGGCATTGCCGCCGGCATGCGGGTGTTCTCCTATTACGCCGATCCGCTCTCCGATCGCGACGGCCTAGCGGCGGCTGGCGGCATCCTGTTCGATGACATGCGCGAACTTGCCGGGCTCGTGCCGATCCGCTGATCGCACCCGGCTGCGCATCGCAACCGGCCGTGCTAGCGTGAGCGCATCCGAGGGGCGCGGTCCCATGATTTCCACCCTATGCCGTTTCATATTTGCATGCCTGCTGCTGCCATGCGTGTGCGCGGCCGCGATGGCGCAGGCCGTCAGCTTTCCGGAACTGAACAGCGCCGTTCCCGGGCACCAGGACGTCACCTATTTCGACCTCGCCAAAATGATCGTGCCTGATCTCAAGCCCGGCGACGACGGCTTCTACACAGGCGGCGCGCCGATCGAGATGCGCGACATCCTCGGCGGCGACGACGGCGGATCGCCGCCCGAGGCCGTCAACCTGCCGAATGCGGCGGTGCTGGCCATCAAGGCCGGCGGCAAGGACCGGCTGGCGATGCTTCTCGACCTCGGCCAGGCGCAGGACAGCGCCGAAGGGTTTGCCGCGCTGGCGCTCTACGATCTCACCGGCAAGCCGAAGCTGCTCGACGCCGTCAATGTCGGAACCGACCGGAGCACCTATTTTCGCGATCCAGGAAAACTCCCGATCAGTGCGGGCGACGACGCGCTCATCACCATGAGCACACATTTCAATTCGAACCAGGGCTATGTCGGCACGATCCTGATCCTCGTCCGCGACGACCGCTTCGAGCCTATCGACCAGATCAACACGTTCGACGAGAATGTCTGCGCCTACAAGCGCACGCAGGACCTGTCCTTCCGGACGCTCGGCGGCGACAAACCCTACGCCGCGATCAAAGTGACGGTGACCGATGCCACCAAGCCGAGCGGCGAGAGTTGCGAGGAGCCGGCGCCCAAGGCGGTCTCGCACGACATTTCCGTCACCTATCGCTGGAATAAAGCCAGATCGCGTTACGCAAGCAATTCCGACGCTTTCGAGAAATTGTCAGCAGAAAACGCCAAACGCTTCTGAGCCGTAAGCATTCGTTTGCCCGGTTCAAGCGGCCGCTATAAATTCGCCGCACGACCCAACTCATGATTGAGGACCTACCATGGACGACAAGGGCAAGATTTTTCGCGATCTGCACGCCTCCACCTTCGTCATGCCCAATCCCTGGGACATAGGTACGACAAAGCTTCTTTCTTCGTTCGGCTTCAAGGCGCTGGCGACGACCAGCGCCGGCTTCGCCTTCTCGCGCGGCCTGCCGGACGGCGCCGTGACCTTCGAAGCCATGATCCATCATTGCCGCGAGGTGACGGCGGCGACTGAGCTGCCGGTTTCGGCCGATCTGGAGCGCGGCAAGGGGGACAGCCCAGAACAGGCGGCCGAAACCATCTTCGCGGCCGAAGCCGCCGGTCTCGCCGGCTGCTCGATCGAGGACCACACCGGCGACCCCGGCAATCCGATCTACGATTTCTCGCTGGCGAGCGAGCGCGTCGCTGCCGCCGTTGAGGCAGCCCGGGCGCTCAAGCATGATTTCGTCTTCACCGCGCGGGCCGAGAATTTCCTGTGGGGCAAGACAGACCTCGACGACACCATCAAGCGGCTTCAGGCTTTCGAGAAAGCCGGCGCGGACGTGCTCTACGCGCCGGGCATCGGCGACGTCGAAATGGTGCGCACGATCTGCTCGTCGGTGAGCCGGCCGGTCAATGTGATGGCCCGACCCGGCTTCACCATCGCCGACCTTGCCACGGCCGGAGCCAAGCGCATCTCGCTCGGACCGTGGCTGACCAATTTCGCCTATGGCATGCTGGAGACGGCGGCGCGCGAAATCCAGCAGGACGGCACCTTCGGCTTCGCCCGGGCGGCGATGCCGTTCGGCAAGCTGCAGGCGCTGTTCCGCGGCGGCACCGATTAAAGCAGTTCCCGCGCCGAAACCGCCTTGTGCAGATGCACCATCATGGCGGCGGCGAAAAGCGGCGTCAGAAGGTTGAGCAACGGCACGGTAAGAAACATGGCGATGACCAGTCCGGCCAGGAACACCGTGCCGGCATGTTTGCGGCGCAACGCCTTGGCCTCTGGCTCGGGACGAAACCGCATGGCGGCGAATTCGAAGAATTCGCGGCCCAGCAGATAGCCGTTGACGATGAAGAACGCGGCAATGTTGATGCCCGGCACCAGCAACAGCAGCAGCGCGACGATGTTGCCGAGGACGACCACGCCGAAGAATTTGACGGCCAGCGCAAGCGAATGCAGCGCCGGCACGGCGCGGCCGGGCGGATCGTTGGGGTAGTCGGTACGTTCGACCACTTCGGCGACATCGTCGAGGAACAGGCCGGCGACGATCGCGGTCACCGGCGCGATGAGCAAGGCCAAGCCCACAGCCAGAACGATGCCGGCGATGATGCCGCCCAGCCACCCGGCCCAGGACGGCAGGCCTGGAAGCAGCGTTTGCAGCCATGGCCAGGCCAGCCATTCGAGCAGGCTCTCCAAACCGACCCAGAGCGCCAGCAGAGCGAGCAGCGTCAGCCCCAGCGTCTTTAGAAAGACGGAGCGGAATTCGGGAGAGAACAACCGGCTGGCGGCGGCGCGGGCCGCGTCGAGGATCACAGCGTCTTCAACCCCTCATCGAAAAAGACGCTTCGCAGATAAGCAGGCTGGATGCCAGGCGCAACTATTGCGCAAGCCTGGCCGGAATGGTCATCGCCGCGACGCCAGCGACGACGAAGGCCATGCCGAGCCAGGCCGCCGGTCCGAGGCTTTCGCCGAGGAAGACGGCGCCGATGCCGACGCCGATCGGCACGCGCAGATAGGCCTGCGAGGTGGTGCCGACCGAGCCCAGCGTGTGGATGAGGCGGAAATAGATGACGAAGGCCAGCGCCGTCGAGAAGACCGACAGGCCGAGCAGGGCCAGGATCGATGCGGCCGACGGCGCAAGCGTCCATGGCCGGTCGACAACCAGGCTCAGCGGCACAAGGATGGCGGCGCCGCAAAGCATCGAACCCGCGGCGGGTATCATCGGATCGAGGCCCTTGAAGCCGCGGCCGAAGATCGCCGCGCCGGCATAGGAGACCGTCGCGATGACGATCGCAAGCTGCGCCCACAATTGATGGCCAAGCCCGCCAAGCGCCTGCGTGCCGATGATGAGACAGATGCCGACGATGCCGGCGCCGACGCCGAGCAGCTTGCGCGCCGTTACGGGCTCATGGCGCGTGATCAATGCCGTCAGCAGGAAGGTGAAGATCGGCGACGTCGAATTGAGGATGGTGGCGAGGCCGGCATCGACCGAGCGCTCGGCGGCGGCGATCAGCGTGAACGGCACGACGCTGTTGAGACAGGCCTGGAAGGCGAACCGGCGCCATACTGCCGCATCGGCCGGCATGGCAAGGCCGCGCCAGCGGATGATGATGAAGAGAATGCCTCCGGCGATCAAGGTCCGGGCGGCGATGAAGGTCACAGGCGGGATCGTCTCGACGCCGATCTTGATGAATGTGTAGGAAGCGCCCCACAGCACCGCCAGGACGCCGAGCAGCGCCAGTTCGGTGGACATTTCGCTCTTCTCGGACATTTCTGCGCCTTCTGCTGCGGGAACGATCCGCTTTGTTGTTACGCAATTGCTGACGGAATACCGCCACCCACTTTTCCTGGAATTGCTTCTAGCCCATGGCGGCGCGGAAATGTTTCGATCGCCGTGAAACCATAGCGGTGAAGGCCGCGGTCGATATGGGCCAGTTCGACACGAACGCTGCCGCAGCCGGCGCTTCGCAAACAATGGCGATTTTCGGGGTAGGCAAAGCAATGCCAAGTCGCTAGACCCGCGCCCGGCCGGCATGCCAGATAGCCGGGCAGCCCTTGGCGGAGATTTTGATGCCGGAATATGACGTGCTTTGCATCGGCAATGCCATTGTCGACATCATCGCGCAGTGCGACGAAGCTTTTCTCGAGACCAACGGCATCATCAAAGGCGCGATGAACCTCATCGACGCCAAGCGCGCCGAACTGCTCTATAGCCGCATGGGTCCGGCGATCGAGGCTTCCGGCGGCAGCGCCGGCAACACCGCGGCCGGCGTCGCCAGCCTCGGCGGACGGGCCGCTTTCTTCGGCAAGGTGTCGAACGACGCGCTGGGCGAGATCTACACCCATGACATCCACGCCCAGGGCGTGGCCTTCGATACCGCACCGCTCAAGGGCGAACCGCCGACGGCGCGCTCGATGATCTTCGTCACGCCCGACGGCGAGCGTTCGATGAACACCTATCTCGGCGCCTGCGTCGAGCTTGGCCCCGAGGATGTCGAGGCCGACAAGGCCGCCGGCGCCAAGGTGACTTATTTCGAAGGCTATCTGTGGGATCCGCCGCGCGCCAAGGAAGCCATCCGGCAGACGGCGAAGCTGGCGCATGCGGCGGGCCGCGAAGTGTCGATGACGCTGTCGGATTCCTTCTGCGTCGACCGCTACCGCGACGAGTTTCTCGAGCTGATGCGTTCGGGCACCGTCGACATCGTCTTTGCCAACAGCCACGAGATCAAGTCGCTCTACCAGACCGCCTCCTTCGAGGAGGCGCTCGCCGCCATCCGCAAGGATTGCAGGATAGCCGCCGTCACCCGTTCTGAAAAAGGTTCGGTCATCGTGCGCGGCGACGAGACCGTCGTCATCCAGGCGACGAAGATCAAGGATCTGGTCGACACGACCGGCGCCGGCGATCTCTACGCTGCCGGCTTTCTCTACGGCTACACGACCGGCCGCAGCCTCAAGGACTGCGGCGATCTCGGCTCGCTGTCGGCCGGGCTGGTGATCCAGCAGATCGGCCCGCGCCCGCGCCAGAATCTGCGTCGCGAGGCCGAGCAAGTGGGGCTTCTTTAGAGCTGCCCAATAAGTACCGTTGCGTTACCGCCAACAGGGTCAAAATCGGCTTCTCTGTCGCGCCCCTGTCATAGAGCGCTCCTACACGCAAACTGAGGCGTACTGCGACTGACATTGCAGCGCGCCAAACCAGGGGTGTGAAGATGCATGCCAGCAACCTGCCGGGCCGCGGCGTTCGTTGCCGCCGCAGTTTTTGCTTTCCGCAATAAGAATTTCAGCATCCGCCGGCGCCTGGGAGGAGCGCGGGCCGCAAGACAGATTCATGACCAGATTCCAGAACTCGTCCGACGGGATTTCACAAGAGGCATTGGCGGGCCTGGTCGCCGAGGCGGTGCAGCAGGCCTTGATGCAGCAGGGCGTCCTGCTTGACACCGAGGCGCTGACTTCAGCCGGCAAGGTTGCCGGCCATGTGGCCGCTGCCCTTCCCTTCCTGCCGCAAGCACAGCGCCTTGCCATCAGCTCCTTCAAGGGTGAGTGGACCGACCTTGCTTCCGACTTCTTTCGTGCGATGACGAACAAGGCCGCGAGCGACGGCCCGGCCATATCCGGCCGCGCTCTTGAGCGCTCACCGCCGAAATCGGAGACAGAGAGGCCTGCGGCGCAGCCGATCGCCGAGCGAGCCGCGGAGCTCCAATCGATGCTGATCGAGGATTGGGCCGGCGAGGTCGCCGGCTCGACCTATCTGGAAGAGAAGCTCCGCATCCCGCGTTCCACGCTGCATCGCTGGCAAAGACGCGGCGAGGTCGTCGCGTTGCGCAAGGGCGGCCGCAAGCATGTCTTCCCATTAGCCCAATTCGTCGACGGCAGGCCGGTTCCCGGGATCAGCGACGTGCTTTCGGCGATCGCCAATCCGAGACTTGCCTGGTTTTGGCTGACCCGACCCTCGCCCGAGCTCGACGGTCGGATCCCCATCGAGATGTTACGGGAAGACATGGTCGAGGACGTGCTCCGCGCGACACGTACTCTATCCTGACTCCTGTTTCGCGGAGTCGATTTTTCTATGCTTATCTGGATTTTTAGAAAACTTGTCCGGCAAATCGCTTGTCATAAAACTGTAATAATTGGCACATTTGGCACATTGTGCAGGTTACCTGACGTTCCGATTGTACTTATTGTTCAGAATGTTCCATCTTTGCATTTATGTGACGTGATATTTGCGCAACAAGACTTCTACAAGAGTTCAAAAGGCCGCCTTTCCGACACAATCCCTGTTGTGTGAGGCCAACGATTAGGCCATGTCCAAGGCGAAGAAGCGGCGCCGGTGCGCGTGCTTTTTCAACGATGGGGACGGGGGTGGCAAAGCCGAACGGCACGTCAGGCCTGTCTTGAACCTTTGACTGGAGATTCAAGAAAATGAACATCAAGAGCCTTCTACTCGGCTCCGCTGCGGCTCTGATCGCAGTTTCGGGCGCCCGCGCCGCCGACGCGGTCACCGTCGCCGAGCCGGAACCGGCCGAATACGTGAAGATCTGCGACGTCTATGGCGCCGGCTATTTCTACATCCCCGGCACCGAGACCTGCCTGCGCGTCGGCGGCTACATCCGCTATGACGCCGGCTTCGGCGACGTCGGCACTTTCGACGGCCGCAAGACCACCGACGTTCAGGACGGCGACTCGCAGAACAGCTGGAACAAGAACGCCCGTTTTAACCTGAAGACTTGGACCGGCCAGGAGACCGAGCTCGGCACGTTGAAGACCTATACCGAGACGCGTTTCAACTTCAAGAATGGTGGCCCGACGAGCACGCCAACGCTGAACTTCGCTTGGATCCAGCTCGGCGGGCTGCGCGTCGGCAAGGACGAGACGCCTTATGACTCGTTCATCGGCTATGCCGGCAACGTCATCCAGGACACGACCATCCCGTACGGCATAAAGGACACCAATGTCGTCAGCTACTACTTCGATGCTGGCAGCGGCTTCTCGGGCGTGATCTCCCTTGAAGAAGGATCGGACGTTACAGGTCTTGCTACCGGCACGGGTACGGGCGTTATCGCAGGCACGATCGACAGCTACGTTCCGCATGTCGTCGGCGGTCTGAAGTATAAGGGCGACTGGGGTGCGATCACCGGCGTCGTTGCCTATGACAGCAACTACGAAGAAGTGGCCGGCAAGGTTCGCCTGGATGTCAATGTCACCAAGGAACTGACGCTGTTCATCATGGGCGGCTACGGTACGGACGATAACTTCCGCGACGCGGGTAACGCCATCAACACCCATGGCCGCGGCTTCTACAAGCCGTGGGGCGGCAACTGGGCTGTCTGGGGTGGCGGCACCTACAAGTTCGACGCCAAGACTTCGTTCAACCTCCAGGCTTCGGCTGACGACGACAAGAACTACGCCGTGGCTGCGAACATCGCCTACAGCATCGTTCCGGGCTTCACGATCACAGGCGAAGTTGATTGGGACCATTTCGGCAGGTTTGACGATGGGATCGGTGACACCAATGTCGTCGACTGGACCAAGGCCGACAAGAAGAACAGCGTCGGCGGCATCGTTCGCTTCCAGCGCAATTTCTGATCGGACTGGCGATCTCAGGGAAGGCTCGCGGCATCGCCGCGGGCCTTTTCCAATTCCAAACTTGGCGATGTGGGCAAACGCCTCGTCAGCAAACGCCTTCGTCAGTTGCCCGCCGTATAAGCTGCAATTGCCGCCATATTGACGATGTCGCTGTCTTTGGCATTCAGCGACACAATCTGCACCGGCTTGTTGAGGCCGACCAGCAGCGGGCCGATGACGGTCGAGCCGCCGAGTTCCTGCAGCATCTTGGTCGAGATCGAGGCCGAGTGGAATGCCGGCATCACCAGCACATTGGCCGGGCCGGTCAAGCGGATGAACGGATATTGCGCCATGGCGCGCGGGTTCAGCGCCACGTCGGCGGCCATCTCACCGTCATACTCGAAATCGACGCGGCGCTTGTCGAGGATGCGCACCGCTTCCTGCACGCGCTCGGAACGTTCGCCCTGCGGATGGCCGAAGGTGGAATAGGCGAGCATGGCGAGCCTTGGCTCGTAGCCCATGCGGCGGGCAAAACCGGCCGCCTCCTCGGCGATGTCCGCAATCTGCTCGGCGTTCGGCATGTCGTGCACGGCGGTGTCGGCGACCAACACGGTGCGGCCGCGCGCCAGCACGATCGAGACGCCGATGACGCGGTGGCCCGGCTTGGCGTCAATGATGCGGCGCACGTCGTCGAGCGCGGTGGAATAGTTGCGGGTCACACCCGTGACGATGCCGTCGGCGTCGCCCAGCGCCACCATGCAGGCGGCGAAATGGTTGCGGTCGTTGTTGATCAGCCGCTGGCAGTCGCGGAACAGGAAACCCTTCCGCTGCATGCGCTCGTAGAGATAGTCGGTGTAGATGCCGTTGCGGCGCGACAGCCTGGCGTTGATGATCTCGATGCCCGGCTTGTTGAGGTCGATGCCGGCATTGCGGGCATTGTCCTTGATGACGTCGTCGCGGCCGAGCAGGATCGCCGTGCCGAGCCTCTGGTTCACATAGGAGACGGCGGCGCGCATCACCTGCTCCTCCTCGCCCTCGGCAAAGACGATGCGCTTGGGCTGGCGGCGCACACGGTCGTAGATGCGCTGCAAGGTCGAGGCGATCGGGTCACGGCGCGCGGACAGTTCCTGCGCATAGCGGTCGAGATCGAGGATCGGCTTGCGGGCGACGCCGGATTCCATCGCCGCCTTGGCCACCGCCAGCGGGATCGCCGAGATCAGGCGCGGATCGAATGGCACCGGAATGATGTAGTTGGGGCCGAATTTCGGCCGGTTGCCCTGATAGGCGGCGGCGACGTCGTCCGGCACGTCCTGGCGCGCCAGCTCGGCAAGCCCCCTGGCGGCCGCGATCTTCATCTCGTCGTTGATGGTGGTGGCGCGCACATCCAGCGCGCCGCGGAAGATATAGGGGAAGCCCAGAACATTGTTGACCTGGTTTGGGTAGTCGGAGCGGCCGGTGGCCATGATGGCGTCGGTGCGGATCTCGGCCACTTCCTCCGGCGTGATCTCCGGATCGGGATTGGCCATGGCGAAGATGATCGGGTTCTTGGCCATCGACTGCACCATGGCGGTGGTGAGCGCGCCCTTGGCGGACAGGCCAAGGAAGACGTCGGCGCCGTCCAGCGCTTCGGCCAGGCTGCGCGCCTCGGTCTTGACCGCATGCGCCGACTTCCACTGGTTCATGCCTTCGGTGCGGCCCTGGAAGACCACGCCCTTGGTGTCGCATAGGATGATATTTTCGGGCGAAAAACCCATCGCCTTCATCAATTCGATGCAGGCGATGCCGGCGGCGCCGGCGCCGTTGCAGACCATTTTTGTGGTCTTCATGTCGCGGCCGGTGATCTCCAGCGCGTTGATCAGCCCGGCCGCCGAGATGATGGCCGTGCCATGCTGATCGTCATGGAAGACGGGAATGTCCATCAGCTCGCGCAGCCGCTGCTCGATGATGAAGCACTCGGGCGCCTTGATATCCTCGAGATTGATGCCGCCGAAGGAAGGCCCGAGGAAGCGCACGCAATTGATGAACTCGTCGGCGTCCTCAGTCGCCACTTCGAGGTCGATCGAATCCACATCGGCGAAGCGCTTGAACAGCACCGCCTTGCCTTCCATCACCGGCTTCGAGGCCAGCGCGCCGAGATTGCCGAGGCCGAGGATGGCGGTGCCGTTGGAGATGACGGCGACCATGTTGCCGCGCGTCGTATAGTCGAAGGCGCGGCTCGGATCCTCGGCGATGGCGCGCACGGGAACGGCGACGCCCGGCGAATAGGCGAGGCTCAGATCGCGTTGCGTCGCCATAGGCTTGGTGGCGACGATCTCCAGCTTGCCGGGTCGTCCCATGGCGTGGAACTCCAGCGCCTCCTCGGGACTGACGGAGGGGCCGCTGCTTTCCGTTTTCCTGGCCATGTCGCTGACGCTTCTCCCACCTTTTCGCGCTCTTGTGGCGCATTGTTTTGAATTACCCGCTTAAGGCTACACGCCGCCGCTGTAAACCGCCAAGCGATCCAGCGATTTTGTTCCTCCGTTGGCAGAGACAAGCGGTCAAATCTTGCCCGATGAGATCGCGGCAATCTCGCGCAGGTGCTCGCGTACCGAGGCCCAGCGCGTCAGCCCCGAGGTCCCGGCGAACGGCCATTCGGAGAAAGGCGGATCGTTGCTTCCCATGCGCTGCTTAAGCGCCGAGAGATAGGCCATCAGTTCCAGCCGTTGCGCCCGCACCCTTTCCAGCGTGCGGCCACGAATCTCCTCGCGCGGGATGGCGCGGTCGCGAAGTCGCTCGACCGCGCGGCGGATTGCGGCCGGCTCCGGCTCGGCGATAACGCAGTAGTCCGGATCGAAATAGACGTCGCGGCCGCCGATGCTCGGCGTCGAGACGATCGGCAGGCCGGCCAGCAGATACTCCATGCTGGAATACATCGCCCCTTCCACCGCCGACAGGCAGAGCCCGACCGCGGCCCGGTTGTAGACGCGGTTGACCTCGTAAGGCGGCATCCGCCCGGGCAGGCCGTCAACGAGGGGATTGGCGATGCTGTGAAGCGGCGATTGCGCCTGCAGCCGGCGGATGAAGGCGCGGTCGCCGGCCGGCGGCAATTCGCCGATCGAGGACGTCACATGGACCAGTCTTTCGATCTCGAAGGCGAGGTGGTGCCGCTTGGTGTGCGAGATGCGGCCATTGTAGACGGCATCGTACTCGACCGGCACGTCCGGCAGCGGCCGGAAGACGTCTTCCGAAATCATCAGATTGTGATTGGAGAAGATCGCTGTGCCGCCAACGCCTGCAATCAGACGGCGCTCTTCCTCTGTGTTGCAGAGGAAGATCAGGTCATGGTGGGGGCAGACCGCGGCGAACCACGCGAGATCCTTGCGTATCTGCTCGACGACGGTGGGCCTCTCCAGCGTCCAGTTCGGCATCAGAAGGAAGGTAGCGCGCGCTGACACCATGCGGCAGAGGGCAGCGAGTGCGTAAAGCGGGCGCCGGCCGCCGACAGGTATGTAGAGGATCAACGGATCGCGACTGAAGATATGGACGGGTATGTCGATGCCGCCGTCGAGGCCGGAGAGCGGCCCGCGTGTCGGCAGGATGAAGGGAAACCGTGTCCGCACCCACGCCTTGATTTTGGTTCTGGTGCGGTTGGCACGGTTGGTGGCAAGAAGCCGCACACGCCTGAGCGGCGAGCCGACCGGGCCGACCATCTCCTCGAACGTCTCGTGTCCGTCCTTCTTCATTGCCCCGCTATCTTCTCCTGATCCCGAACGATCCATATGTCGGCCGCCGGCATGAGGCAACACGCCCTACGCGTCCGTCCTGCCGATGGCAGCAACGGCCCACTCGTCCCCCGTTTTTGCAACCGCCGGCATTAAACCGCCCGCTCACATCTGCTAGCGTGCCGGGATGGATATGCGTACCCCGGAAGAACACAACGCCACGGCGGCACCGGCACCGTTTGTCACGGCCGGCGTCACGCCGATGATGGAGCAATTCATCGAGATCAAGGCGGCGAACCCGGATTCGCTGCTGTTCTACCGCATGGGCGATTTCTACGAGCTGTTCTTCGACGACGCGGAGAAGGCGAGTCAGGCGCTTGGCATCGTCTTGACCAAGCGGGGCAAGCACCAGGGCAATGACATACCGATGTGCGGCGTGCCGGTGCATGCGGCGGACGACTATCTGCAGAAGCTGATCGCGCAAGGCTTTCGCGTTGCCGTGTGCGAGCAGATCGAGGACCCGGCCGAAGCCAAGAAACGCGGCTCCAAATCGGTGGTGCGCCGCGACGTGGTGCGGCTGGTCACGCCAGGCACGATCACCGAGGACAAGCTGCTCGCGCCCTCGGAATCGAGCTTCCTGATGGCGCTTGGCCGCGTGAAGGGAGGCGCGACCAGCCAGGCCGGCTTCGCGCTGGCCTGGATCGACATTTCGACAGGCGCCTTCCGCGTTGCGGAGACGAGCGCCGAGCGGCTGCTTGCCGACATCTTCCGCGTCGACCCGCGCGAGCTGATCGTCGCCGAGCCGGTTTTCCATGATCCGGAGCTCAGGCCCGTGTTCGACGTGCTGGGCCGCGTCGCCAATCCGCAGCCGCCGTCGCTGTTCGATTCGGCCTCGGCCACCGGACGCATCGCGCGCTTCTTCGAGGTCGCGACGCCGGACAGTTTCGGCACCTTCTCGCGCGCCGAGCTGTCGGCGATCTCGGGCGCCATCGCCTATGTCGAAAAAACGCAGAAAGCGGAGCGGCCGCCGCTGTCGCGGCCCGAGCGCGAGGAGCAGGGCTCGACGCTGTTCATCGATCCGGCGACGCGCGCCAACCTGGAACTGCTGCGTACGCTGTCCGGCAGCCGCGACGGCTCGCTGTTCAAGGCGATCGACCGCACTGTGACGGGGGGCGGCGCGCGATTGCTCGCCGACCGGCTGATGGCGCCGCTGACCGATCCAACGGCAATCGGGGCCAGGCTGGATTCGGTGTCGTTCTTCCGTTCCGAGATGCGGCTCTGTCAGGGCCTGCGGGCGAGCCTCAAAAGCGTCGCCGACATGCCGAGGGCATTGTCCAGACTAGCGCTCAACCGCGGCGGACCGCGCGACCTGGGCGCGCTGCGCGCCGGCTTCGAGGCGGCCGGCGCAATCGCCGAATTGTTCGCGGCGGCCGATCTGCCCGCCGAGCTCGCTGCGGCATTGGCCGCGATCAAGGCCTTGCCCGAGGCGCTTGCCCGCCACCTCAGCGAAGCGCTCGACGACGAGCTGCCGCTGATCAAGCGCGACGGCAGCTTCGTGCGGTCGAGCTACAATGCCGAGCTCGACGAGATGCGGGCGCTGCGCGACGAATCGCGAAAGGTGATCGCCGGGCTGGAGCGCTCGCTGATCGAAGAGACCGGCATCCGCTCGCTGAAGATCCGGCACAACAATGTGCTCGGCTATTACATCGAGGTGACGGCCAATCACCATTCGATCATGACCGGCAGCGATGCCGCCAAGGCGCGCTTCATTCATCGCCAGACGATGGCCAACGCCATGCGCTTCACCACGACCGAGCTGGCGGAGCTGGAATCGAAGATCGCCAACGCCGCCGACCGGGCGCTAAGCATCGAGCTCGCCGCTTTCGACCGGCTGACCGCGGAAGTGGTGGGCGAGGCCGAACGGATCCGCGCCGGCGCCGACGCGCTTGCGGCTCTGGATGTTTCGTCGGCGCTGGCATTGCTTTCCGAAAGCGAGGGCTGGTGCCGGCCGCTGGTGGATTCGAGCCTCGCCTTCGAAATTGCCGGCGGGCGCCACCCTGTGGTCGAGCAGGCGCTCAGGCGTTCCGGCGATGGCCCGTTCGTCGCCAATGATTGCGACCTGTCGCCTCAGGGCGGCGCCAAGGCCGGCGCGATCTGGCTGCTCACAGGCCCGAATATGGGCGGCAAATCGACGTTCCTCAGGCAGAACGCGCTGATAGCCATCCTTGCCCAGACCGGTTCCTTCGTGCCGGCGCAAAGCGCCCATATCGGCGTGGTCGACCGGCTGTTCTCGCGCGTCGGCGCCTCGGACGATCTGGCGCGCGGCCGCTCGACCTTCATGGTCGAGATGGTCGAGACGGCGGCGATCCTCAACCAGGCCGGCGAGCGGGCGCTGGTCATCCTCGACGAGATCGGCCGCGGCACGGCAACTTTCGACGGCCTGTCGATCGCCTGGGCGGCGGTCGAATATCTGCATGAGAAGAACCGCTGCCGGGCGATTTTTGCCACGCATTTCCATGAGATGACGGCGCTGGCGGGCAAGCTCCCCCGGCTTCACAACGTCACCATGCGGGTGAAGGAATGGGAAGGCGACGTCGTCTTTCTGCACGAGGTCGGCAAGGGCGCGGCCGACCGCTCCTACGGCGTACAGGTGGCGCGGCTCGCCGGCCTGCCGGAAGCCGTCGTCGCCCGCGCCAAGGAAGTGCTGCACCAGCTCGAAGAGGGCGAAGTCTCGGGCAAGACCAATCGGCTGGTCGACGATCTGCCGCTGTTTTCGGTGGCGGTGAAACGCGAAGCGCCGAAACCCGCCAAAAGCGATGCGCTGGGCGAAGCGCTCGGCGCGATCAATCCGGACGAGATGACGCCGCGCGAGGCGCTGGAGGCGCTCTACCGGCTGAAGGGGCTGGCAACGAAGCAGTAGAACCAGGCGTGGCCTTGACTGATTGTACCGGTCGGTACAATGTCGGTTATCGACGATTGGAACCGACAGGAGATTTCATGAGCCGTCCGCCATTGCCGCCCTTCACGGCCGAGACAGCGGCGCAAAAGGCGCGCCTCGCCGAGGATGCCTGGAACAGCCGCGACCCGGAACGGGTCTCGCTCGCCTATACCGAGGACAGCAGATGGCGCAACCGGGCCGAGTTCATCTCGGGTCGCGGCGAGATCGTCGATTTCCTCAAGCGCAAATGGGCGCGCGAGTTGGATTATCGCCTGATCAAGGAGGTCTGGACCTGGAATGAAAACCGCATCGCGGTGCGCTTCGCCTATGAATGGCGCGACGACAGCGGCCACTGGTTCCGCTCCTACGGCAACGAGAACTGGGAATTCGACGAGGCCGGGCTGATGCGCCGGCGCGTGGCGAGCATCAACGACCTGCCGATCACGGAGCGCGAGCGGAAATACCACTGGCCGCTCGGCCGCCGGCCGGACGACCATCCCGGCCTTTCGGAACTCGGGCTTTAGAGCATGACCCCAAAAAGTGTGTAGCGGTTTTGGAAAAGATCATGCTCGAACAAGAACACTAAACATGCGGCGCATCGCTCCGGACCACGACCAGTTGCTGGCGATCGTGGCCGAGGTTTTCCGCGAGCACGGCTATGAGGGCGCCAGCCTGGCCCTGATCGGCGAGGCGGCGGGGCTCGGCAAGGGGAGCCTTTACCACTTCTTTCCGGGCGGCAAGGAAGAGATGGCGAGGGTCGTCATTGCCCATATCGACGGCTGGTTCGAGGACAATGTCTTTGCGCCGCTGCGCGACGGCGGCGATCCGTCGGCCGGGATCGAGCAGATGCTCGCGGCGACGGACAGCTACTTCCGCTCCGGGCGCCGGATCTGTCTCATCGGCGCCTTCGCACTGGAGGCATCCCGCGACCTCTTCGCCAGCCAGATAAGGGACTATTTCGGCCGTTGGGTCGCGCACCTCGCCGATGCACTGGCGCGACTTGGGCATGGGAAAACCGAAGCCGTCGAACTGGCGGAGGAAACCGTCGCCGCCGTCCAGGGCGCGCTCACCCTTGCCCGTGCCGCTGACGATGCCGGGGTATTCTCCCGTACGCTGCGCCGGCTGCGCACGCGGCTCGGGCTGTCGGCCAAGACCTAGCCCCAGTTCCTACAGAGGTTCGAAGCGGTAGCCTGTCTCGGTTCGGGAGATCCGGCCGACGCCCGGTGAATCGAGATGCGCTCCTGCAACGCACCAGGCATTGTCGGCGGCAAGGGCCAATATCTGCAGCCGGGTTATCCGCGCCTGTTCCTGGTCGGCGTCGAATTCCCATGTGATGTCCGGCCGATCGAACTGAAGCGACGGCACGTGCACAAGGTCGCCCCAGGCCAGCAATGTTTCGCCGTGGCTCGCAACACGAAAGCAGGTATGGCCGATTTCATGACCCGGCGCGGCGATCGCCTCGATGTTCGCACTCAAGTGCTGTCCCGGATCCAGAGGCTGCGCTCGGTCATGGAAGCGGCTCAACCTCGCTTCCGACCGGAACATGTCGAGCTCGGCTCGAGGGACAAGCAAGCGGGAGAGCTGCGGGAAACCGTTCCCGCCATCCGGAAGGATGAGCCCTTGGATATGGTCGAGGTGGGTGTGGGTGAAGGCGACAGTGTGTATCCGATCGAGGGCGATCTTCGCTTCGCTCAGCGCCTGCGGCAGAAAGCCCATCGTCGGGCGCCAGGCGTTCGAGGATCCGGTATCGATCAGCGTGATGTCTTCGCCGTCGTCGATGGCAAAGGCATTGACCGACAATCGGAGCGCGCCGTCGAAGAGCGGCACCTGCGGCGGCAGATCGTCGCCGAAAGGCTTGTCTCCCGGCTGGCGCAGTCTCCGGACGGGCATGTCGACGTAACCGTCGCGCAGGGAGGTGACCGTCAAGTCGCCGATTTTATAGGTCGCGTAATGAGGTCCGGCTGAAATTCGTTCCAATGCCTGCTCTCTTTCAAACGCGCATCCCGACGCGAGGTTTTCGGTTATTCCCTCGACAGGGATTTTGAAAGGTTGCCGTTTGTCTTGGTGCTAGATTTTCCGTTCATTTCCGTGAAATCATCGCAAACGCCGGGGATTGGTTGAAGCCGCCGCAACCTCGTCATTCTATGGCGGAGCAAGGAGCGAAGCGACGCGGCGCAGACCATAGAATCCATTCCGTGACATCGAGGCGTAGCAAGGGTGCAGAATTCTGCTTCGCCGCATCCCACGCCCCAGGTCACGGAATGGATTCCAGGGTCTCCGCGACGCCGCTTCGCGGCTGCTCCGCCCTGGAATGACGATCGCGATGGGCGTTTCGGCCAATCTTCAGCGCATGCCGCCTGCCATACAACAGAGCCGGCAGATCAACATCCCTGTGGCAGTGCCACTAAATCATCTCCAGGCCGCGCTTGCGCGTCGGCGGCGGGAAAGCGCGATCGAGCTCGGCAAGGTCTTCCGCCGTCAGAGCGATGTCGAGCGCGGCGGCGTTCTGGCGGACATGCTCCTGGCGGCCGGCCTTCGGGATTGCGATGACGCCGTCCTGCATCATTATCCAGGCAAGTGCGATCTGCGCCGCCGTGGCGTTGTGTCGGGCGGCGACCGCCTCGAGCCGCGCATTGCGGGCCAGCGCGCCCTGCTCCACCGGCGAATAGGCCATCAGCGGTATGCGGCGCTGCCGGCTCCACGGCGCAAGGTCGAATTCGAGCCCGCGCCGCGACAGGTTGTAAAGCACCTGGTTAGTCTGGACATTGCCGCCGGACGGCAGACTGACTAGATTCTCCATCTCGTCCGTGTCGAAATTGCTGACGCCCCAGTGGCGGATCTTGCCCTCCGTTTTTAGCGCCTCGAACGCCTGCACGGTTTCGGAAAGCGGCACACTGCCCGGCCAATGCAGCAGATAGAGATCGATGCGGTCGGTGGCGAGGCGCTGCAGGCTGCTCTCGCAGGCCCGTTTCACGCCGGCGCGCGAGGCGTTGGAGGGCAGCACTTTGGAGACCAGGAAGGTCTCGTCGCGGCGCCCGGCGATGGCTTGCGCCACCACCTCCTCGGCGCCGCCATCGGCATACATTTCGGCCGTGTCGATCAGCGTCATGCCGAGGTCCAGCCCCAGCCTCAGCGCCGCGACCTCATCGGCGTGGCGCCGTCGATCCTCACCCATCTTCCAGGTGCCTTGGCCCAGCACCGGGACGGTTTCGCCCGACGGCAGCTTCAAGGTTCTGATCAACGAGGGCATGGCCTTCTCCGCGTAAGGCTGGATCGCAGCACAGCCACAGCTGGAATCCAGACCGACGCCGGCTGGCCGCCCGGATTTCCCGCAGTGACTATTTCGCCGAATGCTTAGCGAGCCAGTCCTGCATCTGCTTGATCTCGGCTTCCTGTGCCGTGACGACGCCTTCAGCGAGCTTGCGTATCTCCGGGTCCTTGCCGTTGGCTATCACCACCTTGGCCATGTCGATGGCGCCCTGATGATGCGGGATCATGCTGCGGACGAAATCGACATCGGCATTGCCGGTGTATTTGATCGTCATGTCCTTATGCATCTTCTTCATCGCTTTCTCGTAGCCGACGGTGGCCGGGCTCTGGGCGCCCATCGCCATCTTGGACATGTCGTGCTTCATCTCCTCCGACGAGGCCGGCACGCTTTCGAGGAACACGGCGAGCAGCATTCCGGCCGCCATCAAAAGCAGCACGATTTTCTTGGCCAGGGTCATTCAAGTCTCCTTCTGTTGGATTGCGTATCTGGGGGTCTTGCTCAGAGTTTCAACGTTCTCAGCCGCAGCGCGTTGCCGATTACGGAGACCGATGACAGGCTCATCGCCGCCGCCGCCAGCATCGGCGACAGCAGCGTGCCGGTAAGCGGATAAAGCACGCCGGCCGCGACCGGCACGCCGAGCACGTTGTAGAGGAAGGCAAAGAACAGGTTCTGGCGGATGTTGCGGATCGTCGCCTGGGCGAGAGTGCGTGCCCTGACGATGCCGTTGAGGTCGCCCTTGACCAGCGTGATGCCGGCGCTTTCGACCGCGACATCGGCGCCGGTGCCCATGGCGATGCCGACATCGGCGCCGGCCAGCGCCGGCGCGTCGTTGACACCGTCGCCGGCCATGGCGACGCCGGCGCCCTTGGCACGCAGTTCCTCGACCAGCGCGCCCTTCTCATCCGGCAGCAACCCGGCGCGGACCTCGTCGATGTCGAGCCTGCCGGCGATCGCTCGTGCCGTGCGCTCGTTGTCGCCTGTCGCCATGATGATGCGCAGCCCCTTCTCATGCAGCGCCTTGATCGCCTCGGCCGTCGTAGTCTTTACCGGATCGGCGACAGCGACGATGCCGGCGAACCTGCCGCCGACGGCCACGAACATGGCCGTCTTGCCGTCGGCCTGCAGCGCCTCGGCATCGGCCGCCGGCGTTTCGACGCCGAGATCAGTCATCATGGCCGCATTGCCGAGCGCGACCTTCCTGCCCGAAACCGTGCCCGAAACGCCCTTGCCGGTGATGGCTTCGAAATCGACCGCGTCGGCCAGCTTCAGGCCGCGCGCGGCGGCGCCCTCGACGATCGCCTCGGCCAGCGGATGCTCGGAGCCCTTTTCCAGCGCGGCCGCGAGTCCCAGCAGCTCGTTCTCGTCGATGCCGTCGGCGGCAACGACATCGGTAAGCCGCGGCTTGCCCTCGGTCAGCGTGCCGGTCTTGTCGACGATCAGCGTGTCGACCGAGGCGAAACGTTCCAATGCCGCCGCTTCCTTGATCAGCACGCCGGCATGCGCGCCGCGCCCGGTCGCCGTCATGATCGACATCGGGGTGGCGAGGCCGAGCGCGCAGGGACAGGCGATGATCAGCACCGACACCGCCGAGACGATGGCGAAGATCAGGCTCGGTTCGGGGCCGACGAGCGCCCAGGCGATGAAGGCCAGGATCGCCACCAGCACGACGGCCGGGACGAAATAGAAGGACACGCGGTCGGCGAGACCCTGGATCGGCGCCCGCGAGCGCTGCGCCTTGGCGACCAGCTCGACAATGCGCGACAGCGTGGTCTCGGCGCCGACCTTCTCGGCGCGCATGACCAGCGAGCCGTTCTTGTTCAGCGTGCCGCCGGTGAGCATGTCGCCTTCCGTCTTCTCGACCGGCAGCGGTTCGCCGGTGATCATCGATTCATCGATCGCCGACCGACCCTCGAGCACGATGCCGTCGACCGGCACGGCATCGCCGGGACGGATGCGCAAGCGGTCGCCCGACTTGACGCTGTCGAGCGGTACGTCCTTCTCGGAGCCGTCGGCGCCGATCAGCCGCGCTGTCTTCGGGGCAAGGTCGAGCAGGGCGCGGATGGCCGAGCCGGTGCGCTCGCGGGCCTTGAGTTCCAGCACCTGGCCGAGAAAGACCAGCGCGACGATGACGGCGGCGGCCTCGAAATAGACCGGGACGGCGCCGTCATGACCGCGGAACTGATGCGGGAAGATGTCCGGGAACAGGGCGGCGATCACGCTGTAGAGGTAGGCGGCCCCGACACCCAGCGAGATCAGAGTCCACATATTCGGGCTACGGTTGAGGATCGATTCCCAGCCGCGATGGAAGAACGGAAACGCCGCCCACAGCACCACCGGGCTCGCCAGCGCCAGTTCCACCCAGGTCTTCGCGCGACCGTCGATGAGGGTTTCGAAGCTGAAGCCCAGCATCGGCGCCATGGCAATGATCAGGAGCGGCACGGAGAGCACCGCGCTGACCCAGAACCGGCGGGTGAAATCGACGAGCTCGGGATTCGGGCCTTCCTCGCCTGTCGGCACGCCCATCGGCTCCAGCGCCATGCCGCAGATCGGACAGGAGCCGGGCTTGTCGCGGATGATCTCGGGATGCATCGGGCAGGTGTATTGCGTGCCCTTGGGCATCGGCTGGGGCTCCGGCCGGCCGGCGAGGTATTTTGCCGGCTCCGCCTCGAATTTGGCCTTGCAACCGGGGGAGCAGAAATAGAAGCCCTGCCCTTCATGGCGAACGAAGTGCTTCGCGCACGCGCGGTCGACGCTCATGCCGCAGACGGGGTCCGTGGCCGTCAAATAGCCCTCGGGCTCGGCCTGGAATTTCGTGCGGCAGCGCTCGCTGCAGAAATGAAAGGTGCGGCCGCCATGCTCGGCCGTCGGCTTGCCGGCCGCCGGATCGACCGTCATGCCGCAGACAGGGTCGCGAATCACCGCTTCGGTGTCGGGTGCGACATTCTTCGCAGAGCAGCAGCCGCCATGCGCATGATGGTGGTGGTCGGAATGGGTCATCAGCAATACCTCGGAATTCTCGAATTGAGGCGGAGGTAGTCCTTCCAGTAACTGGAAGGTCAAGAGCCGGTTTCGACTTTTGCGAAAATCGGCCGGGCGATTGCGGATTACGCTTCTGCGCGATGGCAATCGCGGCCGCCTGCCCCATACACAGCGCCGCGAAAACAGGCTATAGACGCCGCCGAATGGCAAAGATCTCCCTGAAACTCGACGAAATCATCGATGGCGATGCGTTGCGCCGCGACTTGACCGCGTTGACGGCGGCGAGCGCCGGCGACGGTTCAGGACCGGCTGCCCGCACGGCCGTCCTCCAACTGCTCAAGGCCAGGATGGCCGAAGGGCGAAAGATCGCCGAGACCATGCTCAAGCAGGACGGCGGCGGCAATGCCTGCGCCGAGCGGCTGTCGCATCTGATGGATGAACTGATCCGGGCGCTCTATGATTTCGCCGCCACCCATGTCTATCGGGTCAAGAACCGGTCCGCGGCCGAGCGCATGGCGGTCGTTGCCGTCGGCGGCTACGGCCGCGGCACGCTGGCGCCGGGTTCCGACATCGACCTGCTTTTCCTGCTGCCCTACAAGCAGACCCCATGGGGCGAGCAGATCGTCGAATACATGCTCTATATGCTGTGGGACATGGGGCTGAAGGTCGGCCACGCCACCCGCAACATCGACGAGTGCCTCAGGCTGTCGCGCGGCGACATCACCATCCGCACGTCGATCCTCGAGGCGCGCTTCCTGTGGGGCGAACAGAAGCTCTATGAAGAACTGCTCACCCGCTTCGACCATGAAGTGGTGCGCACGACCGGGCCGGAATATGTGCAGGCCAAGCTCGCCGAGCGCGACGAGCGCCACGCCAAGGCCGGCGAAAGCCGCTATCTGGTCGAGCCCAATGTCAAGGACGGCAAGGGCGGCCTGCGCGACCTGCAGACGCTGTTTTGGATCGGCAAATATTTCTACCGCGTGCGCACCGGCGAGGAACTGGTCGAGAAGGGCGTCTTCACCGAGGCCGAATATCGCGAATTCCAGAAGGCCGAGGATTTTCTCTGGGCGGTGCGCTGCCACATGCATTTCCTCACCGGCAAGGCGGAAGAGCGGCTGCATTTCGACATCCAGCGCGAGATCGCCGAGCGGCTGGGCTATACGACGCATCCCGGCCTGTCGGCGGTCGAGCGCTTCATGAAGCACTATTTCCTCGTCGCCAAGGACGTCGGCGACCTCACCCGCATCTTCTGTGCGGCGCTCGAGGAAGAGCAGGCCAAGCATGTGCCGGGCTTCAACCGCATCTTCCTCACCTTCCAGCGGCGCAAGCGCAAGCTTGCCGGCACCTCCGACTTCATCGTCGACAACCACCGCATCAACATCGCCGACGACAGCGTGTTCGAGCGCGACCCGGTCAACCTGCTGAGGCTGTTCTGGTTCGCCGACAAGCACGGATTGGAATTCCACCCCGATGCGCTGAAGCTGCTCACCCGCTCGCTCGGGCTCGTCAACAAGTCGCTCCGGCGCGACGAGGAGGCCAACCGGCTGTTCCTCGACATCCTGACATCGGACCGCAATGCCGAGCTCAATCTCAGGCGCATGAACGAGGCGGGGCTGCTCGGCAGACTGATCCCGGACTTCGGCAAGATCGTCGCCATGATGCAGTTCTCGATGTACCACCACTATACGGTGGACGAGCATCTGATCCGCTGCATCGGCGTGCTGGCCGAGATCGAGCGCGGCGACGGCGCGAAGGTGCATCCGCTGTCGCACACGCTGATGCCTGGCCTGAGAAAGAGCCGTGAGGCGCTCTATGTCGCGGTGCTGCTGCACGACATCGCCAAGGGCCGGCCCGAAGACCATTCGGAAGCCGGCGCCAGGATCGCGCGGCGCATCTGCCCGCATATGGGGCTGTCGGCCGCCGACACCGAGACCGTCGCCTGGCTTGTCGAGAACCATCTTGTGATGTCGATGACAGCGCAGACGCGCGACCTCAACGACCGCAAGACGATCGAGGATTTTGCTTCGATCGTGCAATCGGCCGAGCGGCTGAAGCTGCTTTTGATCCTCACCGTCTGCGATATCAGGGGCGTCGGGCCGGGCGTGTGGAACGGCTGGAAGGGGCAGTTGCTGCGCACGCTCTATTATGAGACCGAACTGCTCCTGACGGGCGGCTTTTCGGAAGTCTCGCGCGCCGAGCGCACGGCCGCGGCGCGCGAGCGGCTGGCCGAGGCACTGTCTGCCTGGCCGGCGAAGGAGCGCAAGCGCTATGTCGCGCAGCACTACGAGAATTACCTTCTGGCGGTTGACCTTGCCGACCAGCTTCGCCATGCCGAATTCATCCGCGAGGCGGATGCGGCCGGCAAGAAGCTTGCCACCATGGTCAAGACGCATGAGTTCGAGGCGGTGACGGAGATCACCGTGCTGGCGCCGGACCATCCGCGCCTGCTTTCGATCATTGCCGGAGCTTGCGCCGCGGCCGGCGGCAACATCGTCGACGCGCAGATCTTCACCACCTCGGACGGCCGCGCGCTGGATTCCATACTGATCTCCAGGGAGTTCGACCGCGACGAGGACGAGCGCCGCCGCGCCGAGCGCGTCGGCCGGCTGATCGAGGACGTGCTTTCGGGCAAGAGCTGGCTGCCCGAGATGATCGAGAAGCGCACCAAGCCGAAGCGCGGCGCCAAGGCGTTCCGGATTCCGCCGCGCGCCGAAATCCGCAACACGCTGTCGAACCGTTTTTCGGTGATCGAGGTCGAGGGGCTGGACCGGCCGGGCCTGCTGTCCGAGATCACCGGGACGCTCTCCGACCTTTCGCTCGACATCGCCTCGGCGCATATCACGACGTTCGGCGAGAAGGTCATCGACACGTTCTACGTCACCGACCTGACCGGACAGAAGATCGACAGCCCGACGCGCACCGCCACCATCCACAAGCGGCTGATCGATACGCTTGAAGGCAATTCGTCCGAACGTAACGGCAAGGCCAAGGCGGCGGCCGAGTGACATCCATTTGACGCAATTTTTCTGGCAGTCGTTCCCAGCATGAGTCTAGTCAAGAAATTCGCCACCGTCGCCTCCGGCACGCTGATGAGCCGTGGGCTGGGCTTCGGCCGCGAGATGCTGATGGCGGCGGCGCTCGGCACCGGACCGGTCGCCGACGCCTTCAACGCCGCCTTCCAGTTTCCCAACACCTTCCGCCGGCTGTTCGCCGAGGGCGCCTTCAACGCCGCTTTCGTGCCGCTGTTCGCCAAGGAGATCGAGCAGCATGGCACCGACGGCGCCAAGCGCTTCTCGGAGGAAGTGTTCGGCGTGCTGTTCTCCGCGCTTCTGGCGCTGACCATCGCGATGGAACTGGCGATGCCGCTGATCGTGCGTTACCTGGTGGCGCCGGGCTTTGCCGACATTCCAGGCAAGTTCGAGACGACCGTCCGGCTTGCGACAATCATGTTCCCGTATCTCATATGCATGTCGCTCGGCGCCATGATGGCCGGGATGCTGAACTCGCTGCGCCGCTATTTCGCGGCGGCGATCGCGCCGGCCTTCCTCAACATCATCCTGATCGGCGTGCTCGCCTATGCCTGGTATCATGGGCTGGACGCGCATGATGTCGGCTTCGGCCTGTCCTGGGGCGTGCTGGCGGCAGGCATCGTGCAACTCGCCATCGTCTGGATCGCGGTGCGCAATGCCGGCATCTCGATCGGCTTCCGCCGGCCGAAGATGACGCCCAACGTCAAGCGGCTGCTGATCCTGGCACTGCCGGCGGCGATCACCGGCGGCATCACGCAGATCAACCAGCTGATCGGCACGGCGATCGCCTCGGCGCAGAACAGCGCAGTGTCGTCGCTCGCCTATGCCGACCGAATCTATCAGCTGCCGCTCGGCGTCGTAGGCGTGGCCGTCGCCATCGTGCTGTTGCCGGAACTGTCGCGGGCGCTGAAGTCGGGCAATTTGGTCGAGGCGGCCAATTTGCAGAACCGCTCGGTCGAATTCACCTTGTTCATGACGCTGCCCGCCGCCGCGGCGCTCTGGGTGATGTCTGAGCCGATCGTGCGGCTGGTCTATGAGCGCGGCGCCTTCGCCGCCAACCACTCGACGCCGATCGTCGCCTCGATTCTGGCGATCTTCGGCCTCGGCCTGCCCGCCTTCGTTTTGATCAAGGCGTTCACGCCCGGCTATTTCGCCCGCGAGGACACGCGCACGCCGATGATTTTTGCCGCCATCTCGGTCGGCGTCAACGTCGCGACGGCGCTGAGCCTGTTCCCGTCGATGGGCGCGCCGGGCATTGCGGTCGCCTCGGCAGTCGCCGGCTGGGTCAACGCGCTGATGCTGCTCGCCATGCTGATCAGGCGCGGGCATTGGGGCCGCGACATGCCGCTCTTGCGACGCATTCCCCGGCTGGTGCTTTCCGCCGTGATCATGGCCCTGGCGCTTTACTTCGCGGAGCGCCACTTTGCCGCGCAGATTGGGCCTGGCTCGCCGCTCGTGGTGAAGGCGACGACGGTGCTTGGGCTGGTCGCCGGAGGCGCCGCGCTCTACTTCATCGCCGCCTTCGGCACCGGCGGCGCCGATTTCGGGATGCTCCGGCGGAATGTGAAGCGTCGTTCACCCAAGGCGCTACCGCCCGTCAGGGAACAGTCTCCAGATCCGTGAGTCGGAATTCGTTGGCCGTAGAAAGTATCGGAACGGCGTAGTATCGGGCGCAAGCGTAGTGGAAGCAGTCCGCCATATTTAGGCGGATAGCATTGTTGCGAAACCGCGCAGCGGCCTCGACGGATAGGGATGTTGCCTCGGATGCAGGCGGAAGCTCGTGCAAGGCAATTGCCCGCTCTTCCAGAAAGCGGTCTACAATCTCCGCGCTTCTGGCGACCGGAATCGCCAGCTTTTCTGGTCGCGCGAGCGCCATCGCTGCCTCCCAAACGGCTATCGCCGACGTGAACGGTGCCGATGCCTTCATGACGGCCTGCGCGCATCGCTCGGCTTCCGTCTCGTTGCTTAGGATTGCGACGATGGCTGCGGCGTCGACAAACATCAGTCGTCGCCGGAAAGTTCATCATAAACGGACTGCGGCAGCGGTTTGCGCGCTTGTTCGCTAAGCTTGATTCCAAACTCGGCTCGCAGTCGTGCCGCCGTTTCCAGCGGCGTCTCGCGATTGCGGCGCCGCTCCAAGGCTTCGCGCATGGCGATCACGATTGCCTCGGTGATGCCGACCCCTTCAGCTTTGGCGAAAGCGCGCGTCAACCTGTCGGCTTCCTTATTGTTGATGTTGATGGTCATGGCTACATTCCTTCATGTAGTTAGAAATATGTAGCCTATGCCCGGCAAATGTCAACATACCGATGCCCATGCCAGCTCGTCCGCGCCTCTTGATCCCGCAACGTGCTTCGTCCATAAGCGCGCCGTCGCAAGACTTTCGCCGCGCGCGGTTTCCAGCCGCATGATTGGCTCCAAAAAGTCTGCAACTTTTTGGAATCATGCTTAGACGGCCCTCCACAAGCCATGAGGAATTCATGTCCGCCTTCAAGCCACTCGTCTTTTCGGGCGTCCAGCCGACCGGAAACCTGCATCTCGGCAACTATCTCGGCGCCATCAAGAAATTCGTCGCCCTCCAGGATCAGTCCGACTGCATCTATTGCGTCGTCGACCTGCACTCGCTGACGGCGCAGCTCGTGTATCAGGACCTGGGCGACCAGACGCGCTCGATCACCGCGGCGTTCCTGGCCTCCGGCATCGACCCCAAGAAGCACATAGTCTTCAACCAGTCGCGGGTCATGCAGCACGCCGAGCTCGCCTGGATCCTCAACTGTGTGGCACGCATCGGGTGGATGTACCGGATGACGCAGTTCAAGGACAAAGCCGGCAAGGACCGCGAGAACGCCTCGCTCGGCCTGCTTGCCTATCCGAGCCTGATGGCCGCCGACATCCTGCTCTACCGCGCAACGCATGTGCCGGTGGGCGAGGACCAGAAGCAGCATCTGGAGCTGACCCGCGACATCGCGCAGAAATTCAACAACGACTTCTCCGAGAAGATCGCAGCACTTGGCGTCGGCGTCGAAATGCAGGTCGGCGAAGAGACGGTGAACGGCTATTTTCCGATTACTGAACCGGTGATCGGCGGCCCGGCGGCGCGCATCATGAGCCTGCGCGACGGCTCGAAGAAGATGTCGAAGTCGGACCCGTCGGATCTGTCGCGCATCAACCTGACCGACGATGCCGACACGATCTCGAAGAAGATCCGCAAGGCCAAGACCGATCCGGAGGCCTTGCCGAGCGAGGTCGACGGGCTGGAAAGCCGGCCCGAAGCGGAGAATCTCGTCGGCATCTATGCCGGCCTCGCGGAAATCTCGAAGGAAGAGGTGCTGAAGGAGTATGGCGGGCAACAGTTTTCCGTGTTCAAGCCGGCGCTTGCCGATCTTGCCGTGGAGAAGCTGGCGCCGATCGCTTCCGAGATGCGCCGCATCGAGGGCGACCGCGCCTATGTCGACGCCGTGCTCAAGGATGGCGGCGACCGGGCCCGCGCAATCGCCGAGGGCACGATGAAGACGGTGCGCGACATTATCGGCCTTCTGCAGGACTGATCCAGCGACCTCCTCGGACCATTGCCGCGCCGACCGGCGGCTTGCCGCCGGTTCGCGGCAGTGGCAGATTGCGACCGAACCATACCGAGCAGATAGACATGGTCTCCAAACGCCTCAGCCGCGAAGCCGGCCATCGCCGCAAGTTCCTGGCGATCATCGACGACACGCCCGAATGCGAGCGCGCCGTCGCCTATGCCTCGAAGCGGGCGCAAAGCACCAGCGGCGTGCTGGTGCTGCTCTACGTCATCGAGCCGGACGACTTCCAGCACTGGCTGGGTGTGGAAAAGATCATGCGCGAGGAAGCCACGGCGACAGCTCGCGCGGCGCTCGACGGCTACGCCAACAAGGTGCGCCAGCATGCGGGGATCGAGCCGGAGCTGGTGGTGCGCGAAGGCAAGCCGACGGAAGAAATCCACAAACTGATCGAGGAAGACCAGGACATCGCCATCCTTGTGCTGGCCGCCGGCGCCGGCAAGGAAGGCCCAGGGCCGCTGGTCAGCGCGGTCGCCGGGCGGGGAGCCGCATTCCCGATCCCCGTCACGGTGGTTCCGCAGAACCTGTCCGACGAGGAGATCGACAGCCTAGCTTGAGGTGCTTCGATATTCAGGTGAGGCCGGCGTGCAAATGGCCGCCTGACCCGAATCTCGATCCACCTCGACATTCGTGATAGAAGCCGAAAAGCATTCCGCCAGCCAGCCGTTCCAGCGACGCGTTTCGCTTGAATGTCCAGCCGATAGAGCCTATTTAGAATTATTCCAAACTATCGGCCCGGGAAGGGCCTGGAGATACCCATGTTCATCCAGACCGAATCGACGCCGAACCCGGCGACGCTGAAATTCCTGCCGGGCAAGGAAGTGCTGCGCGAAGGCACAGCCGATTTCCGCAACGCCGAAGCCGCGGCT
This sequence comes from Mesorhizobium sp. Ca11, assembly GCF_020165275.1. Taxonomy (NCBI): domain Bacteria; kingdom Pseudomonadati; phylum Pseudomonadota; class Alphaproteobacteria; order Hyphomicrobiales; family Phyllobacteriaceae; genus Mesorhizobium; species Mesorhizobium sp. Ca11. The sequence goes on along the minus strand of NZ_JAIUHU010000004.1, from coordinate 150,597 downwards.
GAGGCCTCGCCGCTGGCCGGCCGCCTGTTCGAGATCCCGGGCGTCACCGGCGTCTTCTTCGGCTATGATTTCATCACCGTGACCAAGGATGGTCCGGACTGGCAGCACCTGAAGCCGGCGATCCTCGGCGCCATCATGGAGCATTTCATGTCCGGTGCGCCGGTCATGGCCGCGACCGCTCCGGCGAGCGAAGCCGGCGAGACCGGCGAGTTCTACGACAAGGCCGACGAAGAGCTGGTGCTGACCATCAAGGAACTGCTCGACACGCGCGTGCGCCCGGCCGTCGCCCAGGACGGCGGCGACATCACCTTCCGCGGCTTCGAGAACGGCACCGTGTTCCTGCACATGAAGGGCGCCTGCGCCGGCTGCCCGTCATCGACGGCAACGCTGAAGCACGGCATCCAGAACCTGCTTCGCCATTTTGTTCCGGAAGTACAGCAGGTCGAGCAGGTCGCCTGAGAACCCACTGGCCGGCCGCGTCGTGCGGCGAAGCGAATTCCGATCCAAGATCGCAAAAACAAAAAACCGGGCCCCAACAGCCCGGTTTTCTGTTTTTGGACGTCTTGTTGTTGCCTAGACGGTCCGCTTGCGAAGCTTTTGGCCTCGGCCTTCGTGATCACATCACGATGACCTTGGCGCCGACCGACGTGCGGTCGTAAAGATCGATAATGTCCTGGTTCATCAGCCGGATGCAGCCCGACGACATCGCCTTGCCGATCGAGAACCATTCCGGGCTGCCATGCAGGCGGTAGCCCATGTCGCCGCCCTTGTTGAAGAGATACATGGCGCGCGCGCCGAGCGGGTTCTTCAGGCCCGGCTCCATGCCGCCGGCGAACTTGGCGAGCTCGGGCTGGCGCTTGATCATCTGCGAGGGCGGTGTCCAGGTCGGCCATTCGCGCTTCAGCGCGATATGGGCCGTGCCGTGCCATTCAAAACCCTCGCGGCCGACGCCGATGCCGTAGCGCATCGCCATGCCGTCGCCCTCGATGAAATAGAGAAACTTGTTCTGCGTATCGACGATGATAGTGCCCGGCTTTTCCGACGAGTCGTACCGCACTTCCTGGCGGTGGTACCGGGCGGGGACCTTCTCGATCGGGATGCGCGGCAGCTGATAGCCGGCATCGGTCATCGCGCCATAGTTGTTGGTGAACATTTGCCCACCGATGGTGCTGCACCCGCTGATCGCGGTCGACAGCGCAAGAGCGGCGAGGATTGCAAATGACTTCAAGCGCATGAAAAGGTCCGACGCCCCGCCTCGATACCAGCGGCACGAGTCGGCCGCTTTGTTGCCACCATTCATGCTGGCATTTCTTTTGCTTGCCAAGCGCGCACTGCCTATATGCAAGGCCTTACGCGCCGGTAAGTGCCCGACTGCGGCATTTTCGCAACAGGCCTTACAGGATTATGAAGCAAAATCAATGGGGCGACTCAAGGAGCTGCCTGCGATGCGAGGAGAGCGCCATGAATGTCGGTGATGCCGCGGAGCGTTCCGGCCTGCCGGCCAAGACCATTCGCTACTATGAGGAAATCGGGCTGATCCGCCCGGCGCGGGCCGAGAACGGCTATCGCGATTACTCCCGCGACGATATCCACCGGCTCGCCTTCCTGCGCCGTGCGCGCAATCTCGGCTTCTCAATCGACGATTGCAGGCAGCTGATGGCGCTCTATCAGGACCGCGGCCGCGCCAGCCATGATGTGCGCGAGATCGCCGCCGCCCATGTCAGGGCGATCGAGGAGAAGGTACGCGAATTGCAATCGATGCGCTCGACGCTGCAGACACTGATCCACGCCTGCCACGGCGACGACCGGCCGGACTGTCCGATCCTGGACGACATGGCGGGCGCGGCCTAAGGGCGGAGCTCGGTCAGCGCTTCCAGAAATCGCGGTGCGGGGCGAGCATCTCGTCCGCGATTTCGGGAAAGGGGCCGAACACGTCGATCTTTTTCTGGCCGGAGGCGAAGACGGCGCGCGAGGCGAGGTTCATGGTCGGGTTCTCCGCATGGTCCCCGGTGAGCGCCAGGAGGCTGGCTTCCTCGACCCCGTAGACCAGACGCCCGATATTCGCCCAATATATCGTGCCGGCGCACATCGCGCATGGTTCGAAGGTCGAGACAGCGTGCATTGCCACAGGAACTCCGGCTCATAGGCCGCCGCGGCGCGGCGGGCGAGCTCGGTCTCGGCATGGCGCACCGTATCGAGATTGCCCTGCCGCATCAAAATGCGATCGTCCGGCCCGACCAGCACGCAGCCGAACGGATGATGCCCATGCGCCGCCGCCTCGCGCGCGACGACATCGGCGGACCGGAGGTGGGCGAGCATCTGGTCGCGGGTCATGGGAAAATTCCTTTCATGGCGAGATTGCTGCCATGAGGCATGACCAGCAAGGCTAATCTTCTCTGAACCACGGCTCAAGCATCTACTTGGCTTTGCGCTCCACCCGTTCCTGGTTTGATGCTATTTTGACGATCACCTACAATGAGATTGCCGGGATGGCCATCCACGAGGACATCGAACGGGTCGAGCAGCATATCCGCGAGATCGAACAGCGGATCGAGCGCCAGCGCGCGGTCATCACCCAGGCCGAAGAAAACGGCCTGCCGACCGACGGTCCGAGCAATTTCCTGTGGTTCCTGAAAGAGACATTGAGCCTGAGCCGCGACCACTTGGCCAGGCTTCTGGCGGATGAATTTCGAGCGGGGGACTAGCAGTAGCGGGCCTCGCCGTAGACATCTGCTGTCTTCGCGGCGGTCCGCGTCCATTATGTCTGGCATTGGCAGATCGCAATCGTCGTAGCGCTCACCATAGTTATGAGTGTTGTCTATCCCGCTATCAGAACCCTGATACGCAAGCGTTCTGCTTGACACGGCCCGCCGAAAAAAGGCAGGGGCCGAGCTAGCGAGAAATAAGGTAACATAACCTAAGCGATTCCTGATGCAGTGGCGCTGCCATACCCGCTTTTCACAGACCAAAACGCGAGCGGGCCGCAGCAAACGGCGGGCCAACCGCTGGTTTGGGGCTGGGCCACGATAGTGCCGCGCTTGTGATTGGTCTTATCTTATTATCTGGGCCCATGGTGGCCTCGGGTCAGTCGTGGCCTGCGGATCGTCTAGAGCCATGCCACAAGACCCCATCCGAATTGACCAGTTTTGGGATAAGAACCCGCTGGTGATGCCATGGATGGAGAAATACCTTCCGATAGATCGTATGTGGCAAGATGCGGTCGCCACCGTAATGGGTATTACTGCTATTACTTGTATAGGCTTGGCGATGCTTTTCCTATTCCTTCCAAATAACGTATTCACTGGGATAATATGCGTATTGCCCGGCGGCTATCTTTTAGGAAGTTTCAATGAGAGAATGTCACGCGCGCAGACGAAATTCTTCCACGCCAAGAGAGACGAGGGAAGAATTGGCAACGCCAATAATGCAACTGGCTCAAACGGCCCCGTTGCGGACAGGTAGCCACCAACCGCAGAGCGTGGGTTTGTCAACCAGATGATGGCCGGCCTGACAGGGGTTCAAACCGTGAACAAAATCTGGCATGGTGCCTCCCATGCCACTCGTTTCCCCGATTCCCCTTAACCCGCTGATCGACGGCCGCCAGTCGGAGCGCGCCATGCTGGTGCGGCGCGGCGTGCAGCGGCTGCTCACCGAAATGGGCGCGCGTGTGCTGCCGGAGCTGTCTTTGGCCACAGGGCGCCGCGCCGATCTCGTCGCGCTGACCAGGCAGGGCGACATCTGGATCATCGAGATCAAATCCTCGATCGAGGATTTCAGGGTCGACCGCAAATGGCCGGACTACCGGCTGCATTCCGACCGCTTCTTCTTCGCCACCCATCCCGGCGTTCCGGCTGACATCTTTCCCGAGGAATGCGGCTTCATCCTCTCCGACGGCTATGGCGCGGAGATCCTGCGCGATGCGCCCGAGCACCGCATGGCGGCAGCGACACGCAAGGCGCTGATGCTGCGGATTGCCCGCGCGGGCGCCGCGCGGCTCTTGGCGGCCGAGCTTGCCGGCGTCGCCGTGCCGGCGCTGGATGGCGAGAGCGAGTAGTCGTCGCGGTGTGTGGATGCTGGTGCGTAACCGCTGGCGTCCGACCGCAGGCCTGGCTCAGGCCAGCCCTGCGCCAGGCCAGCGAGAATTTTCTTCCCGCACCGATGATTTCCGCTGAACCCGATTGTCTTCACCTATAGGCGCGTCCGGATGGCCGGCGGCCTGGAAAAAGGTGATCAAATGAAACCGTTGCAAAATCAGAATGTCGTCGTCGTCGGAGGCAGCCGGGGTGTCGGCCGCTCGATCGTGGAAGCAGCGCTTGGCGCGGGAGCGACCGTGCTCGCGGTCGCCCGTGGCGCCGCCGACCTGAAGCAGCTCGCCTGGGAACGCCCGGGCTTGAGGACGCTTAGCACGGACGCGACGGCGGAAGGCGCACCGCAAGCGGTTTTCGATGCGCTGGCACCCGACGTGCTGGTGGTCTGCGCGGGCGCGCTCGCCCCTTCGGCGCCGATCCAGGAGCAAAGCTGGGAGGTCTTCTCGGTAAACTGGGAGATGGACGTCAAGGCATCGTTCCTGTTCTGTCGGGAAGCCCTCAAGGGCCGGCTCAAGCCTGGAACCCGTGTGCTGCTGATCGCCAGCGGCGCCGCCTTCAGCGGCGGTCCGCCGAATTCCGGCGGCTATGCCGGCGCCAAGCGCATGCAGATATTTCTGGCCGGCCATTGCCAGAAGGAATCGGACCGCCTCGGCCTCGGCCTGCGCTTCATGGCGCTTTCGCCGGCCCGCATCATGCCGGACACCGGGGTCGGCGATCGCGGCATTGAAGGCATCGCGGCCTATATGGGCATCCGCCCGGCCGACTTCCTGGCCAGCATGAGCGACATGCAGACGCCGGCCGATGTCGGACAGGCTGTGATCCAGCTCTCGACGGGCAAGCCGCAGGGCAGCTCCTTCACCGTAAGCGGCAGCGGCCTTGCGGCGGCGGCATGAGGCGCGCAGGATGGCGGCCGAATTCAGCTCCCCGGGCTTCCCATGACTGACGCTTCCGGCCCTATCGAGCGGCCAGGCCAGCCGGCCCTCGACCGGCTGGCCTTCGAGCGCCTGACCGTCGCCCATCGCCGCGCGCTGAAGCTCCATTGCTATCGGATGATGGGCTCGCTCAACGAGGCGGACGATCTCGTCCAGGAGACGTTCCTAAAGGCGTGGCGCGCGCGGTCGCAATTCGACGGACGCGGCTCGGCGCGCGGCTGGCTCTACGCGATCGCCACCAACAGCTGCCTCAATGCGATCAAGGCACGCTCGCTGGCGCGGCGCATTCTTGAGCAACCCGAGCGGCCGGCCTCTGAGGGCAGAGCGACCGGCGGCCCGGCCACGGAGCTCGCCTGGCTGGAGCCGTATCCGGACGCCGAGCTGCCCGACATCGCCGATGACAGGCCCGGCCCGGAAGCGCGCTATGAGGCCCGCGAGGTGGTGCGGCTCGCTTTCGTGGCGGCAATCCAGCTGTTGCCGCCGAGGCAGCGCGCGGCCTTGCTGCTTTGCGATGTGCTCGGATGGTCCGCCATCGAGACCGCGCAATTGTTGGGCGGGTCGACCGACTCGATCAACAGCGCCTTGCAGCGGGCCCGCGCGACGCTGGGCGAACGCTACCCACAGGGGCGCCCGCCGCAGCGGTCGCGGCCCAACGCGAACGAAGGCGTGCTGCTCGAACGCTACATGCAGGCTTGGCAGGCCGACAATCTCGACGGACTCGTCGAGCTGCTGCGCGAGGACGCCATCTACCACATGCCGCCATGGCGGGAATGGTATCATGGACGCCCGGCGATCGGCGCTTTCCTGGGCAGCGTCTGGGGCAATTTTGCCGGCTATCGCGCGGTGGCTATCGGCGCCAACACCCAGCCGGCAGTGGGCGTCTACGCGCTCGGCCGCCAGAATTCCATGTGGCAGCCGCATTCGCTGCATGTCCTCGAAGCCGCCGGCGACAAGATCGCCTCGCTGACGATTTATGTCCCGCCGCTCGGCCCCGCTTTGTTTCCAGCCTTCGGTCTGCCGCCGGAACCTCGGAGCTAGTTCAGATCTTCTTCCACTCCGCCGCCCGCCGGCGCCATGAGCAGGATGGCGGCGCCCAAGAGGGCGGCAATCAGCGAGCCGGCGAGGATGCCGACTTTCACCGCGTCCTGCAGCGCCGGGTCGCCGGCGAAGGCAAGCAGGCCGATGAACAGGCTCATGGTGAAGCCGATGCCGCAAAGCAGCGAAATGCCCAGCATGTGCAGCCAGCCGGCATTGGCCGGCAGGTCGGCGAGGCCAAACCGGATCGCGAGCGCCGAGGAGCCGAAGACGCCGACCAGCTTGCCGAGCACAAGGCCGGCGGCGACGCCAAGCGTCAGCGGCTCGACCAGTGCTGCAAGGCTCAGGCCGCCGAGCGAGACGCCGGCATTGGCGAAGCCAAAGATCGGGATGACGAGGAAGGGCACCAGCCCATGCAGGCCGTGTTCCAGCCTATGCAGCGGCGAATGCTCGAGATCGCGGCTGATGCCGGGAGACCGCTCCAACGGGATGGTGAGCGCCAGCGCCACGCCGGCGAGCGTCGCATGCACGCCCGACTTGAGCACCAGCACCCACAGCAATGCGCCAAGCAAGAGATACGGCCAGAGCTTCATGACCCGCATGCGGTTGAGCACGACGAGCAGCGCGATGACGACGAAGGCGGCCGCCAAATAAGCGAGCGACAGGCCGCTGGTGTAGAACAGCGCGATGATGATGACGGCGCCGAGATCGTCGATGATGGCCAGAGCGGTGAGGAAGACCTTCAGCGAGGCGGGCACGCGGCTGCCGAGCAGCGAGAGCACGCCGAGCGCGAAGGCGATGTCGGTGGCGGTGGGGATCGCCCAGCCAGAGAGCGCTGCCGCATTGTCGCGGTTGATCAAGACATAGACCAGCGCCGGCACCGCCATGCCGCCGGCGGCGGCGATGCCGGGCAGCACGCGGCGCGGCCAGGTCGAGAGCTGTCCGTCCAGCATCTCGCGCTTGATCTCGAGCCCAACCAGCAGGAAGAACACCGCCATCAGCCCGTCATTGATCCAATGCGATACGCTGAGCGGCCCGAGATAGGCGTGCAGGACGGCAAAATAAGTTTCGGCCAAAGGCGAGTTGGCGACGATCAGCGCAAGGGCTGCGGCCATCATCAGGATGATGCCGCCGGCGGCCTCGCCATCGAGGAATTCACGCAGGATCGATTTCGGCCGCTTATCTTGCATGGTCCCTCCGCCCGTCACCCCGACCTGACGGCCGGAACCTATAACGTATGATGCGCAGCCCGGCTGGCGAAGCAAGCGTTCGAGTTCACATTGACAGATCGCCTGCTTCGGCAGTTGGCCGAAACGCCCGTCTCTTCGTCATCCACGGGCGAAGCAGGAGCGAAGCGACGCGGCGCAGACCCGAGGATCCATTCCGTTACATCGGAGCGGTGCCAACGGTGCAGAATTCCGCTCCGCTGCGTTCTGCGGCCGGGATCACGGAATGGATCCCAGGGTCTTCGCGACGGAGCTTCGCTCCTGCTTCGCCTAGTGCGTTTCACCGTTTCACGGAAACGGCGAAACGCCCTATCTCTTTGTTTTTTACGCAATTCCGGACGGAAAACCGCTCACACTTTTCCTGGAATTGCTCTAGGATGACGACACTCGTTTAACGCGGCGCGCGCTTTGCGAGAATCCGCTGCAGGGTGCGGCGGTGCATATTGAGGCGGCGCGCCGTCTCGGAGACGTTGCGGTCGCACATTTCGTAGACGCGCTGGATGTGCTCCCAGCGCACGCGGTCGGCCGACATCGGGTTTTCCGGGGGCGCGGCGCGCTCGCCGGAGGTGCGGGTAAGCGCGGCGAAGACGTCGTCGGCGTCGGCCGGCTTGGACAGGTAGTCGATGGCGCCGAGCTTCACCGCCGTCACCGCCGTGGCAATGTTGCCGTAGCCGGTCAGGATGATGGCGCGGGCGTCGTTGCGCTTTTCGCGGATGACCGCCACGACATCGAGGCCGTTGCCGTCGCCCAGGCGCATGTCGACCACGGCATAGGCTGGCGGATGAGCGCGCGCCTTGGCGACCGCCTCTTCCACGCTCTCCGCCGTCTCGACCACAAAACCCCGGGTCTCCATGGCCCGGGCAAGCCGGGTGAGGAACGGCTTGTCGTCCTCGACGATGAGCAAGGAGGTGTCCTCCCCCTCGACCATTGCGCCCGTCGTTTCGTCTCCGTTCATCTTATTGGCATCCTACCGATCCAAAGCGCGCCGCGCCGAGACCCATTCTGGCGAAGGCCCTTCAAATCCTTGTTTCCGAGCATGTCGACTTCCTGAAATCGCTGCACAGTTTTGGGCGACATGCCTCACTTTTACGCAGATACAGTCCTGCAAGAGCAATGTCCAATTTTTAGAGCCGGCAACAGAGCTGCCATGCGGTAATTGCAAGGCTTTCTCACCGTTTCGCAATTCCGGACGGAAAGCTGCGGCGAAGTTGCCGAGCCCAACCGCTGCGCACTTTTTCTGGAATTGCGCTAGGCATTGTCGAACATGGTGGCCGAGGCCTGTTCCTGGTTGAGGAAGAGGCCGCGCGGCCAGGAGATCTGCACCACTGCGCCTTCGCCGAGCCCGCTCGAATTGCGGAAATCGATGGTGGCGCCGGAACGCTCCAGCAAGGTCTTGGCGATGAACAGCCCGAGCCCCAGGCCGCCGCCGGCCTCAGTGCCCTGGCGCGTCGACATATAGGGCTCGCCGATGCGGTCGATGATCTCGGCGGGGAATCCCGGCCCGTCGTCGGTGATGGAGAAGATGACCTTCTCATCGTCCCAGCTCCAGCTGACGGTGACGGCGTTGCGGGCGAAATCGACGGCATTCTCGACCAGATTGCCGAGCCCGTAGATGACGCCGGGATTGCGCTGGCCGACCGGCTCGGGACCGATGCGCTCGCCGGGCCGCAGCCGGATCGAGATGCCGAAATCGCGATGCGGCGCCGTCACCTCCTCGACCAGCGAGGTGAGCGGCATGCGCGACAGATGCGCTTCGCCTTCCGAGGAAAGGCTGGTCAGCCGCTTCAGTATCTCGCGGCAACGCTCGCTTTGTGAGCGCAAGAGCTTCACGTCCTCGCCATATTTCGGATCCTTGCCGAGCGCCTTTTCCATCTCCTTGGCGACGACAGTGATGGTGGCCAAGGGCGTGCCCAGCTCGTGCGCGGCCGCCGCCGCCAGCCCGTCCAGCGCCGAAAGGTGCTGCTCGCGCTGCAGCACCAGTTCGGTGGCGGCCAGCGCATTGGCGAGCAGGCGCGCTTCCGCAGCGACGCGGAAGGCATAGATGGCGGTGAAGGCGATCGAGGCAAACACAGCCATCCACATGCCGGCGACATAGATGAAGGGCATCGGCAGCGGCGAGCCCTCATACCAGGGCAGCGGCAAATGGAAGAACACCAGAAGCGTGGCCGCCAGTATGATCAACGCGCCAAGGATGGCCGTGAACCGCAGCGGCAGCGAAGCGGCGGAGATGACGACCGGCACCGACAGCAGCACGCAAAACGGATTGGTCAGGCCGCCCGTCATGTAGAGCAGGCCGGTGAGCTGGACGCCGTCGAAGGTGAGGATCACGAAGGCCGAAAGCGGGGTGAGCCGATGCGCCGCCGGATAGCGGAAGGTGAGCCACAGATTCATCCAGGCCGAGCAGGCGATCAGCGCAAAGCACATCGACACCGGAAGCGGGAATTTCAGGCCATAGGCGACGACCAGCACGGTCAGGCTCTGCCCGACAATCGCCAGCCAGCGCAGACGGATCAGCGTGTTGAGCCGCAGCCGCTGGCTTTGCTGGGAATCGGGCGCGCGCAGGATGTTGGTCATTGCCAAGGATTACAGCCGCAGGAGCGGAAACGATAGAGCATCGTCTTTGCCTGATGCATGTCGTTGTCCCAAAACCGCTGCGCACTTTTGGGCGACATGCATTACGTTCCGCGCGGTTTGGCGCGGCTGGTGGCGGCGGCCAGCAGCGGGTTTTCCGGCCAGACATGTTTTGGATAGCGACCGCGCATATCGGCGCGCACATCCGCCCAGGAGCCGCGCCAGAAGCCGGGGAGATCGCGCGTCGTCTGGATCGGCCGGTGCGCCGGCGAAAGCAATTCGAGCGTCAGCGGAACGGTTCCGTTTGCGATCGCCGGATGACGGTCGAGGCCGAACAGTTCCTGCACGCGGATCGAAAGCACTGGCCACTCGCCGTCATAGCGGATCGGCACGTGACTGCCGGACGGCGCCTCGAAATGGGTCGGCGCCAATGCGTCGATCTTGCGCTGCAGGTCGTGCGGGACCAGCGCCATCAGCGCCGACGACAAAGTCGCCGGCTTAATGGCTGCGAAAGAGGCATCGCCGGACAGAAACGGCAGGAGCCAATCGTCGAGGCCCTCGATAAGCGCTTCGTCGGAAACGTCGGGCCAAGGCGCCCCCAGGCCGCGATTGAGCCAGCCGAGCCGCTGGCGCAGCGCCTCCGCTTCCTTGCCCCAGTCGAGCAGCGACAGGCCGTGCTCTCTCAAGGCGTCGAGAATGGCGCGGTCTGCATCGGCGCTTGATGGCGCCGGCAGCATGCGTTCGGAAAGCGTGATGGCGCCGAGACGCGCGGTCTCGCGCACGCGCACGGCGCGGCGCTCGCGGTCGAAACTCGTCTCGCGTTTTGTCTCGATGCGGTCGGCAAGGGCGGCGCGGATATCGGATTCGCCGACCGGCGCGGCGGCGGTGATGCGGGCGTTCTGCGCCTTGCCCTGCAGGTCGGCGACCACAAGCCAGGTTTCATTGGCGAGCGGATCGGCGGCATCGACCATGGCGCCCGAACCATTGGCGAGCACGAAGCGGCCGCGCTCGCCGCGCGCCCTTGCCACGCGATCCGGCCACGCGTGGATCAGAAGGGCGCCTCCAGAGGCCGCCTCGCCGCTCTGCTCGCCACCGGCCTGCCTGGCCAAACGCTCGGCGAGCTGCCTGGCGGCATTGGCGCGAGGGGATTTCTCGCCACGAAACCGGAGCAGACGCCGCTCCAGATCGGCGCTGTCGCCGCCCAGCCCTCGCTCGGTCAAAAGCACGGCCAGCACGGCCGCTTCCCGCGCATGGCCTGTCTTCGCCGCTTCGGCCACCATATGCGCCAGCCGCACCGGCAGCGCCAGCTTGCGCATGGCGGCGCCCGCCTCGGTCAATCTGCCGGCATCGTCGATGGCGTGAAGGGCCTTGAGCAGCACCCTCGCCTCGCTGAGCGCCGGGGCCGGCGGCGGATCGAGGAAGGACAGGCTCGACGGATCGGCGACACCGAAGGCGGCGCAGTCCAGCAGCAGTCCAGACAGGTCGGCCTCGAGGATTTCGGGCGGCGTGAAGGCGGGAAGCGACGCGGTCTGCTCGGCCCGCCACAGGCGCACCGCCACGCCGGCTTGAGTGCGGCCGGCGCGGCCGGCGCGCTGGTCGGCCGAGGCCTTGCTGACGCGCACCGTCTCAAGCCTGGTCAGGCCGTTCGCCGGCTCATAGCGCGGCAGCCGCGACAGGCCGGAATCGATGACGACGCGCACGCCGTCGATGGTGATCGAGGTCTCGGCGATCGAGGTCGCCAGCACCACCTTGCGGCGGCCGGCCGGCGCCGGCCTGATCGCCGCGTCCTGCGCCCTGTTGTCGAGCTGGCCATAGAGCGGAACGATGTCGGTGTCGGCGGCGACGTTGCCCGCGAGCCGCTCGGCGGTGCGCTCGATCTCGCGCTGTCCGGGCAGGAAGGCAAGCACGCTGCCCGGCTCGCCGGCCAAAGCCGCGCGCACGGCCCTGGCCATGGCGTCCTCGATCGCCGTGCCTGCCGGCCGCTCGTCGTAGCGGATCTCGACCGGATAGGCGCGGCCCTCGCTTTCGATCACCGGCGCCTCCGACAAAAGCTTTGCCACGCGCGCGCCGTCGAGCGTCGCCGACATGACCAGCAGACGCAGGTCCGGCCGCAGCGCGCCCTGCACGTCGAGCGCCAGCGCCAGGCCGAAATCGCCGTCAAGCGAGCGTTCATGGAATTCGTCGAAGATCACCGCCGAGACGCCGGGCAGCTCCGGATCGTCGAGAATCATGCGCGAGAGCACGCCTTCGGTGACGACCAGGATCCTTGTCCGCGCCGAGGCGCGGTTCTCCATGCGCATGGCGTAGCCCACCGTGCCGCCGGGCTCCTCGCCCAGTAATTCGGCCATGCGGCGGGCGGCGGCGCGGGCGGCGAGCCGCCGCGGCTCGAGCAGCACGATCCGGCCCTCACCGAGCCAAGGCGCGTCGAGCAGCGCCAGCGGCACCAGCGTCGTCTTGCCGGCGCCGGGCGGCGCCACCAGCACGGCGCTGCTGCGCCCGGCAAGCGCGGCTGCGAGCGCCGGCAGCACGGCTGTCACAGGTAGTTCCGGCAAGGGTTTCGTCGTCATGTCGCCCGCATATCAGCGGTCGCGGTCGCCGTGCAATGTGTCGGACCCGTGCCGGTCAAAGCCGGGCACGCGTAAACGGGTTCCAGCGCACTGTGCCAAGCCGCACTTCCTCGCGCACCATGGTGAGGAGGCCTGAGGCGCCGACGACGGCAAGGCCGACCAGCGTCATCGCGTCGGGATATTCCCTGAAGAACATCGCGCCGAGAATGACCGCCCAGACGATCTGCGAATAATGCGTGGGGGCGATGCGATTGGCCGGGGCGTATTTGGCCGCCAGGAGATGAAGCAATTGGCCGCCGGCGGTGAACAGGCCGCCCAGGACCAGCCAGCCCAATTGCCACAGATTGGGGAGCGTAAATGACGTCGCGACCGCGCCGACCCCGTTGAAGAGCAGCCCATAGCCGATCAGCGAGCCCAACATGGTCGTGCGCTTTTCCTGCTGGGCAAGCGAGCGCATCAGGATGACGATGGTCGCCGCGACGAAGGCATTGGCGAAGGCGGCGAGATGGCCAAGATGCAATTCGCGGAAGCCCGGCCTCACCACCAGCATGACACCGGCGAAGCCCGCGACCACGGCAAGCCACCGCCAGGGACCGACCTCCTCCTTCAGGATGACGGTCGACAGCACGGTGACGAGCAACGGGGCGAGGAAGAGCAGCGCGTAAACCTCCGCCAGCGGAATGGTGGTGAAGGCATAGACGCTGAGCACGCCCGAGGCGATGCCGGCCCAGGCGCGTGCCTGCACGGCCCAGGGCCGCCCGGTGCGCCAGAAATCGCGCCAGCGCTCCTCCTTCGGCCGGGTGAAGAAGAGGAAACAGCCGGCAAACAAGGTCATGAAGAAGCCGATCTCGAAGACGGTGAACTGCCCGCCCAGACCCTTGATGACGGCGTCGCTGAACGAATAGTTTGCGTAGGCGAGAAGGGCGGGCAGGATTCCGTTCGGCACGATTCCATTTCCGGGAGAGAGACGTGAAGATACTGGCGCTGGGGGCACATCCCGACGATATCGAGATATTCATGTTCGGTACGCTGGCCGCCTATGCCGCGCAAGGCGCAGAACTGACTTTCGCCATAGCCACGGACGGCGCCAGGGGCGGCACGGGCGACCCCAAGGCGCTTGCCCGCTTGCGGCGCAAGGAAGCGACCACGGCGGCAGGCCTGCTCGGCGTCGAGCCGCGCTTCCTCGACTTTCCCGATGGGGAGCTCGTCGCCGATGCCGCGCTCATTGCGGCGCTGAAGGCGCTGATCGGCGAGGTGAAGCCCGACCTCGCCATCACCCATGCGCCCTACGATTATCATGGCGACCACCGCGCCTTGTCCGACGGCGTACGGCTAGCCGCATCCTTCGCGGTACCAGTGCTGCATGCCGATACGCTCGGCGGCACAGGCTTTTCGCCGACGCATTACGTCGAGATTTCGCATCATTGGGACATCAAGGCGAAAGCGATCCTCGCGCACCAGTCGCAAGGTCCGGAGCACTATGTGCACAGGGCGCGTCTGCAGAACGAGTTTCGCGCCGGACAGTGCAACGGCGCCTCCGGCGCACTGGCCGAGGCCTTCCGTTTCGAGCCGACCTTCCCCTTCGCCGACATACGCGCGCTGCTGCCGCCCGCACCGCCGATCCGGCCGCTGACGACCAGTCCAGACCCCGCCAACGCGGTCAGCTGACGTCAGCAGGACCCAGGTCCGGCGATCATTTCCCAACGATTTCAATGGTGCGTTTCGCCATGCTGCGGCGCAGCAACGAATTTGCTTGCGTTGTTTAGTAAAAAGCGCATCACTAAACAAATTACTAAACATCGGGCGGCGCATTAGCCCGCCGTGTTTGGGCCCTCGGAGGAGCGAGGGTTGAGGGCTCTTGAAACCGTCATCCGGACGCGTTTCGCAAATGGGAGGTAAGGCATGAAATCGACCTTGAAACTGGCGTTGGGACTGGCCTCGGCGATCTTTGCGTCGACAGCCGTCTCGAACGTCGCGCATGCGGAAGACCTGACGCTGTGCTGGGCGGCCTGGGATCCGGCCAACGCGCTCGTGGAACTGTCCAAGGACTTCACCAAGGAAACCGGCATCGGCATGAAATTCGAGTTCGTGCCGTGGACCAATTATGCCGACCGCTTCCTCAACGAGCTCAACTCGCACGGCAAGCTCTGCGACCTGATCATCGGTGACAGCCAGTGGATCGGCGGCGCCGCCGAGAACGGCCACTACGTCAAGCTGAATGACTTCTTCGACAAGGAGAAGATCAGCATGGACGACTTCGTGCCGGCGACCGTGGTCGGCTATTCCGAATGGCCGAAGAACACGCCGAACTACTGGGCGCTGCCGGCCATGGGCGACGTCGTCGGCTGGACCTATCGCAAGGACTGGTTCTCGCGGCCCGAGTTGCAGAAGGAATTCAAGGAGAAGTATGGCTGGGACCTCGCCCCGCCGACCACCTTCGACCAACTGAAGCAGATCGCCGAATTCTTCCAGAAGCGGCAGATCGACGGCAAGACCGTCTATGGCGCCTCCATCTACACCGAGCGCGGCTCGGAAGGCATCACCATGGGTGCCATGGACGTGCTCTACAGCTACGGCTTCCAATATGAGAACCCGAAGAAGCCCTACGAGATGGAGGGCTTCGTCAACTCCGAGAAATCGGTGAAGGGGCTGGAATTCTACAAGGCGCTCTATGACTGCTGCACGCCGCCCGGCGCTTCCAACAGCTACATGGGCGAAGGTGTCGACGCCTTCAAATCCGGCCAGGTGGCGATGCACATGAACTTCGCCTTCACCTGGCCGGGTCTGCAGAAGGACGAGAATGTCGGCGGCGACAAGATCGGTTACTTCGTCAATCCGAAGGGTCCCGACGGCGACCAGTTCGCGCAGCTCGGCGGCCAGGGCATTTCGGTGGTCTCCTATTCCGACAAGCAGGAATCGGCACTGAAATACATCAAATGGTTCGCCAACAAGGATGTGCAGGCCAAGTGGTGGTCACTCGGCGGCTATTCCTGCCTGAACTCGGTGGTCAAGGATCCGAAATTCCCGTCCAGCCAGCCTTATGCGCAAGCCTTCCTCGACTCGATGGCAATCGTGAAGGACTTCTGGGCGGAACCCAGCTACGCGCCGCTGCTGCAGGCCTCACAGAAGCGCTTCCATGACTATGTCGTGGCCGGCCAGGGCTCGCCCAAGGACGCGCTCAACGGGCTGGTCAAGGACTGGACGCAGGTCTTCCAGGACGACGGCAAGATGTAAGCTCCTCCCGAGCTTGATCCACGCGTCCCGTGCCGCCCTTGGCACGGGACGCAGTTCAGATAAATTCCACAGTCGAGACTTACCCGTGACCGAAGCAGGACTTACCATGCTCGATCGGACTGCGGACAACGTTGCCCGGGCAACACCGGAACCGTTGGCCAAGAAGATCCGGGGCATCAGCGACAAGGGCCTCGCCTGGCTGTTCATCTCGCCGACGATCCTTTTGCTGTTGGCCATCAACATCTTCCCGCTGTTCTGGGCGATCTATCTCTCCTTCACCAATTTCCGCGCCAACCGGCCGAACGAGGCGGTGAAGAACCTTGGGCTCGCCAATTACCAGCGTATCCTCGGCGACCAGGACATCTGGATCGCCATGCAGACGACGGCGCATTTCGTGTTCTGGACGATCCTCTTGCAGACCGTCATCGGCTTCACGCTGGCCTGGCTGATCGACCGCAAGTTTCGCGGCCACGCCTTCTGGACCACCATCATCCTGGTGCCGATGATGCTGTCGCCGGCGGTGGTCGGCAATTTCTGGCGCTTCCTCTACGAGCCGCAGATCGGGCTGTTTTCCTATGTCGTCTCATTCGTCACCGGCATTCCGCCGACGAATGTGCAGATGCTGTCCAATGTCGAGTTGGCGCCGTGGGCGATCATCATCGTCGACACCTGGATGTGGACGCCTTACGTGATGCTGATCTGCCTCGCCGGCCTGCGCTCCATCCCCGAATACATCTATGAGGCGGCCGAGGTCGACCGCGCCTCCAACTGGCGGCAATTCTGGTCGATCACGCTGCCGATGGCCCTGCCCTTCATCATGCTGGCGGTGCTGTTTCGCGGCATCGAGAACTTCAAGATGTTCGACATGGTCAACCTGCTCACCGGCGGCGGACCTGGCTCGACCACGGAGGTCGCCTCGATCACGCTGAAGCGGCAGGCCTTCGAGAGCTGGCGTACCGGTTATTCCTCGGCCTTCGCCATCATCCTGTTCGTCGCCGTGTTCGGGCTGGCCAACATCTACGTCAAGGCGCTCAACAAGG
Organism: Mesorhizobium sp. Ca11; assembly: GCF_020165275.1. Taxonomy (NCBI): domain Bacteria; kingdom Pseudomonadati; phylum Pseudomonadota; class Alphaproteobacteria; order Hyphomicrobiales; family Phyllobacteriaceae; genus Mesorhizobium; species Mesorhizobium sp. Ca11. The sequence goes on along the minus strand of NZ_JAIUHU010000004.1, from coordinate 133,904 downwards.
TGAAGCAGAGATGAGCCTGACCACCGCCCATTCCGTCGTAGCACCCTCGTCGAACGCGAAGCTGGTCGCCGGCACGATCATCATAGCCTATGCGCTGATCTCGATCGTGCCGCTACTCTGGATTTTCGCCACCAGCTTCAAGACGCCGCCGGATTCGATCGCCTATCCGCCCAAGATCGTCTTCCAGCCGAGCATCGAGGGCTATTGCAACCTCTTCACCACACGCACAAGGCAGACGCCGGACTATATCAAGTCGCTCGGACCGGCGACCGGCTTCTGCGACGAGACCGTGCGCAAGCGCAACATGGTGATCGCCGGGCCGTCGAACTTCCTGCCGCGCTTTGTCAATTCGCTGATCATCGCCTTCGGCTCGACCTTCTGCGCGGTGTTCCTCGGCACGCTCTCGGCCTATGGCTTCTCGCGCTTCAAGGTGCCTCTGGCCGACGACCTTTTGTTCTTCATCCTGTCGACGCGTTTCATGCCGCCGATCGCGGTGGCGATTCCGATCTACCTTATGTATCGCGAGCTCGGCCTCTCCGACACCGCGCTCGGCATGATCCTGCTCTATACCGCGGTCAACGTGTCTTTGGCCGTGTGGCTGCTCAAGGGCTTCATCGACGAGATCCCACGCGAATATGAAGAGGCCGCGATGATCGACGGCTATACGCGGCTGCAGGCCTTCTGGCGCACTGTGCTGCCGCAGGCGACGACCGGCATCGCCGCGACCGCCATCTTCTGCCTGATCTTTGCCTGGAACGAATACGCGTTCGCAGCGCTGCTCACTTCCGGCACGGCGCAGACTGCGCCGCCCTTCATCCCGACCATCATCGGCGAGGGCGGCCAGGACTGGCCGGCTGTTGCCGCCGGCACGACCATCTTCCTGGTGCCGATCCTCGTCTTCACCATCCTGCTCCGCAAGCAGCTCTTGCGCGGCATCACCTTCGGCGCGGTGCGCAAATGACTAGTGTGGGAATAAGTCGACCCCCACTCCGTCGAGCTTCGCTCGACACCTCTCCCCCGATCGACGGGGTAGAGGAAGGGCGCGAACTTCATTCAGCCAGGTTCCCTTCCTCTCCCTCCGGAGGGGGGAGAGGTGGCGCTGCGAAGCAGCGACGGAGTGGGGGAACCACTTGGCAACCATCTCTCCCCTTGAACGAGAAGGAAGGGAGGAACGCATGAACCGCTCTGTTGCCTCCAAGCGCTCCTCTTGGCCGCGATGGGCAAGGCGCGGCCTGATGGAAAACATCGCGACCGCGATCATCGCGATCGGCTTCCTGATGTTGTTCCAGCCTTTCGCGCTGTCGCTCTACACCTATTCCTTCTTCACCATGCTTGCCGGCACGGTGATGTTCATCATCGTCTCGAAATTCCCGGAATAAAGATGGCCGAGATCCGTGTTCAGAACTTGAGGAAGGCCTTCGGCGCATTCGTCGCCGTGCAGGATTCCAATTTCGTCGTCGAGGACGGCGAGTTCTTCGTCATGCTCGGCCCGTCCGGCTGCGGCAAGACGACGACGCTGCGCATGATCGCCGGTCTCGAGCTGCCGACCGGCGGCAAGATCCTGCTCGGCGGCGAGGACGTCACCATGCGCCGGGCGCGCGAGCGCGACATCGCCTTCGTCTTCCAGCTCTTCGCGCTCTACCCGCACATGAATGTGCGCAAAAATATCGGCTTCCCGCTGCTGGCGCAGGGCATGCCCTCGGCCGAAATCCGAAGCCGCGTCGAGGAGACAGCAAAGCTACTGCGCATCGACCATCTGCTCGACAAGTCCGTTTCCGGCCTTGCCGGCGGCGACCGGCAGCGCGTCGCGCTCGGCCGCGCCATCGTGCGGCGGCCGAAATGTTTTCTCATGGACGAGCCACTCGGCACCCTCGATACCGAGTTCCGCGACCTGATGGTGCATGAGCTGCGCGAGCTGCACAACCGCATCCATGCCACGACGGTCTATGTCACGCACGACCAGATGGAAGCGATGTCGATGGCCGACAAGATAGCGGTGATGAACCATGGCGTCATCGAGCAGTTCGGCACGCCGCGCGAGATTTACGACCGGCCGGCGACCATGTTCGTCGCCGATTTCATCGGCTCGCCGCCGATGAATTTCCTGAAATTCGGCGGCGGGCTCGCCAGGGGCGCGAAGGAGATCGTCGTGCAGGGCGCCAAGGTCGCGGTGCCGGAGGTACGCGAGGATGTGGCACCCGCCGACATGGCGCTCGGCATCCGGCCCGAGCACATCCGCTTCGACGATGGCTCGAAGCTGCGCGGCGCGATCTACGGCACCGAATATCTCGGCACCACGCAGATCGTCGCCGTCGAGACGGCCGACGGCATCATCAAGGCGCGCGTGCCGGCGGGCATCCATCTCAGCCCCGGCGAACAGGTCGGGCTGGCGCTGAACGGTGCGAGGCTGTCGCTGTTCGAGAAGGGTTCCGGCCGCGCGGTCAGGACCGCCATGCATGATCAGGCAGCGGAGGCGCGCCATGGCTGACGTTCACATCCAGGGCGTGACCAAGAGCTTTGGCGACACCGTCGCGATCGACGATCTCGACCTTGCGATCAAGGATGGCGAATTCGTCGTGCTGCTCGGGCCGACCGGCGCCGGCAAGACAACGACGCTGAGGCTGATCGCCGGACTGGAACGGCCGGACAGCGGCACGATCCACATCGGCGGCCATGACGCGACGGCGCTGTCGCCGGCCGAACGCGACACCGCCTTCGTCTTCCAGCAATATTCGCTTTATCCGCATCTTTCGGTGTTCGACAATCTCGCCTTCCCGCTGCGCTCGCCGGCGCGGCGGTTTCCCGAAGAGGCGGTGCGCCGCCGTGTCGAGGAAGTCGCGCGCATGGTGCGCATCGACCACAAGCTCGACAACCGCTCGACGAAACTGTCCGGCGGCGAGATGCAGCGAGTCGCCATCGGCCGTGCCCTGGTGCGCAAGCCCGCGATCTACCTGATGGACGAGCCGCTGTCCTCGCTCGACGCCAAGCTGCGCGCCGATCTCAGGCTCGAGCTGAAGCGCATCCAGTCCGAGCTCGGCGCCACCATGCTCTATGTCACGCATGACCAGATCGAGGCGATGACCATGGCCGACCGCATCGGCATTCTCGCCGATGGCATGCTGGTGCAGATCGGCACGCCGCGCGCGATCTATTCTGAGCCGGCAAATCTTCATGTCGCGGCGCGCCTCGGACAGCCGGCTATCAACCTTCTGCCGGCCGGACTGCTGCCTGACGGCGGCGCCCCGACCGGAACGACGACGATCGGCGCGCGCACCGAGCATCTCGCGATCGAGAAGTCGATGAACGGCCATGCCGACGGGGTCGTCGACTGGGTCGAGCATTTGGGCGACCAGAACCACCTGCATGTGACGGTTGGGCCGAAGAAGCTGGTGACGCTCACCGATCCGGACACGCCTTTAGCCAAAGGGGATAAGGTGACGATCCGCTACCTGGCGCCGCTCTATTTCGGCTCGGACGGGCAAAGATTGATGTAGCCGGCTCGCGCATAAATTTGCAAACCGATTGAACGACCGCAGATACGGACTGGACGAAATTCATGAAGCACTTTTTCAACCGCAAGGACACGATCGTCACCGAGGCGCTGGACGGCTTCCTCGCCACGGCGGGATCGGGCGCGCTGGCCCGCCTCGACGGCTATCCCGAGATCAAGGTCGTGCTGCGCGCCGACTGGGACAAGTCGAAGGTGGCGATCGTTTCGGGCGGCGGCGCCGGGCATGAACCCTCGCATGCCGGCTTCGTCGGGGCCGGGATGCTGACGGCGGCCGTCTCCGGCGAGATCTTCGCTTCGCCCAGCGTCGAGGCGGTGCTGGCGGCGATCCGCGCGACGACGGGACCGGCCGGCTGCCTGCTGATTGTCAAGAACTACACCGGCGACCGGCTTAATTTCGGACTGGCCGCGGAGAAGGCGCGCGCCGAGGGGCTTGCGGTCGAGATGGTGATCGTCAGCGACGACATCGCCCTGCCCGATATCGCGCAGCCGCGAGGCGTCGCCGGCACGCTGTTCGTGCACAAGATCGCCGGTCACCTGTCGGAAGCCGGTCACGACCTGGCGTCGGTTGCCGCGGCGGCGCGGGCGGCGGCCAAGGATATCGTTTCGCTCGGCATCTCGCTTTCCTCCTGCTCGATCCCCGGACAGGCGCATGAGGAGCGCTTCGGCGCCGAAGACGGCGAGCTCGGCCTCGGCATTCATGGCGAGCCGGGCGTCGAGCGCATCGCGCTGCAGAGCGCCAGCTCGCTCGTCGCCATCATGGCCGAGCGCCTCGCCGCGCGGCTCGATGCAGGCAGCCGCTACGCCCTGCTGGTCAACAATCTGGGATCGGTGCCGCCGCTCGAAATGTCACTGATCGCGAATGCCGTGCTGTCTTCGTCGCTGGCAAAGGCGGTGGCGCTGACGATCGGGCCTGGGCACCTGATGACCGCGCTCAACATGAACGGCTTTTCGTTGTCGCTGATCAAGCTGGATGCGGAACGCGAGGCAGCGCTGCTGGCAACCGTCGGGCCGCCTGCCTGGCTGCCGGCAAAGCCGGTTCGTCAGCCGGTCGTTATCGCGATGGCCAAGCCTGCCGCCAGCCCAGCCACAAAGCCCGCCAGCCGCGATGCAGCCGCCGAGCGGCTGATCAAAGCTGCCTGCCAAAAGCTGATCGCGCTCGAAGAGCCGCTCAACGGGCTCGACGCGAAGGCAGGCGACGGCGACACCGGCTCAACCGTGGCGACCGGCGCGCGCAGCATTCTCGAACGCATCGACACGCTGCCGCTCGCCGACAAGGCCGCGACATTTGCCGCAATCGGCGATACGTTGGGCACCTCGATGGGCGGCTCCAGCGGCGTGCTGTTGTCGATCTTCTTCACGGCCGCCGCACAGACTTTGCGTTTCGGCGCAACTTTACCCAAGGCGCTGCTCGCCGGGCTAGACCGCATGACTTTCTACGGCGGCGCCAAGGTCGGCGACCGCACCATGGTCGATGCGCTGGAGCCGGCACTGCGGGCGCTTGATGCAAGCGGGCTGGAAGCGGCGGCAGAAGCGGCGCGGCAAGGCGCCGAGGCAACCGAGGCGATGCAGAAGGCGAAGGCCGGCCGCTCCGCCTATATCGGCAGGCAGCTTGACACAGCGGATCCAGGCGCCTTCGCGGTAGCCGAGGTTTTCGCTGCCGTGGCGGCGCTATTCGCCCCGGCATGAAGGACAGACAATGGCCGCAGCCGATTTCTCCCGACTGATCGCGGCGGCGGCCGATACGATCGCGGCGCATGCCGAGGAGTTGACGGCGCTCGACCAGGCGATCGGCGACGGCGATCACGGGCTGAACATGAAACGCGGCTTCGAGGCGGTGCGCGCCGAGGCCGACGCCTTCGCGGCGAAACCGCTGCCCGAGGCGCTGAAGGCGGTCGGCACCAAGCTGGTGATGACCGTGGGCGGCGCCTCGGGCCCCTTGTTCGGCACGTTGTTCATAGCGCTCGGCAAGGAGCTGCCCGCTGCCCCGGATCGCAACGGGCTGGCGGCGGCATTGGGGAAGGCGATCGAAGCGGTGGCCGCGCGCGGCAAATCGCAGCCGGGACAAAAAACCATGCTCGACGTGCTGCAGCCGGTGTATGAGGCATTGGCGCAAGGCAAGACGGCTGGCGAGATCGCCGACGCAGCCGACAAGGCGGCCGAGGCCACGGTGCCGATGAAGGCCCTGCGCGGGCGCGCTTCCTTCCTGGGAGAGCGCTCGATCGGGCATATGGACGCCGGGGCGCGCTCGACCGCGCTGCTGGTGCGCGCAGTCGCGGAAGCGATAGAGGGCAATTGATGAGCAATGTCGGTATCGTCATCGTGTCGCATTCGCCTTTGGTCGCCGAGGGCACGGCCGATATGGTGCGCCAGATGGTGGGCGACGAAGTGCCGCTTGCCTGGTGCGGCGGAAATGGTCATGGCGGGCTCGGCACCAGCGTCGAGGCGATCATGGGCGCGATCGACAAGGCCTGGTCGGAAGCGGGCGTCGCCATCCTGGTCGATCTCGGCGGCGCCGAGACCAACTCGGAGATGGCGGTCGAGATGATCGGAGAGCCGCGCTCCCACAGAATAGTCGTCTGCAACGCGCCGATCGTCGAGGGCGCGGTGATGGCGGCAACCGAATCCTCCGGCGGCGCCTCGCTCAAGGAAGTGGTGGCGACGGCGCATGAATTGTCGCCGTCGTGAACGAACGGGAACCGACAGAATGTCCGCATCCGCCGAAGCAACGGTCCTGATCACCCACGCGGTGGGACTGCATGCGCGCCCTTCGGTGAAGTTCACCAAGCTTGCCAAGTCGTTCGCGGCCGAGGTGGAAGTGGCGGTCGCGGCAAATGGCCCCTGGTTCGACGCCAAGAGCATCGTCAAGGTGATGGCGGCAAAGGCGCCGAAAGGGACCATGCTGCATATCCGCGCCAAGGGCGACGGCGCGACCCAGGCGGTGAAGGCGCTGGTCGATCTGGTGCAGCGGGACTTCGACGAGGACGCGGATCATGCCCGGTCCGCTTGAGACCGATCTGAATGTCGCCAGGCCCGCAAGGAATGCGAGCCATGCGGGTTGAGGGTATCCCCGCCTCACCCGGCTACGCCGAAGGCCCGCTGTTCGACCTCGACCAGTCTCCGGCCAGCTACAAGGCCAAGGCGAGCGCCGAGGAAGAACAAGCCGCATTGGTGAGCGCAATCGGCAAGGCCGTCGGCCGGCTGGCGGCGCTGGTCGAAACAGCCAATGGCGACGCCGCCGGCATTCTCGAATTCCACATCGCCATGCTGGAGGACGACGCGCTGAGCGGACCGGCCTTGGCGGCGATCGGCTCCGGACAGCCGGCGGACGCCGCCTGGCGCGCGGCGCTGGACAGCGAGATCGCCGGCTATGAAGCGTCGGACCAGGACTATTTCCGTGCCCGCGCCGCGGATTTGCGCGATATCCGCGACCAGGTGCTGCGGGCGTTGAGCGAGGACAGCGAGGCCGCGACACCGCCGGGCGCGATCCTTTATGGCGACGACATCGCGCCGACGCGCTTCCTCGCAACCGATTGGAGCAAGGGCGGCGGCATCGCGCTCAAGCGCGGCAGCACCGCCAGCCATGTCGCCATGCTGGCGCGCTCGCGCGGCGTGCCGATGGTTGTCGGCATCGGCGACGAGGCTGAAACGCGTACCGGTGTCGCGCTGCTCGATGCCGAACGCGGCGGAATCGTCTTTTCGCCCTCACCGGCCGAGATCGAGACCTTCCGGCAGTCCGCCTCCACCTTCGCCGACCGCCAGGGCGCTGCGCGGACGTTCCTGACGGAGCCGGCGGTGACCAAGGCCGGCACCGCCGTGCGCGTCCAGGTCAACATCGCCTACCCTTCCGACGTTGATGGCATCGAAATCGAAAGCTGCGACGGCGTCGGCCTGATGCGCACGGAGTTCCTGTTCGGCAAGACGTTGCCGGACGAGGAGACGCAATACCGTGCGTATCGCAAGGTGCTGGAATGGGCAGGCGACAAGCCGGTGACCATCCGCACCGTCGACGCTGGCGGCGACAAGCCGGTGCCGGGTTTCACCGTCGAGGAAACCAACCCGTTTCTCGGCCTGCGCGGCATAAGGCTTTCGCTCAAGCGGCGCGGCATTTTTCGCGTGCAGATACGGGCATTGCTGCGTGCCGCCATCCACGGCAATCTGAAGGTGATGTTCCCGATGATCGCCACGCCCGAGGAGTACAGCCAAGCCGCCGCGCTGTTCGCGGAAGAACAAGCCGCGCTTGCCGCGCAGGGCGTCGCGCATAGGCTGCCGCCACTCGGCATCATGGTCGAGGTGCCGTCCGTCGCACTGGCGCCGGAGGATTTCGCCGATGTCGCCTTCCTCTCGATTGGCTCCAACGACCTGACGCAATATGTGATGGCGGCGGCGCGGGACAATGCGGCGGTCGCGCATCTCAACGCCGTCCGCAACCCGGCGGTGCTGCGGCTGATCGCTGCGATCACGGCCTTTGGGCGGGAGAGAGATATTCCGGTCAGCCTATGCGGCGATGCGGGCGGCGATCCGGCAGCCATCCCGGCCCTGCTGGAGGCGGGCTTGCGCGACCTGTCGGTCGCCCCTGCGCAACTCGCCATGGCCAAGGCGGCCATCGCGGACATTCTAGTGTAGACGCGGCATGGCCAGGACCGAGAAGATATCGGAAACAGGCTCGGAGGAGGCGATCCGCGCCTACAAGACGATCCTGTCGCAGGTGATCGACCAGCGTCCGTCGGGCATGCGCCAGCGTCTTGCCGACGCGCTCGGCAAGCACCGCAGCTTCGTCACCCAGATTTCCAGTCCGGCCTATTCGATCCCGATCCCGTCAAAGCATCTGCCGTCGATCTTTTCGGTCTGCCATTTCAGCCAGGCCGAGCGCGACCAGTTCATGGCCGCCTATCACCAGGCGCATCCCGGCAAGGCGCCCGCGGCCTCCGGGCCGCGCAAGACACGCCATGTCTCACTCATCGTGCCGGATTTCGGCGACGACAGGCAGAACGCCGCGCTCGACCGGGCGATCAACGAATTCATCCAGAAAATAACCAGCATCGCCGGCAAGGGCAGCGGCTGAGCAAGAGCAATTCCAGGAAAAGTGTCCAGCGGTTTTCCGTTCGGAATTGCGTAAACTAAGACGTCGGGAGGACTGCCATGAAAAAATTTATCAATTCGGTGGACACGGTCCTGGCCGAAAGCCTCGATGGCTTTGCGACGGCTCATGCCGACATCCTCGTGCTTGGCGACGACCGCAAATTCATCCGCCGCAGGGCGTTGAAGCCGGGCAAGGTGGCGCTGATCTCGGGCGGCGGCTCCGGCCACGAGCCGCTGCATGGCGGTTTTGTCGGCCACGGCATGCTGGACGCCGCCTGCCCCGGCCAGGTCTTCACTTCGCCCACGCCCGACCAGATGCTCGCGGCCGTCCAGGACGTCGACACCGGCGCCGGCTGCCTGTTCATCGTCAAGAACTACGAAGGCGATGTGATGAATTTCGACATGGCGGCCGAGATGGCGGACCGCGTGCTGCAGGTGGTGACCAATGACGACGTCGCGGTCGAGAACTCGTCCTACACGACCGGACGGCGCGGCGTCGCCGGCACGCTGGTGGTGGAAAAGATCGTCGGCGCCGCCGCCGAGCAAGGCGTGCCGCTGCCCGACCTCAAGGCGCTGGGCGACCGCGTCAACGCCGCGACACGCTCGATGGGCGTGGCGCTGACCAGCGGCACGGTGCCCGCCGCTGGCAAGCCGACCTTCGCGATAGGCGACGGCGAGATGGAATTCGGCGTCGGCATCCATGGCGAGCCCGGCCGTCGGCGCGACACGCTGAAGAGTGCCGACGCCATCGCCGAGGAGGTTTGCGCCGCGATTGCCGGCGACTTCGGCGATCGCGCCAAAGGGCCGGCACTGCTGTTCGTCAACGGCTTCGGCGGCACGCCGTCGATGGAGCTCTATCTGATGTACAACAGCGCCCGCAGGGTGTTCGAGAGGCAGGGCGTGACGGTGGTCCGCTCGCTCGTCGGGTCCTATGTGACGTCGCTCGACATGGCGGGGTGCTCGATCACGCTGACCATGCTGGACGACGAAACGTCAGCACTTTGGGACGCGCCGGTACACACGGCGGCGCTGCGCTGGGGGATGTAGCCGGCTTCAGCCAAGACCGAAGCCCGAAGCCTCAAAGCGTCTTTGACGCCACGGCCACCACGCTGGAGAGTTTTCCAGCCTTGCGCAGCAACGGCGCCTCATATTTCTTCTTCGTCATTTCCAACACCCTCCGGATCAATCCACAGAATGGACGATCCGCGCGGAAAGTCAAACTCACAAGCCGGCTTTGCCGCCGCGCACTGGTTTCCAGTGTGCTTTTCTGTAAGCATGGGCTTGTTGCTATCATTCGAACGCCGTCCGGGTTGATGCTGCCTTCTCTTGCGCCTGCCGATGAAAAACTGCTGCTGACCTTCGCCGATCCAGAGGCATCGGCCGCCATTGGCGATGGCCCTGCGGCCGCGACCCTGCTGGCGCTGCTCGCCAATGCGGAGTTTCACGGCGTGCTACCGATCATGCTGCGCAAACTCCGGGAGATCGGTGAAGCCCGACTGCCGCAGGACGCAACCCTGCAGCGGAGACTGTCGGAGTTGCGCGACGAGGCAACGATGGCGGCCGGCCAATCGATGCTGCTGCAATACCATGGCGACCGCATCATGAAAGCGCTGGCGGCAAAGGGCGTGCCGGCCCGGATCGTCAAGGGGCCGGTGTTCGCGCGCAAGCTTTACAGCCAGATTGCGGACCGTCCCTTCACCGACATCGACATTCTCGTCGACCCCGCCAGCATCGAGGCGGCCAACAAGACCATCGGCGAATGCGGCTTCGAGCTCGGCAGCGACGAGGCCAAATCGCACGAGCTGCAGGAATTCAAATGGCTGGAGAAAGAGAACTCCAGCCTGCTGATCGAATTGCATGGCAATCTGGTGCACGACACCGGCATGCGCAGACGACTGTCGCTTGGCTTCCGCGAGTTGCAAGCGATCGACGGCGGCGAAACCGACACGCCGGCCGCGCTGCTCACCATCGCCATCGTCCATGCCGCCGGCGGCCACAAGTTCCACCGCCTGCAGCTCTGCGTCGACGTGCTGCAAGGCGTGCGGGCGCTGAAATCGCCTCAAGAGGAAGCGCGGCTGCTCGATGCTGCCTGCATGACCGGCATCGAGCTCGAGCTGGCCACAGTCCTCAACGTCACCGGACGCCTGTTCGACGCGCCGCGCGCGATCGAGCTTGCCGACCGCATCAAGCCGGACCTCTCGATACGGTTGGCCAAATGGCTGATCACCGGCAACATGCTGCTTCGGGTCAATTCCCGCGAAAAGCTGCGCTCGCGCCTCAGCCGCGACGCCTTCCGCTGGGTGCAGAGGCTGGCGCGGCCGCGACCGTATCCACCCTGAGCTCGGCATGGAGAACCCGCTCTCGGCCGTATTCATCACCGAGATTTCGTCCGTCACTGCGCCCATGCTTGCGCGCTGGGCAGATAACGGCCATCGCGTTGCTGCCGTGGTCGTGCCGGGCCCACCTGCCGGCAAGCGCTTCAGCTTCAGTGCCCTGCGCCGCCGCCTGCGGCGACGGTTTGCGTTGAGGTCTCATCTCGGCCACGCCATGCCCCCATTGATCGAATTCAGCTCGCCCCATGACTGGGATGCGCTTGGGCCGCGGCTCAGCGCGGCCCGCGCCGATCTTTTGATCTGTTTCGGATACAGCAAACTGATCCCGCAAACCGTGCTGGAGCTGTTTCCGAAGGGCGGCCTCAACCTGCATCCCGCGCTTCTGCCGCACTATCGCGGCCCGCATCCAATGCACCGGCTAATTATCGACCAGATGCATGAAGCCCATGGCGGCGTGACCTTGCACAAGATGACATCCGGCTTCGATGCGGGCGATATCCTGGCGCAGGTTAGCTTTGCAGCAGAGGATTGGCGTTCGGCCGCAACGGTGAACCAGGCCCTGGCCAACGCAATGGCTGTGCTCGCGACGGATGTTGCGCCTGAGTTTTGTAGAGGCAGGCTTGCCGGAATGCCCCAGCCGGATGGGGCCTATGTCTGGGCGCGCATCGAGCGCGGCCCGTTTATCGTCGGCAAACAATTTTCAAGCGAGCATGTCGCGCGGCTATGCCGGATCGTCGGGTCGAGTGTTCCGGTCAGTGTCCTGATCAATGGCAGACCGGTCCGGCTCGCTCAGCCGATCCGCCGCCTGGGACCACCCAGCGGCGAAGCCGCGAAATGCCGACGGGGACTTGTGGAATTCGACTGCGCCGACGCGCGCGTCGTGCATCTGGTCTACAACAAGCTGTCCCGGCTGTTCTTGCGTTGGCAGTCAAAACCCCGCCACCGCGGTCGAGAGCAGCCATCCCTCGACATCCGGCGTTTCGGCGCGAAGGACTGAGCACGCGTCAACTTGGCAGCGCAGCCTGCATCAACTCCGCCGCCTCGGCCGGACTTGCCCCGACTTCGAGCGTGAAGGTCGGCACCGCCTTCACCAGCGCCGCGATCGTCGCCATGCGCCTTTTCTGCAGCGACAGCAGGCCGGTCATGCCGGTCCTTACATTGTCGGTTGCCAAAGCCACCATGGCGTCTGTCCTGGCCATCGGCAGCAGCCGGGTCTCGGCGTCTGCCGAGCGTACAAGGTGCAGGAGCGCTGTGACGGGCCTGGCGCGCACATCCTCGACACGGATGATGTCGCCGAGGCGGTCCAGCGAAACGGATTGCTCGCCCTCGGCGTCCCACTTCTCGCCCAGGCAGGGTGCGATGAAGGGCAGCATCGCCGCCGTGTTGCGGTGGACCTTCACCTTGCGCGGCATGCCCCAGGCCGTGATGCCCTGCGGGCTTGCGTTGAGGATCATCACGTCGTCCGAGCAGAGGCCGAAGCCGCGCGAGGCAAGCGCGAGCGATGTGGTGGACTTGCCCGTGCCGCTTGGCGCATGGATGAGGACCAGGCCGTCCTTTCCAGGCAAGGTGAGACCCGCAGTGTGCAGCATATGCTGGCCGTCCGCATCGAGTGCTGCATCCAGCACCATCATCAGCAAAGTCCACTTGATCTTGCTGTCGGGATGAAGACGGATTTCGGCCCGGCCCTCGCCGTCGTGGATCGACAGCGTCTGCTGGCCCGGAAAGACGAGATGGAAGACGCTTCCGGCATCGATCATGCGGCAATGGCCGTCCAGCGGCACGTCGCCGTCGAAAGCCAGCTTTCCTTCGGGGTGCTCGTGCAACTCAAGCGTTTCGACGATGTCGACGCGAAAACCGAGCTGGACAGGCTCGTTCACACGCAGGGCGCCGAGCATCAGGTCGAAGCTCGGCCACAGGTCGGCACGCGCGGCGGTGATGCCTATGACCTGGCCGTTGAGATCATAGCGGAAGGTCTGCTCGCTCAAGCGGCTGGCGCCTTCATGCTGGCCGGGTGGCGGTAGATCTCCACCATGCCGGGCTGGCTGTCGCTCACCACTGGCTTGCCGTCGAGGCAGACCCAGCAATGCGCCGACAGGCGAGGCTCGTGCATCGACCTGGCGTCGACGCCGAAATGCAGCTCTGGATTAAGACCAGCCATGCGCAGAAAGCGGAAGCCGAGCAGACCTTCGCGAAGGCATCTGCGGTCGCGCATCAGCCAGGGGCGTCGCACCGTCCGCTTGACGCGATGGACGATGTAGGTCCAGGGCAAGTCGCGATAGGGTGCGGGCGACTGCAGCGGCGCCAGTTTCAACACGCTTTCGAAATCGCGCCGGCCAACCAGCACCGGCATCAGCCGGGCGCTGAGCCACAAATGGACGCGGAACAGGGCGCGCAGGACCGGTCCGTCGGCCATCACGCGTCCGGGTCGGCGAGAATGCCTTCAGCCACCAGCTCGGCGGCCAATTCGGCCATATCCTGATCGAGCGTTGCCTTGTCGACCTCGAATTCCTCCGACAGCAGATCGACGATCTGGTCGAGCTTGCGCGCGCCGTTCACCTTGTCGAGAAAAGCCTCGGTCGTGTCGTTGCAGGTGTAAAGCTGGCCGCTGCGCGCCAAAAGCACGACCGCGCCATCGCCGACATGCTGCACGGACGCATCGTCCGCCATGCGCAGCACCGTTTCAGAGCCGATTTCAGCCATGCGCCCGCTTCCCTTCGCCCGGGAGCAAATAGCGCGCCAACCTTGCGCTGTCCATCATCTCGCGCCGAAGTTGCGCAGTTGCGGCGGCCGTCTTGCGGTAAATGGCCGAAGCGTCAGCGGATCGGACCGCTTATGATATCCGCCACGACATGCGACAGCTTCTCGCGCTTGACCAGCACCGGTTTCTCGTAAGTTTTCTTCATAAGAAATCCCCCAAGGAACAATCCACGGCATGAGCATGACGGGTAGCCGCGCCCACTGTCAAGCCGGCGGACAGGCCGCCAGGGTTGCCTTCCTGCCCTTGGGTAAGCTATGAGTCCGCCGGGCTTTGGGGAGTGATCTGTATGCGTTACAATTGGGAACGGGCTCCGACGGCGTTCGAGCGCCATCGGAAGGCGCTTGCGGCGGCCATCCTGATCGCGGGCGGCGTCGGGCTGATGCTGGCGGCGCTGCCGCTTTAAGCCTGCTGATATTGCGGACCGTGACGGCGTCGTGTCAGGCAGGCGCCGGACGGAGCCGTTTGCCGGCGATGTCGACCAAAATGTAGGAAGACATGGCCGGCAAGAACGACTTGGAGCGTTTCGCCCTTCACAGAACGGCGAACCGCTCCATCTCCTTGTTTTTACGCAATTCCGGACGGAAACCGTTTCACACTTTTTCCTGGAATTGCTCTAAGCTATTCCCAGACGGCAGAATGTCCTGGGAGGAAGGCGGATGGCCTCACGTTACCATGAAGTCTATGAGGGCTGGAAACGCGACCCCATAGGGTTCTGGGCCGAGGCGGCGAAGGCGATCGACTGGTATAGGCCGGCCGAAAAGGTCTTCGATCCGGAAGCCGGCGTCTATGGACGCTGGTTCACCGGTGCCATCTGCAACACCTGCCATAACGCAATCGACCGCCATGTCGCCGGTGGCCGCGCCGACCAGCTGGCGCTGATCCATGACAGCGCGATCACCGGCACGATCCGGACATTCACCTATGCCGAATTGAAGCGCGAGGTCGTCGCGCTGGCTTCGGTGCTGAGGCATCGCGGCATCGGCAAGGGCGACCGTGTCATTATCTACATGCCGATGGTGGCGGAAGCCGCTATCGCCATGCTTGCCTGCGCGAGGCTGGGCGCCGTGCACTCGGTGGTGTTCGGCGGCTTCGCCTCGCACGAGCTCGCCACCCGCATCGACGACGCCAAGCCGAAGCTGATCATCACCGCCTCCTGCGGCCTGGAGCCAGGCCGCGTCGTCGCCTACAAGCCGCTGCTCGACAAGGCGATCGAGATATCGAAGCACAAGCCGGACGCCTGCCTCATCCTGCAGCGCGAGCAGCTGCGCTGCGAGATGAAGGACAATTACGACTTCGACTATGCCGATGCGGTTGCACGCGAACGCGCCGCCGGCGCCAATGTCGACTGCGTGCCGGTTTTAGCCACCGACCCGCTCTACATCATCTACACCTCCGGGACGACCGGGCAGCCGAAAGGCATCGTGCGCGACAATGGCGGCCACATGGTCGCGCTGAAATGGACCATGGACAACGAGTTCGGCGTCAAGCCGGGTGAAGTGTTCTGGGCGGCTTCCGATGTCGGCTGGGTGGTCGGCCATTCCTATATCGTCTACGGGCCGCTTCTGCATGGCTGCACCAGCGTGCTGTTCGAAGGCAAGCCGATCGGCACGCCGGATGCCGGCACCTACTGGCGGGTGATCTCTGCGCATGGCGTGGTGGCGCTGTTCACCGCGCCGACCGCGTTCCGCGCCATCAAGGGGCAGGATCCCAAGGGCGAGTTCGTGCCGAAATACGACCTGTCGAAGTTCCGCACTTTGTTCCTTGCCGGCGAGCGCGCCGACCCCGAAACGATAAAATGGGCGGAGCAGAAGCTCGACCGTCCCGTCATCGACCATTGGTGGCAGACCGAGACCGGCTCGCCGATGACGATCAATCCGGCGGGGCTCGGGCTTTTGCCGGTGAAATACGGCTCGCCCGGCGTGCCGATGCCGGGCTACGACATTCGCATCCTCGACGATGCCGGCCACGAGGTGGCGCGCGGCACGCTCGGCAATGTCGTGGTCAAGCTGCCGCTGCCCGCCGGCTGCCTGCCGACGCTGTGGAACGCCGACGCCCGTTTCCGCCAGGCTTACCTCGAGGAGTTCCCCGGCTACTACAAGACGGCCGACGCCGGCATGATGGACGAGGACGGCTACCTCTATGTGATGGCCCGCACCGATGACATCATCAACGTCGCCGGCCACCGGCTCTCGACCGGCGCCATGGAAGAGGTGCTGGCGGCTCATCCCGATGTCGCCGAATGCGCGGTCATCGGCATTGCCGATGCCATGAAGGGCCAGGTGCCGCTCGGCTTCGTCGTGCTCAATGCCGGCGTGTCGCGCGATAGCGGCACGATCGAAAGTGAGGTTGTCGGGCTGGTGCGCGAGCGGATCGGCCCGGTTGCGGCCTTCAAGACCGTGGTGACGATCAAGCGGCTGCCCAAGACCCGCTCCGGCAAGATCCTGCGCGGCACGATGCAGAAGATCGCCGACAAGGAGGAATGGACCATGCCGGCGACGATCGACGATCCGGCGATCCTGGACGAGATCACGGCGGCGCTGAAGGGACGCGGCATCGGGGTGTAGTCGCCGGTAGACGACCGCGTTAACGATCAATTTACCAATTTGTACCGCGCTGCAATCGCTTATTGTGCAGCGCAGCAATAAACTTTAAAGTTTGCGTGGGGGGCCATACCGAAGGCACCGCATGGCCCAGCACAAGACGACATTCGGCGGCGTCGATATACCGCGATTCCCGGCTGCCGTCCTGGTGATGCTCTATCACAGTCTGGCGGCTGTCGCGCTGATGGCATTGTCGCTGCGCCTCGACCTTTCCTGGCCCGGCTGGCGACGGATCGGGCCGATGACCTATCCGCTCTATCTCATCCAAGATGTCGTCGGCGCGGCCATGATCGCGGTGAGCTGGCTGATCGCGACCGAGGCCGAGCCGCGCATCCGGCTGCTCTTGGACCATACGCTGTTCCGCTATCGGTTGAAGGCCGCCTGACGACGCGACTGCCGATCGCGCGCCGGTGTGGAATTGTTTGCATTCGGCATGATATCGAGGCGCAGATCAGTGCAAGTAGCCGAGCCTCAATCCGTGAATCTTTTCCAACGATCGAGACGCCCTCGACCCGCGCCACGCGAGCGCCTCGTCATGGACATGCGCGACATGGTCGTCTACGCAATCGGCGACGTGCATGGCTGCCACGACGAACTGCGCGCGCTGGAGCAAAAGATCCAGATCGATGCGCAGCGCTTCAGCGGTCGCAAGATCATCATCATGCTGGGCGACTATATCGACCGCGGGCCGCATTCGCGGCGCGTGATCGACCATCTGATGGCGCCGCCGCCGAAGGGCTTCCAGCGCATCTGCCTCGTGGGAAATCATGAAGTCGCGCTGCTCCTCTATCTGGACGGTCATCTCTCGCGTGAAACCTGGCTCGGCTATGGCGGCCGCGAAACCCTGTTCTCCTACGGCGTTGACCCTGACCGGCTGATAAGCCTCTACGGTTCGAGCGAGCAGGCGGATGCGCGCATACGCGAAGCCATTCCAGCCAGCCATGTCGACTTCCTGCGCACGCTGCCGGCGATGGTCTGCTCCGAGCATTTCGTCTTCGTGCATGCCGGCATCCGTCCCGGCGTCGCGCTCGAGGCGCAGGACGAGGGCGATCTGCTCAACATCCGCGAGGAGTTCTTCCAGGCGGCGCACCGCCTCGACCGCTGGGTGGTGCACGGACACACGATCGTGGATGTTCCGTCACTCGACGGACGCCGGCTCGACATCGACACCGGCGCCTTTCAAACGGGACGACTGACGGCGCTCAGGATCGTCGGCAAATACGGCCGGCTGCTGTCTTCGCGGGATTAGGACGGTTCACGCTCCTAGGCTGAACCGCCCCCGATCTCTGTCTTTCCGAACGGAACCACGCCTCAGGCGGCCTGCTTGGGACGCTGCTCCGATTTTTCCAGATAGTAGCTCGAATAGCGGTCGAAGAACCTTTCCGAGCCGCCGAGCGAGCCGTATTTCGCCAGCTTCTTCAGATCGACCTTGTTGAGCACTGCGCCGATCACCTTATTGGCGATATAAGGCTCGGATTCCAGCATCGAGCGCACCATGTTGCGGGGCGTGCGGCCCCATTCGGTGACCAGCACAAAGCCGTCAACCAGCGGTGCGAAGGCCTTGGCGTCGACGACGGGTCCGAGCGGCGGCAGATCGACGATGATGTATTCGAACGTCTCCTTGGCGTTTTCGATGAAGCGCCGCATGCCGGCCGAGCCCAGAAGCTCGCTGGTGTGCGAGAATTGGCCGCGCAGCACGGCGGGAATGATCGCCAGCTTGGTCTGGCGATCGACCTTGCCGACGGACTGCCAGCTCTGGCCGTTGACCACCGCTTCCATCAGGCCCTGCTCGGCCTCCATGCCGAGGCTGCGGCTCAGGCCCGGATTGCGCAGGTCGCCGTCGATGAGCAAGGTCTTGGCACCGTTGGCCGCGAGCAGGCCGGCGAGGTTCGCGGCCACCGTTGACTTGCCTTCCCCAGGCAGCACCGAAATGACGCCGATGACCCGGCTGCTGCGGTCTTCCATCACCACGTCGAAGGCGATCTTGGCGTTACGCAGCGTCTCGGCGAACATCGAGGCCGGGGCGTCGATGCTGACGCGCATGCGCGCCCGTCTCTCAGCCGCGGAGAGGCTGGCCACCTTGCCGTCGGCCGGCAGGTCGTCGGCTTTGGTATCCTTGGCTTTGCCGCCGCCGATCGTCGGCAGATAACCGAGGAATTTCAGGCCGACGCGGTCGCGAACGTCCTCGCCCGTCCTGAAGAAACGCTCGTTGAACTCGTTGAGGCCGCCGAAGCCGGCGCCAAGCATCAGGCCGAGCACCAGCGAGAGCGCCAGCACGCGCAAGGTGCGCGGGCTGGAGGCCGCGAGCGGCATCGTCGCGTCGGAAATGATGCGGACCTTGCCGACCGGGAAGGATTGCTGCTGCGAAGCTTCCTCATAGCGGCTGAGGAAGGTCTGATAGAGCGTGGTGAGCGCCTGTGCCTGCTGATCGAGCTCCTTGAGCTTCACCTGTGACTGGTTGTCGATCGAGCTCTTGCCGGCAGCGGTGGAAATCTTGTCGCGCAAAGCAGTTTCGCGCGCCTGCGCCACCTCGAAATCGTTGCGGTAGCTTTCGGTGAGCTGTTTCAACTGGTCGAAGATCTGCGCCGAGACATCGGCCTTTTCCTTGGCCAGCGCGACCGCTTGCGGGTGATCCTTGCCGAAATTAGTCTCGATGTCCTGCAGACGCTTGGCAATGGCCAGATAGCGGGTCTTGAGCGCGATGATGACCGAGCTGCTCGGCTGGTCGGCGCCGATGGCCGAATCGTTGAAGGCGCTTTCGGAACCGCTTTCGACGATCGCCTTGTATTGTTGATAGCGGGCGCTGGCTCTGGCGGTATCGGCCTGGGCGACGATGAGCTGTGCGTTGAGATCGGCGAGTTGCTTGTCGCTCAGGAGCTGGCCGTCACTGTTGGCAGACAATCCATGTTCGGCCCTGAACTTCTCGACGGCCAGGGCTGCCCGCTGAGAGCTCTCACGCAACTCCGTGAGCCGGCCCTGTAGCCACAAGGCCGCGCGCTCGGTGGCGTCGAAGCTGGCGTTGAGCTGGTCGGCCAGATAGGCGTCGGCGTAGGCCTTGGTGATGGCCGTGGCGAGTGCCGGATTTGTCGACTGATAACCGATGCTGATGACGTTGGCACGGCCGACGCGATCCGCCATCAACCCGGTCTGCAGCATGAGAACCGCGTAATCGTGGGTCGCGGTCTTGATCATGGCTTCGCGCGTCGCGGCGTCGACATTCTCGATGCCGGGGAGCTCGTTTGCCGAGCTGCCGCGGAAATAGCCGACAATACTGCGCAGGAACCCCACACCTTTGGCCAAAGCCGACTGCGGCGGGCTCATGAAGTCGGGGTTTTGATCGAGCTTCAGCTTGTCGACCACCACAGACGCCAGCCGTGCCGAGTTGAGAACCTCTATCTGGCTGAGAATCGTCGCGTCCGTTTGCACCGTGGCGCTCGCAGCCGAGATGTCGTCAACGACCTTGTTCAGCCCTTCATCAATCAAAACGCTGGCGACCGCCGTATACTGCTTGGGTGTAGTCTGCAGATAGATGACGCCCAGGCACAGACCGATAATGGCGCAGACCGCCACCACCTTGGCCTGTCGGGCGGCCATGCCAAGCAGACGCTCGATATCGATGAAGTCTTCACCCTTTTCCGGATCGGTGCTGGGCAACGGCATCCTCTTGTCGAGGGGGAAGGTGGCATAGTTCATCTTCGGTCCAATTCCAGGTTGCAGGCGCTATCGGCCTTGGTAGATCGGCGTCGTGACCAGAAAAGACCGCGCAACGTTGCTGCCAGGATGCGCCGGGCCGGAAGGCCCGGGCGCTGGTGTGGCTGTCGCGCCATCGCGAAACCGCATATGCACCCGAAAGATGGGCATTATGCGGCCACTTCCCGGCGCTCATGCGACCGGACAAATTGCTGCAGCATCTCGAAGACAGGGCCCTTCATGTCGTCGCGCGCCAGGGCGAAAGCGATGGTGGCCTCGATAAAGCCCTCCTTGGAGCCGCAGTCGAACATGCGGCCGTCGAAAGGCCGGGCGTAAAAAGACTGGCTTTGGGCCAGCCGGACCATGGCGTCGGTGAGCTGGATTTCATTGCCGGCGCCGCGCTGCTGATTGCCGAGCAGGGCAAAGATCTCCGGCTGCAGAACGTAGCGGCCGTTGATGTAGAAATTCGACGGCGCATTGGCCGGCGCGGGTTTTTCGACCATCGCCGTCACTTCGAAGCCGGATGCCACGTCGGCGCCGCGGCCGACAATGCCGTATTTGCTGGTTTCGGCCGGGTCGCAGCGCTCGACGGCGATCACATTGCCGCCGGTCCGCTGATAGAGATCGACCGTCTCGGCGAGGCAGCCGCGCGCGCCGAAGGACACCATGTCGGGAAGCAGCAGCGCGAAAGGCTCATTGCCGATCACCTCGCGCGCGCACCATACGGCGTGGCCGAGGCCCTGCGGCGACTGCTGACGGATGAAGGAGGTAGCGCCGGCCTCCGGCAGCAGGCTTTCCAGCGCTTCGAGCTGCGCCTTCTTGCCGGTCTGCTCCAGCGTGCCGATCAGTTCAGGATGCAGGTCGAAATAGTCCTCGATGACCGCCTTGTTGCGGCCGGTGACGAAGACGATGTGCTCGATGCCGGCCTCGAACGCCTCGTCGACGGCATATTGCACGACAGGCTTGTCGACGACGGGCAGCATCTCCTTCGGCATCGACTTGGTCGCCGGCAGGAACCGCGTTCCGAGCCCCGCCACCGGGATGACTGCCTTCCTGACTTTCTGCATCTGCTCTTCCTTCTGAGAGAAAAGATTTCTACCTGTCGCCGGCTATCAAATCGCCCGCATGCTTCATCTCCCCACCCCCACGGCGAACTTGCGCCGCAATCCTTCTGAGCCGGACCGCGATCGGCATCGACATATGCCCGATCGCCGCCGGATCCCTGAGCGCCGCGCCGATCGCCTTGAGCGGGGCGCGTGCCTTGATGTGCTGAACCAGGGACAGGAACGACGCCGCCTTGCGCAGGCTGCGGCCACGCCTGGCGAAAGCCGCCTTTGCGTCGCTGTCCATGGGATATGCCGCCGCGAACAGGGCATCGGCGCGCGTCATCGCCTCAACGTGATGCAGTTCGAGCACGCGCGAGATCGAGCCGGTGCGGATGTGGTAGGCATAACCGACGGTCGGCTCGACCACGCAACGGCCGCCGCTGGCCAGCGCGCTTGCGAGCAGAATGTAGTCCTCACCAATGCGTAGCTTCTCGTCGTAGCGCAGCTTGTTGTCGTCGAGGAACCGGCGCTGGAAGATCGGCTTGAGATAGCCGAAATTGAAGCGCGATTCGAAGACCAGATTGCCGGCGATGTAGTCGGCCAACGAGATTTCGCGCAAGCCTTCGAGATAGCTGGCCGGGAACATGGTGTCATCGGGCGTGCCGTCCTCGCGCACGATCTGCACATTGTCGACCGCAATCTGGGCGCCCGCCGCTTCGGCGCGGGAGATCATCGTGGCAAGGCGACCGGGAAGGACCGCATCGTCGGAATCGAGCACCGCCACCCAGCGGCCGCGCGCCAGGTCGAGGCCGGCATTGCGGGCGCCGCCCGGACCGCGATTGGCGGGCAGCGCCACCACCTTGACGACATCTTGCGGATAAGCACGCGCCACATCCAGCGTGCCGTCGCTCGACTGGTCGTCGACGACGATGACCTCGACGGTCACGCCGAGTTGCGCGATCGCGCCGGCGATGGCGCGGTCGAGAGTCGCCTCGGCGTTGTAGGCGGCGATGACGAAGCTGACGTCAGGCTGCACGCTTGTTCCCTTGTTCTGGCGACGTGAGGCCGTATTGGCGGATTTCACGGACGCCGACCAAACCGCTGACGACACCAACGTGCATAATGCCGCGCAGCACGCTGCGGTTCCGTTGCACCGGGCTGATGGCGGTCAAAATAGCCATACCGAAGCAGTAGGCAGCCTTGGCCGAAGCGAGTCCGACCTGACCGGCGCGACGCAACCCGCCGGCGCCGTGTCCTATCAGGTGGCCATGCGTCTGGCCGAAGCGGAAGCGGCGGCGGCGCAGCCAGTCGAACGCGGCCCTGGCACGCGGCACGACCTCGTCGACGAAGGCTTGCGGAGCAAAGGCGATGCGGCCGCCGGCCTTGACCATAGCATCGAAGAACTCGGTGTCCTCGCCGCCGGTCTGGCCGCGCGCTAGGCTGAAGCGTCGGCCGCGAAGGCTCGCGTCGGCCATTTTGAGCAACACGTTGCAGGTGTAGCCGGTGCGGATCTCGCCGCGCACCCAGACCGGCAAGGTGGAATGGAAGTCGCCCTTCTGCATCCAGTCCGGCGCGTCGGGGCGGTAATGCGCCCGCACCGGACCGAGCACCGCCGCAGCGCCCGTGGCATCGGCCGCCGCCATCAATTCGACCAGCCAGCGGGGCGACGCCGTCTCGTCGTCATCGATGAAGGCAACGAAGTCCGACACGCTGGCGTCGAGACAGGCGTTGCGGGCAATCGAGATGTTGCGCGCCGGCGCGTGACGATAGCGGACCGGCAGCTTCAATTCCTCGGCCAATGCTCTCACCAGCTTCTGCGCGCCGGGCTCATCGTCATTGTCGGCAACGACGATGCCAATCTCGGCTCCCGCCGGCTTCTCCAGCGCGGCGACGGAGCGCAGCGTGTCGGCCAGCTCCGGCCGACGGAAAGTGCAGATGCAGATGTCGATCGAGCGCCCGGTCATCACGCCACCTTGCGCTGCAATCGAGACGCCAGAAGCTGCTGCCAGAAACCGGCCGACCAGCCGAAATGCATGACCATCGCCGAGACGCCGGCGAGCGCTATGCCTGCGTTGCGCTGGCGTATCGCCGTCACCAGGCCGTAACCGAGGCACACCGCCGCCCATAAGAGGAACGGCAGCGCCGCCAGCCAGTGGACGAAGGAAAACAGGGCGAGCAGCACCACGGGCGCAACCAGCAGCGGAATCATCTGCCGAACCTTCGGCACCATGCGGTGCTTCAGCACGTTCCTGGCGCGACCGCGGCCATAGCCGAGATACTGGAAATAGAGACTCTTCAACGTCGAGCGCGGATAGTAGACCATCTGTGTCCTACCGCTCATCCAGATGCGGTAGCCCGCCTGGCGGAGCCGGTAGTCGAGCTCGGCGTCCTCATTGTGGCTGAAGCTCTCGTCGTAACCGCCGACATGCCTGAAGGCGGCGATGCGCATCAGCGCGTGGTGGCCGTGGTCGACCCATTCGCCTTCGGACATGTGCCGGTGCTTCGAGCCGCCGGTGCCGAGCTTGGAATTCTGCGCCGCCGCGACCGCCTTCTGCACGGCCCCGGTGCCGGCGGTCAGCATCGAAACGACGACCGAATCAGCGCCGGTGGCGAGGGCTTCCTCCACCAGCCGGTCGCAGTAGTCGTCCGGATAGCCGCCATGCGCGTCGATGCGGATGAGGTAGTCGACGCCTTCGCCAAGGGCCACCACCGCGAGATTGATGGCGGCGCTCTGGAGGCGCTTCGGATTGGCGAGCAGGATAACCCGGGGATCCTTCGCCACGATTTTTTCGACGATGGCTTGCGTGCCGTCGGTGCTGCCGCCGTCGGCGACGACGATGCGGCCGCCGAGCCGGGCCGCCGCGGGCCGCAATTGGTCGAGCAGGCCGCCGATATGGGCGGCCTCGTTGAGGCAGGGAATGACGATCAGGATCGATGAGGCGGACTGCGCCATCGGTTTTTGTTCGCCCTGTTGCGCCATCACGCGGCCGCCTGTGTCGCAAAAGCCGAAGGCATGGCGGCGAGGCCGCGCAGCTTGTCGACGAAGGCCGCGCAGTCGCTGCGGTCGTAGCTCCAGGTCTTCGGATTGCGCGCCGACACGCGCGACCTCAGGCCGCGATATTCATCTTGATCCATCCGGCTCAGCATCGCCTCGAGGCTTTCGGGCGTCGCTTCGGGCAGGAGCACGCCGATATCCCGCTGCTTCAGGAACCTGCCGGTTTCGGTGTCCGCCATGGAGATCGGCACGGCGCCGAAGCGGCAGCCCTCGTAGAGGCGGTTGGGAAGCAGCCATTCGGAATTCTGGCCGGCCTCGAAAAAATCGATCGCCCAGGAGAAATGCACCTCACCGTAGATGGCTGCCATGTCCTCCGGATTGCGATAGGGGCCGCGGAAGGAAAGCCACGGCTCGGCCTCGACGAAACCGTGAAAGTCCGGAAATTCGGACAGCGCCGGACGGCCCCTGAGCACGACTTCGAAACGGCCCGCCTGCCGGCGGGTGAAATCGGCCAGCAACTCCAGCGAGCGGCGGCAGCGCAGCGCGCCGAACCAGCCGATCCGCCAGGGCGGCGGCGACGGGCTGTCGTCCTCGACAGAATGCGCGGCGACGACGGATGCTGCCTCGAAATATTTGTTCTCTATCAGCTCGACAGGTGCGCCGATCTGCCCGAAAGGCTCGAAGTAATTGGCGATGAAAGCCGGCGAGCTCGTCACCAGAAGCTTCACGTCGCGCGCGAGATGGCGTTCGGCGCCACGCAGCGTCCTGCCGACGAAGTCGTCGCGAAGCACCAGGCGATGAATATCGAGGCATTCATAGACGATCGGCACGCTCGCCCGGAGCGCGCCGTTGGCGCGACGGGCCAGCGCCAGCATTTCGAGGTTGCGCGCGATGATGAGATCAGGCTTGGGCACGGCGACCAGCTTCGCGCCGATCGATATGGCTGCCTTGGCGACAGCGCCGATGCGCTGCGCGAATCGGCCGTCGCGCGTCGCGCCAAGGTCGACAGGCTCGATGCCCTCGATCTCGGCGACCGGGCTGGTGGTGCGGCGGAAGCCCGCCAGGGTAACCCTGGCGCCGCCTGCCTTGAGCATCTGTATTCTCCGGCGCACCGCCGGGTCGGATACGTCATGCACAAGGTACAAGACATGCAGCATGTAACTCGACCGCTGTTGGGCCCACCCATCGGGGATGCTAGTACAGCTTTTGCTGCATCGCAACAATTTTGGTGCGGCGTAGCAAGCGCCCGCACATTTTTTGTTGCACTGCAAAAATCATAAGCTACTCTCAGCCTGCTTGGCGTCGATCCGGATTTCGCGTTGGCTATCAGCGCGGAGCAGCACGCCAGATCGCGACGCGGATCGCGTGGCAGCACTCCGGCAAACATGCCGTTTAACCGCTGTGGCCTGGCCACGGACGCGAAACGAGGTTCCCCATGAAAGTCGTGATCGAAAACACAGTGTGTCTGAACACTGGCGATGCCGCGATCCTTTTGGCTATCCGCCATATTCTCAGATCGATCGTCGGCGGCGATGTGCAGTTCCTGGTTTTCGACAGTCAGCCCGACGTCGCGGCCAGGCTTTACCCGAAGAAAGATTACCCCGATCTCGAATTCCACAAGCTGCTGTCGGAATCCCTGTTCAGGGATCAGCATGGCGGCGGGATAAAGGGCCGGCTCAAGTCGATCTACAATCGGGGAGTCTTGCGCGCCTTGCGCCGCTTTGCCCAAAACGGCGCCAGCAGCGTGTTCTTCAGCAGAAGCGACCGCCACGGCCTTGAGGCCTATGCGAGCGCCGACCTGGTGGTCACGACAGGCGGAACCTATCTCGTCGAGAACTACGATCTTGAAAAGCGGCTCAATCAATTCCGCATCGATGCGATCTTGGGCAAGGACCCGATCTTCTTCACGCAATCGCTCGGCCCGTTCAAGAAAAGCTACAATCGCCAGGAGCTAGGTCCGATCTTCGACCGGGCTCCGCTCATCCTGCTGCGTGACGAGCGATCCAGAAATCACATACTGGATCTGGTGAAAGACCCCGGCAAATGCCATGTGGTCGCCGATGCCGTCTTTGCCCTGGCTGATACCGACAGGATCAAGAAACATCTCGGCAGCGCACCGGCGCCGACGGGCCGAGTCGCTATTTCCGTCCGCCACTGGAGCTTCGTCAGAGACGGTGAGGATGGCATGCGCCGCTATCTCGATTCGATCCGGGAGATCGCCACAATTCTTGTCAGGGACCACGGCAAGCAGGTGACCTTCATCTCAACCTGCCAGGGTGTGCCGGAATATGCCCATGACGACGCCAGGACTGCGCGGGCGATCGTGGCCGAACTCGACCCGGAAATCGCCGAACACGTCAATGTCGACGCCGCATTTCATACGCCCGACCAATTGATGGCGCTGGTGAAGGATTGCGACTTCGTCGTCGCCACGCGCATGCATATGATGATCATGTCGCTTTGCGTCGGCACGCCGGTGCTGCCGATCGCCTATGAATTCAAAACCAAGGAAGTCGCCAAGCGCATCGGTGTCGACGACCTTCTGCTCGACATCGATACCGTAACGCCGTCGGAAGCAGCCGAAAAACTCGGCAGATTCATCGCCAGTCTTGACCACTATCGCCGGGCAAGCCTCGAGGCCGTGCTGGAAGAGCATGCGTCGGCAATGTCGGCAACCAGGCCGTTGTCCTCCTTGATAGGCAACCGCTCACCCAATGTTGCTGGCGACGTTGGCAAGAGTGGCGAACAACGCCTTGCGCGACTGCGGAACAGCAAGCATGAGGGCCAAGGCGAACCCGTAGTTTAGGACGACCGCCACCAGGATCGTGAGCAGGTCCGACTGATTGGTCAGCAACGCCGGCAGCGACAGATATGAGAGCCAGGCGAGCAGGGACGAGACGATGAAGAGCCCCTGTATGCCCAGAAAATCGCCGGCGGTCACCGGGCCGACACGATGGATCAGGGCGGCAAGCACCGGGATGCGCAGCACGTAACCGCTGATGGCATAGGCAGCCGCGACGCCGATGGCGCCCCAATGCAGGCCGACGATGAAGGAGGCGACGGTCGTCAAAGACGAATAGATGCCCCAATGAAACATCGTCTTCGTCTTGCCCTGGCAGATGAATATCCACCCCGTGGTGCTCGATACGGACTGCATCAGGCCGGCGATGCCCAGCCAGGCGAAAATCGGCGCCACGGCCATCCAACGCTCGCCGAAGAGAAGCCTGACCACCTGCTCCGAAGTCAGTGTCAAAGTCGCAATGCCGGGCATGGTGATGACGGCCAGCAGCCAGTTTGTCCGGACATAGATGTCTCGAAATCGTTGCTTGTCCTCATGGATGCGGCTGAGCAGCGGCACCATGATACGCGTCAGCGGCTGGTTGATGTTCTGCAGCGGAAACAGCAGAAGCTTGTAGGCGCGATCATAGTAGCCCAGCTCGACCGCGCCGGAATATTTTCCGATGAGAATGTTGTCGAGGTTGCGAGACAGAAAATTGACGAGGTTGAAGCCCGTGAGGTTCGCCCCGAACCTGAATATGTCCGCGTCGACCTTCAGATTCGGCCAAGACGGCGTCCAGCGCGTCACCAGCCAGCCCGCAACCAGCGCTACGACAGCCGACACAGCCGGACCCAAAACCAGAGACCAATAGCCAAGCCCTAAATACGCCGCGGTTGCGGTAGCGAGCAGCCCTACGGCCGCGGTGACTGCGTCGTTGAGCGCAAGCTGGCCGAATTGCAGATGGCGGTTCATCAGGGCAAGCGGCACCGCGGCAAGACTGCCAAAAAGCAGCGGCACGGCGGAAGCAAGTGTTATCCCCCACATTCGCTGATCACCGTAGAAAGCGGCAATGGCGGGGGCCAGGCAGGCCACGACCGCCCCGGCGCACAGGCCGACAACCGCGCTCAGCCAGAAAACTTGGTTGAGTTGCCGTTGATCGATCTCCTTGCGCTGGATGACCGCCTGCTGGAGGCCCAGATCCTGAAGCAGGCCGACGAAGGCCACGATCGGTCCCACGGAAGCCACCAGGCCGAAATCCTCGGGGACGAGCAGTCGGGCAAGGATGACGACCGAAAGGAACTGGATCGCTATCTTGAAGCCTTGCGCGCCGGCTGTGACCAGCCCGCCGCGCAAGGCAACGCGACCAAATTGCGGGGGCGGCGGATTGGCATTCATGTGACGGATCCGGTCTCCCCTAGCCGCGCGACGATCTGCGCAAAGCGTTCATTCAAAGTATCGGCATTGAAATCCGCCTCGACCTTCCTTCGAGCGGCAAGCGCTATCGGCTCGCACAGGCCCGGGTTCTCGGCGATCCAGGTGAGTTTGCCGGCAAGCGCGGCGACGTCCCGTTCGGGCACGAGGAAGCCAGTCTTGCGATCCTCGATCAGCTCCGGAATTCCCGAATGGTAGGTGCTGACAGCGATCAAGCCGCCGGCCATCGCCTCCATGAGCGCAACCGGTATTCCTTCCAGATCGCCGTCTCGCCCGGCGACGCTTGGCAGAAGGAAGACATGGGCGTCGCGCAGGCGCTGCTTCACCTCGCCGTGCGGACGCGGTCCGAGGAAGGTCACCCTGTCGGCAATACCGAGGTCGACGGCGGTAAGCTTCAATTCCTCCAGCAATTCCCCGCCGCCGATCACCGAATAGGTCCAATCGCGGTGCGGCAGGCAAGCGAGGGCGCGAAGCGCATATTCGGTCCCCTTTTTCTCGGTCAGCCGGCAGACCGAGATGAAAGACAGCGTACGCCCCTGCCAGGAGCGCCAGCGATATTCGATCTCGCTTGGGCGAATGCCCATGTGGTGAACCGCGACTTGTGCCGGCGCGGCACCGGCATCGATCAGGGCCTGACGGAAGAATGCGTTCACAGGGAGCTGGAGAGCCCCTTGTTCGAAAACGGGCCTGTACTGGTCCAGGGTGCCGTCATGCAACGGCCTGCCGACATCGGTGCCATGGAATATGGTCACCAAAGGCGCGGAAATCCTGCGCCGCTTCATGACGCGGGCGACGCGCAGGCCGTTATGGCCAAAATGCGCCACGATCACATCGACGTTTCGCAGCTTGCGTGCGTTGGTCAGGTCGATGAAGGTCGAAAGCTTGTCCCAAAATCTGCCGGACCATTTCCGGAGCAGTGAGCGGTAGCGATTCAGGCCACCCCACCAGGAAACGACAGGGCCGGGCAGTGTCTGCCAACGTGCATCGTCCACATTGCTATCCTTGCCAAAAGCCATCTCGTTGCAGACGACGCTGACTTTCATTCCCCTTTCAAGGCATCCGGCAATCTGATCGAGCACGAATGTCTCGGACAAAGTGGGAAATTTATCGACTACGAAGCAAATCCTCATCGGCAGGATGTTCTCGCCCAGATCAGGCTGGAAACATCGCCGGCAGGGCCTGACGAATGCGGCATGAACTTTGACTCCTGTCGGCCCAACCTATTGCAGGTTTTGCCGCATCGCAACATTTTTGGTGCGTTGCAGCAAACGGTTCCCTCTCCTTGCTTGCAAGCTACGCAGCGTGGCGGACGCCCTGCCGAGCCGCTCTTTCGAGCAGATCGAGAAACACCACCAATTGCCGCGCGGGATCGAGCTCCGGGCGCTTGGAGAAGGCCAGAGCCGAGGCCGAAAGCCGTTCGTATTCCTGGCGATCATTCCAAAGGCGCGTCACCGCCGACGCCCAGTCGGTAAGCGGGGCGTCGTAGTCGAGCACCACGCCGCCGGGACCGATGGCTTCGGGCAGGCCGCCGCGCCTCGAGCCCACGACAGGGATGCCGCTGCAATGCGCCTCGGACGCGACGCGGCCCCAGGCTTCCTCCCATTTGCTCGGGGCAAGCAGGATCCTGGTGCGGCCATAGACCGTCTTCATGTCGTCGGTGCGGTTTTCCAGCGTGACGTTCGAGAGCGGCGCGATGGTCTTTTCGATGCGGGCACGATGCTCGTCCTCCAGTTTCCAGCTCTCCACGAACAGGAAGGGAATCTCCGGGCAGGCGGCCGCAATCCTCACCGCCAGATCGAACCCCTTCTCCTCATAGGGATTGATCATGGTGACGAATTCGCCGGTCGTATGCGTGCAGTAGAGCGCGTCGTTGATGGTCGGCGGAAGCACGGTGGACTCGATGCCGAATTTTTCCTTGTAGGTGCGCGCCGTGAATTCCGAATTGGCGATGTACAAAGCCGAATTGAGTTCGCGCGGATCGCCGGCGAGCTCGTGAAATTCAACATTGTGCAGATAAACGACCAGCGGCACGCCTTCGGCAAGAAGCGCCTTTCCGAGCAGGACGGATTTGTGGCACTGCACGACCGCGACGTCCGGTGTGGTCTTCTCGACGGCGAAGCCGGCCGCCTCCCAGGGGAACCAGGCGCGCATCACCGGGTAGCCGGGGAAATTGTCGACAACCGCGGGCTGCCGCAACAGCTTCATCTTGGCGCGCGCCTTGAGGCCGAACATGCCGTCGCCGAACAGCGAGGCGAGGACCGACGCCTGATGGCCGTGCTCGATCAGCTGTTCGACCAGGTGATGCGTGTTGGATTGCACGCCGCCGGTGAACTCGGGAATGTACCCGTTGCCGCTTGCAAAAAGCACTTTCATCGTTCTGCTCCTAATTCGGCCCGGGCGAGTATCCGCAAGCCACGGCTCATCAGCTTGCGCTGCGCGCCAAGGGAAGCTTCGACGTCATCGCCCGACACAGCCGACCGAGCGAAGCGGAAAGCGACAGCGCCGAATACTCCCGCAACAATTTCGAAGCCGGGATCACCTTTCCCGCCTTCAGGTCCCGCGCCAGATAATGCGGGAAGGAATGCATGTATTCCCTGACGATGTCGGCCTTCAGCGATCCCGACCTCCAGGCCTTCACCGCCGAGACGAATTCGTCGGCCGGGGCGGATGCCAAACCTGTATCGTAGGCTTCGAACGTACGCCGCACGATGGCGCGTTCCTTGTCGTTGAGCGACGTCTTTCCGGCTCGTTCGGCAAGCAGGGCGTAGCGGCGGATGTCCTCGGCCGCGTGATGCCATAGCCCCTTTCTGGCCATGATGCTCGACCGCTGCAGCAGCGCCTGCATCTCGAGATCGGCCGTCCTCGGCAGGGCCTGCTCCGAGCGATCGAGATACTCATGCAGATCGACCGACTTGTAGACCTCTTCCATGATCGCCCGGTCGTACGCGCCCCAGGCCTTGATCCGGTCGGTGTAGGAAATGACCACCTTGGTGCTGCCGCGGACCATGTCGTGCTGGCGCTGGAAGAACATCAAGCCGTCGACCCTGACGCCCTTAAACCGGCGCGCAAGCCTCAACATCATCTCGTAGTCCTGCGACCGGACCAGGGTCTCGTTGAAGCCACCCACCTCGTCGTAGCATTTGCGGCGCACCAGGAGACCCGGCTGGTGGACGTGGCAATATTCGAGATGCGACGGGAAGAAATTGTCCTGGCTGACATGGCCGAAGGCGACGATCTCGTAATCCTGCTCCTCGATCTGGGCCGAACGCTGGAAACGCGCATATTCGCCGAATGCGAAATCGGCGGCCGGCTCGCGCTCGAAGGCGGCGAGAAACCGCTCAAGCGCCGTCGGGTGCGCGACGTCGTCGTCATCGAATATCCAGACGAAATCTCCTGTGCAGCGCTTCAGGGCAAAATTCAGCGCCGTCGATTTCCCGCCATTTTCCTTGCGGTAGTATTCCACCGGCGCCGGGAAAGAGGCCGCCACCGCGCCGGTATCGTCCGTCGAGCCGTCGTCCACGATCAGGATCTGATCCGGCATCACGGTCTGCCGCAGCAGGCTTCCGATGGATTCGGGCAGGAATTTTTGCCGGTTGAAGGTGGGGACGATGACGGTGACCGTCGGTTTGTGCTGCGCAGCCATTGATGACCTCATACTGTTGCCGATGCCCCGTTCGCCGGCATGAGTCCACAGCCATGGCGACGGCCATTGTCCTTGAGGCAATCAGCCCTCACGCCGCCATCCTGCCGATCGAGAAGTATTCGATGCCGTAGCGCGCGATCACCTTGGGATCGTAGAGATTGCGGCCATCGAAGATGACCGGCGTCGTCAGCGCGTCCTTGAGCGCATCGAAGGACGGCGCGCGGAAGCTCTTCCATTCGGTGCAGATCAAAAGCGCGTCGGCGCCGCGCAGCGCCGCTTCCTTGGTGCCGCACAAAAGCAGATCCTCGCGCAGGCCGTAGATCGCCTGGCACTCCTGCATCGCCTCGGGATCGTAGGCCTGCACCTTGGCGCCGGCCGCCCACAGCGCTTCCATCAGCGTGCGCGCCGGCGCCTCGCGCATGTCGTCGGTGTTGGGCTTGAAGGCCAGCCCCCAGACGGCAAAGGTCTTGCCCCTGAGCGCGCCCTTGAAATAGTGGTTGACCTTGTCGAACAGGACCGACTTCTGCGCATTGTTGCGCTCCTCGACGGCGCGCAGCAGCTTGGCGTCGAACTTGACGCCCTCGGCGGTCTTGATCAGCGCGCGCACATCCTTCGGGAAGCACGAGCCGCCATAGCCGAGGCCGGGATAGATGAAGTGGTAGCCGATGCGCGGATCCGAGCCGATGCCCTTGCGCACCTCTTCGATGTCGGCGCCCAGCTGCTCGGCGAGATTGGCCATCTCGTTCATGAAGCTGATCTTGGTCGCCAGCATGCAGTTGGCGGCGTATTTGGTGAATTCGGCGCTGCGCACGTCCATCACGATCATCTTCTCGTGGTTGCGGTTGAACGGCGCGTAGAGCTCGCGCATCACCATCTCGGTGTCCTCGCTGGAGGTGCCGACGATGATGCGGTCCGGCTTCATGCAATCGGCGACCGCCGAGCCTTCCTTGAGGAATTCGGGGTTCGAGGCGACGTCGAAGGCGAGATCCTCGCGGCCGCGCCTCTTCAGCGTTTCGGCAATCCTGGCCTTCACCTTCTCGCAAGTGCCGACCGGCACGGTCGACTTGCCGACGACGATCTTGGCGCTGTCCATCTCACGGCCGATGGTCTCGGCGACGGCCAGCACATATTTCAGATCGGCCGAGCCATCCTCGCCGGGCGGCGTGCCGACCGCGATCATCTGGATCTGGCCATGCCTGACCGCCGCTGCCGCGTCGGTGGTGAAGCGGATGCGGCCGGCCGCATGGTTTTCCCTGACGAGAGCCTCCAGGCCCGGTTCGAAAATCGGCACCAAGCCCTGGTTCAGCCGCTCCACCTTCTTCTCGTCGATGTCGACGCACACCACCTCATGGCCGACCTCGGCCAGCACAGCGGCCTGGACGAGACCGACATAGCCAATCCCAAACACCGTCAAATTCATTTGGTTCTATTCCTGTCAAAGGCCGGGCCGCAAAAGCGGTCCGGCCGGTTCAGATGTCCCCCAGGCCAAACGGCCCAGTTGGTTCGGCATGATCCTATCCCAAAATCGGTTCCACTTTGGGGGATCATGCCTAGTTGGAATTGCTAATGCTGCATGCCAGCGATTCCGGAAATTGGCATGGCTGGCCCAAAGCGGTGAAAGCGACGCGCTTGACCTCCATGGTCACCTTGCTGCCGGGATCGACAAAGGCGCCCATCCAGTTGGTCAGCTTGTCGCTGCCCCAGAGGCTGAAGAAGATTTTCTGCGAATGCTTCGGCAACTCGTCGGGGTTGGTCACCTCATGGACGAGCTTGCCGTTGACGTACCAGCGTAGCCGGTCCTTCTCCCAAACGAAGCCATAATCGTTGAAGCCCTTGTCGGCGCCGCCTTCGACGTCGACAAGCTTGCCGTTCTTCGGCTTGCCCTGGATATAGCTGTTGACCTGCACCTTGGACGGATCCTTGGTGAGGACCTCGAAGTCTATCTCGTCCCAAGGCTGTTTGTCCTGCGGGCCGATATAGGAGAAGAAGGCGGCGTTGAGGCCGGAGCCGGTGCCGGTCTTCATCCGTGCCTCATAGACCCCATAGCCGTAGCGCTGCTTGGTCTGGATCTCGGCGCAGGCGAACTCGCGGTCCTTCAGCTTGCGCTTTTCGAAGCCCAGCGAAAGCACGCCGTCGGACAGCCGCACGAGATCCTTCGACCACGTGCAGTTCTGATGTGCGCCATTGGTCCAGCCGTCCGAGACGAACCAGCGGGACTGGTTGAAATTCGAGAAATTGTCGACAAAGGACGGCGCGCTTTGCAGCTCTTGCTGCGCCGCTTGCGCATGCGCGGGATGCGGGCTCGCCGCAAGGGCCGCAGCGACCGCAAACAGGGCGCCGACCACGCCAAGCCTCAGGCTGGTTAATCCGCTCCCTGGCGCCTGCGATACCTCGCAAGCCGCCTCGGTGGAGGTGTTGTCCGGATCTGCGTTCATAACAAACTCACCTTGTGTTGTCCGCCCAACCCAAAGTCATCCTCGGTTCGCATGAGCGACCCGCTTCCGATCTTCCGCCCTGTGAACTCCTCTAATGTCCTGTAACGTCTCGTACCATGACGGCGCCTGACGCGCCGTCAGCCTCTTGCCGTCGCCTGCGCAGCAGACCGCTCGGCACCATCCTCGACGATCGCGTCGAGCGAATGACGCAGTTCCTTCACCAGGCCTTTCTGGCGAACGAGCTCCGCAATGCGCCGCTCGCAGTTCAGGATCGACTTGGTCATCGCGGCGACATCCGATCCCTTGCTGGCCGACGCCGAACCATTCTCCATCGCCTCGACCAGAAAGGCGGCGTTGGCAGCCGTCGACTTATAACGATTCTCCAGTCCGGTTTTCTCCGCCTCGATCTCGGCCGCGATCTGGTCGAACAGCTTCGCCAGCCGGTCGAAACGCTGGAGATCGGTCTGCCGGTCGCGAGCCGGATCCCGGGATCTGAAGCTAAAAATCGAAGCCATCCTATCGGCCTTTCGAAATTGCTGCATTGCAACATAGACTGCCATTCCGGCAGCGACTAGGCAACATCATAGTTTCCGGAATGCGATTTTTTGAGGGACGGCGGCTTCCGGGACAATGCACGATCACGCGCTTGCGGCGCTGGTTGCCGCCATCAGGAAGCGCGTCGGCGGCATCTGCTGCCGCGCAACAATCCCCGTGCGGCGGAACAGCGCGTCGAGCTTGTCGGTGGCGACGCCGCGCACGATCGGGATCAGATTCGATTGGCTTGCGAAAGCGTAGGCCGCGGCCGATGCCAGCCCACGCTCGGCCTTCACATCAAGGAAGTTGCGCAGCCGGTATTTGTCGCGGACATGGCGCTCATGGCGCCGCAACGCGGCCTTCGAGCGCTCCGGAAGGCTGTCTATCTGGAGCAGCGCCAGATCGGCATCGGCAAGGCGCTTCAAATCCTGCGTCCTGTGGCGGCCGCTCAGCGAATCGGCGCGCACGATCGCGCCATAACCGCAGGACTTGATGATCTTGAACCGAGCCCCGTAAGCGACAGCGCGCGCGTAGAGTTCGTAGTCCTCGCCAAGCCTGAGGTTCTCGTCGTAGCTCAACCCATGCCGCTCGAGGAAAGCCCGGCTGATCACCGGCTTGAGGAAACCGAGCTCGCCGCGCCGCACACGGCGGCGCGAGATGTTGCCGTCGATGAAGCGCTCGAAATCGAGAAATTCCGGCTCGGCCGCGAAAGGCGGCGCTGCGACCTTGGCGAGGTCGGTCGCGGCATCGTCGCGGATCAGCATGATGTTGTCGGCGGCGAAGTCCCAGTCGGTGCTGGCGAAAAGCCGGCGGAAGCGGCCTTCGAGGAAGAAATCGTCGGCGTCGAGAATGCTGATGAAGGGCGATTTAGAGGCCTGGATGGCGGCGTTGCGCGCGGCGGAAGGACCGCGATTGACGTCGAAACGGATGACGGCAAGCCGGCCGCTGCCATCGTCGGCGGCCAAAGCCACATCCCGGGTGTCGTCGGTGGAGGCGTCGTCGACCACGATGACTTCGGCGACTTCGGCCTCGCGCAGTGCCGAAGCGATGGCGCCGGGAATGGTGCGCGCCGCATTGCGCGCGGCGATGATGACGCAGACCCTCGAGGTCGCCACAGGGGTCGTCACGGGCGTCGTCACGGGCATGGGCTCACCTTTCGCTTGCATGATTGGCCGCCCCGCCCACGATTCTGATCATTTCGCTCCGCGCCGGCCCGGCCGTGGCCGGGCGCTCGAAGATGCGCCGGCTGAGGTCGGCGGAGGCCGCCCAGCCGGCTTCAGCCAGGTAGCGGACCGGCTCGCGGCCGCAGAGTTCCCACAGCACATGGCGGCGCTGCGGCCAGCGCAGGGACGCGAGCCACGGCGCCATGACCATGTGGAAGAGGTCGGCGTTGTCGATGCGGGCCAGCATGCGGGTGGCGCGATCCGAAAGCAGCGTGCCGTCGCCGCCGAGCAGCACGTCGGCGGCGCGCAATCCCAAGAGCAGCGTATCCGCCAGGCCCTGTTCGGCGGCGTGGTCGAGCACCCTCCGCTGCTCGGCTTCGCTCAGGCGGCTGACGCTGGCTCTGACGTCGCAGACATAGCCGGCGCAGGGCTCGCGGTTGAAAAAGGCCTTGGCGACGCTGATCGCGGACAAAAGCAAGGTGTCGGCGGCCGAGATGATCGGCATGGCGGCGCCGGCCACCTCGACTTCGCGCTTGCGGCGCAGGAAGCCGTCGGTGTCGCGCGGGCTGGGCGAACCCGGCTGCTGCAGCCGGTGGTGGAGGTCAACTGTCGAGGCCCTCGCGCCGTCTTCGCGCACCATATGCTGCTCACCGAGGAAGCGCACCCACCAGACCGAACGCGACTTGCCGGCAACCTCATAGCCCATCGTGCGCAACGCATCGCGGGCCTTGGCGAAACCGGTCGGCGAAACCAGTATATCGACGTCGCCGGATGGCTTCATGAAGTGGTCGCCATAAAGCAGATGCTGCTGGAGCGGCCCCTTGAGGAAGACGAAATCGACCTGCCTGTCGCGCAGCACACGAGCGATGGCCACCGAATCGCCAATGCAGGCGACATTCATCGACATGGTACGCCGGCGGTAGCTGTCGAGCCAGCCAGGCAACTCCGCAGGCGCGGTATTCGCGGGCGCCCGCGCGAGCGCCTTGAGCAGGAACACGGCGACCTTGTTCAGCCTGGCGATGTCGGCGACATTGGTTGCCGAAATTGGGGCCGCCGAGATTGTCGTCGCCGTGATCGGGGTGGCCGACACCGTCGGCGCGGGCACACCGACCCGGCCATCCGTGATGTTGGCTCGTGGCGCGAAAAACAGCCTCAGACAGGCCTGCACATAAGCGACTTCATCGGCGCAGCCGGCGGCGCGCAGCCTTTCATAGGAGCCATCCTGCACCGCCATGCCCGATGTCGTTCTCCGCAAAATGCCGCCCAAAGCGGTTATACTGCACCTGCGAAGAAAAGCATCGGAAAAATTGACGCGCTCACGCCAAAAGCGGCTGAGGTCGCCTCCTGACCGCAACCCCAGCGTTTAAAATCGCTTCACGTTCAATCACTTTTGAAGACAATTCCGGGGGCGTCCCGGCTGGCCGGAAAATGACGATTTTTTGTGACAAATTCTTCGCAATTGCGAGATGTCTTTTTCGCCTGAAAAATTATCGCAGATAAATCAATCGCTTATCTAAACGGCAGGGACCTACGGTTGAATTCCTGGATGGGTGAGGTTTAGGATGACGCTGCCTACGCCTTGATTAACAACGGATGCGAGCGCAACCAAGAATTGATTAATGCTTGGTAAATCAAGCTTGACTCATGGATGTTGCCATGCAGCAATTGCGCTGCAGCATAGCGATATGTTGGCGGCATTCTGCAGCCGCTTCCAGTCCTTAATTGGAGAGTACAATGGAACAGAATGTTGAAAAGCATGAGTATGAAACCCCCAGCCTGACGGTTCACGGTTCGATTGAAACTATCACGCAGGGCGGTGCAGGCACGACGGCGCTCGACGCGAGCTTTCCCGCGCACACGCCGGTCGGCGAGCTGACTTTCTCTTAAAACTCACACAGGTATCCGGGTGTCTGAGTTGGGGCTCCGGATGCTCTCCAACAGGTGAGCCGGGGGGCGTTGTCCCCCGGATTCCTGCCGAGGATCGCAGGCAACCGATCCCGGTGGAAGCCATAGGGCGCGACGGGCCAGCAACGAGGTTTTAGGATGCACTGGAACCCTTCGGACCATGACCGCGTCGTCGCGACGAACGAGGCGGTGGCTTGTGAATTCGGCGCCGGACTGGCGCTGCTCCACCTCAAATCCAATGTCTATTACAGCCTGAACGGCGTCGGCGCCTTCATCTGGGAGCAGATCCAGGAGCCGCGATCGATGCTCGATATCCGCAGCGCCGTGCTTGCGCGCTACAATGTCGATGCCGAACGCTGCAGGGCCGATGTCGAGGGCTTGCTCAAGGGGCTGAGCGAAGCAGGGCTTGCGAGGCTCCACAATGAGGAACTGGTCTAGGCTCCGCTCGCTGAGCGCCTGGGAAATGCTGTTTCTGGCGCGCTGCCTGATGGTGGTGAGCGTTGTGCGGCTCGCGCTGACGCTGTCCTCCTATAACCGTGTCCGTAGCCTGGTGACGGGAATGCACGCCAGACGCGACGCCAGCGTCGCCGACCTGCGGCGTGTCGCATGGGGCGTCGCCGCCGCGGCGCGCCTCGTGCCGGGCGCCAGCTGCCTGACCCAAGCGCTGGCAGGACAATATCTGCTCGCCCGCCAGGGCAGCGCATCGAAAATAAGCATCGGCATCGAACGAGGGACAGGCAGCGAGCTCAAGGCGCATGCCTGGTTGATGAGCGGCAACCACATCGTGCTTGGCGGCTCGATCAAAGGATTTGCCCATCTGGTCGACCATAGGTCGTGAGCGATGAGCGGCGTCGCTGGAATCGTGCTCAGCGATAACGGCCGGCCCGCCGCGGCCGGCGCTATCCAAGAGATGCTTTCGCGCATGCGCCACCGCGCCCGCGACGGCAGCTCATGGTGGGCGGACGGCAGCGTCGCGCTCGGCCATGCCTGGCTCGACACGACCGGCGAGGAGGGCCCCGGCCCGCTGACGATGGCCGGCGGCAAGCTCGCCATCACCGCCGACTGCCGGCTGGACAATCGCGACGAGCTTCTGGCGCGGCTCGGCATGCGGGACCGGTCGGTCGCCGATGCGGTGCTCATCATGCTCGCCTACCTTAAATGGGGCGAGGCCTGCCCGACCTATCTGCAGGGCGATTTCGCCTTCGCGATATGGGATGGCGAGCGCCGGGCGCTGTTTTGCGCGCGCGACCATTTCGGCGTCAAACCTTTCTACTATCATTCGACCGGCAGGCGCTTCGCCTTCGCCTCGGAGATTGGGCCGATCCTGGCGCTGGACGACGTCGGCAGGCGGCTCAGCGAACACCAGATTTCCGGTTTCCTGGCCGGCTTGACGGACGATCCGCAGGCCACGCTCTACGCCGAAATCTTCCGCCTGCCGGCGCGGCACAGCATGACGGTCGCCGACCGCCGGGTAGTGCTGCAGCGCTACTGGCAGATCGAGCCTTCGCAGCGGCCGCCGCACCCGGACGCGGCCGAAGAATTCAGGCATCTCTTTGCGCAATCGGTGGAGAACAGGATGCGCGGCACGCCGGCCGTCGGCGCGATGCTGAGCGGCGGGCTCGATTCCTCCTCGATCGCTTGCGTCGCCGGTCTTCGCGCGGCGGCGAGGCGCAACCCGAGGCTCAAGACCTTCTCGCTGGTGTTCGACAGAGGCTCGTCGATGGACGAGAAGCCTTTCATCGATGCGGTGCTCGACCGCAATCCGCTCGACGCCACGCTGATTGCAGTGAGCAATTACGCGCCCTTCGCCGAGTTCGAGCGTATCCTGGAGGAGCAGGAAGGCACGTTCCTGGCGCCCGGTCTGTCATTGACCCGCGATCTTTACCGCACCGCGGGCGCAA
This sequence comes from Mesorhizobium sp. Ca11, assembly GCF_020165275.1. Taxonomy (NCBI): domain Bacteria; kingdom Pseudomonadati; phylum Pseudomonadota; class Alphaproteobacteria; order Hyphomicrobiales; family Phyllobacteriaceae; genus Mesorhizobium; species Mesorhizobium sp. Ca11. The sequence continues at coordinate 94,101 of NZ_JAIUHU010000004.1, read as the reverse complement.
AGGGCGTCAAGGTGCTTCTCGACGGGCATGGCGGCGACGAGGTCGTCTCGCAGGGTCATGGACACCTTCACGAACTCGCCAATGCCGGCCGTTGGCTGGAGCTGTGGCGCGAATTGCACAGCGCCGCCAACACCTATGGCGAGGGCATGTTCTCCCTCTATTTCAAGTTCCTGACCATCTACGGACCCGCTTGGCGGATCGCCCGGATGAGATCGATGGCCAGACGCCTTGTCGGCAAGGTGCGGCAGAGGCCAGCATCGGCGCCGCGCGCGTGGCGGGGCCTGGTCAATCCGGACCTTGCCAGGCGCACCGATCTTGCCGAGCGCTTCCATCGCAGCGGCTACATGCCCGCCGCCGTGAGCGCCAGCGAAGCGCTGACGCATCGCTGGCTGCTGTCCACCGGGCTGGTGCCGCACGCCTTCGAAGTGCTCGACAAGGCCGCCGCCAATTCCGGCGTCGAGCCCCGCTATCCGTTCTGGGACAAGCCGCTCGTCGAGTTCTGCCTGGCGCTGCCCGGCGAGGAAAAGCTCAGGGACGGGTTTGGCCGCCACGTGCTGCGCCGCGCGATGCAAGGCATTCTGCCGCCGGCCGTGCAATGGCGACGCGACAAGATCGATTTCACCGCCAACCTGGTCAAGGGCATGCTCGGCAACCACCGCGAGCTTCTGGACAGGCTGCTGATAGCGGACGGCGAGCGGATCGCGCCCTATGTCAACCTGCCTGAAGTGAACGCCGTCTATGAGCGCCTGCTCAGCCAGCCCGAGCAGGCAACGCTGCCCGACGTCCAGCATGTCTGGCGTTCGGTTTCGCTGTCGCTGTGGCTGCGGCAAGTCCAAGGAAGCCCCGCATGAATCTTCCGATCGCTTCCTTTGCGCGACCGGGGCCCGCCACCGGGACAATGGCGCCGGGCGGACGCGTCCGCCATTTCTACAGGGCGTACGGGCTGGTCGTCAGCTCGGACGTGGCCTTGCCGGAACTGACGCCGACGGCGCCGGCGACGCCGGACCTGGAGATCGCGGTCGGGCCGATCGACTTTCCCGACGGCGCATCGCATGGCGCCACGGCCTTTCGTTTCGAGGCGACCCGCCAATATCTTTCCTGGCAGGCGGTCGGCACCTTCATGATCAGCGACGGCAGGCGGATCGATGTCGATCCGGCGCCGGGGATCGACGACCCGCTGCTTGCCTTTCCGCTGCTCGGGCCGGTGATGGCTCTTGTCCTGCATCGGCGCGGGCTGCTCGTCCTGCATGCCAGCGCCATTGCCGTCGACGGCAAGAGCGTGATCTTCATGGGCGACAAGGGCGCCGGCAAGTCGACGACGGCGGGCGCGATGATCCGCGCCGGCCATCGGCTGATCACCGACGACGTCGTCGCGCTGGATTTGTCCGACCCTGGACGACCGATGATCCTGCCCGGATTTCCGCAGCTCAAGCTGGCCGCGGATGCGGCCGGCGCCATTCGCCTCGAGCAGGCGGAAGTGCGCCCGCAGGTGCATCCGCAAATCGACAAGGCGCAGCACCGGCTGCATGACGGATTTGCCGCCGAGGCGGTGCCGGTATCGCGCATCTATGTGCTCGAGCGCGGCGAACGCGCGGTGATCTCGCAGCTTGCCGGTGTCGCCGCGCTGCCGGCGATCATCAAATTCTCGTACATCACGCGCTTCGGCCGGCAGGCGTTGACCGGCGATCTCGCCGCCGCGCATCTCAGCCAATGCGCTAAGATCGCCGGATTGATCGGCGTCAACCGCCTCGAAGTGCCGGCCGGACTCGCCAGGCTCGATGAAGCGGTCGCCGCGATCGAATCCGACCTGGCGTCCGGAACAAGGTGATCCAGGGTATGGGCTGGTCCTCGAAGTTTCGCCTGTCGCTTCTGCGCGATGTCGCCGGTTTCGGCGCCATGGTGGCGCATGTCGGCGGACGGCGCACGGCGACGGCGCTTGCCTTCCTGATCCTGGGGAGCCTCACCGAAGGCATTTCGATCCTGCTGCTCGTTCCGCTGCTGCGCCTGATCGGCAAGCCCGACCAGGACTATGCGGTGCGGGTGCCGGAGGCCTTGCATCGGCTGGTGCCCGGCGGAACGCTGTCGCTCGCGAGCGTGCTCTCACTGCTCGTCGCGCTGGTGGCCGTGCAAGCGATGTTCAACCGCTTCAAGTCGGTCTACATGGCGCGGTTGCTCTATGACTTCGTCAACCGCGTGCGCATGAACCTGTTCGAGAGCATCGGCAAGGCGCGCTGGGGCGTTTTCACCCGCATCCGCAGCTCCGATCTCGACCATGCGCTGAACGGCGACGTCGACCGGGTGCAGGTTGCGGCCTTCTCGCTGCTGATGCTGACCCAAGCCACACTGCTCCTGGCCGGCTATCTCATTGTCTCGCTGTTCATCTCGCCGGTGATGACGTGCTTCGCCATCCTTGTCGGTCTGGTGCTGCTGGTTGCGCTGCAGCCGTTCCGGGCGCGCGCCAGCGCCTATGGCCGCACGCTGACCGGCAATCGCCAGGACCAATACCGCACGGTCTCCGAGTTCCTCGGCGGCATCAAGGTCGCCAAGAGCCTGAACGTCGAGGCAAGCTATTTTGCCGAGCTCGGCGCGACGCTGGACAGGATGAAGGCCGACAACATCGCCTTCGTCCGCAACAGCTCGCTCGGTACCGCTCTGTTCCAGGTTACGAGCGTGATCGGGCTGAGCCTCTTCATCTATATCGCGCTGGTTCGCTTCCACCTGTCGCTGGCCGAGATCGTCGTGCTGCTCCTGGTCTTCATGCGGGTCGCGCCGCGCTTCATGGACATGCAGCTTCAGACCCAACAAGTGCTGATCAACCTGCCGGCCTATGCTTCGATGCAAAGCCTCCAGGCTCGCTTCGATGCCGAGCGCGAGCCGGAAGAGAACGTGACCGAAGGCGTAAAGCTGTCGCTTGAGACCGGCCTCAACATCCGCGATGTGGCGTTCGCCTATGGCGAGGGCGGCGGCAAACCGGTGGTCAGCGACATCACCTTCGGTCTGCCGGCCGGAAAGGTGACGGCGCTGATCGGCCCTTCGGGTTCCGGCAAGAGCACGATCGCCGACATGCTGCTTGGGCTGCTTGAACCCACCCAAGGACGTATTCTGGCCGACGGCGTCGAGATCACAGCGCAGAATCGCAGGGCCTGGCGCGATCAGGTCGCCTATGTGCCGCAGGATGTGTTCCTGCTGCACGACACAATCGCCGCCAATCTGCGCCTTGCGGCGCCTGAGGCCAGCGACGAAGAATTGTGGGCGGCCCTGCGAAACGCCCATGCGGCCGATTTCGTGGAGCGGCTGGACTCGCGGCTCGATACGGTGGTGGGCGACCGCGGCGTCCGCCTTTCCGGCGGAGAGCGGCAGCGCATCGCATTGGCGCGTGCGCTGCTGCGCAAACCCTCGCTGCTCATCCTCGACGAGGCGACAAGCGCGCTCGACTGGCAGAATCAGTCGCTGATCGCCCAATCGATCGAGGCGCTGCGCGGCCGGATGACGATTTTGACCATCGCGCACCGGCCGTCGATGATCGCCTTCGCCGACTGGGTCGTGGCCATCGAGAACGGACGCATCGTCGAGGTCGGACAATATCGGCGGTTGAGGGCGAAAGCCGGCAGCCGGCTTGCGAGGATGCTGTCCGGCGAGCAGGCGGAGCGCGAAAGCGCGCCACCGATCGCGGCCGGGCTGACCTCCGCGCCGATTGAACGTTCAGTGGAGGCTGCGTCTGGCGCTTAGCTTTTCGCCTTCGGCGACCTTGCTCAGGATCGGGCCGCGGTCCGCCTCGCGGGTCTTGTCGGCCGATGTCGGCGTGGCTCCCCCGATCATGGCAAAGACCAGAAGGAAATAGCCAGCCTGGATAATGACGGCGCAGACGATGGTGCGAAGCAGGATGGTTCCCGCCGACGCGCCATCGAAATAGGACCAGCCGATGACGATCGCGAGCGCGAAGATCATACCGACGATGAATTTCGGCAAAGACATGACCGCCGCCCTCTCAACCGAGACGAGCATGCAGAAGCTGCGACTTACCCACCCGCGTAACTCCCCGTTGCGCCAAAGAGCTCTTTCTGGCTGCCCAATCCGGCCGGTTGCTTCCGACCTTCCTTACCCGTGCAGACTATGACAGGAACAATTTGCGACTCTATTAAGGCCGGCCTGCCGGAGCAAGGCCGTGCAGGTATGGTTTCCAACGATTTTACGAGATCGACTCTGCCATGCTGCGCCGCACACTCTGGCTCCGAGAGCTATTCAATGAGACGTCTGCCGCTTCAGTCAAACTCATGACTTTGATTAGTATTTTATGTGAATAACTTACCATTGCGAGTGCTTCCAGCGGCCTGCAACCACGTTTCTTCTGCAGCAAAGAATGCACTGTCCAAAAATGGCCCGAAAAGCGGACTACATTTTCCTGGTTTTCTCTCACCTTGTCATAAACGCGCCACAAAGGTGAAAATTTGGGCAAGGCAGGTTTATTATTTAGTCAATTCATGACGTGAACATTTCAACGCGATGGGAAATTGTGTGTTGCGCTGCAGCATTTTTTTGGTATCTTGCCGTAAACCATCCGTTCAACGTATGGAGCTTCTGCATGAGGGACGTCGCCAAGTCGGCAAATGCGAGTTTTGCGCAGGCCGGCGTTGATTTTCCACCCCCCATCGGCGGTCTGCTCAAACGCAGTTTCGATGTCGTTGGTTCCCTGGCTGGGCTGATCCTGCTGAGCCCGCTCTTCCTGATGGTCGCGCTGCTGGTCAAGCTTTCGGATAATGGTCCGATCTTCTATGGCCACAAGCGTATCGGCCGCGGCGGCAGGATTTTCTCCTGCCTCAAATTCCGCACCATGGTGCCGGATGGCGAGCGCGTGCTCGCTGCGTATCTGGCGGCCAATCCGGAAGCCAACGCCGAATGGATCGCGACGCGCAAGCTGAAGAACGATCCGCGCGTCACCCGCGTCGGCCAGGTACTTCGCAAGCTCAGCCTCGATGAACTGCCGCAGATCCTCAACATCCTGCAGGGCGACATGAGTCTTGTCGGCCCGCGTCCGGTCGTGCGCGACGAATTGGAAATCTACGGCAGCGCGGCGGTCTATTACCTGAAGTCGCGCCCTGGTCTCACCGGTCTGTGGCAGGTGAGCGGCCGCAACGACGTATCCTACGACACGCGCGTCGCCTTCGATCGCCATTATGTCGAGAACTGGTCGTTGTCCGGGGATATTCGCATCATCTTCAAGACTGTTCCTGCCGTGTGGATGTCACGCGGCAGCTATTGACCGACGGGCCTGCTCCGCCAGATTCGGGGCAGGCATCCGGCAGTGATCTCATCGGGCGGATGGGGCCAAAGCGAATCGGAAAACGTATTTGACAAAAGACCTCTTCGGACTGCCCTTCGCATGCAGTCTCATATCCAGGACCACAGCCCGCTTCGGCGGCGTCTTGCTTGCTGCGTTGCTGGTCATGCCGCAGGTCGCTGCCGCCAGCGACTATCGGCTTGGACCGCTGGACAAGCTCAACATCCGGGTCGCCGAATGGCAGACGGTCGACGGCACGTTCCGCGATTGGTCGGCCCTAAATGGCGAATACTCGGTCGGCCCGGGCGGGATGCTCTCGGTGCCGTTCGTCGGCGACATGCAGGCCGCCGGCAAGACGACGGCCGAGATCGCTTCAGCGATCGGGCTCGCCCTGCAACGAAAGCTGGCGCTGCCCGACAAGCCGGAAGCCTCGGTCGAGATGGCGCAGTTCCGGCCGTTCTACATTTCAGGCGAAGTCCAGAACCCCGGGCAGTTTCCCTTCGTGCCCGATCTGACCGTGCTCAAGGCAATCAGCATTGCCGGCGGTATCCGGCGCAATGCCGACTATGGTCCGCAGCTCGAAAAGGATCTGATTACCGCCAAGGGCAGCTATGAGATCTATGACGACCAGCGCTTGCGGCTGATGGTCAAGCGAGCCCGCATCGACGCCGACCTCGCCGGGAAGACGACTTTCGAGGTGCCTCAGGAAATTCAAGGCGATCCGAGATTGCCGACCATCGTCGCCGACGAAACGGCGATCCTGGTCTCCGACCAGAAATCGCTGAAGCTGAAGCTCGACGCACTCGACGACCTCAAGGGTGTTCTGCAGTCGGAAATCGAATCGCTGCAGAAGAAGATCGCCAACCAGCAGAAGCAGGTCGACCTGGCCTCCAAGCAGGCCGACAGCATCGGTCCGCTGGCGCAGAAGGGCCTGGTCGCCAATGCGCGCCTGCTTTCCTCGCAGCAGTCGGTCACCGACCTGCAGGGCAAGATCCTGGATTATGAGACGGCGATCCTCACCGCCAAGCAGTCGATCAGCAAGGCGGAGCAGGACGCTATTGATGCCCGCAACACACTGAGTTCGAGCCTCACCGCCGATCGGCAGCAAACGGAAGCGAACCTTAATGAGGCGGCCTTGAGGGTCGGCATGCAGAAGGGCCTAATCGCACAGGCATCGGATCCGGCAACGGCTGCCGCCTACACCGGCAATGAAGAGCCAGCCCTGCTCTATTCGCTGGTGCGCGTCGTCGACGGCAAGACCAGCGAGGTCGAAGCCAAGGAAGACACGCCTATCCTGCCGGGCGACGTAATCAAGGTGAAGCTGGCGCCGACGGCCAGCCAATAACGCCGCCGGCCCGGGTTTGTCCGAAGCGAACCGGGAACGGAGGCGGGAGGGACAAGCCAGGCTCGTTCGCGCGCAGCGCGGGCGAGCGATCTGTTTGGACCGCTTGAAGGCATAACATGCAGCCCGCAGCCCAGCGTCACGTGTATCTGAACCTCGACGCCATCCGCGGCGTGGCGGCGATCAGCGTCATGCTCTACCATTTCTCGCCATTCCTCGCCGACGGCAAGGTGCTGCCGTCGAGCTATCTCGCGGTCGATCTATTCTTCCTGCTCAGCGGCTTCGTCATCGCGCATGCCTATGACCGCAAGATCGAAACCGGCATGGGCTTCGGCACTTTCGTGGCCATCCGCCTGATCCGGCTCTATCCGCTCTATCTAGCCGGCACGCTGCTCGGCTTCTTCTATTTGCTGGTCAAGAACAGACTGATACCGGCGGAATACATGCCGCTGTCCGAGATCGGCATGCAGCTGACAACCGGCATGCTGTTCATCCCGCTGGTCAGCGACGCCTATCATACGATCTTTCCTCTCAACCCGGCATCGTGGTCGCTGTTCTTCGAGCTCATCGTCAACATCGCCTATGTCGCTGTCTTCGTGCTCTTGTCGCGGCGGGTGCTGACGGGGATCGTCGGCGCCAGCCTCGTGCTGCTCGTCGTCGCCTCGGTTTTCGCCGGCACGCTCGATTTCGGCATGACCGGCAAGACCATCGTCAGCGGGCTGCCGCGCGTAACCTTCTCGTTCTTCCTGGGCGTGCTGCTCTGCCGATCGATGGCGGGCTGGCAGGGCAGCTTCGGCTTCCTGCGGCGCGGCTTCTGGGTCGAGGGCGCGATCCTGCTCACGCTTGCCGTCTTCGCCATCGCCCCGGTTGCCGCCGGCGCGCGCGTTGCCTACGACCTCTGCGCCATCGTCATCGTCTTCCCGATCATGGTGATGACCGGCGCGGTGGCGCCGACCGCGCCGCGACTGTCAGGCTTCTATGGCTGGCTCGGGCGGATTTCCTACCCGATCTACATCATCCACACGCCGATGCTGATGATCATCGCCGGGGCCGGCAAGGCCTTCTCGATCGACCCGTTCGCGCATCATCCCTTGTTCGGCATCGTGATGGCGGCGATGGTTGTCGTCATCGCCGACATCGCCACGCGCGTCTATGATGAGCCGGTGCGGCGCTTCCTGCGGCGGCAGATGCAGCGCGCCCGGGCCGTGGCTTAGCGCGGGACAAAAGCCGGTATGAAGATTCCGAAATCCATCCTGATCGATCCCGATCGCAACGAGACCTACGGCATTTTCGCCGTCGCGGTTTCCACGCTCGCCTTCGCCTACTCGCCCAATTTCGGCCAGATCCTGATCCTCGCCTACTACGCCGTCTGGCTGCCGCTGCTGTTCGTCGATTACCGGCGCTTCACCTGGAAACTCTCCAGCGCCTGGCTACCCATTCTGCTTGCGGCCTATGTCTGCCTCTCGGTGTTCTGGTCGCAAGCGGCGGGCATCAGCGCGCGCGCGGCGGTGCAATATTCCTCGCACATCGTATGCGCCTATGTCGCGGCGCGCACCATCAGCGTGCGCACGCTGGTGGTCGGCTCGCTGATCGGCATCTTCTTCGTGCTGCTCTATTCACTCGGAGTCGGTGGTTACGCGCTCGACACGATCGACGGCACGGTCAATTTCGTCGGCGCCTTCGGTTCCAAGAACCAGGTCGGCTTCTTCTCTTCGCTCGGCATCTTCTTCTGCCTGGCGTTCCTTGTCTTCTACCGGCGCAACTGGCTGGGCTTCGTCTGGACCGCGCCGATCATGCTTTTGTCGGTCTATATGCTGGCAATCGCCCATTCGGCGACGTCGGTGGCCTCGCTGCCGGCGGTGATCGGCATCGTGATGCTGCTCACCATGACCAAGGTGCTGTCGCGACGCTATCGCCGGGTGCTGTTCGTCGTCGGCGCCGGGGCGCTGGTGACGGGCGTGGTGGCAGCGCTCAACCTCGGGCTGCTGGATGTCGTGCTCGGCATCTTCGGCAAGGATTCGACGCTCACCGGCCGCACCTATCTGTGGGAACAGGGCTGGAAAGCAGCGCAGCAGCGTCCGCTGCTCGGCTATGGCTATGCCGCCTATTGGGTGCAGGGTTTTGCCGATCCGGAGCGGCTGTGGGCGGAATTCTATATCTCGACGCGTTCCGGCTTCCACTTCCACAACACCTATGTTGAGACGCTGGTCGAAATCGGCTTCATCGGCGTCACCTTGCTGGCGCTGGTCATCCTGCGCGCCTTCTACGGCCATGTATCGAAGGTGGTGTTCGGCGGGTGGAGTGCCGATTCGGTGGTGCTTGCCGGCGCGACCGGGCTGATGCTGATCCGCTCCTTCTTCGAGGTCGAGATGCTCGGCCCTTATTTCCTGGCGTCCTTCATCGTCTATTACGGCCTGTTCAAGCTGAACCCATTGCCGGCTTTCCGGCGCCGCCAGATGGCCGTTGCCGCCGAGGACGAGAGGCCGGCCATCGGCCGCATGCCGGCGCCGACCTGAGGGGCTTTTGGCGTGCTCGCCAACGATCTTGGGATCCGCCCGAGCGGCTTGCCCAAGCCCGAAATCCTGCAGGTGCCGTGTGTAAACGCCTATGTTACATCGGCCTGCCGCGCCAAGCAGCTTTCCAACGGCGCAACCTGGTACGCAGAAATCCCTCGGCCCCAAACGGCAGCGAAGGTTTGCCTGGCCGCCGGCCCGTACTCTGCTGCGTCAGGCGCTGAGCGATGAGGCGGGCAAGCCGACAGCGCGGATGCATGTCGAGATCAGCCACTTGACCGGCCAGCCTCTCGGGCAGCGGCCTCGATCGCCAGGCAAGATAGGCTGCGTAGGCCTGCGGTGTTTCGATGAGATGGTGAAGATAGGCCGCCAGTTCCGCCGGTGTGCTGAAGGATGCGACGTCGATGTAGGAATTGTCGGGAACGAACGCCGCGGCATTTGGCGCGCCGAGATAGACCGGCACCGTGCCGGCCTCCAGCGGATCGAACATCTTTTCGGTGACGTAGTCGGGCGCGATCGAATTCTCCAGCGCCAGGCAAAAGCGATAGCGGCCAATGGTCTCGAGCTTGGTTTGCCGGCCGAGATCGAGGCCCGCGATCTCGCGGTTGGGCCGGTAGCGGCCGTAGCAATCGACCGCGATGTGCCGGGACAGTTCGGCGATGAATGTATCACGACCGCTCTTATTGATGCTCGATGACTGGAAGTGTACCGTCGGGGCGCGCTCGGGCTTGGGCGGTATCGGCGCATTTCGGGCGGCTTCCCACCAGCTTGCGTCAGGCAGATAAGGCGTCCAGACGTCCGCCCCGGTTTCATAGGTCATGACGATGTCGAAGTGCTGCATGACGGCCGCGTCGGTCATGACGGGATAGTTGACGACGCTCTCCATCGACCAGGCAACCCAAAGCTGGCCGGGATATTTGCGGGCGTCGCCGGCCTCACGAAAATTCGGCAAATGGAAAACCACCGCATCGGCCTCGGCAAGCCGTCGCCGGTCGTTGGTCCATTCGACGGACACTGGGCATTGCGGCGTGGCCGCGATGTCGGTCGGTTCGTTGAAGCAGCGCGTCCAGAACAGGATCAGCGGAGTATCAGACGGCATCGGGCCCTTCCGCTCTGGCAAGGCGCCGTCTTACCCTTATCGCGGCAATCGCGAAAGAACCACGCGGTTCCGCACTCACCCATGCAGGTCCCTTGCAATCGCCGGCCCGATCGTGAAGCCGGAGAAGGTCGCCTCAAAGCCTTCGCGCTGCGGCGAGCAGCACATCATGCCGACATCGACCGTTTTCGAGATCGGGAAATAGGCCAGGCGCACCGGTTTCCAGTGGCCGTCCGAGGCGTCCAGATACTGGATGCGGATCGCCTCGGCGTGGCGGGTCAGGCGGATCCTGACGCCGTCCTTGCCGGCGGCGATGGCGACCAGCGACCAGTCGGAGGTGTCGTTGGTGAGGACGACGGAGAAGTATGCCAGCCCGTCGGTGTATTCGATGCCGGCCTTGATCCAGTGCGTTTCGCTCAGGCGCAGCATCAGCCCCGCCTGATCGTAGAGCACCTTGTAGTCACCCTTGACGGTGACTTCGGCGCTGAAATCACCCTCGACGGAACGGTAGAGGAAATGGCCGTTGTCACGCCAGAAGCCGTAGAAGGTCTCGCGCCAGAAGTCGGTGTCCTTGCCTGTTCGGACGGTGAGCGTGCCGTCGCCGACCGTGTGCTGCGGTGGCGGGTTGAGCCATGTCATGTCGGCCACGCTCATCGATCTGCTCCCGGATTGGACTAGTGCGTTTCACCGTTTCATGGAAACGGCGAAACGCCCTATCTCCTTGTTTTTGCGCAATTCCGGACGGAAAACCGCCAACACTTTTCCTGGAACTGCTCTAGCCGGCGAATGTATAGGCGGTCTTCACCGTGGTGTAGAACTCCATCGCGTAACGGCCTTGTTCGCGCGGGCCGTAGCTCGAGCCCTTGCGGCCGCCGAACGGCACGTGGAAATCGACGCCGGCCGTCGGCAGGTTGACCATCACCATGCCGGCCTCGGAATTGCGCTTGAAATGCGTCGCGTGCTTCAGGCTGGTGGTGCAGATGCCGGAGGTGAGGCCGAACGGCGTGTCGTTGGCGACAGCCAGCGCTTCGTCATAGTCCTTGACGCGGATGACATTGGCGACGGGGCCGAAAATCTCCTCGCGCGAGATGCGCATCGCGTTGGTCGAGCCGACAAACAGCGCAGGCTGCAGATAAAAGCCAGGCGCGCCGCGCTCAAGCCGGTCACCGCCGAAGGCGAGCTCGGCGCCTTCCTGGCGGCCGATGGCGATGTAATCCTCGTCCTGCTTGAGCTGGGTCTGGTCGACGACAGGACCGATCTGGGTCTTGGCATCGAGCGCATCGCCGATGACGAGCTTGTCCAGCCGCTCCTTGATCGCGTCGACAAAACGGTCGTGGATGCCGTCGGTGACGATCAGGCGCGAGGACGCCGTGCAGCGCTGTCCGGTCGAGAAATAAGCGCCGTTGACCGCGCAGTCGACGGCCACCGCGAGATCGGCGTCGTCGAGCACGACGAGCGGATTCTTGCCGCCCATTTCGAGCTGGAATTTGCGCATGTGCTCCACACTTGCCGCGGCGACGCGCTTGCCGGTCCCGACCGAGCCTGTGAAGGAGATGGCGTTGACATCGGGATTGTCGAGCATCGCCTGGCCGACCACCGATCCCTTGCCCATGACGAGGTTGAGCACGCCCTTGGGCAGGCCGGCGCGGTGCAGGATATCGACGATGGTCCAGGCGCTTTCAGGAACCAGCTCGGCCGGCTTGAAGACGATCGTGTTGCCGTAGGCCAGCGCCGGCGCGATCTTCCAGGCGGGGATGGCGATGGGGAAATTCCACGGCGTGATGATGCCGACGACGCCGACGCCTTCGCGCGTCATCTCGACGCCGACGCCAGGCCGAACGCTCGGCACCATCTCGCCCGACAGACGCAGCGTCTCACCGGCGAAGAAGTCGAATATCTGCGCGGCGCGGATCGTCTCGCCGACGCCCTCTGCCAGCGTCTTGCCTTCCTCGCGCGCGAGCGACCGGCCGATCTCGTCCTTGCGTGCCATGATCTCGTCGGAGGTTTTCTTCAGCACGGCATGGCGGGCAAGAGGCCCGGAGCGCGACCAGGCGGGGAAGGCCGCCTTGGCGGCGGCGATAGCCTGCTTGGTTTGCTCAGGCCCGGCCGAAGCATATTCGCCGACGACGTCGTTGGTGTTCGACGGGTTGATGTTGCGTGAGCCGGCCTCGCCAAGCCACTCGCCGTCGATCAGGTTCTTACGCAGCACGGTCATTGTCTTGTTCCTTGAAGCTGGGGTAGTGGCAGTCCGTCGGCCGGTCAATTGTCGGACAAATGATATAATGATTGTCCCGTGGCAGGTCTACCGGCCTTCTGCGACAAACCTAGGGCCTTGCCGCGTCAGGTCGAGAACGACCAGAACAGACAGGCGAGCGTGACCGCGCCGAAGGCGACGAAGAACAGGCTTCTGAGCAGGATGTTGCGGCGAAGCTCGTTCATGGTGAGATGCGCCGCAACGATCACTGCCACGAACAGGAAACGCCAGTTGAAAAGCGCCCAGAGCACCTCGTGCTGGCCGAAGGCCCATCTGGCGATCAGCGAGCCGACGATGATCGCGAACAATACGATCGTCGCCCAGAAGATCGCATCGGCCGCATGGGTCAGCACGACGCCGGCGGCGCGGATGGGCAGGATCATCATCAGCATGGCAGCGAAGAAATAGACGGCGGCGATCGCCAGGAATGAGCCGGCGTCGGCGATGCCGTCGAGACGCTTCACGCCGAACGCGCCATAGGGATAGCCGTGCCTCGCCACGGCCAATGACAGCGCCATCAGCAAAGCGCTCAAAACCGTGACCAGTGCGAATGTGCCGAGGGCCTTGCTCATGCCTTTTCCTGTCGAGACGAATCAACAGGAGTCTAGCAGAGCATGGCTCTCGAAAGCCGCAATTCACTGCTCGACATTCTCGAAGATGTCAGGGCCTTTGCGAAGCCGAGACGAGATCGGCCTTGCGCCGGGCCGTCTCCAGGCCGACCGCGATGAAGCGGCGCGCATGACGAGCAAGCTCCATATTGTCGGTCCACAGATTGCGCCAGATCGCCGTCTTCCGCGACAGATTCTCGTCGACGATCTCGGACGAGAAGGATTCGAAGCTGAGATCGTCGCTGTAGCCGATCGCCGCCAGCGCATCGAAGATCGCCGAGAAATCGATGCTGCCGGTGCCCAGAAAGCCGCGATGGCTCTCGCCGATATGGACATAACCGATCTTCCTCGCGGCATGGCGGATGGCCAGGCCGACATCGGCCTCCTCGATGTTCATGTGGAAGGTGTCGAGGTGCAGGAAGATGTTGTCGGAGCCGGTGTCTTCGATGAAAGCTAGTCCTTGCGCGGCGGTGTTGAGCAGGTTGCTTTCGAAGCGGTTGACGATTTCGAGATTGAGCGTCACGCCGGCGGCCTTGGCCGTTTCCGCAACCCCGGCAAGTGTAGCGGCGCTGCGGTTCCACTGATCGCGCGTCGGCGGTTCGGTTTGCAGGCCGTGGCTTGCCGAGAGAATGCCGCCGATCTTTTGGCCGCCGAGATCGCGCGTGAGGGCGACGGTGCGGTTCAGGATCTCGACGCCGCGCGCGGCGACCGCCTTGTCTGGGCTGGAGATGTCGCCGTCGGCAGGCAGGCCAATGCTGATCGCTACGCCCAGGCTGAGATCGGTGATGCTTTTGGCCAGCCTGCCGATATCGACATCCGCCGGATCGAGATAGGAGAATTCGATCAGGTCGAAGCCGGCTTCCTTCGTGTTGGCCAGCGTGCGTTCGAGATCCGCCTGCGCCGAACTCGCAGACCAGACGAAAGAATGGATACCAATGCGCGACATGATCGTCTCCGTCCGATGAATGAGGCGCGGCCGGACCGATCCGGCCGCGCCAGCCTTGGGAGCAGGCTTTTTAGCGGGCCGCCGTCCAGCCCTTGTAGTCCTTCAGGTTCTCGGCGGTAATCAGCTTCGGATCGAGCAGCACGGTCGGCTCGGCCGGCTTTTTGCCGGCAAGCACATCTGCCGCCATCGTCAGCGACTGGCCGGCCATGACATAGGGATCCTGCGAGGCCGAGGCCTTGATCAGCGAGGTGCCGGACGCGAACTCCTTCTCAATGTCCGGGGCGCCGTCGACCGCGGTGATGATGAATTCCGAGCGATTGAGCTGCTTGGCGGCGAGCTGCGCGCCGATCGCCGTAGGATCGTTGATGGCGAACACCGCGTCGATCTTGTCGAAGCGGGTGAGCAGCGACTGGAACACTTTCAGGCCGCCGTCGCGCGATCCCTCGGCGTTCTGGTCGTCGGACAGGATTTTGATGTCGGCGTGCTGCGAAAGAACGTTCTTGCAGCCCTTGACTCGCTCCAGGATCGACGACGAGGCCGGGCCGTTGAGGATGACGTAGTTGCCTTTGCCGCCGGTGTGATCGACCAGATACTGGCAGGCCTCCTCTCCGGCCTTGACGTTGTTGGTCATCACGGTGACGTCGGCGCCCGGCGCCGAGACGTCGAAGGCAGCGACAACGATGCCAGCCGCCTGCGCCTTCTTGACCGCGGGCGCGATCGCCTTGGCATCGACGGCATTGAGCATGATGACATCGACGCCGGCGGCGATGAAGGAATCGATCTGCGAGACCTGCTTGTTGAGGTCGTAGTCGGCCGACACCGACGTCACCTCGACCTTCGGATTGATCTTCTTGGCCGCGTCCTCGATGCCCTTGATGGTGGCGACGAAGAACGGGTTGCCGAGCAGGCCGACCGAGATGCCGACCTTGTTGAGGTCTTTGGCCGATGCCGGCGCGATGGCGAGGGCCGCGAGGGCTGCGCCGCAGAGCAGTTTGGCGATGGTCTTCATTTACTTGCTTCCTCCGATTGCCCCGCGCCTCTCACGGTGCGTTACACACAATCCGGCCCGTCTAGGCCGGCGACCGAGGTCAATCACGTTCTTGCTCCGGCCTGCAGCCGGTAACGGTCGAGGGCGACCGCCACGATGATGACCAATCCCTTGATGATGTACTGCCAGATGTCCGAGACACCGGCCAAAATGAGCCCGTTGGAGAGCACGGCGATGATCAGCCCGCCGATCAGCGTGCCCCAAATCGAGCCGACGCCGCCGACGAAGCTGGTGCCGCCGAGAATGACGGCGGCGATGGCATCGAGCTCGTAGGACTGGCCTAGCTGCAGGCCATTGGCGGCGTAGAGTCTCGCCGCCGACATGACGCCGCCCAGGCCCGCGAGCAGGCCCGACACGCCATAGACGAAGAGCAGCACCAGCGGCACCTTGATGCCGGTGAGGCGCGCCGCCTCGGCATTGCCGCCCACGGCATAGATCCAGGTGCCGAGCACGGTGCGCTTGAGCACCAGCCAGGACAGTACCACCACGGTCAGCGCGATGATGACAAGCCAGGGAATGCCGAACAGCGAGCCATTGCCGATGAAATCGAAAGGCAGGTCGGAATTGAACACGGTGGTGTCTTCGCCGAGCAGGCGGGCGATGCCGCGCACGGCGGTCAGCGAGCCCAGCGTGACAATGAAGGGCGGCAGCTTGATGTAGGCGACAAGCAGCCCGTTGATGACGCCGAAGCCGAGGCCGAGCAAAATGGCGGCCGGAATGCCGAGCATGCCCCAGTCCGGCACCAGCGACACCAGCACAGCGACCATCGCCGAGGCCGCGAGGATCGAGCCGACGGATAGGTCGATGCCGCCGGTGAGGATGACGAAGGTCATGCCCGCGGCCAGCACGATATTGATCGACGACTGCTGGCTGACGATGAGCAGGTTGGTGCCGGTAAGGAAGCGCGGGTTGATGAACTGGAAGCCGACAGCAAGCAGCACCAGAACCGGCAGCATGCCGAGCGCGGCGAAGGCCGTGCGCAGCCGCCGGCTCCTGACCGCTGCCTGATCCGCCGCTTTCGCCACTGTTGAGCTGTCGGTCATCTTGTCGGTCCTTCCTTGGCCGCCCCCGTCGCAAGTTCCATGATTTCTTCCTGACGCAGCGGCCTGCCCTCCGACGCCGTCACCTCGCCGGCGATGGCGCCGTCGCGCATCACGAGCACGCGGTCGGCCACCCCGATTACTTCGGGCAGTTCGCTGGAGATCATGAGAATGGCGATGCCCCGGCCGGCAAGACTGTCGATCAACCGATAGATCTCCGACTTGGCGCCGACGTCGACGCCGCGCGTCGGCTCGTCGAGGATGACGACCCTGGGCTCGGTCTCAAGCAGGCGGGCAAGCAGCACCTTCTGCTGGTTGCCGCCCGACAGTGAGCCGGCATTGGCCTGCGCCGAGCGCGTGCGGATCGAGAGATCGGCGATGGCCTTGGCGGCACGCCGCTCGGCGGCGGTGAAATCACGAAAACCGCCGGCGCGCGCGTCTTTCGCAAGCACGCCCATATTGATGTTGTCGGCGATCGACATGTCGAGAAACAGCCCGAGCTCCTTGCGGTCCTCGGTGAGGTAAGCAATGCCGGCCTCCAGCGCCTCGCGTGGCGAAGCGATGGCAATCGGCTTGCCGTCGAGCTCCAGCTCGCCCGCGCTGCGGCGGTCGGCCCCGAAGATCAGCCTCGCGAGTTCGGTGCGGCCGGAACCAACCAGCCCCGCCAACGCCAGCACCTCACCGTGGTAAAGATCGAACGAGCAGTCCTTCAGCAATCCGCCATCCGACATGCCGCGCACCGACAGCGCAACCGGGCGCTGGCTGTCCGGCGGCCGGTGATCCTTCTTGTAGAAGGCCGAGAGATCGCGGCCGACCATCATCGAGACCAGGCGCGATGCATTGAGATCGGCGCGTTCCAGCGTGCCGACATAGCCGCTGTCGCGCAGCACGCTGACGCGGTCGGCGAGCTGGTAGACCTCCTCCATGCGGTGGCTGATGTAGATGATGGCAATGCCTTGCGCCTTCAGCGCCCCGATCACCTCGAACAGCCGGTCGGTCTCGCGCGAGGTCAGCGAGGTGGTCGGCTCGTCCATGACGATGATGCGGGCGCTGGTCGACAGCGCGCGGGCGATCTCGACCAGCTGGCGCTCGCCCAGCGACAGGCTAGAGACCAAGGCGCGCGCCGAAAAGGAGACGCCGAGCCGCTCGATGATTTCCTTGGCGCGACGGTTGCACTGGTCGCGGTCGACGATGCCGAACCTACGCGGCTCGTTGCCGAGGAAGATGTTCTGCGCCACAGTCAGGTTCGGCGCCAGCGACAGCTCCTGGTAGATGACCGCGATGCCCTGGGCGCGAGCCTTGATAGGATCGCCGCTGGCGACCGGCGTACCGTCGATCAGGATCTCGCCGCCGGCATCCGGCCGATAGGCGCCGGACAGCACCTTCATCAGCGTCGACTTGCCGGCGCCATTCTCGCCCATCAGCGCATGCAGTTCGCCGGCATTGACGGTGAGCGATACGTCGTGCAGGGCCCGGACGGGACCGAAGGTCTTGGAGATGTGGCGCATCTCCAGCACCGGCCTTTGCGACGCCTCGACGCGGGCGGCCGCGCTCATCGCGCACCTCCTGCCGCCGCGCCGGCGATGTGGCGTCCGGCAATAAGGCCGCGCCAGTCGTCGCGGTAGCGATCCAGGCCTTTGAAATCCGCGGCGCGTACCGGCTCCGGCCTATCGGCGGCGAATTCGCGGCCGATGCTCTCGAAGGCGAGAGCCGCGGCGCCCGTGGCGCTGCCTTCCAGCGTGGCCCCCTGCAGGAAGGATTGGCCCGGCCGCAGCGCCGCCAGGAGGCCGGCAAGCATCCCATCCGCATTCAGTCCGCCATCGACGATGACGGTGTCTGCCGAACGGATCAGGTCGAGCGAGAGATCGATCATCAGAGCCACATAAAGCAGCGCTACGGCGGCGCGCTCCCCTGCACCGGAAACGGGCCCGAGGATCTCGCCCGTCCGGCCCGGCAGCGGTCCGCCCGGGGCAAAGCTCGGCACGGCCATCGTGCCGGCGTCGATCGCCCGCTGTATGGCGGCCGGGGCGATCGCGCCTTGCCAGTTGCCGCTGATCACGGCGAATTCGCGCCCGCCCATGAAGCGGATCGTAGGCACCGGGCCGCCATCGACATCGACATTGGCCAGCATGTCGCGCTCGCGGTCGAGCGCCTCGAACGGACAGTCAGGGTTGAGAACGATCACCCAGGTGCCCGTCGACACCACGGTGAGCGGCCCGAGGTCCTGCCGGCGATACGCATGGAGCGCGGCATTGCTGTCATGGACGCCGTTGTGAATGGCGACCGGTCTGCCCGCCCGGCCAAAGCGCCGCTCGCCAATGACGCCGCCGGCGTGCGCGAAGGCGGGCATGCGGCCCCGCCAGCCCTCGGCATCGACCAGCGAGGAGAAGTCATGCTTGCTCGGTGCCCACAGATGCGAGTGGCAGCCGAGATAGGAGACTTCCGAAACGGCGTGGCCGCCGAAGCGCCAGCTCCAATATTGCGGATAGCCGAGAATCGCCTTCGCCGCCGAGAACGCGCCGGGCTCCACTTCTTTCAGCCACAGCATGTGGCGGCCATAGTTGAAGCCGAGCGGCAGGCGCGGCGAGAAGGTCTCGGCGAAATCGGGAATGCGCCGATCGATCCGCGCGGCGATCTCGGCGGGCGGCTCCTGCTCATAGTCTAGGATCGGATGCGTCAGCGCCGTATCGTCGACCAGCGCGAAGGTGCAGCCGTGGCCCGACACCATCAGACCTTCGATGCCGTGGGCATCAGCGGCCTCGTTGACGGCGTCCAGCGCCCAGTTATGCAGCGCCGTTTCGTCAAGCACGCTGAGCCCGCTTTTGCGTATCCAGTCGGGTTTCCTGCGCCGTTCGTCGAGGATGCGCCCGTCCTGGTCGAAGACGAACAGCTTCGAATTGGTCTTGCCGAAATCGAGCACCGCCACCTTCACTGGACGGCTCCCGAAGGCGAGGCGATACGCACGGTGACACCGGCATCTTCCAGCATGCGCGCATCGGCGTCGGACAGGCCGTCATCGGTCACCAGCGTGCCGATGCGCGACAGCGGCAGCGCGACATTGCGGGCGTGGATCGACAGCTTCCGGCTGTCCGCCAGCACGACGATCTGGTCGGCGCAAAGGCTGAGATCGATAATCGAGCGCACCAGCAGCGGATGCGATTCCAGCACACCCTCATGGCCGAGGCCCTGCGCGCCGAGAAAGAACTTCGAGGCATAAAACGGCACGGCCTGGGTGAGCGAATGGATGATGCCGGGCTCGCGGTGCAGATCGCCGCCGGCGATGGTCAGGCTGCAATGGCCATGATCGCTGAGATAGGCGGCGAGCGGCATGGAATTGGTGAAGAGGCGAATGTTGCGGTCGGCAAGCTTGACGCCGAGATGGAAGCAGGTCGAGCCGCCATGGACGATGACCGCATCGCCGTCCCGCACCATGGTGGCGGCTACAGCGGCGATTTGCCGTTTGGCATCGACCGCCAGGTCACGGTTCTCGTCATAGGGCCTCGCATAGGCGATGCCGGCATGCGAGGCGCCGTCGAGCGCCGAGATGCCGCCATAGACCTTCCTGGCTTCGCCGGCCTCGTCGATCTTGTCGATGTCGCGCCTGACCGTCGCCGCCGACACGCCAAGCCGCTCCTGCAGTTCACGCACCGAAGCGAACGGCCGGTCCCGCAATAGCTCGACGATCTGACGCTGGCGGCCGGAGTCGCTCAACTCTTCCTCCCGACAATGCCATTTTGCATGACAATTGATGCAACTTACTCAACATCAGTCGGATTGCAAGCCCGTTTTGACGATAATAGATCACTGTTGACGTAGATCGCTCGCATCTGCGATATCAGCACCAATCATTCTCCTGTAATGGGAGATCGTGCGAGACCGACGAGCCGTTGGAGGAAGATCGCAATGGCGACCACAGTTGATGCGCAGGAGCTGGCAGCCTTGCGGACACTTTCGGCAGCCATCGGCGACGATCCGCACCTGACACAGGCAGCCGGCGGCAACACATCGCTGAAGGCAGGGGACACGCTGTGGATCAAGGCCTCCGGCACCTGGTTGAGGGACGCGCTGACCGACGACATCATGGTACCGGTCGCGATGGGTCCGCTCGTCGAGGCCCTCGAACGGCGCGATCCGAGCGCCGACAAGCCGCAAGCCTTTGCCATCGATGCCCTCAATCCGCGCGGCTTGCGCCCTTCGATCGAGACCACCGTTCACGCGCTGATGCCGCAGCGAGTGGTGCTGCATGTCCACTGCGTCGAGACAATCTCACTCGCCGTTCAGGCCGATTGCGAGATCGAAGCCGGGCGGCGTCTCCAGGGCATCGCGTGGGCTTATGTCCCCTATCGCCGGCCGGGCCTGCCGCTTGCCCAGGGCATTGCCGAGCGTCTCCGGCAGGGGGTCGACGTGCTGATCCTCGGCAATCACGGACTGGTCGTCGCAGCGGAGACCGTGGCCGAGGCGGAGCGTCTGCTGCACCGGGTGAGATCGCTTTTGGCCCGCCCGGCGCGGCAGACACCGATCCCGGATATAGTGGCGCTGGCGGCACTTGCCGGCGGCAGCGGTTACCGATTGCCGGCGGATATCGAGGCGCATGCGGTGGCGCTCGATGCGGACAGCCGCCGCATCGCCGAAGCCGGCAGCCTCTACCCTGACCACGTCATCTTCCTTGGCCGGGGCTCCGTGGTGGCAAGGCCTGGCGAGAAGGTCGCCGACGTCGTCGCGCGGCTGGGCACGAACCCCGTTGCGGTCCTCTTTCCGGGCGCCGGCGTGCTGATGCGCGGCGACGCCAGCTCCGGCGCGGACGCGATGCAGCGCTGCCTCGCCGACGTGACCGCGCGGATCAACATCGCGGCGAAATTGAACTATCTCACCGCCGCCGAAAATGACGAGCTGGTCAACTGGGATGCCGAGCAGTATCGCCAGAGACTCAACGCCGCGGGTTAGGCGAATGGCGCCGCTTGCATTAGGCATCGACATCGGCACGTCCGGATCGCGCGCCGTCGCGATGCGTCCTGATTTCTCCACCGCCGCGAGCGCCGCCGTGCCGCTCGAGCGCTTCGGCGCGAACGGCCGCGATCCGGCCGTTTGGTGGGCCGCCGTCGAAGCGACACTGCACGAGCTTTTTTCGCGCATCGATCGCATGGCTGTGCGCGCGATCGCCGTGGACGGTACGTCAGGAACCGTGCTGCCGACCGACGACGCCGGACGGCCGCTGGCCGAGCCGCTGATGTACAACGACAAGGTTTCGGATGCGGCCATCCTCGCCGCGATCGCCGGCACGACGCCTGAGGCAAGTGCTGCGCATGGGGCGACCTCCGGTCTCGCCAAGGCGCTCTGGTTCCAGCGCCTGCCTGGCATCCACGCCGTGCTGCACCAGGCCGACTGGATTGCCGGGCAATTCTCGGCCCGCTTCGACATCAGCGACGAGAACAACAGCCTGAAGACCGGCTACGATGCCGAGGCGCGCCGCTGGCCGGAATGGATCGCGGCGACCGGCATGCGCGTGGAGCTTCTGCCCACCATTGTCAGGCCGGGTAGCGTGACCGGCAGGCTCACGGCTGCCGCCGCCGGCCTGTTCGGGTTGCCGCGCGACGTCGCGGTGGTCGCCGGCACCACGGACGGCTGCGCCTCTTTCTTGGCGACGGGCGCGGCGGCCGCGGGCGACGGCGTCACCGCTCTCGGATCGTCGCTGACCATCAAGATCCTGTCCGACCGGCCGATCTCGGCGCCGCGCTACGGCATATACAGCCACCGGCTCGGCGATGCCTGGCTCGCGGGCGGCGCGTCGAACACCGGCGGCAAGGTGCTCGCCCAGCATTTTTCGCTCGCGCGCATCCTCGAACTCAGCGCAGCGATCGATCCTGCGACGGATACCGGCCTCGACTATTATCCGCTCGGCTCGGCCGGCGAACGTTTTCCTGTTGCCGATCCAAAGCTCCAGCCGCGCCTCCTGCCCCGACCGGAATCGGACGCCGACTATCTCAAGGCGATGCTGGAAGGCATCGCGGCCATCGAGGCGCTCGGCTACCAGAGGCTCGCAGAACTCGGCGCACCGAAGCTCACCTCGGTTCGAAGCGTCGGCGGCGGCGCCGCCAATGCCGCCTGGACCGCGATCCGGCAGCGCAGGCTTGGCGTCGAATTCCGGCCCGCGCTCTCGGACGAGGCCGCGGCCGGG
Source organism: Mesorhizobium sp. Ca11 (assembly GCF_020165275.1). NCBI lineage: Bacteria > Pseudomonadati > Pseudomonadota > Alphaproteobacteria > Hyphomicrobiales > Phyllobacteriaceae > Mesorhizobium > Mesorhizobium sp. Ca11. The sequence goes on along the minus strand of NZ_JAIUHU010000004.1, from coordinate 71,801 downwards.
ACGGCAAGGCTGGCGCTGGCGGGCGCAAGGGAAGCGGGGCTGTTGTGAACGTGAAACGCACCGCGCATCTCGACGGGATCGAAGCGCTTGCCGAGCGCTACAACGTGTTCCTGCTCGACCAGTTCGGCGTGCTGCATGGCGGACAACAGCCTTATCCCGGCGCGGTCGAAGCCCTGTCGGCGCTGAAGCGCGCCGGCAAGACCGTGGTGCTGATCTCGAATTCCGGCAAGCGGGCGGAGCCAAACGAAAAGCGGCTGCTGAAGCTTGGTTTTGAAGCGGGAAGCTGGGATCATTTCGTCTCATCCGGCGAGGTGGCTTGGCGCATCTTCCGAAACATGGCGGACTCGGGCGCGCTGCGGGCTGGCACGAGATGCCTGCTGATCAGCCGCGACGAGGACCGTTCGGCGATCGAGGGCCTGCCACTCGTTCTGACCGAGCGCGGCGATGACGCCGATCTGGTGCTGATCGCGGCCAGTGAAGGCGACCGCTACGACCTCGACCACTACCGAAGACTTCTCGGCCCGGCGGCGGCGCGGAAGGTGCCGTGCTTCTGCACCAACCCCGATCGGACCATGCTGACCGCGGTCGGACCGCGCTTCGGCGCCGGCGAGATCGCCGATCTTTACGAACAGCTCGGCGGCAGCGTCACCCGTATCGGCAAGCCCTATCCGGCGATCTACGAAGCTGCGCTGGCGCTTGCGGGACATCCGGCACTCAGCGATGTGATCTGTGTCGGTGACAGTGTCGAGCACGATATAGCCGGCGGCAACGCGGCCGGCGTGTCGACCGCGCTGGTGATGACGGGAATATTGGCCGACAGGAGCGACCTGACGGGGCTGTTCGCAGACCTTGGCGCGTGGCCTGACTACACTCTGGGCGCTTTCCGCTGGCGCTGATCCGCGGACCTATCCAATCCGGTTTCCGCTCTTCGGATCAAACAGATGCAGCGCCGCCGGATCGGCGGCGAGGCGGATCGTATCGCCCGGCCTCACGTCGCTGCGGCCCATGACGAAGACGCAGACCTGCTGGTTGGCCAGCCTGACATAGAACTGGGTCGACAGGCCGAGCGGCTCGACCACCTCGACCTCGGCCTTCAGCGCGCCGTCGTCCACGAGCTTGATGTGTTCCGGCCGCAGTCCGATGGTGAGGTCGTCGCCATCGCTCAGCGGCAGGCCATCCGGCAGCCGCAGCTTCTGGCCATCGGCGAGCACGGCATCCGCCTTGCCGCCCTTGGCGACCTTAGCCGGCAGGAAGTTCATGCCCGGCGAGCCGATGAAGCCGGCGACGAAGGTGTTGACCGGACGGTCGTAAAGCTCCAGCGGACGACCGACCTGCTGCACATATCCGTCATGCATGACGACGATGCGGTCGGCCATGGTCATGGCCTCGACCTGGTCGTGGGTGACATAGACCGAGGTGGTCTTGAGCTGCTGGTGCAGCGCCTTGATCTCGGCACGCATATGGACGCGCAATTTGGCGTCGAGGTTGGACAGCGGCTCGTCGAACAGGAACACTTTCGGGTCGCGCACGATGGCGCGGCCCATGGCGACGCGCTGGCGCTGGCCGCCGGAGAGCTGGCGCGGCAGTCGGCCGAGATAGGCGTCGAGGCCGAGCCGCTTGGCGGCAGCACCTACCCTGCCGTCGATCGTCGTCTTCTCGGCCTTCTTCAGCAGCAGGCTGAAGCCCATGTTGGAGGAGACATCCATATGCGGGTAGAGCGCGTAGGACTGGAACACCATGGCGATGTCGCGGTCCTTCGGCGCGACGTCGTTGACCAGCCGCTCGCCGATGTGGATCTTGCCGCCGGTAACTTCCTCCAGGCCGGCGATCATGCGCAGCAGCGTGGACTTGCCGCAGCCGGACGGGCCGACCAGCACGACGAACTCGCCATCGGCGATCTCGAGATCGACGCCGTGCAGGATGCGCAGCGCGCCGTAGTCCTTCTCGACGTTTTGCAGCGTGACGGAAGCCATCTTTTATCCTTTGACCGCGCCGGCGGTGAGGCCGGTGACGAGATAGCGTTGCAGGAAAGCGAAGAAGACGCAGACCGGGATCAGCGCCAGGATGGAGGCCGCCATCATCTGCCCCCAGTCGACGGCGAACTTGCCGATGAAGGTGAGCAGGCCGACGGCAAAGGTCTTCTGCTCGTCGCTGGAGATCAGCATCAGCGCGAACAGCAACTCGCTCCAGGCGGCGGTAAAGACGAAGCCCAGCGTCGCGCCCATGCCGGGCAAGGTCAGCGGCACGATCACCCGGCGCATCGCCTGAGCGCGGGTGCAGCCGTCAATCATCGCCGCTTCCTCCAGGTCTTTCGGGATGCCGTCGAAGAAGGACTGCATCAGGAAGGTTGCGAAGGCGGTGTTGAAGGCGGTGTAGATAATGATCAGGCCGATCAGGCTGTTGGTGAGGCCGAGGTCGCCCATGATGCGGTAGATCGGCGGAATGACCATGACCAGCGGGAAGGTCTGGGTGAGCAGCAACAGGATCGCCAAAGTCGCCTTGCCGCGGAAAGTGAAGCGCGACATGGCATAGCCGGCAAGCGTGGCGATGACGGTGACAAAGGCGGCCGTCGACACCGAGACGATGACGCTGTTGAGGAAATAGCGCGGAAAGTCGGAGGCCTCGAGCACGGTGGCGAAGTTCTGAAAAGTCGTCTGCGACGGCCAGAAGGTGATGCCTTCGGAATAGAGCAGGCGTTCGGGCGTCACCGAGATCTTCAGCGTCCAGAAGATCGGAAACAGCGCGAAGATCACGTAGGCCGCGATAGCGCCGTAGAGACCGATGCCGCCGAAAATGCGCGAGGAGGTGGAGCGACCGGCGATCATCAGACGTGCCTCACCAGGGTACGGCGGATGGCGATCAGGCCGATGGCGTAGGCGATCAGCAGCACCAGAAGCAGCACCGCAACCGCCGAGGCGTAGCCTTTGTCCAGCGACTTGAAGGCGCTGACATAGATGTAGACCGGCACCGTGCTTGTGGAGCCGGCCGGCCCGCCCTCGGTCATGACGAAGATCAGGTCGGCGAAGGTGGCGATCCAGATGGTGCGCAGCATGACGGTGATGACGATGGTCGGCGCCAGGAAGGGCAGCGTCACCTTGGTGAAGCGCTGCCAGGGCGAAGCGCCGTCGATGGCCGCCGCTTCATGCAACTCGGAGGGGATCGACTTTAGCGCCGCCAGCAGCGTGATGGCGAAAAACGGGATGCCGAACCAGATGTTGGCGACGATCGGCCCCCACATGGCGGTGGCGGGATCGGACAACACATTGGTCGGCTCCGCCTTCAGGCCAAGCGCGAAGAGCCAATGCGGCAGCGGCCCGATGATAGGGTTGAACAGCCAGGCCCAGGTGAGGCCCGAGAGAAAGGACGGCACCGCCCAGGGCAGGAATACCACCGCCTGGACGACCTTGCGGCCGTAGAAGGGCTTGTCGAGGAGCAGCGCGAGACCCAGGCCAAGGAAGAACTGGAAGAACAGGCTGGCAACCGTCCACCACAACGTGTTGATGAGCGCCTGGCCGAGCACCTGGTCGGAGAGCATCGCCTGGTATTGGGCAAGGCCGACATATTGCGACTTGAAGGCCGAGAATTTGCGGAAGGAATAGCTGATGCCGATGATCAGCGGCACCAGTAGAACCAGGACCAGCAGGACGATCGCAGGCGATAGATAGAGCCACGGCTCGATCGCGGCCTTGCTCAGCCGTTGCTTTCGCGGCCGGGCGGCGGATCGGATTTCGGAGACGGCGTAGGTCATAAGTTTTTGGCTCTACGGTGGTGAGTGGGTGCCGGGGACGGCGACAGCGTCCTTCTCCCCGTTCAACGGGGAGAAGATGCCGGCAGGCAGATGAGGGGCAGCGCGAACTTATGAAGGTGTGGCGCCGCCCCTCATCCGTCACTTCGTGACACCTTCTCCCCGTAAACGGGGAGAAGGAAAGAAGCTTACTTCTTGTTTTTCGCCAGCCAGTCCTGCTGTTCCTTGGTCAGGAACTTGGCCCATTCGTCGGCCACTTCCTTGGCCGGCCTCTGGCCGAGCAGCACTTCCTGAAAGTTCTTGATCGCCACCTGGTCGACGAAGTTGCCGAGGTTCTCCAGATGCGTTGGCGGCGTCACCATTTCGTATTTGGAGCTGTCGCTGAGCTCGGTGAACCAGCCCTTGAACTGCTCGGTCTTGAAATGCGCGTCCTGGTCAGCGCCGTTGTGGATCGGCACGACCCCGACTTCCTTGGCCCATTCCAGATTGTCCTTGGGCGACAGCAGTGTGGCCATCAGCTTCCAGGCTTCGTCCTTGTGCTGGGAATTGGCGAACATCGCCCAGCCGGCATAGCCGAGCGTCGGGTAGGATTTGCCGCTCGGACCCACGGGCAGCGGCGCGACCGCGAAGTCGTCGGCGCTCATCTTGTCGGCGATGCCGAGCAGCGCGTCCGGATCCTGGTTTAGCATGGCGCAGGTACCGGAATAGAAGCCGGTCACCGTCTCGTTGAAGCCCCAGCTCACGGAATCTTTTGGCGCCAGACCGTTCTTGTACATGTCGGCCAGCATCTGCAGACCCTTGACCGAGCCTTCGTCATTGATGGTCGAGACGCCGTCGTCGGTGAAATAGCCGCCCTTGCCGTCGGCGATGTTCATGAACATGTGCATGCCGTTGAAGGCGCCGGGGCCGCCGCGCAGGCAGTAGCCGTATTTGCCGGGGATGGCGGAGATCTTCTTGGAGAAGGAGACGAACTCGTCGAGGTTTTCCGGCGGACGGTCGAGGCCGGCTTCCTTGAACAGCTTCTTGTTCCAGAACAGCGCGTTCACATAATAGCCATAGGGGATCATGAACTGGGTGTTGTTGACGGTCGAGCCGAACTGCTTGGCGCGGTCGCCGAGCGTCTTGGCGTCGGGCCATTTGGCCATGAAGGGACCGAGATCCTCGAGCTGGCCGTTGTTCGCGTAGAGGCCCATCCAGCGTTCGGGCATTTCGACCACATCGGGCGTATCGCCGGCCTGCACCATGGTGAGGAACTTTTCGAAGGCCTGGCCCCAGGGCAGCGAGACCACCTCCACCTTGATGCCCGGGTTCGCCGTCTCGAATTCGGCAATCTGCTTCTTCAGGAATTCGGTGCGCGGCGGGCTGGTGATGACCTCGACCAGCTTGATGGTGGTGTCGGCCAGCGCGCCGCTGGCGGAAATCGCCAGGCCGGCCACGGCGGCAAACATGAAGGACAGTCTTTTCATCTTCAGGACTCCCATTTTTGGACGACTATTTTTTTGATTTGTCGAAGGCTCTACTTTTGTCGAAGGCTTGGGCGATGTCGGCCCAGAGGTCCTCGACATTTTCCAATCCGACATTGAAGCGGATGGTTCGGGGGCTGACGCCGAAGCGCGCCATCGAATTGATGCCCGGCGTCTGCTCGAGCGAGGCTTTTGCCGGCACGACCAGGCTTTCATGGCCGCCCCAGCTGACGCCGATGCGGAAATATTTCAGTGCGTCGACGAAGGCCGGGATGTCGACATCCTCGGTGACCTCGAAGGAGAACAGGCCGGCATAGCCGGCTAAAGTCTTCTTGCCGGGGTGGTTGGAATAGGCGGGATGGTTGACCCGCTCGACCTTGCCATGCGCCTTAAGCCGCTCGGCAATGATGAGCCCGCTCTTCATGTGATGCGGCAGCCTGAGCGGCAGCGTGCGCAGGCCGCGCAACAGCAGCCAGCCTTCGAAGGGCGACAGCTTGCCGCCAAGCTGCGAATAGGTCTGCTCGTTGATGTGCTTGATGTGGGCGGCCGAGCCCGCCACCACACCGGCGACGGTGTCGCTGTGGCCGCCCAGATATTTCGAGGCCGAATGCAGCACCAGGTCGACGCCATGCGAAATCGGCTTCTGGAAGACCGGCGTCGCCCAGGAATTGTCGATGGTGGTCACGATCCCCTGCTCCTTCGCCAGCCGCGTCAGATGCTCCAGATCCTGCAGCTCGAACATCATCGAGGTAGGGCTTTCGAGGTAGAGCAGCTTGGCGCCGGGAAGTGCCGCGGCAACCGCGTCGGGATCGGAGCCGTCGACATAATCGACCTTGATGTGCAAGCGCGGGAACAGCCGCTCGAACAGGCGGTAGGCGTCGCCATAGCAGTTGCGCACGGCAACCATGCGCTCGCCGGCGCCGACAAAAGCGAGCACCGTAGCGCTGATGGCCGCCATGCCGCTGGAAAAGCCGCGCGCGGCCTCCGCGCCTTCGAGCGCGGCGACACGCGCTTCGAATTCCATCACCGTCGGGTTGTCGCCGCGCGAATAGATCGGCTGCTTTCGCCGGCCGGCGAAGGTGTCGGCCATGTCGGCATAATTGGCGAAGGTGAACAGCGAGGTCTGGTAGATCGGCGGCACCACCGCACCGTCGGGAAACGGATCGTCATGCGCCAGAAGCGTCGCCGCCTCGCCGAGATAGTCGCTGGCCATCGAGGCCGGGTCGAAAGTGCTGCGCTGCTCGTTCATCTGCGGTCCGAAAGTTTGAGGTTGGCAGCGCCGCGCTTCAAATCGTCCTCGACGGTGGCGATGAGTTTTAGCGCCTCGGCGCGAGCGCCATCGGGGTCACGCGCGGCGATGCAATTGAAGATGGTCCGGTGATAAGGAAAACTGGCATGGCCGAAGTCGCGCACGCCAAGAGGATGCTCCCAGAAACGGTGGAACAGCTCGTACATGGCGGCGATGATCTGCTCGAACAGCGGATTGCCGGAAGCGCGGAAGATCGCCTGGTGGAATTCCCAATCCTCGTCCGAGGACATCCCGGCGCGGGTCTGGAAGGCCTCTTCCATGAGGTCGAGCTTGCGCTCGATCTCAGCGAGCTCGGCTTTGCCGGCACGAATGGCGCAGAGCGCGGCGGCCTCCGCTTCCAGCGCGCGCCGGATCTCAAGCGTCGACATTAGGCCGGCGAAATCATTGCCACCGGCTAGTGTCAGCGGCATGTGCAGCATGTCGGGCGAGACGGCGGCCTTGAGGTAGGTGCCCGAGCCCTGCCGCCGCTCGACCAGGCCGAGGCCTTCCCAGCGCGTCAGCGCCTCACGCACCGTGTTGCGGCTGACCTTGAGGCGTTCGGCGAGGATGCGCTCCGTCGGCAACCTCTCGCCGGGACCCAGAGCCTCCTGCCGCACGAACCCCGCCAAGGCCTTCAGCACCGCGTCGTCGCGCGCCGTCGTCTGGATGGGGGGCAGGAAATCGGTCACGCCGGCTGGGCCCAAAGTGGTTCAATGGTCCAACCAATTTCTGCACATGCGGAAAGATGAGTCAACAACCGAAACCAAGCCCGACGCCGAATGGCGGGTTCTCCGGTCACAAGGCGGAATGGTAAGTCGGCAAATCGTCCTTACAACGTCGCCGGCAAAGGTCCGATGGCGGCAAGGCCGGCTTCTGTCAGTGCATAGATGCCGCGCTCGGCGCGGGCGAACCAGCCATAGTAATTATGCTGCAGGATGCTGGCGGCGCGCGGCGAAAGCGCCTTGAGGTCGCGCGGCCGTTTCGGGCCGTTGGCCATGGCGGCTGCGCAGGCGAGCGCCTCCTGGCGGTAGGCGGTCATGATCGGCTTCTTGCGCGTGCTGCCGCCGACGGACGGATCGCCCTTGCGGCGGTGATGCTCCTCGACCAGGCGCGAGCGCCGGCGCGGGTCGCGGCGCGGCGGCAACGCGGCGGGACTGAGCAGCAGCTCCACCTCGCCCTTTTTGCCGACGCCCAACAGGCCGAAGCCGAGACGGCGGCAGAGCGCGCGGAAGCGGCGGTCATGCTCGCGGCCCTTGCCGCGCGCCGACATATAGGCGGCAAGCCACACCTCGTCGCAGGCCGCCGCGCGGTCGACGGCTTGCAGGACGAGCTCGAGGTTGAACTGCAGCTTCAACTCGCAGATGACGACAACCGGCGGCTCGCCGGCACGCACGCCGACCACGTCGCAGCCGCCGATCTCGCCCTTGACGGCGAAATCCATGCTCTCGAGGAACCGCTTCACCGGCTCGTAGAGGGAGGTTTCCTGCATGGCAGAGGCATAACCGATTCGCAGCGGTCCGGCACGCCGGGCCACCCCATGTCAGCCGCGATGCAGATAGTCTTCGATCGACTTGGCCTTCATCTCGATCGAGAAGCCGGGCGCACGGGGCGGCATATAGGCGGCGTTGCGGATCACGCAGGGTTCCAGGAAATGCTCGTGCAGGTGATCGACATATTCGATGACCCGGCCATCCTTGCTGCCTGAGACAGCGATGTAGTCGATCATCGACAGATGCTGGACATATTCGCACAGGCCCACACCGCCGGCATGCGGCCAGACCGGCAGGCCGAATTTGGCGGCGATCAGAAGCACCGCCAGAACCTCGTTCAAGCCGCCCATGCGGCAGGAATCGATCTGCACGACGTCGATCGCGCCGCCGGCGATGAACTGCTTGAACATGATGCGGTTCTGGCACATCTCGCCGGTCGCGACCTTTATCGGCGCCACCGCCTTGCGGACCTTCGCGTGACCGGCGACGTCGTCCGGACTGGTCGGCTCCTCGATGAAGAAGGGTTTGGCGAAGGCAAGGTCCTTGAGCCAGTCGATCGCCTGGTCGACCTCCCAGACCTGATTGGCGTCGATCATCAGGTAACGGTCCGGCCCGATCACCTCGCGGGCGATTCTGAGGCGGCGGATATCGTCGGCGCGGTCGCGCCCGACCTTCAGCTTGATGTGGTTGAACCCCTCGTCGACCGCTTCTTGGCAGAGGCGCCTGAGCTTGTCGTCGGAATAGCCGAGCCAGCCGGCCGAGGTGGTGTAGCAGGCATAGCCTTCGCGCTCGAGCGTGGCGATCCGCTCGGCCTTGCCGGCCTCGGCCTTCTTCAGGATCGCCAGCGCCTCGGCCGACGTGATGGCGTCGGTGAGATAGCGGAAATCGACGATGCGCACGATCTCTTCCGGGCTCATCTCGGCGACCAGGCGCCAGACCGGCTTGCCGGCTTCCTTGGCCCATAGATCCCAGACCGCGTTGACCACCGCACCAACCGCAAGATGCATGGCGCCCTTGTCCGGGCCGATCCAGCGCAGCTGGCTGTCGCCGGTCACGTGGTGCCAGAAGCGGCCGGGATCCTCTTTCACCCAGTCGAGATCGAGCCCGACGACGAGGTGGCGCAGCGCTTCGATCGCCGCGCAGCAGATCTCGTTGCCACGACCAATGGTGAAGGTGAGGCCATGGCCTTTCAGCGGCGGAACATCGGTGTCGAGAATGACATAGGCAGCCGAGTAATCCGGGTCCGGATTCATCGCGTCCGAGCCGTCGAGACTTTGCGATGTCGGGAAGCGCAGGTCGAAGGTTCTGAGGTCTGTGATTTTGGTCATTGCTGCCTCGTACTGGCTTGCCTCACAACTCAACTGGCGGCCGAAACGGCCTCAGATCGACCAGCCGCCGTCGATATTATAGGCCTGTCCTGTCGTGTAGGTGGCGCCGGCCAAATAGACGGCAAGGTCGGCGATCTCCTCCGGCGTGCCGATCCTGCCCATCGGCTGGCGCGCGATGAAGGCGGCGCGCGCGGCCTCATAGTCGCCCTGCGCCTGCATGCGGCCCTGGAGCGAGGGGCTCTCGACGGTGCCCGGGCAGACGGCGTTGCAGCGAACGCCCTTGGCGACATAATCGGCGGCGATCGACTTGGTCAGGCCGATCACGGCCGCCTTGGTCACGCCATAGGCGAAGCGGTTCGGCACGCCCTTCGGGGCTCCGGCGACGGAGGCCATATTGATGATCGAGCCATCGCCGCGCTCCAGCATGCCGGGCAGCACGGCGCGGATGGTGCGGATCATGGCGCGCACATTGAGATTGAAGGCAAAGTCGAGATCCTCGTCCTTCATGTCCAGGATCGAGCCGGCATGGACGAAGCCGGCGCAGTTGAACAGCACGTCGACTTGGCCGATTTCGGCGAAGGCGGCCTTCACCGCCTCGTCGTTCAGCACGTCGAGTTTTCGCGTCGTGATGCCAGGCGTCTTGCCAAGCTCGGCCAGGGCCGCCTCGTTGATGTCGGTGGCGTGGACGATGGCGCCCGCCTTGGCGAAAGCCAGCGCGCTTGCCCGTCCGATGCCTTGCGCGGCGGCCGTGACGACCACGACCTTGCCAGTGATATCCGCCATGTTCTTTGTCTCCGTCTTTCAGCCGGGCCGTCGCTCGACGATGTAGATGTGATCCGCCGCCAGCACGACCTCGTCGCGCTGGTTCAAAACCTCAACGCGTTCGACGACGCGTCCCGCGTTTGGCCGTTTCGGGTCGTCTTCCTTGGCGGCGATGGTGGTGCGCGTGCGGATCGTGTCGCCGATGAAGACCGGCTTGATGAAGCGCAGGCGGTCGTAGCCGTAGGAGAAGGCGACGGGATTGACGACGCTCGCCGTCAGCCCGACACCGACCGAGAAGACCAGCGTGCCATGCGCGATGCGCTGGCCGAAAGGTGTCGTCTTCATGAACTCGGCATCCATGTGATGCGGGAAGAAATCGCCGGTGTGGCCGGCATGGACGACGAAGTCCGTCTCGGTGATGGTGCGGCCGCTGGTGAGGCGCGACGAGCCGATCTCGTAGTCCTCGAAATAGGTGGTCTGTTCCATGTCCGGCCTTACGGCTTTGCGGCCAGCGGCGTCGCCGGCGCGGCACTCGATTTATAGGCGGCCTCGACCAGCGCCATTGTGTGCCAGGCGTCCTCGACGGAGCTGACCAGCTCCGCGTCTTCGCCGGATGCGAAGCGCTGGACATTGGCCATGCGGCCGACAAAGGCATCGGGGAACCATTCGCCGGCGAGCGGCACGGTGACCCACTCCGACCCGCCTTTCGGATAGATTTCCAGAATGTCCGGCTCGCCGCGCGGATAGTCGAGGTTGAGGCCGAGCTTGACATAGGCCGCGCCCTCGGTGCCGCAGATGCGGAACTCGCAAGCCTGATGGCGGCGCCCGAATTTGTGGTCGTGGTTGATCGAGAGCGCGCAGCGCACCGTATCGCCATAGTCGAGGATGGCGCTGGTGCGCGTCTGCGCGACCTTGTGATTGGGATGGCCAAGCGTCTTGGCATGCACGCCCAGCGGATTGCCGAGAAGCTGGCGGATCAGGTCGAGATAGTGGATCGAATGCATGGCGATCTCGACGCGCGGCGCCTTGAGCAGGAATTCCCAGAGCTGCCAGGGCGTGTCGAGCGCCAGAAGCGCGTCGAAATCCACCACCTCGCCCAGCCATCCCTTGGCAATGGCGTCCTTCAGCGCCAGCATCATCGGCGCGAAACGGAGCTGGAAATTGACCGCCGCCTTGAGCTGCTTGGCGCGGCAGATTTCCAGGATCTCGGTCGCCTCGCCGAGATAATTGCCCATCGGCTTCTGGATCAGCGCCACCGCACCATCCGGCAGGGCCTTCAGCACCTCGGCATGGCGGCCCGGCGGCGTAGCGAGGTCGAAAATCGCGTCCGTCACGGCGGCCGCTTCCTCGACCGAACGGAACGCCGTCACGCCCCATGTCTCAGCCAGTTCTTGCGCCTTGGCCTGATCCGGATCGTAGAGGCCGGAAATCGGGAAGCCGGCCTTACGATAGGCGGGAAAATGCGCGTCGCCGACGATCGAGCCGGCGCCGAACGTCACGATCGAGCGCGGTTTTAAAGGCTTCGGCCAGGACTGCGCCAGCGATGCCGGATCGAAGGCATCAGTCATAATGGAAGACCTCGTCCATCGAGGCCCACCACTCGCCTTCCTTCCGCGTCTCAAGCGGCTCCTGACAGGGCATGCAAACGGACCACCATTCCTGCGTCTTCGGGTCGGCGGCCATCTTGGCCATGTCGGCGGCGTAGTCGGTGCCGTGATATTCGAAATAGGAGAAAAGCAGGTTCTCCGGCCGCTTCAGGTAGATCGAATAGTTCTTGATGTTGCAGGCCGAGATCATGGTCAGCACGTCCGGCCAGACGGCAGCGTGAAGGCGGACATATTCCTCGACCTTTTCGGGCTTCAGGCCCAGCACCATTCCCATACGCTGCATCATCCGTCTCCCTATTTCGTGATCGCCGTGGTGAATTCAGCGATGCTTCTTGCCTTCACGGCGTCCCAGTCCCAGTCGATGCCGATGCCGGGCTCACTGGGCGCCAGCGCATGGCCATTCTCGATGCGCATCTTGGCGCCCGTCAACTCGTCGAGCTGCGGAATATATTCGACATATTTGCCGTTCTGGATGGCGCAGGCCAGACTGACATGCAATTCCATCAGGAAATGCGGGCAGACCGGCATGTCGAAAGCCTCCGCCGCGTGGGCGACTTTCAGCCAAGGGGTGATGCCGCCGATGCGGCCGACATCGACCTGGATGATGTTGCAGCCGCCTTTCTGCATGTACTCGCGGAAGTGCCTGATGGAATAGAGCGACTCGCCGACCGCAATCGGCGTCGCGGTCGAATTCGACAGCCGCACATGGCCGTCTATGTCGTCGGCCGGCAGCGGCTCCTCGATCCAGGCAAGGTCGAGCTCGCGCAGGCGCTCGGCGCGGCGGATCGCCTCGTCGACGGAAAAGCCCTGATTGCAGTCGGTCATGATCTCGTGGCCGTCGCCGACCGCCTTGCGCACCGCCGACAGCCGCGAAAAATCCTCGGAACCGTGCGGCTTTCCGATCTTCACCTTGGAGCCGGCAAAGCCTTTGGCCTTCGCTTTCAGCGCATCGTCGACCAGTGCCTGCGTCTCGATATGCAGCCAGCCGCCCTCCGTGGTGTAGAGCGGGCAGCGGTCCTTGGCGCCGCCGGCAAGCTTCCAGAGCGGCAGGTTCTGCTTTCTCGCGCGCAGGTCCCACAAGGCGATGTCGATGGCGGCCAGTGCGATCGCGGTGATGGCGCCGATGGTGGTGGCATGGGTGGCGAATTCGAGGTCGTGCCAGATCGCCTCGATCTGGTCGGCGTCGCGGCCGATCAGGCGCGGCGCGAGATGGTCGGCCAGAAGCCGCATCACCGACGAGCCGCCGGTGCCGATCGTGTAGCTGTAGCCGGTGCCAGATGCGCCGTCGGCATCGGTGATGGTGACGATCGGCGTCTCCTGGCTGACGAAGCTCTGGATGGCGTCGGTGCGCTTCACCTTCGGTACGAGGTCGACCATGCGCAGCTCGATCTTCTCGATTTTCGCCATGTCAGCTCCTCAGCGACTTGCCGGTTTCGGCGGAGAACAGATGCGCGTGGCTGAGGTCGAAGCTCATGCCGACCCTGTCGCCGGCTTTCAGCGGCTTGGGATTGAGCATCCGCGAGACCCAGTCGGTGCCGTTGAACTCAGCGAAGACCAGCGTTTCGTTGCCGAGCGGCTCGGTGATGCTGACCGGCAGCTCGATACGATGGACTTCCGCTTCGCCGCCTGAGCTCAGGCCGTGGCCGGTCGGATAGAAATCGTCGGGACGGATGCCGAACACGACCTTGTCGCCGGCAGCCGTCTTCGACTTGAACTGGCCGGGCAGTGGCAGGCTGTCGCCGCCGCCGAACATCAGTCGCCCGTCGCTCACCGTCGCCTGGTGCAGGTTCATCGGCGGCGAGCCGATGAAGCCGGCAACGAAGTGGGTCGCAGGCCGGCTGAACACCTCGTCCGGCGTGCCGACCTGCTCGATATGGCCCGAGCGCATGATGACGATGCGGTCGGCGAGCGTCATCGCCTCGACCTGGTCGTGGGTGACGTAGATGACCGTCGACTTCACCTTGGCGTGCAGCTTCTTGATCTCGGTGCGCATCTGCGTGCGCAGCTTGGCGTCGAGGTTGGAGAGCGGCTCGTCGAACAGGAAGACATCGGGATCGCGCACGATGGCGCGGCCCATGGCGACGCGCTGGCGCTGGCCGCCGGAAAGCTGCGAGGGGCGGCGCCCAAGCAGCTCGTCGAGGCCGAGGATGGCGGAGGCTTCGGCAACGCGCCGGTCCATGTCATCCTTGGCCGCACCCGCGATCTTGAGCGAGAAGCCGAGGTTCTCGCGCACCGTCATGTGCGGATAGAGCGCATAGGACTGGAACACCATGGAGATGTTGCGCGAGCGTGGCGGCAGGTCGTTGACCATGCGCCCGCCGATGTCGATCATACCGCCGCTGATGTCCTCGAGGCCGGCGATCATGCGCAACGTCGTCGATTTGCCGCAGCCGGAAGGGCCAACCAGCGCGATGAATTCGCGGTCGGCGATATCGAGATCGATGCCATGCACAATCTCCATATTGCCGTAGCGCTTGGTGAGCTGTTTCAGCGAAACCGTTGCCATGGAAATCAACCTTTCACCGCGCCGGAGGTCAGGCCACCGACGAGGTGTTTCTGGACGATATAGGTGAGGGTCAGCGCCGGGATGATCATCACCACGGCCAGCGCGCACATGCCGCGCCAGTCGATGGTGAACTCGGCCGTATAGTCGAGTAGGCCGACCGGCAGCGTCTTGGAATTGACGGAACGAGTGAGCTGCGAGGCCAAAGCGAACTCGTTCCAGCAGGTGAGGAAGGCGAAGATGGCGGCCGAGGCGATGCCCGGACGCGCCAGCGGGAATTCGACCTGCCAGAACGCCTGCCAGCGCGTGCAGCCGTCGATCTGGGCTGCTTCGGCAAGGTCCTTCGGAACCTGGCGGAAGAAGCCGTCGATCAGCCAGATGGTGAACGGCACGTTGAGCGCGACATAAGCCAGGATCATGCCGATATGGGTGTCGATGATGCCCAGCCGCACATAGAGGAAGAACAAGGGCAGCGAGAGCGCGATGCCGGGCACGGTGCGCGTCAGCATCAGGCCGAGGAACATGCCCGACTTGCCGCGGAAGCGGTAGCGCGCAAAAGCGTAGCCGCCAGCCATGCCGATGGCCACCGCGATCACCGTCGAGGTGACCGAGATGATCAGCGAGTTGCGGAAATAGTCAAGCACCGGGATGCCGCCTTTGCCGATGCCGCTGAACATGGCGACATAAGCGTCGACGGATAGCTGCTGCGGAATCCAGACCGGCGGCTTGGCCATGATCTCGACCGTCGGCCTCAGCGACGACAGCACGATCCATATGCCCGGCAGGCAGATCACCAGCATGGCGAGGAATAGGCCGACACGGTGCGCGATAGTCAGCGCGCGGCGCGTGAGGCGGGCGGAGGCGTTCTCGTCCATTCTCACCACTCCGCGCCGATCTGCGCGCGCGCCGCGGCGAGCTTGTTGTAGAAATAAACGGTGAAGGCGATCGACAGCAGAATCGAGAAATAGGCCATGGCATTGGCGAGGCCCATGCGGGCATCGCTGTAGGCCGTGCGCCCGACCAGCGTCCACAACAGCTCGGTGCGGCCGGCCGGGCCGCCATCGGTCATGATCTTGACGATGTCATAGGCGCGCGCGACATCGAGCGAGCGGATCGTCATGGCGATGTAGGCGAAGGGCATGACGAAGGGCCAGGTGACATAGCGGAAAGTCTGCCAGGGTGTGCAGCCATCGACGCGGGCCGCCTCGATCGGCTCCTTGGGCATGGCGAGCAGGCCGGCCAGGATCAGAATCGCGAAGATCGAGGTCGACGACCAGATCTCGGCGATCGAGATGGCGATGAAGGCGAGATGGCCTTCGATCAGCCAGGGGATGGCGTCCTCAGTGATGCCCAGCGACTGCAGCGCATTGTTCACCAGGCCGATATTGTCGTTGAACATGAATTTGAACTGGAAGCCGACAAGGATCGGCGAGAACATCATCGGGAACATCATCAGCGTGCGCAGGATGCGCTGGCCGCGCGTCGCCTTCTCGACCAGCATGGCCAGGCCGAGGCCGAGCAGCATCTCGAGGTTCAGCGCGATGGTGAGCAACAGAACGGTGCGGCCGAAGGCCCACCAGAAATCCGCATTGGTGAGGATCGACAGATAGTTCCTGAAGCCGATGAAGACGAAGAAGGTCTCGGGCCGCGTCAGGCGGAAGGGCGTGAAGCTGGAATAGAGCGACAGGATCAACGGTAGCACCACCACAGCCGCCAGCACGACCATGGCCGGAAGCAGCAGCAGGAACGGCTCGGATGGCTTGAAGCCTTTCATCAGGATCCTGTGGTGTATTGCATTCATTTCGGGCCGCCACGGGCATGGCCCCAGCCGGAGCGGAAAGTCAGCGGCGACAAGACGCTGTCGCCTCCCCCATTCACGATGGGGGAGGCAGCCTTGGGAGTGCTGCTTAGAGCTTGCCGGCGTCCTGAAGGATCTGCGTCGCCTTGGCGGCCGCCTCGTCCAGGGCCTGCTTGGACGTCTTGTCGCCAAGGATCGCCGCCTGCAGCTCGGGGTAGACGGCGTTGGAGATCTCGATCCACTCAGGCGTCTGCGGCACGGCGAAGGCGTGCTTGGCTTCCTCCTGGAAGGCGGCGAGGACCTCCTTCTTGTACGGATCGTTCTCAGCCTGCTTCAGGTCCCAGTCCCAAACCGCGGTGCGGGTCGGCAGCGGGCCGGCGGCGGCTTCCAGCTTCTGGCTGTCCTCATTGGTCAGCCACCACGCCAGAGAAGCGGCGGCTTCCTTGTTCGGGCAGTTCTCGGTCACTGAGAAGCCATGGAAACCCGACCAGCCGGTGCGCTTGCCAGAAGACCCCTTGGGCGCGACCTTCACGCCGACATTGCCGGCGACCTTCGAGGACTTCGGGTCGTTGAAGAAGCCGGCCCAGCCCGGCCAGTCGAGGTTGATCGCCACGGTGCCCGAGGCAAAGCCCTGGCCGAGATCGTCCCAGAGATAGTTGGTGGTGCCGGCCGGCACGGCCTTGGCCTTGTAAAGATTGACGAACCAGTCCAGCGCACGGATACCGGCCTCGGAGTTGAAGACGGGCTTGCCATCCTTGTCGAGATATTCGCCGCCCTCGGCGACCACCATCTCATAGAAGCGGCCGTTGATCGCCTCTTCCTTGCCGGCGAACTGGGTGCCGTAGAAATTGGGCGGGTTGGCGAAGAACTCGGCCTGGTCGGTCACTTCCTTCCAGGTGTCGGGTGGCGCAAGGTCATAGCCGTATTTGGCCTTGAACTTGGCCTTGTTGTCAGCGTTGTCGTAGAGGCTCTTCTGGTAATAGAGCGCCGAGACATCGAACTGCGCGCGCGGCAGCATCTCGAGCTTGCCGTCGATGGTCGCGGCCTTGATTGTCGACGGCACGAAAGCGTCGATCTCTTCCTTCGGCAAGAGCTTGCTGAGGTCGGTGTAAAGGCCGGTATATTGCGGCGCGAAGGACGAATGGTTCCAGCCGACGCACCAGTTGGTGCTGCCCGAGGCGATGTCGGACTTCAGCTCCTTGTCGATGTCGAAGCCGTTCTTCTTGGTCAGGATGTTGACCTTGGCGCCGGTCGCCTTCTCCCATTCGGGGATGCGCTCATAGAGCTTTTCATATTGCTGACCGCCGATCAGCTTCACGTCGATCGTCACGCCCGGAAATTTGCCGGGCAGATCGGCCGAAAACGCAGTGCCGCTCAGCAGCAGGCCAGCCAGGCCGGCGGAAATGCCTAGAACCAGTCTCGTCATGTTCTCCTCCCATGGGCTCGTAGCGACGGCCTGCCGAGTGCCCGACCGATCGCTTGAGCTTCATTCATATGCAAATAGCATTTTCATTCCCGGGTCAAGCCGAATGTGCTTCCAGTGGAATGAAGTTCATGCATATATGCAGATCGAAATTCACTGGAGGGACGGGTGGCAGAGGAAGAAGACGGGGACCGCTACCGCGCGCCGGCGCTGGACAAGGGGCTGGATATTCTCGAGTTGTTGTCCAGCGTGGACGGAGGGCTGACGCAGGCGGAGATCGCAAAGCGGCTCGACCGCAGCCCGAATGAGTTCTATCGCATGCTCGACCGCCTGGTGCGGCGCGGCTATGTCACCAAGATCGACGGCGACCGTTACTCGCTGACGCTCAAGCTCTTCGGCCTCGCGCAATTGCACGCACCGGTTCGCCGGCTGGTGTCCTATGCGACGCCGATCATGCGGGAGCTGGCCGAAACCTCATCGCAGGCCAACCAGCTGGTGGTGTTCGACCGGGGCGCCGCCGTGGTCATTGCGCAGCAGGAAGCGCCGCGCTATTGGGGCATCTCGATCCGCGTCGGCTCGCATATCAGCCTGTTCGACACCGGCTCCGGCCATGTGCTGCTTGCCTTCCGCTCGCCCGAAGAGCGCAAGATGATGATCGCCGAGCATCTTCAAAGCACCGAGCATCTCAACCTGACGCCGGAATTCTTCGCTCGCCTCGACCAGGTGCGCGACCGCGGTTACGAGATGATGGCGTCGCTGCAGACCGCCGGCGTCTACAATCTTTCGACGCCAGTGCTGGGGCCGGACGGCAGAGCCATCGCGGCGCTGACCATTCCCTACATCACCTTGGTCAACGCGCCCACGGCGCCGGACATCACACTGACGATCCGGCATCTGCAGGATGCAGCGGCAAGGCTCTCGCAGCTCGCCGGATCGGATGTGCCACAATCGTCGTAATTTCTTATTTGAATAATAGATTTTTCGGCGAGATAGTGTCCTGGAGCGGGATGAACCCAAAGCAGCCGGTCATCCCGTCCTAACGCTTTGTTTTTTGGAGCATGATCTTATCCGAAAAGTCTGCAACTTTTCAGGATCATTCTCCAGGCCACGGAGGATACGCCGCCATGATCATCGACACGCATCTGCACCTCATCGACCAGGGCGCGCTTCGCTATCCGTGGCTGTCCGGCGTACCGGCGCTGAACCGCGATTTCTCCTATGCCGAATATGCAGCCGATGCGCGGCGCTCAGGCATTGAAGCCGTGTTGCACATGGAGGTCGACGTCGACCCCGCCGACATCGCCGCCGAGACGGCGCATGTCAAGGCGATCGCCGGCCAGGCGGGCAGCCTGCTTCGCGGAGCGATCGCCTCCTGCCGGCCCGAGGAGGCGGGTTTCGAGGCTTATCTGGAAACGGTCAAGGCCGAGCCGTTCGTCAAGGGTTTCCGCCGCGTGCTGCATGTCGTTCCCGACGATCTTTCCGAAGGCGCGCTGTTTCGCCAGAACATCAAGCGGCTGGCCGGCACCGGCCTGACGTTCGATCTTGTGGTGCTGCCGCATCAGATCCCAAAGGCAATGGCGCTTGCCGACCTCGCGCCCGACGTCCAGTTCGTTCTTGACCATTGCGGCGTGCCCGACATCAAGGGCAATGCCGAGCATCCGTGGCGAGAGCATATGGAAGCAATTGCCAAGCGGCCCAACGTCGTCGGCAAGATTTCCGGCGTCGTCGCCTATGCCGATCCGGCGACGTGGACGGTCGAGACGCTCCGGCCCTATGTCGAGCACACGATCCGGTGCTTCGGCTGGGACCGAGTGATCTGGGGCAGCGACTGGCCGGTCTGCACGTTGGGCGGCGGGCTGACGACCTGGATCGCCGCCACGCATGCGCTGCTGGCCGGTGCAAGCGATTCAGAGCGGACCTGCCTGCTCTCGGGCAATGCACGCCGGCTGTGGCGGATATAGACGTCAAGCTCGCCGAGCGTCGCGGCGGCGATCGGCACATCTAGCCGGCGGCGGCTGGCGCGAAACTCTCCCGGAACAGGCGATTGATGTCGGCGACGACGCAGCGGGCGTCCTGCCGGCCGGCAAGGCCTTCATTGATGCGGTCCGAAGCCAGCTGCTGGAAGGCCATGTAGCCGTCATGGCGCGGGCGGACCCAGGCGCCCTCCAGTGTCGCCCGCGTAGCGCGATAGAAGTCGCCGGTCACGGCGTTGACGGCATCGTCCTCCCAGGCCGCGGCGTGGCCGGGCTGGCCGCCTGCGGCAGCATAAGGGCCGCGCTGCACGTCGCCGCTGGCGATCCAGTAGGCGAAGTCGATTGCCGCCTGGCGCTGGGCGGAAAAGGCGGAGACGGCAATGCCGGTGCCGCCAAGCGCCGAGCCGACCGGGCCGTTGCCGCCGGCGACCGGCATGTCGGCGAAGGCGAGGCGGTGCGGGCGGAAACCCGCCACCGCATAGGGAACATAGCCATAGATCAGCGGCGCGCAGGCGATGCGCGAGCCGGGCTCTACCATTTTCTCGAAGACGGCGATCGGATCCAGCGTCGGGCATGCGGGATCGACAAGTGCTGCGATCTCACGCAGCATCTCGAAGGCGGTTTCGCCAGTCTCGCCATCGACAAGGTCGGCCGAACCGTCGACTATGCATGGCCGGCCGAGGTCAGCAGTCAAAGTGTAGAAGCACATCAGCGAATGCGGCGGCCGAAGCGGCAGGAGCACGCGGCCCTGCCCGGCAAGCGCCAGCACCTCGGTCCAGATCGCCGGCGCGGCTTCGATCAGATCGGGCCGCCAGGCCTGCACCTGGGTCGCGGCGTCGATCGGGAAAGCCCATTGCCGGCCCTGCCAGCTATAGCTCGGATAGGATTGGCCGACGCTTGCCGCAGCCAGCGCCATGCGTTCCGCCTCGCGTCCGGGCACATCGAGCGGCGCAAGGCATTTCTCGGCGGTGATCTGGCCGACATGCGGGTGGTCGATGACGATCAAATCATAGGCGCGGGCGAGCTCTTCCACCGGGAAGGATTCGAAATCCTGCAGCGAGCGCTTTTCCCATTCGATCGAGACGCCGGTCTTTTCCTTCCACAGCGCCGAGCATGCCACCATCGGATCGTAGCCGCGCGGATGGTTCCAGGTCATGCCTTTCAACCGGATCACAGGCCGAACTCCGCGCGGATTTTCTCGCTGTGCTCGCCGATCCGAGGGGCGGCCCGATCCACCTTGGCGCGCGCGCCGTCGACGCGCAGCGGCGAACGCGTGGTGAGGATCGACACGTTGTCCTCGCGTGTCACGGTCTGCAGCATGTCGAGAGTCTTGAAGCCATCGCTCTGCATCAGTTCCGGCCAGGTCAGCACCTTGGCGCACCAGACATCGGCGGGCTCGAGGACCGCCAGCCACTCGTCGATGGTCTTCTCGGCGATGCGCCTGGCGATGATCGCCTTGATCTCGTCGCGGGCGGTGAACCAGGTCTCCGGCTTGTCGCGGAAAGGGTCTAGCTCGGGCAATTCGAGCAGGTCGGCTATCTTCGGGATCGGCGTCATGGCAATCGCCAGGTAGCCGTCCTTGGCCGGATAGACGCCGTAAGGCGCCGAGAGATAAGCGTGGGCGCTGCGGGAGGACGAGCGCTTCGGCAGGCGGCGGCCGTCGTTGAGATGCGTGGTCAGCACCTCGAACTGGAAATCGACCAGCGCCTCGAGCAGGCTGGTTTCGACAAGGCCGCCCTCGCCCGTGATGCCGCGCCGCACCAGCTTGGCCAGGATGCCTTGGGCGCTGGCCGCGCCCGCCAGCATATCGGCGATCGCCAGGCCGAACGGCACCGGTCCCTGCTCCTCGTCGCCGTTCAGCCACATCACGCCGGAACGAGCCTGCGCGAGCAGATCCTGCCCAGGGCGCTTCACCCATGGCCCTTCCTCGCCATAACCGCTGATCGAGGCATAGACGAGCCGGGGATTGATCGTGCTGACACGCTCATAGTCGAGGCCGAGCCGCTCGATGACGCCCGGCCGGAAGTTCTGGATAAGCACGTCGGCCTTGGCGATCACACCGCGCAGCGCGGCGAGGTCGGCTTCGTTCTTCAAATCGATGGCAAGGCTTTCCTTGCCGCGGTTGATGGCGTGGAAAATGGTGGAATCGCCGCCGATCTCGGTGTCGCTGAGATAGAGCCGGCGCGACAGGTCGCCGCCATCGGGCCGCTCGATCTTGATGACGCGCGCGCCGAGGTCGAGCAGGCGCAGCGAGCAGTAGGGTCCCGACAGGAACTGGCTCATGTCGATGACGACGAGGCCGGTCAGCGGAAGTTCGTTGTCAGCGGCCACGATTCACTTCTCGGTCTTGCCGACAAAATCGGCGGGGTTCTTGTATTTCACCGTCTGCAGATGCTCGCAGTAGAGCACCAGCTCTCCTTCACCCTTGAAGACTTCATAGCTGGCGCGGATCAGGCCCATATCCTGGTAGCGCGGCTTTTTGTCGAGGTTGGTGCGGATCGAATAGATGGTGTCGCCGATGAAGACCGGCTTGATGAAGCGCAATCTGTCGTAGCCATAGGAAAAGGCGTTGATGCAGTTAGTGGCGACCAGGCCGAGCCCGGCCGAGAAGACGAAGGCGCCCGCCACCAGCCGCTTGCCGAAGATACCTTCCTTCTCGGCGAACATCTGGTCCTGCACGTAAGGATGGATATCCAGCACCAACGCATTGAACATATGGCTTTCGCCCTCGGCGATGGTGCGGCGAAGCGAGCGGATTTTGTGGCCGGGCTGCCAGTCCTCGTAGAACCAGTTTTCCGAATTCCAGACAGGGATTTCGGCATGCGCCTCAGGCATGTCGGCAGGATGCGTCGAGGCCATACCAACGGTCGGCGAGAATGCGCTCATGATCCTCTCCGGGAGCTTCCGGCGCGGCCTGCAAGGCGGTTCCGGGCGCGATGCCGGATGGCGAGATGCATGGTCGCTTTCCTCCCGCTGTTTTCTTTCGTGAATAATATTTTCACATATGGGACTACCTTGCAAGCGACGATCGGCGAAATTTTCGCAAGGCGGCACCAGCGGAGGAGCCGCCGGCGACGCCAGGAAGATCGATGCAAAGCGCCTGTCTTGCCTCTGTTGGCAGCCTCAATCGCGAGGCGCCCTACTTCCAGGGCATAGCGTCTACGACGAGGCGACGCTCGCCGTGCAGAAGCTTGCCGAGACCGACGAGGTCGGAACGCCGATGTGCGTGCGGATCATCGAGGACCGGCTCCAATCCTGATCTTAGCGAGTGGAGTTCTTAGCGACTGACTTTGCTCACTGACCGATCCGCGCGAACGAGCCGGTATAGGTCTGGCCGGCAAGCGCGTAGGTGACGTTGAGCGTTCCCGGCGACGGCATCGTGGCGGTGATGTCGGCGCCGTTCGGCAGGCGCCCGAGCTTCAACGTGCTGCCAGAAATCCTGCCGGAGCCGTCGGCGACGCCGGGCTTGTTGTCGGCCAGGTCGCCCCATGCGTAGCTGGCCGTCACCTGCCCGCCTGAAGACACGGTCAGGACCGCCAGCTTGCCGTCATACATGCCGTTGAGCTGCCCCGCCCATATGCCGGAGAATGCGGCGTATCTGGCGGGAACGCCCTTGCCGGGTGGAACGATCGCGGCCGCCTCATCCAGCACCGCCGAATTCGGTGAGGCCGGAGCGAGAGCGGCGGCCGGAGCGGGTTGCGGGTCAGCAACAGGCTGTGTGTCTGGGGTCGATTGACAAGCAGCAAGCGCGACCGCAATGCAAAGCATCGACAAGAGATTGTTTTGTCGCGCAAGCAGCCCGGATCGAACACGTCCCTGCGCCGGATTTCCACCCAAAGCCGGAATTCTCATAAGCATCCCTCTGACAGGAAGCACTTAGCCTAGTTGCGGCCACCAGCATAGGGATTTCCTCCGGCGCTTGTTTCGCCGGATACGAGCTGGCGTTCGCTTCCGTTGGAGCAGCTTTCCCGACATCTCGACTTGCTGGCATCCATCGACGCTCCGTCGCGGGCATGAGGCTGGAACTCCCGCCAATGCGCCGCGTTCCAAAAGAAACCAGTAGCGAGCGCGCTCCGCCGATCCGAGCAAAGATCGTTCGTGAATTCCTTCGAGAAGAACGCGATGGGTGCACGGAGCTCCAGCCATGGCTTTCACGCTTGAGAGTCCAGCCTTTGAAAACGGCCATACCATTCCCGAGCCCTATGTCCGCAACGGAGGCAATTTGTCGCCTCCCCTGCGGTGGAAGAACGCACCGGCCGGGACCAGAAGCTTCCTGCTCGTCGTCGAGGATCCCGATGCGCCGCGCGGCATGTTTCGCCATTGGGCGGTTTATGACATTGCCGCCGGGCGAGACCGCTTGCCGGAAGGCACCGCTGGACCGGAAACTTTCCACCAAGCCGTGAATGACTTCGGCAATGCCCATTATGACGGTCCCCAGCCGCCAAAAGGGCACGGCGTTCACCATTATCACTTCCGCCTTTCAGCACTCGACGTTGAGGCGCTGGAGACCAGCGGGGAACCGGAAATCGCGAATCTTCTGGCCCAGGCGGCGCCGCATATGATCGCCACTGCCGACCTCGTCGGCACATATGAAAGCCGCTGATGCGCGATCCGACGCATCCTGTCGGCATTCGATCATGGCCCCGTTCGAACGAGGAGAAAGACAATGCCGGACAAGAAAACCATCGAAAAGGCGCGCGAGGACAAGCGCGAAGGCAAGTCGGCAAGCACGCAGGCCGGTGAATTCGTTCACGCGGAAATCGACAAAGTCCGCAAGGGCAAGCACGGCGCCCGCTCCACCAAACAGGCGATTGCCATCGGCCTTTCGGAGGCGCGCCGCGCGGGCGTCGACCTGCCGCCTCCGAAGAAAGGCGATGTGAAGGAGACCACGCGCAAGAGCGCCAAATATGCTTACGAGGCAGGCCAGGGCGAACGCAAGCCGAAGCGCCAGCCGAAGGTCTCGAAGGCGGTATCGAAGGTGCTTGAGAACGAGCCTAAGAGCACCGCCTCCCACAAGGCTCTGTCGAAGCAGGCCAAGAGCGCCGCAGCTGGCCGCACAGCCGAAGAGCGGTCGGCGGCGGCAAGGAAGGCCGCGCAGACCAAAGGCGCCGCCGGACGATCGGCTGCAGCGCGCAAAGCAGCCAGAACCCGCGCCCAGCGCGGTTAGAGCAATTCCGGCGCGAGCGGTCTTCCGTTCGTGCAGTTGTTCAGGAAGGACTGTTTGGTGGAGCCAATCGGAATCGAACCGACGACCTCTTGAATGCCATTCAAGCGCTCTCCCAACTGAGCTATGGCCCCACTCCCGGCAGTCGGCCGGCGCCGTTTCCGGCGAAGAGATCCGGCGCGGTTGGGAACCGCGCCGTCGTTTAGTGCTGGCGGCTTCTAGCGCCGCCTTCGGTCAAGATCAAGCCTTGAAAAGCCGCTTTTTCGTCACAGGCCAAAATGGCCGGCAAACGGTCCAATCAGACTTCGTCATCGTCGTCGCCGACGCCGATCATATCGGCGACGTCATCGTCCTCTTCCTCTTCGTCGGCCAGGAAGGTGTCGTCCTCATCGTCGCCGAGATCGACATCCTCTTCATCGTCGCCAAGATCTGGAAGCTCGTCGCCGCCGCCCTTCACCTCGTCATCGGCCTCCTCGAGCGAGACGACTTCGGCGCCTTCCTCTTCGTCGGCGTCCACTTCCTTCTCGGCGATTTCCTCATCTTCCTCGAGGGCGGAAATCTTGCCTTCCTCGAAATAAGAGCGTGGATAGCTCTTGCCGGTATAAGGCGAGACGATCGGGTCTTTGTTGAGATCGTAGAATTTCCGACCCGTTTCGGGGTCGACACGCTTGGTGCCAAGTTCAGCTTTTGCCACAGCAGGCCTCGTCAATAAAAGAGTGGTCCCCATAACCGCAGTTTTGAGCGCTGTCAAAGCCAAAAGCCGGCATTGTAAAATGCTCGTATTCGAAGGCCTCGCACAAGGGGATGACCATTGCAACGCACCGTGATACGAGACCGCCGCAGCATGACGAACCGAGCCGGCCAGCCGGCATTTCATTTGGAAGACAAGGATGTCTCACTCCGCCGCCGCTAAGCCGGCCACGGCCCGCAAATCCCCTGCTCTTGCCGGCACCGCGCGCGTGCCCGGCGACAAATCGATCTCGCACCGCTCGTTCATGTTCGGCGGCCTTGCCTCCGGCGAAACCCGCATCACCGGACTGCTCGAAGGCGAGGACGTGATGCGCACGGGCGCCGCCATGAAGGCGATGGGCGCGCATATCGAAAAGAACGGCGGCGAATGGGTGATCCGCGGCACCGGCAACGGCGCGCTGCTGCAGCCCGAAGGCCCGCTCGACTTCGGCAATGCCGGCACCGGCTCGCGCCTCACCATGGGGCTCGTCGGCACCTATGACATGGAGACGACCTTCATCGGCGACGCCTCGCTTTCGGGCCGGCCGATGGGCCGCGTGCTCGACCCGCTGCGCCAGATGGGCGTGCAGGTGCCGAAGGCCGCTCCCGGCGACCGCATGCCGATCACGCTGCGCGGCCCGAAGCATGCAGCGCCCATCACCTATCGCGTGCCGATGGCATCCGCCCAGGTGAAGTCGGCGGTGCTGCTTGCCGGCTTGAACACTCCCGGCATCACCACGGTGATCGAACCCGTGATGACGCGCGACCATACCGAAAAGATGCTGAAGGGGTTCGGTGCCAACCTGAGCGTCGAGACGGATGAGCGCGGTGTGCGCCACATCTTCATCGAAGGCCAGGGCAGGCTCACCGGACAGACGATCGCCGTGCCGGGCGACCCGTCGTCGGCCGGCTTCCCGCTTGTCGCGGCGCTCATCGTGCCGGGTTCGGACATCATCATCGAGAACGTGCTGATGAACCCGACCCGCACCGGGCTGCTGCTGACATTGCAGGAAATGGGCGGCCGTATCGACATCCTCAATCCGCGCAATGCCGGCGGCGAGGACGTGGCGGACCTGCGCGTGCGCTCCTCAGAGCTGAAAGGCGTGGCGGTGCCGCCCGAGCGCGCGCCGTCGATGATCGACGAGTATCCGGTGCTGGCCGTCGCCGCGAGCTTCGCCGAGGGTGAGACGCTGATGCAGGGGCTGGAGGAACTTCGGGTCAAGGAATCCGATCGTCTGGCGGCGGTCGCCAGGGGCCTGGAGCTCAACGGCGTCGACTGCACCGAGGGCGAAGCCTCGCTCGCCGTGCGCGGCAGGCCGGGCGGCAAGGGACTGGGCGCTCATCCCAACGGCCCCGATACGGCGGTGAAGACGCATCTCGACCACCGCATCGCCATGAGTTTTCTGGTGATGGGCCTAGCCACCGAGAAGCCGGTGACGATCGACGACGCCAACATGATCGCGACGAGCTTTCCGGAATTCATGGGGCTGATGAAGGGGCTGGGCGCGGAGATTGGGTGAGGTCGATGAGATTGGCCCAAACTGAAAGGCTGGCGGGACAGCACCCCCCTCTGTCCTGCCGGACATCTCCCCCTCAAGGGGGGAGATTGGCGGCTTTGGCGTTCCGCTCAATCCTGCAACACAGACAATTGGCGAAAGCCGCGATGACGGCTGATCTCCCCCCTAGAGGGGGAGATGTCCGGCAGGACAGAGAGGGGCGCGAAGGATCGCGGCGTCCGTCTTATTCAGCGCGTCTTCCGATCGCTGTGCCCGTCCAATGAGCACCCCCTTCACCATCGCCATCGACGGGCCTGCCGGTGCCGGCAAGGGCACACTCGCGCGCCGGCTTTCCGACCATTACCGGCTGAACCTGCTCGATACCGGCCTCACCTACCGCGCGGTGGCCCACAAGCTGCTCGAACTCGGCCTGCCGCTCGACAATGTCTCGGCGGCGGAAACCGCGGCGCGGCAGGTCGACCTCTCCAACCTCGACCGCACCGTGTTGGCCGCGCATGCGGTGGGCGAGGCGGCCTCCAAGGTCGCGGTCATTCCGACCGTGCGGCGCATTCTGGTGGAGAAGCAGCGGGTCTTCGCCAAGGCGCCGCCGGGTGCCGTGCTCGACGGCCGCGACATCGGCACGGTGGTGTGCCCCGATGCCGACATCAAGCTCTATGTCACGGCAAGCGCCGAAGTGCGCGCCAGGCGCCGGCTGGCCGAGATCGAGAGCATGGGCGGCAGCGCCGATTTCGCCACCATCCTTGCCGATATCGAGCGCCGCGACGAGCGCGACATGGGCCGCGCCGACTCGCCGCTGAAGCCGGCGGCAGACGCGCACTTGCTTGATACCAGCGAAATGGCTATAGAAGCCGCGTTTCTGGCGGCGATGGCGATCGTTGACGACGTCCTTGCCAAGAGAAACAAGGCCTGATCAGGTTTTTCGATTGCCGTTGGCGGCGAAAATACCCATATCGGGCACGAACCAGCCTGCCAGCATTCTTCATGCGCCGGACTTGCCGCCTGAACAGCGGCCAAGGGCTTTCAGCCCGGAACGCCGGCAGGCCCACGCAACGCTAACCCACGGCGCCCGCCCCGCTTGAAGACCGGGGTATTCCAGGAGAAACAATGTCAGTAGCTAATCCGTCTCGCGACGATTTCGCGAGCATGCTCGAAGAATCATTCACCGCCGGCCATTCCGGCGAGGGCCAGGTTGTCCGGGGCACGATCACCGCGATCGAAAAGGACATGGCCATCATCGATGTCGGCCTCAAGGTCGAAGGCCGTGTGCCGCTGAAGGAATTCGGCGCCAAGGGCAAGGAATCCTCCCTCAAGGTCGGCGACACCGTCGAGGTCTATGTCGAGCGCATCGAAAACGCGCTTGGCGAAGCCATGCTGTCGCGCGAGAAGGCTCGCCGCGAGGAGAGCTGGGTGCGTCTCGAAGAGAAGTTCACCAAGGGTGAGCGCGTCGAAGGCGTCATCTTCAACCAGGTCAAGGGCGGCTTCACCGTCGATCTCGACGGCGCCGTGGCGTTCCTGCCGCGCAGCCAGGTCGATATCCGCCCGATCCGCGACGTCACCCCGCTGATGCACAATCCGCAGCCCTTCGAGATCCTCAAGATGGATCGCCGCCGCGGCAACATAGTGGTGTCGCGCCGCACCGTGCTCGAAGAGAGCCGCGCCGAACAGCGTTCGGAAATCGTGCAGAACCTCGAGGAAGGCCAGGTGGTCGAAGGCGTGGTCAAGAACATCACCGACTACGGTGCGTTCGTCGACCTCGGCGGCATCGACGGCCTGCTGCATGTCACCGACATGGCATGGCGCCGTGTCAACCATCCGACCGAGATCCTCAACATCGGCCAGACGGTCAAGGTGCAGATCATCCGCATCAACCAGGAAACCCACCGCATCTCGCTCGGCATGAAGCAGCTCGAGTCGGATCCGTGGTCGGATATCGGCACCAAGTTCCCGATCGGCAAGAAGATCAAGGGCACCGTCACCAACATCACCGACTACGGCGCATTCGTCGAGCTGGAGCCGGGCATCGAGGGCCTCATCCACGTTTCGGAAATGTCGTGGACGAAAAAGAACGTGCATCCCGGCAAGATCCTGTCGACGACGCAGGAAGTCGACGTGGTGGTGCTCGAGGTCGATCCGGCCAAGCGCCGCATCTCGCTCGGCCTCAAGCAGACACTGGAGAATCCGTGGCAGGCTTTCGCTTCGAGCCATCCGGTCGGCAGCCAGGTCGAGGGCGAGGTCAAGAACAAGACCGAGTTCGGCCTGTTCATCGGCCTGGAAGGCGACGTGGACGGCATGGTGCATCTCTCCGACCTCGACTGGACCCGTCCGGGCGAGCAGGTCATCGAAGAGTACAATCGCGGCGACATGGTCAAGGCGCAGGTGCTCGACGTCGACATCGAGAAGGAGCGCATCTCGCTCGGCATCAAGCAGCTGGCCCGCGACACGGTCGGCGAAGCGGCCAGCAGTGGCGAGCTGCGCAAGAACGCCGTCGTCACCTGCGAGGTCATCGGCGTGAAGGATGGCGGTCTGGACGTGCGGCTGGTCGACAGCGGCATCGAGACCTTCATTAAGCGTTCGGACCTTTCGCGCGACCGCGACGAGCAGCGGCCCGAGCGCTTCACCGTCGGCCAGAAGGTCGATGCCCGCGTCATCGCCTTCGACAAGAAGACCCGCAAGCTGCAGGTCTCGATCAAGGCGCTGGAAATCGCCGAGGAGAAGGAAGCGGTCGCTCAGTACGGCTCGACCGACTCCGGCGCTTCGCTGGGCGACATTCTGGGCGCCGCGCTGAAGAAGCAGGGCAACTAAAGCCTTCCGGGAAAGCCGTTTGCGGCTTTCCGTCGGAATTGCGTAAGCCCTTTGGCGACAACAAAAACCCCGCCGGAGCGATCCGGCGGGGTTTTTCTATTGTCGGGATTTCTATGCGGTCAGGCGCGGCCGTAGAGCGGCACCAGCGTACCGCTCATCGCCAGGTTGGCGGGCGAGGCGAGGTAGGCGATCGCTTCCGCCGCGGCCTCCAGGCTGACCCATTTGGCGAAATCGGCATCGGGCATGTCGGCGCGGTTGGCGGGCGTGTCGAGCGTCGAGGGCGCCACGGCGTTGACGAGGATGCCCTTGCCCTTCAACTCCTCGGCCATGGCCACCGTCATCGCAGCGACCGCCGCCTTGCTTGCGGCATAGGCAACCATGCCGGAGCCGCGCCTCGGATCGAGTCCGGCGCGCGCGGTGACGTTGACGATGCGGCCGGCCGTGTTGGACTCCAGCATCGAGCGCACCGCGGCGCGGCTGCACAGGAAAGCCGTGCGGGCGTTGGTGTCCATCATCTCGGCGAAGGAGGCCGACTCGATCTTTTCGACCGGCGCCATGGTGAAGCCGCCGGCAAGGTGGATCGAGGCCCAGAGCTCGGGAACCTGATGGTAGAAGGCCTCGACCTTGGCCGAATCCGACAGGTCGACATTATGCGCCAGATGCACGCTGGCATGGGCTGCATAAGGAAAATGCGGCGGGGCCGCCGCGTGGGCATTTGGCACGTGGCAGATCGCGCCCTGCTCCAGCAGTCTGCCGACAACCGCGCCGCCGAGCGCCCCAGTGCCGCCCGTCACCACGACATGCCTGCCATTCAGCGTTTCCGTCATACCTAGACCGCTCCTGTCATTTTTTTATGATTATATCTTGGGTTATGCCGCCCCAGGCTCGAACGTCGCGCCTTTCGCGCTGTCACTCAATTGAAATATCGACATGGCTGGCGCAGCGTCTTTGCATGCGTCGGACCGTGGCGGCCGGCATCGATTTGCCGGCGCCGGAAGGGGTCAGCCGGGCAGAGGCACCAATCTTTCAGTCGACGGTGATTTCAATGACGCGCGGCTTGCCGGCCGCCCGCGCGCGCTTCAGCGCCAAGGCAAGGCCGCCGGCCCCGGCCAGCCGCTCGGCCTCGATGCCATAGGCCTCGGCGAGCTTGCAGAAATCGGGCGGCGCCGGCGACACGCCGACCGGCTCGACGCCGACATCGAGCATCGAGGTTTCGATCTCGCGATAGCCGCGATTGTTCCAGACGACGAAGATTACCGGCGCTTCGGCGTCGAGCGCGGCGCCGATCTCCGGCAAGGTGAACTGGAAGCCGCCATCGCCGGTGAGGCATACCACCGGCGCCTCCGGCACCGCAAGTGCTGCGCCGATCGCCGCCGGCGGGCCGTAGCCCAACGCGCCGAAGCCGGTCGCGGCGTTGAACCAGCCGCCGGGACGGTCGTGGTCGTAATAGAGGTTGGCGGCATAGATCGGCTGGGTCGAATCGCCGACGATGATGGCGCCCGGCAGCGCGTCGCGGATCGCCTCCACGGCGCGCACCTGCGCCAGATATTCGGGCTTCAGCTCGGCCCGAGCAGCCTCGCGCGCGGCGGCCGCACGAGCCTCGCCATCGCTTGCCGCGGCATGGCCAGATCCGATCGCTGCAAGCAGCGCCTCGATCGCTTCCACGCAATCCGCGTGGATGCCAACCGTCACCGGCCGGCGCGCGATCTGGTCGGCGCCGATATCGATGCGGATCAGGCTCGGCGGCAGCACGAAGCCGCCGTCGCCATAACCGTCATAGTCGGTCGGGCCGAATTCGGTGCCGGCGGCAATCACCAGATCGGCGCCCGCCATCAACGCACGCACGGCCTTGAGGCTGGGGCTGGCCGGCACGCACAGCGGATGGCCGTGCAGCAGGCCACGCGCATTGGCGGTCTCGGCCACGGGGGCGCCGAGCATCTCGGCCAGACGCCGCAGCGCCGCATCGGCCTTCTTGGCGCCGCCGCCTGAAAGAATCAGCGGACGGCGTGCGGCCCTGCAAAGCCGTGCCGCCTCGGCGATCGCCGCCAACTCCGGAGCGGGCGGCGCGGCATTGCTAAGGACGGCCGCAACACCATCGGCGGGCTTGACCATGACGTCGGTGGGGATCTCGATATGGACCGGCCCCGGGCGTGAGGAGGAGAAAACGGCGAAGGCGCGGGCGAGCGCGCCAGGCAACTGCCCGGCCTCGGTGATGCGCTCGGAAAACAGCGCCACCTTCTCCATCATGCCGCGCTGGTCGGGCAGCTCATGCAGGAAGCCCAGCCCTTTTCCCAGCGTGTCGGTGGCGTTAACGCCGGAAATGACCAGCATCGGCACCGAATCGGCGCGCGCCTGTCCCATGGCGGTGATGGTGTTGGTGAGGCCCGGCCCGGTGATGACGAAGGCGACGCCGGGCCGGTCGCCGGCGCGCGCATAACCGTCGGCCATGAAGCCGGCGCCCTGCTCGTGGCGCGGCGTGACATGGCGGATCTTCGAGCCCGCCAGGCCGCGATAGAGCTCGACCGTATGCACGCCCGGAATGCCGAAGACGGTGTCGACGCCATGCGCCTCGAGCAATTTGATCAGCGCTTCGCCGATGGTGGTCATTGGTTTCCTCCCTTTCCCGGCGCCAAGCCGAGCTCGGCCTCTATGGCTTTGACGCCTATCGCCGCCAATTCGCCAGGCGAGAACATCTCTGCTGCCAGGCAGCCTTCGATCCAGAGCCCGTCGATGATCGCGTTGATCGCGATGGCATGGCGACGCAGCTCGCCTGCCTCCGGCTTGCGACGCTCGGCGGCGAGCACCTCGGCAACGACTGCTTCCACCTCGTCGCGAAAGCCGAGATAGCCTTCGCGATGGGCACGGGCGAGCGCCGGATCCGCATTGGCGCGGCCAAGAAAGGTTGCCCAGAGCGAAAACACCCGCCGGTCGACGATCGGCGCGTTGAGGTTGGCGGTGACGAAAGCCGCGAGGCGTTGGCGAGGCGAGGCGTCTTCCATGACCAATGCCGCCTTCGCCTGCTCGGTCATGCGGCCGACCAGCGCCGTATAGGCTTCCTGCAGCAATTCTTCCTTGCCGGGGAAATAGTGCCGGATCAGCCCGGCGGTGACGCCGGCGCGCAAGGCGATGGTGCGCAAGGTGGCGCCCTGAAGTCCATATTCCGCCACGCTGTCCAGCGTCGCATCGATCAGATCCTGCCGCCGCCGCTCCTCGCCCTCGCGGCGGAACTTGCGGCGCGCATTCATTGGCGCAGGATCGGCCGCGTCAGGCATGTCGGCCCGCCTTCACAGGCGATGCAGAGCGCATCCGCCTCGAATGTCTCGACCGTGCAGCCGGCGGCTTCCATCGCGGCCTTGGTCTTGGGAAAACCAGCAACGGCGATGACCTTGTGCGGGCTGGTCGGCAGCACGTTCAGGCTGAGGCCGTTGGAAGCGGCGAACTCTTCGGCGTCGCCTTCGACCAGCCGGATGCCGCGCGCCTTCAGCATCTGATAGAACGC
The DNA here is from genome assembly GCF_020165275.1 of Mesorhizobium sp. Ca11. Classification (NCBI taxonomy): domain Bacteria; kingdom Pseudomonadati; phylum Pseudomonadota; class Alphaproteobacteria; order Hyphomicrobiales; family Phyllobacteriaceae; genus Mesorhizobium; species Mesorhizobium sp. Ca11. Next base: position 38,710 of record NZ_JAIUHU010000004.1, on the reverse strand, counting down.
GGCCGGCAGAAGCGGCGAATGGACCAGGGCCAGGTCGTCGGCCAGCGGGCTGATCACCGACATCAGATGCAGGCACGCCTCTTCGCCCTGCCACAGCGGCAAATCGAAGCCGTAGACGGAAATGCCCAGCGGCGTCAGCAGGTTGGAAACCTGCTGGATGCCTTCCTGGTTGGAGCGCACACCACGCCCGATCGCCAGCGTGCGGGCATCCACCCATACGCAGTCGCCGCCTTCGACCTGACCAGGCGCCTCGACACGACCGAGGACGGGAATGCCCAGTCTCTTATAGGTTTCCTCATGCAGCGAGGGCTCCAGGGCGCGCAGTGGCTTGCCCATGGACAGGATCAGCGCGCCGCGGTCGGTCATCAGCGACGGGTCATGCGTGAACACCGAATCCGAAAGGCCGTCGGTCGTGTCCTCGATCCATTCGATCTCGGCGCCGGAAGCCGCCACCATGTCGGCAAGGGCCGCATGCTGCACGGCTGCTTTCGCCGGGTTGAATCCCGGGCCATAGTGCCAAGCCGCCCTGTCGGCGTCGCGCATGGCGTTGGCTGCCGACCGCATCAGCACGCGCCGCAGCGGCGCCGCCATGGACTGTGACCCGAAAGCGCTCATCGATGCCCTTTTAAGATGAAAAAAATCGTGAAAATTTCATGAAAGGCTATTTATACACTTGCGCAACAAGGCCGCAAGTGCCGTAATGAGCGGGATTGACGGGCTCGCGCTGTCGGGTCCATGCTGAAGCCTGGAGCGGGTCAGTGCAGCGTATGTTGATTAGCCGGATAGACGTTCGACGACCTGCCGTCGGCCAGATAGAGGTCACCCGGTGAGCGCTGCAGCAGCTGCCGCAGTCCAATCCGGTGAGGCGCAGAACGGCGCCGCCGAAGCCATCCATGTCGAAAACCTGCACAAGAAATTCGGCCAGTTGCACGTGCTGAAGGGGGTTTCGCTGTCGGCGCGCGACGGCGAGGTGGTCGCCATCATCGGCGGCTCCGGTTCCGGCAAGTCGACGCTCTTACGCTGCATTAACTGCCTGGAGAACCCCACAAGCGGCATCATCCGGGTCAATGGCGAGGAGATCAAGCTCAAGGCCGACAGCCATGGACACACCGTTCCGGCCGACCGCAGGCAGATCGAGCGCATTCGCTCGAGGCTCGGCATGGTGTTCCAGAATTTCAACCTGTGGAGCCACATGACGCTGATCGAGAATGTCATCGAAGTTCCGGTGCATGTGCTTGGCGTCAAGCGCGGCGAAGCGATCGCCCAGGCTGAGAAGCTGCTCGCCCGCGTCGGGCTGGCGGAGAAGCGCGACGTCTATCCGGCTTTCCTGTCCGGCGGCCAGCAGCAGCGGGCCGCGATCGCCCGCGCGCTGGCGATCAATCCGCGCGTCATGCTGTTCGACGAACCGACTTCCGCGCTTGATCCCGAGCTGGTCGGCGAGGTGCTGAAAGTCATCGGCGACCTGGCGCGCGAGGGGCGCACCATGGTGCTGGTGACGCATGAAATGAAGTTCGCCCGCGAGGTCGCGACGCATGTCGTCTACCTCTACAACGGGCTGGTCGAGGAAGAAGGTCCGCCGGAACAGCTGTTCGGCGCGCCCAAATCCGAAAGGCTCAAGCAATTCCTCCGCAATGTCGGCTAGGTGCCGGCATCAAGCGGAGCGAAAAACCGGGAACAACAACAAACTGGGAGTCCTGACATGAAGACTGTTCTCAAGACATTTGCCGCCGCGCTGCTTCTCGGCGTCGCGGCGATGGGCGGAGTGGCCAAGGCCGAGCAGGTCAAGATCGGCGTCGCCGCCGAACCCTACCCGCCCTTCACCTCGCCCGACGCCAGCGGCAAATGGGTGGGCTGGGAGATCGACTTCGTCAACGCCGTCTGCGCCGAAGAGAAACTTGACTGCGTGATCACACCGGTGGCCTGGGACGGCATCATCCCGGCTCTGACGACCAAGAAGATCGACGCCATCGTCTCTTCCATGTCGATCACCGACGAACGCAAGAAGACGATCGACTTCTCGGACAAGTACTACAACACCCCGACCGCGATCATTGGGCCGAAGGACCAGAAGTTCGGCGCCACGCCGGACGATCTCAAGGGCAAGGTGATCGGCGTCCAGGTCTCGACCGTGCATGCCGTGTACGCGAAGAAGCATTTCACCGGCGCGCAGGAAATCAAGGAATACCAGACCCAGGATGAAGCTAACCAGGATCTGGCCGCTGGCCGAATCGACGCGGTGCAGGCCGACTCGATCGCGCTCGGCGAATTCCTGAAGTCGGACCAGGGCAAGGCCTGCTGCGACCTGAAGGGCATGGTGGCGCCCGACGACGAAGTGCTTGGCCCGGGTGTCGGCGCCGGTATCCGCAAGGAAGACACTGCGCTCAAGGAAAAGTTCAACGCCGGCATCAAGGCAATCCGCGCCAACGGCAAGTATGACGAGATCTCGAAGAAATATTTCGATTTCGACATCTATGGCGGCGCCACGCAGTCGAACTGAGCCCTCTCGAAATGAGTGAGGGCATGGCGTCCGCGCCATGCCCGATCTTGCCACGCGTGCCCGCCGCTGACCTGACCGTCGGCGGCTCGCCAGCAATCCGGGGACGAAGCTGATCGACGCCTTTCTTCCGGCCTCCGCGGCCGGCATCATCGAACTCCTGTCGCCCGTGGCGCCCGGCTGGGGCGGCACGCTGCTGGTCGGCCTGCTGCATTCGATCGAGATCGCTATAGGCGCGACGTGCCTCGGCCTCATGATCGGCACCGCGGGCGCGTTCGGCAAGCTCTATGGCGGCCCGGTGACGCGCGATCTGCTCGCGGTCTACACGACTGTCGTGCGCGCCGTGCCGGAACTGGTGCTGATCCTGCTGCTTTATTACGCCGGCACCGACCTCATCAACCAGGTGCTGACTGCGATCGGCTACAGCCGTGTCGACATCAGCGGGCTCGCGGCCGGCATTTTCGTGCTGGGTTTCGTCCAGGGCGCCTATTCGACCGAAGTCATCCGCGGAGCCATCCTCGCCATCCCGCAAGGCCAGATCGAGGCCGCCCGCGCCTACGGCATGTCGCCGGGCCTGATGCTGCGACGCATCACTGTGCCGGCCATGCTGCCCTTCGCCCTCCCCGGCCTGGCGAATCTGTGGCTCATCGCCACCAAGGACACCGCGCTGCTTGCCGTCGTCGGCTTCTTCGAACTGACGCTGGCGACGCGCCAGGCGGCCGGCGTGACCAAGGCCTACCTGCTTTTCTACCTTGCGGCCGGCGCGCTCTATCTCGCGCTCTCGCTGTTCTCCAACCTGATCATCGGCCGCGTCGAGGCCTGGTCGCGGCGCGGCATGCCCTCCGTCAGGGAGGCGCGCTGATGTCCGCCGAAGCCTCCGCGATCCACATGGCGGCGCGCGCCTCGATCTGGCTCAAGCCGCACCGCATCGTGCTGATCCTGATCGGGCTGGCGCTGGTTCTGTGCGCCGCCGTCTTCATGCGCTGGGACTGGCTGCCGCAATATTGGGAAATGGGCCTGATAGGCATCTGGCGGACGCTTTGGATCCTCGCCGTCACCTGCGCGCTGGGCTTTGCGCTGGCCGTGCCGCTCGGGCTCGCCCAGGCAGGCGGACCGATCTGGTTCTCGGCACCGGCGAAGGTCTTCTGCACCATCATCCGGGGAACGCCGCTGCTCCTGCAGCTCTGGCTGCTCTATTACGGCCTCGGCTCGATCTTTCCGCAATATCCATGGATCCGCGAATCGTGGCTTTGGCCGTATCTCAGGCAGGCCTGGCCCTATGGCGTGGTGGCGCTGACCTTCTCCTTCGCCGGCTACGAGGGTGAAGTGATGCGCGGCGCATTCGCCGGCGTGCCGCGCGGACAGTTGGAGGCCGCCCGCGCGTTCGGCATGAGCCGCTGGAAAATCTTCCGGCGCATCTGGCTGCCGCAGGCCTTCTACCGTGCGCTGCCGACGCTGACCGGCGAGACCGTGCTGCAGTTGAAATCGACCCCGCTGGTGGCGACGATCAGCGTCATCGATATCTTCGCCGTCTCCTCCAAGGTGCGCCAGGACACCTATCTGACCTACGAGCCTTTGCTGCTGCTGGCGCTGATCTATATGACGATCACCGGTATCCTGGTCTTCGTCTTCAGCCGGATCGAGGCACGGATTCCGGTCAAGATCGGATAGCGAATAGAGAGTAGCGAATAGCGAGTAGTTTCTTTATTTCCCCCTACTCGCTATTCCCTATTCGCTACTCGCTGCAGGGGCAACACTGATGCAACTCACCCTCGCCCAGGCAACAGGCCTATGCCGGATGGCGGCGCTCGGCGCCGGCGCCAATGAAGAGGCGGCGCAATCGCTGACGGCCTCGATCATCGCCGCGGAGGCCGAAGGCCTGTCGACGGTGGGGCTGTCGCATTTCATCGACTATCTGGAAGCGCTCGAAGCCGGCCGCATCGACGGCAACGCCGATCCGGCGATCACGCGGCCGGCGCTCGCCGTCTATCTTTCGGATGCGCGCGGCGGACTTGCCCATATCGGCTTCGACCGCACAATCGACGACCTGGTCAAGGCGGCAAAACTGTTCGGCGTCTCGATCTTCTCGCAGAAGAACGCCTACACATGCGGCGCGCTCGGCTATTTCACCGGTCGGCTGGCCGACCAGGGGCTGGTTTCCTTCGCCGCCACCAACGGACCGGCGGTGCTTGCCGGCTCGGGCTCGGTCAAGCCGGTCTATTGCACCAATCCGATGTCCTTTGCGTCGCCCGCCGCCGACGGGCCGCCGCTGATCATCGACCAGTCGTCGAGCGCGACCGCCTTCGTCAACATCCGCAAGGCGGCCGAGGACGGCAAGAAGATCCCCGAAGGCTGGGCGCTGGATGCCAGCGGCAACCCGACCACCGATCCGGCGGCGGCGATGAAGGGCGCCATGCTTGCCTTTGGCGGCCAGCGCGGCGCCAACATCGCTTTAATGGTCGAGGTGCTGGCCGCGGGCATTTCCGGCGCCAACTGGTCGCTCGACGCGCCCTGGTTCACCGATGGGGCGGAGAGCCCCGGCACCGGCCTTTTCGTTCTGGCCATCGAGCCAAAGCTGCTCGACCCGAATTTCGAGCGGCGCATGAAGGACCAGCTCGAGCGGTTGCGGCGGCGCTATGGCGTGCACATCCCCGGTCGCTCGCGCGCTGACGCCGCCGAGAAGGCAAAGGCGCGCGGCATCACCACGTCGAGGGCAGTGGTGCAGCGCATTTCGGAATTCGCCGAGCGTTATTCGGCCTGATTTTTCCCTCCGCGATTGAACCTTTTTAGACGCTGCACGACCCATGTCCGGCACCCCACGCCGCGAGCCGCCCGATTGGCTTCGTCCGGCTCGCGGCTGGCGGCGCCACGCCGGGCGTTCAGGGCGGGGCGGGCGTGCTTGCTTCACGCCACCTTGATGCCGTCTCAGGTCAGGCCGTCTCGTTGGACTCTGCTTCGGTGTGGACACTGCCCGGAAAACCCCGCTTCGGCGGGGTTTTCTGTTCTCCCAAATGCGGCGGGGCAGGCATTCCTGGCAAGTTCAAAAACAAGCCGACGGCGACTTCCGGTCGCTCTTTGCCTTTGGCGAGAAACGGATTAAGAAACGGCTTCAGCCAAGCATTTGCGCGCGGAGGCAGTCATGACCGAAATCCTGCAGACCCCCAAGCTCGTCGTCGTCTTCGGCGGCTCGGGCTTCGTCGGTCGCCACGTCGTGCGAGCGCTGGCCAAGCGCGGCTACCGCATCCGGGTCGCCTGCCGGCGGCCCGACCTTGCCGGCCATGTGCAGCCGCTCGGCAATGTCGGCCAGATTCAGCCCGTGCAGGCCAATGTGCGCGTGCGCTGGTCGGTCGACCGCGCCGTGCAAGGCGCCGACCATGTCGTCAACCTGGTCGCCATCCTGCATGAGACCGGCCGCCAGAAATTTGGCGCCGTGCACGAGTTCGGCGCGCGCGCCGTCGCCGAGGCCGCACGCTCGGTCGGCGCCGGCCTCACCCAGATCTCGGCGCTCGGCGCCGATCTCAATTCGCCGTCCAACTACGCCCGCACCAAGGCGCTGGGCGAAAGGGCAGTATTCGAGACGATTCAGGATGCCGTCATATTCCGGCCGTCGATCAATTTCGGACCGGAGGACCGCTTCTTCAACCGCTTCGCCGGCATGGCGCGCCTGTCGCCCGTCCTGCCGCTGATCGGCGGCGGGCAGAATAAGCTGCAGCCGGTCTATGTCGGAGACGTCGCAGAAGCGATCGCGCGCTCGGTCGACGGCAAGGTCAAGGGCGGCCAGATCTACGAGCTCGGCGGCCCGCAGGTGCTGACCTTCAAGGAATGCATGGAAGAGCTGCTCGCGGTCATCGACCGCCGGCGGTTGCTGGTGCCGGTACCGTGGTGGGTGGCGAACATCCAGGCGTCGATCCTGCAGCTGTTACCCAATCCGCTCCTGACCAAGGACCAGGTGCTGCAGCTGCGCGAGCACAATGTCGTCTCGGACGAAGCCGCCAAGGCCGCCAGGACGCTTGCCGGCCTCGGCATCCAGCCGCAGGCGATCGCCACCATCCTGCCCAGCTATCTCTGGCGCTTCCGCGCCGCCGGCCAGTTCCAGCAGCGCCGGCCGATCGCCGATCGGTAACCAGCCGCTTCAAGCCCGGCGGGAGACCTGCATCGGCAGGCCGCCCTGCGGCTGCGTGGTGAGTTTCTGCACCGGCCAAGGTCGGGTCTGCGATGTCGCGTCGAAGCGGAAGCGCGACAACAGGATCGCCAGAGCGATGATCGCTTCCTGCATGGCGAAGCTTGCACCGATGCAGACGCGCGGCCCGGCGCCGAAGGGCAGGTACTGGAAGCGGTCGATCCTGTCGCGGTTTTCGGGATGGAAACGCTCCGGCAGGAAGGCGTTCGGCCTGTCCCAGAGCTTGCGGTGGCGATGCACCACCCAGGGCATCACTAGCACGGCGGCGTATTTCGGAATGTATAAGCCGTTCCAGGTCTCCGGTTCGATCGGCTCGCGGTTGATCGAGGGCGCAGGCGGATAGAGCCTGAGCGCCTCCTCGAAAGCGGCGCGGGTGAGCGGCATGGCATCCAGCCACCTGGTCGGATCGGGTTCGCGCGCCAGCACGGCGTCGATCTCCTGCTCGATCTTGTCGCGTTCCCAGGGCGCCCCGGCGAGGCAATAGATCGTCCAGCCCAGCGCCCGCGCGGTCGTCTCATGGCCGGCGCCGATGAAGGTGATGATGTTGTCCTCGACTTCGGCGCGGGTCAGCCCGTCCGGCCCCTCGGCGCGCAGCAGAAGCGTGAGGAAATCCTGCGGCACGCCGTCGGGATCACGCTTCAACCGCCCCTCGCGCATCTTCACTGTGTTGGCCACGATATTGCGGAAATAGGCCATGGTCTTGCGGCCGCGGATGCGGGTTAGCCGCGGCAGCCATTCCGGCGCGCGCAACAGGTCGAGCGGATCGACGCGGCCCATCGTTTCGAACAGCCGGTCGATCTCCTTGGCGAAGCTGCCGGGCTCGCCGGCGATCTCGCCGGAGAACAGCGTCTCGGCCAGAATGTCATAGGTGAGCAGCGTCATGTCATGCGCGACATCGGTCATGCCGCCGGCCTCGTAGCGGGTGACGAAATCCAGCGTGCGCTTCAGCATCGGCCCGGCGAAGCCGAAGATGTGGCGCGGTGTGAACACCGGCGCCATCGCCTTGCGCGAGCGCCTCCAGACCTCGCCTTCGGCGGTCAACAGCCCGTCGCGCAGGATCGGCCGCAGGATCAGCTGGCGCACAGTCGCCATCTTGTAATTCCTGGCGTTATCGATCAGCACATGGCGGATGAGGCCGGGATCATTGGCGATGACCAGAGGGCCGCCGATGCCGGTCACCGAGATCCAGGGCTCGTTGTAAGTATGCTCGCCCCACAATTCGAGCGGATTGCGGTAGACGATGCGCATCATCTCCAGCGTCGAAGGCGGCATTGTGCGCGGCGTCGGCGCCGGCGGCACGAAAGGGGCGGGCTTGGTGTCCATGAAGCATGCTCCGCTGACAGCCGAATGTAGTGTCCGACGAAGCGGGCGTCCATCTGGCCGAGCAGGTCCGCGATCGTCACCAAATACGGCTCGCGTCAGCCGGCTTGCCGGTCCGTCGGCTGGGGTGAATGAAAGGCTTCTCGCCAAGCCGGCAAAATGGCCGCAAACCTTGGAAAACCAGCCGTTTGCGCCTATATCTAGGACATCAAAACGGCGCGATTCGGGGTGACTTTCCCGTGCCGGACCATCGACATCAATCAGACAGGTATTCATGAGCGACCAGACCGAAAGCGCCATTGGCGTGGAAGCCGAGTACGGCGCCGATTCCATCAAGGTTTTGAAGGGGTTGGATGCCGTTCGCAAGCGTCCAGGCATGTATATCGGCGATACCGATGACGGCTCGGGCCTGCATCACATGGTCTATGAGGTGGTGGACAACGCCATCGACGAGGCGCTGGCGGGCCACGCCGACCTCGTCTCGGTGACGCTCAACCCCGACGGTTCCGTCACCGTGATCGACAATGGCCGCGGCATTCCGACCGACATCCACTCCTCAGAGGGTGTTTCGGCGGCGGAAGTGATCATGACGCAGCTGCATGCCGGCGGCAAATTCGACCAGAACTCCTACAAGGTTTCCGGCGGTCTGCACGGCGTCGGCGTCTCGGTGGTCAACGCGCTTTCCGCATGGCTCAAGCTCAAGATCCGCCGCAACGGCGAAATCTTCGAGATGAGCTTCACGCATGGCAATGCCGACGCGCCGTTGAAGGTGACGGGCACATATGAGCAGAACAAACAGCCCGGCACCTATGAGGGCCGCAGCGGCAGCGAGATCACCTTCTTCCCGTCGGCCGAGACCTTCACCATGGTCGAATTCGACTATGGCACGCTGGAGCACCGGCTGCGCGAGCTCGCCTTCCTCAATTCCGGCGTGCGCATCGTGCTGACCGACGCGCGTCATGCCGACCTGGTACGCCACGAGCTGCATTATGACGGCGGCCTGGAAGAGTTCGTCAAATATCTCGACCGGGTGAAGAAGCCGCTGATCGAAACGCCGATCGCCATTCGCGCCGAGCGCGACGGCATCACCGTGGAAGTCGCGATGTGGTGGAACGACAGCTATCACGAGAACGTGCTGGCTTTCACCAACAACATCCCGCAGCGCGACGGCGGCACGCATCTGGCGGGCTTCCGCGCGGCGCTGACCAGGCAGATCACCGGCTATGGCGAATCGTCCGGCCAGACCAAGAAGGAAAAGGTCTCGCTGACCGGCGACGACTGCCGCGAAGGCCTGACCGCCGTTCTATCGGTCAAGGTGCCGGACCCGAAATTCTCCTCGCAGACCAAGGACAAGCTGGTTTCGTCCGAGGTCCGCCCGGTGGTGGAAAGCCTGGTCAACGAGGCGCTGGGCACCTGGCTGGAAGAGCATCCGAGCGAAGGCAGGGTGGTGGTCGAGAAGGTGATCCAGGCGGCGGCCGCGCGCGAGGCCGCGCGCAAGGCGCGCGACATCACCCGCAAGAGCTCGCTCGGCGTCACCTCGCTGCCCGGCAAGCTCGCCGACTGCCAGGAGCGCGATCCGGCGAAGTCGGAAATCTTCATCGTCGAGGGCGACTCGGCCGGCGGCTCGGCCAAGGGCGGACGCTCGCGCCAGAACCAGGCGATCCTGCCGCTGCGCGGCAAGATCCTCAATGTCGAACGGGCGCGCTTCGACCGCATGCTCTCTTCGGACATGATCGGCACGCTGATCACCGCGCTCGGCACCTCGATCGGCAAGGACGAGTTCAACGCCGACAAGCTGCGCTACCACAAGATCATCCTGATGACGGACGCCGACGTCGACGGCGCCCACATCCGCACGCTGTTGCTCACCTTCTTCTTCCGGCAGATGCCGGAGCTGATCGAGCGCGGCCATCTCTACATCGCCCAGCCGCCGCTCTACAAAGTGACGCGGGGCAAGAGCTCGCAATATCTCAAGGACGAAAGCGCCTATGAGGAATATCTGATCGGGTCCGGACTGGATGAGGCCTCGCTAGTGCTGGCCTCCGGCGAGGTACGGACAGGACAGGACCTGCGCGCCTCGGTCGACGACGCGCTTTCGGTGCGCCAGCTAATCAACGGGCTGCATACGCGCTATAACCGCAGCGTCGTCGAGCAGGCGGCGATCGCCGGCGCGCTCAATCCCGACCTGCTTGCCGATCTGGGCCGCGCCAATGCCATGGCCGAGCGCGTCGCGAAGCGGCTTGACATGATCGCCGAGGAGACCGAGCGCGGCTGGACCGGCAGGCTGTCGACCTCCAATGACGGTTCGGGCGGTTATGTGTTCGAGCGCACCGTGCGCGGCGTGAAGGATGTGGTCCAGCTCGACGCCGGGTTGATCAATTCGGCCGATGCGCGCCAGCTCGACCGCTACGCAGCGCGCCTGGCGGAAGTCTATGGCGAGCAGCCTGCCTTGCGTCGGAAAGAGACCTCGGAACTCCTCTCGGGGCCGCTGGCGCTGCTCAACGCAGTGTTCGCTTCAGGCCGCAAGGGCCTCACAATGCAGCGCTATAAGGGCCTCGGCGAGATGAATGCCGAGCAGCTCTGGGAAACCACGCTGGACCCGAATGTGCGTTCGCTGCTGCAGGTCAAGGTCAACGACGCGACCGACGCCGACTCGCTGTTCTCGCGGCTGATGGGCGACGAGGTGGAACCACGCCGCGAATTCATCCAGGACAATGCGCTGTCGGTGGCCAATCTGGATATCTGAGCGCGCCTTTACAGATTCAAAAAGAAAGGCCCGACAGCTGTCGGGCCTTTCTTTTTGATGCCTGCCATGACGCTCAGTGATCCATCGCCTTGACGATTTCCTCGGTCATCTTCTTGGCGTCGCCGAGCAGCATCATGGTGCCGTCCTTGTAGAACAGCGTGTTGTCGATGCCGGCATAGCCGGAACCGAGCGAACGCTTGACGAAGAGGCAGGTGCGGGCCTTGTCGACGTCGAGGATCGGCATGCCGTAGATCGGCGAGGACTTGTCGTCGCGCGCAGACGGGTTGGTGACGTCATTGGCGCCGATGACATAGGCGACGTCGGCCTGCGCGAATTCCGAGTTGATGTCCTCCAGCTCGAACACCTCGTCATAAGGCACGTTGGCCTCGGCCAGAAGCACGTTCATGTGGCCGGGCATGCGTCCGGCGACCGGGTGGATGGCGTATTTCACCTCGACGCCGTTGGCCTTGAGCTTGTCGGCCATTTCGCGCAGCGCATGCTGCGCCTGGGCGACCGCCATGCCATAGCCGGGCACGATGATGACCTTCTGCGCGTTCATCATCAGGTAAGCCGCGTCGTCGGCCGAGCCCTGCTTGACGGTGCGCTCGATGCCGTCGCTGGCCACCGCGGCCGTCTCGCCGCCGAAGCCGCCGAGGATGACCGAGATGAAGCTCCGGTTCATGCCCTTGCACATGATGTAGGACAGGATCGCGCCGGAGGAGCCGACCAGCGCGCCGGTGATGATCAGCGCCAGATTGCCGAGGGTGAACCCGAGTGCCGCCGCCGCCCAGCCGGAATAGGAGTTCAGCATCGACACCACGACCGGCATATCGGCGCCGCCGATCGGGATGATCAAAAGCACGCCGAGCACCAGCGAGGCGGCGACGATCAGCCAGAAGACGAGCTTGGACTCGGTGGTCACGAGCAGCACGATCAGCACCACCAGCGCGATACCGAGCGCGATGTTGATGAGGTGGCGGCCGCCGATCATGATCGGCTTGCCGGACATGCGTCCGTCGAGCTTCAGGAAGGCGATGACCGAGCCGGTGAAGGTGATGGCGCCGATGGCGACGCCCAGGCTCATTTCGACCAGCGCCTGGGCGTGGATGTCGCCCGCCGTGCCGATGCCGAAACTTTCCGGCGCGTAGATGGCGGCAGCCGCCACCATCACGGCGGCGAAGCCGACGAGGCTGTGGAAGGCGGCGACCAGCTGCGGCATCGAGGTCATGGCGATGCGGCGCGCGGTGACGGCGCCGATGCCGCCGCCGATGGCGAGACCGAGCACGATCAGGCCGAAGCGGCCGGCCGAAGGCAGCGCCAGCGCCAGCGTTGTGGCGATGGCGATGCCCATGCCGATCATGCCGTAAAGATTGCCCTGGCGGCTGGTGGTCGGGTGCGACAGGCCGCGCAGCGCCAGGATGAACAGGATGCCGGAGACAAGATAGAGGAAGGAAGCGAAGTTGGCGTTCACGTCACTTTTCCTTCTTCTTGTACATGGCGAGCATGCGCTGGGTGACGAGGAAGCCGCCGAAGATGTTGACCGAGACCAGCACCAGCGCGACGAAGCCGAAGCCCGCGGCCAAGCCTGAAGCGGCGATGCCGACGGCGAGCAGCGCGCCGACGACGATGACCGAGGAGATGGCGTTGGTGACGGCCATCAGCGGCGTGTGCAACGCCGGCGTCACCGACCAGACGACATAATAGCCGACGAAGATCGCCAGCACGAAGATGGCGAAACGGAAGACGAAGGGATCGATGGCGCCGCCCGAAAGCGCATGCGCGGCGTTGCCGACAGCCTCGCCGGCCGGTGCATTGGCGAGATCCTGCACCGCAAGACGGACGGCGGCGGTCGCCTGATCGAGCTGGTCGAGGGCTTTCTGCAGCTGTTCCATCACGCGGTCCCTTTCGACTTAGACGAGGGCGACTTGGCAGCGGCAGGATTCCTTGCCGCTGTCTTCTTCGGAGCAGGATTGGAGGCGTCGGCGACCATGGTCTTAGCAGGAACGGCGGCCGGTTCGACGCGCGGCTCTTGCGCCGCCTTGGCGAAATTCGGGTGCACGACTTGGCCAGCGTCAGTCAACATGGTGGCCTTGACCAACTCGTCATCGCGCCTGATCGAAAGCTGTTTCGCCGTCTTGTCGACCATCGTCTCGAGGAAGGCGTAGAGGTTCTTGGCGTAGAGCAGCGAGGCGGAAGCAGCAACACGACCGGGCACGTTGAGATGCCCGACGACCTTGACGCCGTTCTCCGTCGTCACGACTTTGCCGGGTACTGCGCCCTCGACATTGCCGCCGCGCTCCACCGCCAGGTCGACGATCACCGAGCCCGGCTTCATCGAGGCGACCATGGCAGCCGAGATGAGCTTCGGCGCCGGACGGCCAGGGATCAGCGCGGTGGTGATGACGATGTCCTGCTTAGCGATGTGCTCGGCAGTCAGCGCCGCCTGCTTGGCTTGGTATTCCTTCGACATTTCCTTGGCGTAGCCGCCGGCCGTCTCGGCCGCCTTGAACTCCTCGTCCTCGACCGCCAGGAATTTGGCGCCGAGCGATTGCACCTGCTCCTTCACCGCCGGACGCACGTCTGTAGCGGTGACGATGGCGCCCAGCCGACGCGCGGTTGCGATGGCCTGCAGGCCGGCAACGCCGACGCCCATAACGAAGGTCTTGGCGGCCGGCACGGTGCCTGCCGCCGTCATCATCATCGGCAGCGCGCGGTCATATTCGGCGGCCGCGTCGATCACCGCCTGGTAGCCGGCGAGATTGGCCTGCGAGGAAAGCACATCCATCGACTGGGCGCGGGTGATGCGCGGCATGAATTCCATCGAAAAGGCGGTGATGCCGGCCTTGGCCATCGCGGCGACAGCGGCATCGTTGCCGTAAGGATCCATGATGGCGATGACGGCGGCGCCCGGCTTGTAGCCCTTGAGCTCGCCATCCGTCGGCCGGCGCACTTTCAGCACCACATCAGCCTTTTTGGCGTCGGCCGCCGTTCCGATCGCGCCGCCGGCAGCAGTGAAATCCTGGTCGGGAATGCGTGAGCCGAGGCCGGCGCCCTTCTCGACGATCACGTCGAAGCCGAGACCCGCCAGGCGCTTGACCGTCTCCGGCGAGGCCGCGACGCGCGGCTCGTTCGGGTCAATCTCGCGAGGGATGAATACTGTTTGTCCCACCGGATGATCCTTTCGGCTGGAACCTTGACTGCGCAAGGCGTCGGCCGGACGTCCGGCGACGTCGAGGGCAATGGGCTTGGGAAGTCTACCGCAGAATGAGAGTGCCGACGGCCATGATCAGGATGAACAGGATGGTCGCCGAGAAGAAGCCGCCGACGAAGAAACCGAAGGCCATTGCAATAAGGACGGCGGCACAGAACAGCGAGCCGTATTTGGCAAGACCGAGGAAGCCTTTGTAGGTACGGTCGTGCTCGGCATAGTCCATCTGCGCGCCCAGCTCGACAGGACCGGTCGGCGTGTGATCAGCCATGGAAGTACCCCTTCGAAAATGCCTTCGAGGCACATAGCGAAAAGCCGAACCAAGAGCAATGGCGCTATTGCCGCACAGTCCGCGACAACAGCCTCAAACGAAAGTTGAAATCGAATGCCGCGCGATGTCGACGCGGCCGGCGCGGGATTTCAGGCCGCGAGGTGGGGGAAAAGGCCGAGCAGGCCGACAACGATCAGGTAAAGCGCGACGATGTAGTTGAGGAGCCGAGGCATCACCAGGATCAGCACGCCGGCGATCAGCGAGATCAGCGGCGTCAGCGCGAGCGAGTGGATGGTCATGCGGGATCCTTTCTATGACAGGCGCGATCGCCCGGGCAGACCGGGCTGCGGAGCTTGTATTGACGCAATTCCGAACGGAAAACCGCTCACACTTTTCCTGGAATTGCTCTGACAACGTCGCCGCCGGCGAAAGGTTCATGGCCTGCATTCAGGCCGCGGCGCGGTAATATTTCGCCGTCGGCAGAATGGTGAGGGGCGTCAGCCGGTTGATGGCCGGATTGCCGAACATCATCCGCTGCTCCATCGGCGTCGATCTGAAGAACGGCAATCGTTTGAGCGTCAGGCGCATGTTTTCGCCGGCCGGGATTTCGAACAGTGCGAGCGGGGGAAGAACGCCCGGAAATACTCTAGCCTCTGTCCTCTGCACGGCCTGAAAGTAACGAACGTAAAAAGCGGAATGCTCCATCTTGACCGGCGTCAGCACCGAGTCCTGGCCAAAATAACAGGAGGCGACCATGGCAATCCTGAGTGTCAGGAAAGGTATCACTCCGGGCGACGGTGCGCTGGCAGGATCGGCTGCGAACCGGGTTCCATCGATGAAGGTTTCTCCGCGCGCAAGCCGCTCCCTCAATATTTCCGGATAGGCATCGACGGAGGGCGAGAACGGGCACTCGCTGGTAATATAATGGAAACGCAGTGTGCTGACCAATTGGCCATAGCAATAGACACCGAACCGGTAGGCGTTGGGCAGATTATCCCAGCGATCCTCGAACATACCGCTCGCGATCGGACCACACATACCTGAGCGCCGATAGGAATTGTAGCGGAGCCGGTATATCGCCTCCTGATCTTCACCCCCGGTGATGAGACGATATTCGACATGATCCAGCAGTTGCATCATGGATCGGTTGAGCGCCGAGTCGATTCTAGCGCTGGCGTCGACCGACGCGCTCTTTCTAGCAACAACCATAGTCTGTCCTCGAATTCCGCTTATAAATAAGCTATTCGAGTTGAAATGAGACACAAGCTGAAAATTCGATATCGCTGGTTTACCGGTTGTTAACCTTAACGGCCGTGAATCGTTCGGCGATCTCATGTGAAAAATGCAGGATCGTGCAGCCGGGTTGTCTGATCCGAACTGGCGGCGATCACCGCGGTGATTCTGAAATCAGGTGCTGCGCGCACCAGGACGTGGCGGATTTAGACAGCGCCCGAGCTGTCATCCTCTCATTGGGTGAACATTCGATCTTTTTTGAACGCAATAGCGTTCAGCTGGCTGTCCGTTTGCCGGCGATATACAGATCCGCTGCAAACGGCCACGTGACACTCGACATCGTCTCGATGCCCGACGCGCTGAGCGCGGCGCCGAAGAGGAAGCCCTGCACGAAGTCCGGCTTGACCAGATGGACCAGCGTCTTCAGCTGCTCGAAGGTTTCGACCCCTTCGATGGTGACAGAAAGACCCAGCGTCCGGGACAGGCCGACGATGCCCTTCAGAAGATCGAGCGACTGCCGGTTCTGGTTCAAATCGATCAGGAAGGAGCGATCGATCTTGATCTTGTCGAGCGGCAGCTTGTGCAAATAGCTGAGGCTGGAATAGCCGGTGCCGAAATCGTCGAGCGCAATGCGGACGCCAAGCGTCTTCATCTCTTCGATCAGCTCGCGCGTCAGCGATTTGTCGTCGAGCAAGGCGGTCTCGGTGACCTCGATTTCGAGCCTGTGCGGCGCAAGGCCTGACGCCGCCAGCGCGTCACGAACCTTCTGCACGACATCGCGGTTGCGGAAATCCTTGGCCGAAAGGTTGACCGATACGCTGGTCTGCGTCGGCCATTTGGCGCATTCGGCGCAGGCCGCCTGCAACACGAAAGTACTGATGTCGGCAATGATGCCCATCTCCTCGGCGAGCGGGATGAAGACGCTGGGCGAGATCGGGCCGAGATCGGGATGGTCCCAGCGGCAGAGCGCCTCGCAACTGGCGATGCGCATGGTGCTGATGGCCACGATCGGCTGGTAGACGACGCGCAACTCCCTGGCCTGCACGGCATTGCGCAGGTCGGCCTTCATCAGCTGGCGACTGCGGAACGCAGCATCCATTGATGCCTCGAACAGCCGCCAGCTGTTCTTGCCGAGCTCCTTGGCCTTGTAGAGGGCAAGGTCGGCCTTGACGATCATGGCGTCGACATCGGTGTCTTCGACCCTGGACAACACGGCGCCGCCGCTGGCCTGGATGCGTAGGCTGTGACCGGCGACATCCACCTCCCCCTGCAGGTTGACGAAGATCTCGTCGAGCAAATCGTTGAGATGGCTCTCGTCCTCGATGCGGTCGAAGAAGACCATGAATTCGTCGCCGCCGAAACGGCTGACATTGATGCCTGGCCCGGCGACCGCAGCCAGCCGCTCGGCCAAGGCATAGATCAGCCCATCGCCGACCGGATGGCCGAGTGTGTCGTTGACGCTCTTGAAATCGTCGAGGTCGAGCACGGCGAGGCCGCAGAGCCGGTCGCGGTCGCCGGACGCCATGGCTTCGCCGACCAGTTCGTTGAAATAGGCGCGGTTCGGCAGCCCCGTCAAATTGTCGTAGCGCGCCATGAAGCGGATCTTTTCCTCCGCCTCGACGCGGGCCGTCACGTCCTCGAAGGTGATGACGCCCAATTCCTGACTGCCTTCGCGCGCGGAAAATTCATAGTGCTGGCCATTGGCAAGCGAAACCAGCACCTTGCGGTCGCGGCCTTCGCGCAAGGCGCGCGTCAGCTGCGCCTCGATGTAGCGGCAGTCCTTTGGCGCCAGCATGCCGCCGGCAACGCCGCGCATCAGCAGGCTGTGGATCGAGCGCCCGAGCAGCGCCTCGGACGATTTCAGCGACATCAGATGGGCAGCCTCGGCATTGGCGACCGCGACGCGGCCGTCCGGGCCTAGCATGACCAGGCCGTGCGACATGGTGTTGAGCGCGCGGTCGAACCGGCGCGTCAGGTTCCTCGCCTGCTTGTGGCCGATGACCGCGGAGAAGAGCACGTTGCGGACATGGTCAGCGCTGCTGATCGTGACGAACGTCAGTGGGATGATCATCAAGCCGAGGACGACAGAAGCCATATCCATACGCAGGATGAGCGCAAGAGCCGCCGGCCCGACGAGGGTCAATGAAAAAATCTGGACCATGCGCATGGACCCGTAACTTCGCCCGACAACCGTTACCAGGGTCGTCAACGACAACGACACCGACGCCAGTTCACCAAACTGGTCAGGACGCAGGTAGATCGACACGAAGCAGAATGACCCCAGTGCGAGGCCCTGCGCGCTGCCTTTGATAATGTAGTTGCGCTCTATCGCTTCTGCCTCTGCGACACTTGCTATGGTGCCGCCCGCTCTATGGAAGCCTTGGATGCTGAAGTACCGCCAGAGGCTGGCCGATAGCAGAACGAAAGCCAAGGCCAGATAAAGCAGATCCTGCGTGCGCAGGTAGACCATGAAACCGACAATCCAGTAGCATACGCCGCCGATCGCCACCATGCCGGCGTTGTCGAACAATGCCCGCACGAACTGGATATAGACGTCCGCCGGGATGCTCTCGGTCTTCGCTCTGCCCATACACTCGGCCCAACACTACGCCTTGTCATGCCACACCCCGCCTTAAGAAAGGCTTAGAACGGCGCGCGGCGACGGTTGCAGAGGGTTGCTATAAGCAGGACGGATAAGGATTCGGGATTTTGGCGCGGCGTCCAACGCGCCGGCGCGATCATTCCGCCGCCCGAAGCGAAGGCTCCGCGGGGGCTTGCTTCAAACGCTCGATCAAACGCGAGCGCTCGCCCGCCGCCTTGTCGGCGCTGGCCTGCCGGACATGGCCGTAGCCGCGGATAAGCGCCGGCACGGAGGCCAGGGCCGTCGCGGCTTCCATCCTGCCCGGCGCCAGCGCGCCGGCGATCAGCTCGAGATCGGCTTCGTATGCCCTCAGCGACTGCCGCTCGATGCGCCGCTCGGCCGTGTAGCCGAAAAGGTCGAAGGCGGTTCCACGCAGGCCCTTCATCGCCGCCAGCAGCCGAAAGCCCTTCATCATCCACGGGCCGAAGCTCGATTTGCGGGGCTTGCCGTCATTGCCGCGCCGCCCGAGAATCGGCGGCGCGAGATGGAACTCGAGCTTCTCGAAGCTCTGGAACTGCTTGGCAAGGTCTGCGGCGAAAGTGCCGTCGGTATAAAGCCGCGCCACTTCATACTCGTCCTTGATCGCCATCAGCTTGAAGAGGTTCCTGGCGACGGCCTCGGTCACCGCGGTCGAGCCGGGCACGGCCTTGGCTTCGGCGGCGCGCAACGTCGCCACGCGGTCGGCGTAACGCCTGGCATAGGCTGCGTTCTGATAGGCGGTAAGGAAGGCGACACGGCGGGCGATGACATCGTCCAGCGTCTCCGCCGGTCGGGAAGCCGGCTTGCCCGTCTGGCTGACCAGGCCGCGCACGAAATCGGGCTGATGCGCGGCGCGGCGGCCCCAGCGGAAGGCCGCGATGTTCATCGGCACAGCCTCGCCGTTCAATGCTATCGCCTTTTCAACGGCTTCGGCGGAAAGCGGCAGTCCGCCATGCTGGAAGGCGAAGCCGAGCATGAACATGTTGGCGCCCAGCGAATTGCCGAACAAGGCCGTCGCCGTGCGGGTGGCGTCGAAGAAATGCGCCTTGTCGTCGCCGGCCGCCGCCCGGATCGCCTTCTTCAGCCGCTCGACCGGCAGCGAGAAGTCGGCGGACCGGGTGAATTCGCCGGGCATGATCTCGGCGGTGTTGGCGAGGAAGATCGTGTGGCCCTCGCGCACCGCGCCCAGCACCTTCTTGGCCCCGGAGACGACGAGATCGCAGCCGAGCACAAGGTCGGCCTTGCCGGCCGAAACGCGGATGGCATGGATGTCCTCGGGCGTCGGGGCGATGCGGACATGGGTGAAGACCGAGCCGCCCTTCTGGGCGAGGCCGGCCATGTCGATCATGCCGCAGCCCTTCCCTTCAAGATGCGCGGCCATGCCGAGCACCGCGCCGACGGTGACAACGCCGGTGCCGCCGACCCCGTCGATGATCCCCGCCCAGCCCTGGGTGCCCATGCGGAATTCAGCCGGCGCGGGCACGCCGTCGAGAGGCTCGGCCTTGCCGGCAATGCCCTCTGCCTTCCTGATCTTGCCGCCATGCACGGTGACGAAGGACGGGCAGAAGCCGTTGAGGCAGGAGAAGTCCTTGTTGCAGCTCGACTGGTCGATCCGGCGTTTGCGGCCGAATTCGGTCTCGACCGGCTGGATCGAGACGCAGTTCGACTGGACGCCGCAATCGCCGCAGCCTTCGCAGACCAGTTCGTTGATGAAGACGCGCTTGTCCGGATCGGGGAAGGTGCCGCGCTTGCGGCGCCGGCGTTTCTCGGCGGCGCAGGTCTGGTCGTAGATGAGAACGGAAACGCCTTTGAGCCCACGCAACTCGCGCTGGACGAGATCGAGGTCGTCACGGTGATGGATGCTGACGCCGGCCGGGAAATCGGCCTTGCCGGCATATTTGTCGGGCTCGTCGGTGACGACGGCGATGCGCTCGACGCCCTCGGCGCGCACTTGTCTGGCGATCATGTCGACGGTCAGGCCGCCCTCATGCGGCTGGCCTCCGGTCATGGCGACGGCGTCGTTGTAGAGTATCTTGTAAGTGATGTTGGCGCCGGAGGACAGCGCGAAGCGGATCGCCAGCACGCCGGAATGGTTATAGGTGCCGTCGCCGAGATTCTGGAAGATGTGGTCGCGCTTCGAGAACGGCGCCTGTCCGACCCATTGCGCGCCCTCGCCGCCCATGGCGGTGAAGCCGACCGTATTCCTGTCCATCCACAGCGCCATGAAATGGCAGCCGATGCCGGCGGCGGCGATCGAGCCGTCCGGAACCTTGGTTGACGAATTGTGCGGGCAGCCGGAGCAGAAGAAAGGCGTGCGCGAGCCGATATCGACAGTGTCTGCGAGCATCGCCTGGAACTGGCGCAGCTTCGCCAGCCGCGCGGCGATTTCTTCCGACGGGCCGATGGTGCGCAGAATCCGTTCGCCGAGCGCGATGGCGATCTCGTTCGGATCGAGCGCGCCCTTGGCCGGAAACAGCCAGTCGCCGCGCTCGTCCTTCTTGCCGACGATCACTGGCTGCGTGGCGGTGCCGTAGAGGTTCTCGCGCAGCTGAACCTCGATCAAAGAGCGCTTTTCCTCGACAACGACGATGGTGTCGAGGCCGCGCGCGAACTCGGCGATGTGCTGGAAGTCGAGCGGCCACGGGCAGCCGACCTTGAACAGGCGGATGCCGATGCGGTTGGCGGCCGCCTCGTCAATGCCGATATCCTCCAGCGCCTGGCGGACATCGAGATAGCTCTTGCCGATGGTGATGACGCCGAGCTTGGGATTGCGGCCGCCGGAATAGACAATGCGGTTGAGACTATTGGCCTGGATGAAGGCGGAGGCGGCGGCGCGCTTGTACTCGTGCAGCCGCTCTTCCTGGCCGAGCATGTCGATCTCGTGGCGGATGTTGAGGCCGCCCGGCGGCATGTCGAATTCGGGAATGACGATGCCCAGACGCTCGATCGAGGCGTCGACCGAGGCGGTCGATTCGATGTTGTCCTTGACGCATTTGATCGCCGCCCAGGTGCCGGCGAAGCGCGACATTGCAAAGCCGTAGAGGCCGTAGTCGATGATCTCCTGGACGCCTGCCGGGTTGAGGATCGGCACCATGGTGTCGACGAATAGGAATTCGGTGGCATGCGCATTCGTCGAGGATTCGGCCATGTGGTCGTCGCCCATCAGGGCAAGCACGCCGCCGTGCTTGGACGAGCCGGCAAGATTGGCGTGGCGGAAGACGTCTCCGGAACGGTCGACGCCCGGCCCCTTGCCGTACCAGACGGAAAAGACGCCGTCATGCGTGCCCTCGCCCAGCAACTCGGTCTGCTGAGAACCCCAGCAGGCGGTGGCGGCGAGTTCCTCGTTGAGGCCGGGCTGGAAGACGATGTCGGCAGCCGCAAGCTGCTTCTTGGCCCGCCACAGCTGCATGTCGAGGCCGCCCAAAGGCGAGCCGCGATAGCCGGAGACGAAGCCCGCTGTGTTGAGGCCCGCGCGGCGGTCGCGCTCGCGCTGCATCAGAAGCATGCGCACGACCGCCTGCGCGCCGGACAGGAAGACGCGCTCCTTGCCAAGGTCGAACTTGTCGTCGAGCGCGACGTCGTGCAGCGTCATCAGGTATTTCCTCTGCGGAGGCGGCTCAAATCAGGCAGCCAACGTCGGAGTGGGACGCCGCAGTCTTTCTTCCCTTGGCGGAGAGGTCAAACAAAATCGCAGAGGCCAAATAACACGCAACAAACGGTCTGGCGAGTGGCCGACGGCGCATGCAAGACCGCGCTAACCGCTTCCCGAGGAACAAAAATTTCGTGAGCGCTGGGCGTTTCAGGTCGCTTTCGAGCAATCCGGCTTCTGCGCATCGGGCAGCCTGCCGTCAGGATGGCCGGCAAGGTCCGGGTTGAGCTCGTAATTCGGGCCGATCACCAGCGGCCGGTCCGGCAGCATCGTCTGATCCTCCGACGAGGTCATGGTGGTGTCGATGCTTTGCAGCAATGTGCCGCTGGCATCCTGGATGCGGATCGAGACTTTGTAAGGCTTGTCCTTGACCACGCAGGAGAGCGGCGGGCTGGTGAGCGTGATATGGGGCAGCTTCGGCCAGATCTTCTGGTTGACGACGAGCGGATCACCGCCGGCCGGGTTCTGGAAGCTCACCACCGCGATCTGGCCGTCGACCATCGGCCGCAGCGGCTTCAGCGTGATGACATAGGTGGCGATGGCCAGCCGGTAATTGAACTCGAACAGCTTGCCGGAGATGGCGAAGAGTTGCTCCTTGCCGGTGTCGCGGCAGGCGCCAAGCGCGAATGCAGCGATCAAGGCGACGCCGACCAGAGCCGAACGCGACAATTTCCTAAGCATTGCTGACCTCCCTCGCCGCTGTGCGGCGGCGGTAATAGCGGTTTGCCTTCTGGCGGTTGCCGCAAACCGCCATGTCGCACCAGAGGCGACTGGCGTTGCGGCTGCGGTCGACGAACAGCCAGCTGCAATTGGGACAGATCCTCAGCCTCGCCACCGTTTCGTCGCGCAGAAGCGACAGCGCCGAGACGGCCAAAGCCGCCTCGAAGGCGATTGGCGTTTGCGGATCGCCGAAAGGCTGGCCCGGCACCCCGATCTCGGTCGCGCTGCCGGACAGCCCGCCGGCGCAGGCCGTGAGGAAGTCCGGCAAGTGGCTGGTCGCAATCGCGCCGTTCGATACGGCATGGCGAAACAGGCGGTCGGTCGCTTCGCGAATCGAGACGACGGCTGGCTTTATCTCGCCCGGCTCCGGCGCCTGCAGCCTTCGGCCGCCGAGCTCGGCCGCGCGAAAGCCGCTCGCCGCCTCGGCGAAGCGGGCGATCTCGGCCGGATCGTCAAAACGGTCAAAGGACTTTTGCGGATCGTTGCGCAGCACGACGGTGTTCGCCGTGTCGAGCGCAAGGATGCCGCCGGTGAAGCGGTGCGGGGTCCAGGAAACCGTCATGATAGAAATCTAACCGATAAAACGCATTTGACAAGTTAGATTCCGAGTGCAACGGTCCGGCGGGGTCGCGTCATACGACCTGTAGGATATCGCATGCTCTATTTCTTCCAGCAGGTGCTGAACGGGCTGCATTCGGGCGCTCTCTATGCGCTGCTCGCCTTCGGCTATGTGCTGACCAACGGCATCCTGCATCGCACCAACCTGGCTTACGGCGCGTTGTTCGCCTTCTGCGGCCAGACGATGATCCTGACCGCCGCCTTCGGCTATCAGGCGCTGTGGCTGACGCTGGCCGCCGCGGTAGTGCTCGGCGTCGCCGCCGCCGTGCTTTATGCCGCGCTGATCAGCCACGTCCTGTCGCGCAGCGTTTTCGAGAGGCTCGCCGACCGCTCGCCCAACGCCATCGTGGTGACGACGCTCGGCATTCTCATCTTCCTGTCGGAAGCGAGCCGCATCGCCGCCGACACGCATGACCTATGGCTGCCGCCGATGCTCGCCAACCCCGTCATCTTTGCCCAGGGTGACGGCTTCAAGGTGACGCTCACCGTCATCCAGTTGCTCGATTGCGCTTGTATCATCGCGGTGGTGGCGCTGGCGGCCTGGCTGTTCTCGCATTCGCATTTCGGCCGCGCCTGGCGCGCCGTCTCCGACGACCCGAAAGCGGCGGCGATGTGCGGCATCGACGTCACCGCCGTGTTCCGCCGCGCCGTGCTGTTCAGCGGCTTTTGCGCCGCCCTGGCCGGCGTGCTTGCCGGTCTCTATTATGGCAATGTCTCCTTCGGCACCGGGCTGGTCTACGGCCTCAAGATCCTGTTCGTGACGGCGGTCGGCGGTTATCTGTCGCCGCTCAAGGCGGCGCTTGGTGCCGCGGCCTTCGGTATGGCGGAATCGCTCTGGGCCGGCTATTTCCCGCTCGAATGGCGCGACGCCTGGATCTATCTCTTCCTCGTCGCCATGCTGGTGCTGATCGGCGCCGGGCGCGACCAGGCCAAGATCGCCTGAGCTCCCAGACTTTGGTTGCATGACGTGGCGTCAAGCGGCGGCATTCCGCCTCTGCGCGGCTTGCCGATCTGTTTGCCGTCGCTTTGTCATGTTGACCTGCCGTACCACGCACTGCATATCGTTGGGCCAAGCGGCGCGACACCGGAGGGGGAATCGGGCGCGCTGCCGGTACCAGGGAGGACTATGCATGGCAGGGCTGCTCGCTCTATCCAGGACGATCGACCGCATCAACGAGTTCATCGGCCGCTGGGTGTCGTGGCTGATCCTGCTCGCGATCCTGGTGAGCGCCGGCAACGCCGTCATCCGCAAGGTGTTCGACATCTCCTCCAATGCCTGGCTGGAGCTGCAGTGGTACCTTTTCGGGGCCGCCTTCATGCTGGCCGCCGCCTACACGCTGAAACAGAACGACCATATCCGCATCGACATCGTCTACGGCATGTTCTCGCGCCGTGTGCAGCACTGGATCGACCTCTTCGGCCATGTCTTTTTCCTGATGCCGTTCGTGGTGCTGATGGTGATCTATTTCGTGCCTTACGTGTCGCTTTCCTTCCGCAGCGGCGAGATGTCGACCAATGCCGGCGGCCTGATCGTGTGGCCGGCCAAGGCCATCCTGCTGGTCGGCTTCTTCCTGCTCGCGCTGCAAGGGATTTCCGAAATCATCAAGAAGATCGCCATCATGCGTGGCGACATGGACGATCCCACTCCTTTCATCCCGGCCCATGAGCAGGCCGAGCTCGAGGCCAAGGCGCTGGCCGAGGAAGCCAAGGCGCACGCGGGCGAGGTGCGCTCGTGATCGAATTCATTGCGCAGAACATGGCGCCGATCATGTTCGCCTCGCTGGTTGTCTTCCTGTTGATCGGCTACCCCGTAGCCTTCTCGCTCGCCGCGAACGGGCTGATGTTCTTCTTCATCGGTGTCGTGCTGTCGCCCTATTCCGGCGGGTCGATCAACCTTGCCTGGCCGTTGCTGCATGCGCTTCCCGACAATTTCTACGGCACCAGGGTGATGTCCAACGACACGCTCTTGGCGATACCGTTCTTCACCTTCATGGGTATCGTGCTGGAGCGCTCCGGCATGGCCGAGGATCTGCTCGACACGATCGGGCAGCTGTTCGGGCCGATCCGCGGCGGGCTTGCCTATGCGGTGATCTTCGTCGGTGCGCTGCTTGCCGCAACGACCGGCGTGGTGGCCGCTTCGGTCATCGCCATGGGCCTGATCTCGCTGCCGATCATGTTGCGCTACGGCTACGACCGGCGCGTGGCCTCGGGCGTCATCGCGGCCTCCGGCACGCTGGCGCAGATCATTCCGCCGTCGCTGGTGCTGATCGTGCTGGCCGACCAGCTGGGACGCTCGGTCGGCGACATGTATGCCGGCGCGTTGATCCCCGGCCTCGTGCTCACCGGCATCTACATGCTCTACATCCTGATCATGTCGATCGTCCGGCCGAACTCGATGCCGGCGCTGCCGCTCGAGGCGCGTACGCTCGGCCACGGCGTGATATCTCTGCTGGTGGCAGTTGTGGTGACGGGCGCGATTTCATACGCGGCCTATCGCTACCTTGCGCCGACCCACGGCGACAATGCCGACATCCTCGGCTTCGCCGTCGGCGTCATCGTCATTTATGTCGTCGCCATCCTCGATCAGCGGCTCCGTATCAACATGATGTCGAAGCTGGCGCAGCAGGTGGTGATCGTGCTGATCCCGCCGCTGGCGCTGATCTTCTTGGTTCTGGGCACCATCTTCCTCGGCATCGCCACGCCGACGGAAGGCGGCGCCATGGGCGCCGTCGGCGCGCTCATCATGGCGGCAATGAAGGGCCGCCTGACGATGGACGTCATCAACCAGGCGCTGGCCTCGACGACCCGGCTTTCCGCCTTCGTGCTGTTCATCCTGATCGGCGCGCGCGTCTTTTCGCTGACCTTCTATGGCGTCAACGGCCATATCTGGGTCGAGCACCTGCTGACCTCGCTGCCCGGCGGCGAGACCGGCTTCCTGATCGGCGTCAACATTCTGGTCTTCGTGCTTGCCTTCTTCCTCGATTTCTTCGAGCTCGCCTTCATCATCGTGCCGCTGCTGGCGCCGGCGGCGGACAAGCTCGGCATCGACCTGATCTGGTTCGGCGTGCTGCTCGGCGTCAACATGCAGACCAGCTTCATGCACCCGCCCTTCGGCTTCGCGCTGTTCTACCTGCGCTCGGTCGCGGCCCGCGTGCCCTACCTCGACAGGATCACCGGCAAGCAGATCGCGCCGATCACAACCGGGCAGATCTATTGGGGTGCCGTGCCGTTCGTCCTGATCCAGGTGATCATGATCGGGCTGACCATCGCCTTCCCGCAGATGGTCATGCGCTACAAGGGCGCCGCGGTGGAGCCCAGCACCATCGACCTCAGGCTGCCCGACATGCCTTCGCTGTCGCCGCTCGGAACGCCCCCGGCGAACAACAATGGAGCTGCGCCATCCAATGGCGGCGCGCCGGCGGCACCCGGCACGCCCGACCTGTCGCAGCCGCCGAGCTTCGGCGATGCGCCGGCCAAGCCGGCGGCGCCAGCGCCCGATCTCTCGCAGCCGCCCAAATTCAATTGAGGACACCATGAGAGCCGTGCGGCTGGAGGCGGTAGGTAAGATCGGGTTGCGCGAGGTCGCAAAACCCGTTCCCGGGCCTGAGGACGTTCTGGTGCGCATCGAGGCCTGCGGCGTCTGCGGCACCGACCGCCACCTCTTCCATGGCGAATTTCCCTGCACGCCGCCGGTGACGCTCGGCCATGAGTTCTCCGGCATCGTCGAAGCGGTCGGCGCGGCGGTGACGGGCATTGCCGTCGGCAACCGCGTCACCGGCGATCCGAACATTGCCTGCGGGCGCTGCGCCCATTGCCATGCCGGCCGCGTCAATCTCTGCAGCAATCTGCGCGCCATCGGCATCCACCGCGACGGCGGCTTCGCCGATTACGTGCTGATGCCGCAAAGCCAAGCCTTCCGACTGCCCGCAAACCTCAAGCCGCCGCATGGCGCTTTCTGCGAGCCGCTCGCCTGCTGCCTGCACGGCGTCGACCTGGCCGCGATCCGGCCGGGCGCATCGGTCGTGGTGCTGGGCGGCGGCGTCATCGGCCTGCTCGTCGTGCAGCTGGCCAAGCTCGCGGGCGCGGCGACCATCATTCTGTCGACCCGGCAGGCTTCGCGTCGCGCGCTCGCCGAGGAACTCGGCGCGACCGCGACGATTGACCCAAGCGCCGGCGACCCGATCGCGGCCGTCGCCGGACCGAATGGCCTGGCGCCCGGCGGCGTCGACGTGGTGCTGGAATGCGCCGGCGTCCGCGACACGGTGGAGCAGTCGATGCGCATGGCAAAGGCGGGCGGCACGGTGGTGATCGTTGGCGTCGTGCCGCAAGGCATGAAGGTGGAAATCGAGCCGTTCGATCTCTTGTTTCGCGAACTGAAGGTGCTCGGCTCCTTCCTCAACCCGTTCACGCATGGCCGGGCGGCTCAGCTGATTGCCTCCGGCGCGATCGAGATCGACCGGCTGATCTCGAAGCAGGTCAGCCTCGAAGAGGCACCGGACGTGATCGCCAATCCGCCGGCGCCGGGCGAGGTCAAGGTGCTGGTGGTGCCGGGCCGAGGCTGACCCACTTCCTGGGAAAGCGTTCCAGTTCACTGATGTACAGGCGCTGGCGCTGCCCGTCATCTGGCTAGGCGCGGTTTTCCCTTCTCCCCTTGTGGGAGAAGGTGTCGCCGAAGGCGACGGATGAGGGGTGCTCCAGCTTGGCAAGGACGGCGATCCTTCCAACACCCCTCATCCGTCTCGGCGCTTCGCGCCGATCCA
The DNA here is from genome assembly GCF_020165275.1 of Mesorhizobium sp. Ca11. Taxonomy (NCBI): domain Bacteria; kingdom Pseudomonadati; phylum Pseudomonadota; class Alphaproteobacteria; order Hyphomicrobiales; family Phyllobacteriaceae; genus Mesorhizobium; species Mesorhizobium sp. Ca11. The sequence goes on along the minus strand of NZ_JAIUHU010000004.1, from coordinate 10,891 downwards.
CCTTCTCCCACAAGGGGAGAAGGAGGGCGGCGGTCTACAGCTTGCCGTTGCGCTGCTGCACCATCATGAAGGTGTCGTAATTGTATTCGGCGACCTGGGCCCAGAGATAGTGCTCCTTGCGGAAGGCCTTGATCGATTCCCAGATCTTCTTGAACGGCGCGTTGTTGGATTCCATCTCGGCATAGACCTCGTTGGCCTTCTCGAAGCAGGCGGCCATGATCTCCTGGCTGAAGGGCGCCAGCTTGGCGCCGTTCGACACAAGCCGCTTCACCGCCGCCGGATTGAGATAGTCGTACTTCTGCAGCATGTTGGCGTCCGCCGCTTGCGCGGCGGTATGCACGAGCGACTTGTAGGCCGGCGAAAGCTCTTCGTATTTGGCCTTGTTGAACATCAGATGCACGGTCGGGCCGCCTTCCCACCAGCCGGGATAGTAGTAGTAGGGCGCGACCTTATAGAAGCCGAGCTTCTCGTCGTCATAGGGGCCGACCCATTCGGCGGCGTCGATGGTGCCCTTCTCCAGCGCCGGATAGATGTCGCCGCCGGCGATCTGCTGCGGCACGACGCCGAGCTTCTGCACAACTTTGCCGGCAAAGCCGCCGATGCGCATCTTGAGGCCCGAGAGATCGGCCACCGTGTTGATCTGCTTGCGGAACCAGCCGCCCATCTGAACGCCGGTATTGCCGCCCGGCAGGCCGAACAGCCCTTGCGTGGCGAGGAACTCGTTGAACAGGTCGATGCCGCCGCCATGATAGTGCCAGGCATTCATACCGCGCGCGTTGAGCGAGAAGGGCACTGCGGCACCGAGCGCCCAGGTCGGGTCCTTGCCCCAGTAATAGTATGCGACCGTATGGCAGGCCTCGACTGTGCCGGCCGTGGTGGCGTCCGCAGCCTGCAGGCCGGGCACGAGCTCACCGGAGGCGAAGACCTGGACCTGGAAATTGCCGTCGGTCGCCTCCGACAGCATTTTTGAGAAGACTTCCGCGCCGCCATAGATCGTGTCGAGCGATTTCGGGAAGGACGATGCAAGCCGCCAGGTCACCTTGGGATTGGACTGGGCAATGGCCGGCGTGGCAAGTGCCGCCGCGGCTGCCGCGGCGCCCACGCCGGACGCACCGGCCTTGCGAATGAAAGAACGACGATCCATTAAGTTTCCTCCCTTGCGGATCAGCTGACCGACGTCAGGGCATCCTCGTGCCCGGATCGGTTGGGGAAGAAACATACACAGGCAAAGGGTCGAGTCCAGTGTTGCGGGCGAGGGTTGCAGCCATTCCGGCGCCGCGTGCAACTATAGTCTAACGAGCCTGCCGCTGGCCCATGCAAGGCAGCGAAACTTGCCATGGCAAACTGCCCTCAGATCGCCTATTTTGTAGGCAGATTAACTCCTTAGCTCTCGCAGGAATCCAAACCCAAAATGCAGCAACCGCTCGTCGCAGTGTCGTCCGACGTCCGCCAGTTCGACAACTACACCTGGCACGCGGCACCCCAGCAATATCTGGAAGCGGCGGTCGCGGGCGCCGGCGTGTTCCCGCTGCTGGTGCCGTCCTTCGGCGATCGGCTCGATTTCGACGAGCTGCTGTCGTCGGTCGACGGCGTCATGGTGACGGGCTCGAAGTCCAACGTGCATCCCTCGCTCTATGGCGGCGATCCCAGCGAAGCCAACGGCCCCTACGATCCGGCGCGCGACGCAACCACGCTGCCGCTGATCCGCAAGGCGATCGAGCGCGGCGTGCCGTTGCTTGCCATCTGCCGCGGCATCCAGGAGCTGAACGTCGCGCTCGGCGGCACGCTGGGCACCGAAATCCAGGAGCGCGATGGCTCGCTCGACCACCGCGCGCCGGTGAGCGACAATCAGGACGAGCGCTTCGGCATCCACCAGACGATCTCGATCAAGCCCGGAAGCTGCCTTGCCGGCGTGTTCGGCGCCGGCGAGATCAAGGTGAATTCGCTGCATCGCCAGGCGATCGACCTGCTGGGCTCCAGGCTCCAGGTCGAGGCTTTGGCCAGCGACGGCACGATCGAAGCAGTCTCCGTCAAGGATGCTCGTGCCTTCGCAGTCGGCGTGCAATGGCACCCCGAATACTGGGTGAAGTCGGACAGCAATTCCGCCAAGATCTTCAAGGCCTTCGGCGATGCGGTGCGCCTGCATGCGGCCTCCAAAACAGGTGCCCGCGCCGCGGCAGAGTAAGCCTGGACAGTTCCGCGGCTATTCGCTCGTGCTCAGCGCCAGAAGCGGCGCGGCCGGCGCGTAGGATTCGTAGCCGTCGCCATCGGCAACGCCGAAGGTGACGATCGGATCGACCCCGTCGTCACTGAAAGCGACCGAACCATCCGCCTGCTCGCGCCAGAATTTCGCGTGCTCGATGCCAGGCATCAGCTTGCGGCAGTTCGGGGCGACGGAAAGCAACGACAGGCCTTTCGAGACTTCGGCGCCGCGGTGGATGGCGCAGGCCGCTTCATCGCCATTGGCGGTCAGCCGATAGGCGTTTGTCGGGATGAGTTCGGTGGCCTCGCTTTGGCCATTGCCGCCATGCAGGAACTGAACGCCCCCGAACAACGCTACCGATGCTGCCAAGCCAACGAACAGCTTCACCCTGCCTCTCCGCACATAACCAAGTATGCAGAATGATTCCAAAGGGTTAAGTGGGCGTTAATAAATGTGGCGACGCGTGCGGATTGGAGCAATTTCCAGGACGGCTTTCCGTCCGGAATTGCACCAAACAAAAAGGCAGGCGGTTTGCCGTTTCCGTGAGGACCGAGAAATGCCTCAGGCGCGCGCCTTGACGTTGAGCGTCTCCGGCACCGGCGTCAGCGGCCGGCGGTCGGTAAACCAGGCGACGAGGTTGTCGACGCACAGATCGGCCATGGCGCGGCGGGTGTGGACCGACGCCGAGCCGACATGCGGCAGAAGCGAGGCGTTGGGAGCATCGAGCAGGGCCTGCGGCACGTTCGGCTCGTCGGCAAAGACGTCGAGCCCAACGGCTGCGATGGTGCCGCTCTTGAGGGCGGCAGCAAGGGCTGCCTCGTCCACCGTCGAGCCGCGGCCGATATTGACAAAGACGCCGTTCGAACCCAGCGCCGACAGGACCTCGGCATTGACCGCTTTCTCGGTAGAGGTGCCGCCCGGGGCAATGCAGATCAACGTGTCGACGGCTTCGGCAAGCCCCTTCAAAGTGGCATGATATTCGTAAGCCAGGCCTTCGACCTTGCGCCGGTTGTGATAGGCGATCGGCAGGCCGAAGGCTTCAAGGCGACGGGCGACGGATCGGCCGATGCGGCCCATGCCGAAGATACCGACGCGGCGGCCACGCAAGGTAAGCCGGCTCAGGCGATAATTGCCCTTGGTCACCCAGTCGCCGTCGCGCAGCCATTTCTCGGCGGCGTAGAGCTCGCGCACGGTGTTGATCAGAAGACCGATGGCGGTGTCGGCGACCTCCTCGGTCAAGACATCGGGCGTGTTGGTGACCATGACGCCGCGCTTGGCCGCGTGACCGGCGTCGACCGAATCATAGCCGACGCCGAAGCTGGCGATAATCTCAAGATTGGGCAGCGCATCGATCATCGCCGCGTCGATGCCTGCATAGGAGGCGATGCCGCGCACCGTGGCGCGGATCTCGTCCGTAACCAAAGACGGATCGGCGCGTTCGATCCGCACACACTTGAACGCCTCGTCGATGCGGCCGAGGGCATGGTCGTTGAAATCGCCCGGCACCAGGATGGCGACCGGCAATTTTCCTTCGGCCTTACTCATGCACGCTCCACCGGCTTGCCGGTCGACTGCCGCACATGCAGTTCCGGCTTGATCAACTCCTGCGAGGGCCGCACTGCCTGTCCGTTCAATTTGTCGAGCAGGGCGCTGGCGGCGCGGCGGCCGACCTCGCGCTGGCCGTTCCAGACCGTGGTCAGGGCCGGTGTCGCGATTGCCGCCTCCTCGAGATCGTCATAGCCGGTGACCGAGATATCGACGCCCGGCACGAGGCCGGCGCGCGCGATGCCGTTCATCAACCCGATCGCAACCAGATCGTTCCAGCAGCAGGCAGCGGTGGGCCTGTCCTTCAGCGCCAGAAACTGTCCCGAGGCCTCGAAACCCGCCTGCTTGGTGCGCGGCCCGGGAATGCGCCAGGACGGCTTCACCTCCAGGCCGGCCGCCTCCATCGCGTTGAGATAGCCCTGGTAGCGGTCGCGGCCGGTCGAGGTCTGGTCGGTGCCGCCGACCATGGCGATGCGCTTGTGGCCGAGCGAGATCAGATGATTGGTGGCGAGCGCCGTGCCATAGGCATCGTCGCCGCGGAACACCGGCACATCGGCGCCGGCGACGGTGCGCGCGATCAGCACCGCCGGCAGGCCGTTTTCCTCGGCCATGATGATGTCCTCGGCCGGCGTGCCGATGGCCGGCGACATGATGACGCCGTCGGCACCGAGCTGCAGCAGCGTGTCGATGAAGGTGCGCTGCTTTTCCAGCTGGTCGTAGTGGTTTGACAAGATGAAGGTCTGGCGGCTGCGGTCGAGCTCGCTTTCGATCGAGCGCAGTATCTCGGCGAAGAACGGGTTCATGATGTCATGCACGACGACGCCGACGATGCCGGAGCGCGAGGTGCGCAACGAGGCGGCGCGACGGTTGTAGATATAGCCGATGGCGCGGGCGTGCTCCTTGATGCGCTCGCGCGTGGTGCCGGCGACCAGCGGGCTGTCGCGCAGCGCCAGCGACACCGTTGCCGTGGACACGCCGAGCGCATCCGCGATCGTCGAAAGCTTGATCTTCTGTGCCAGTGCCCTTCGCTCCCCAGGGTCTTTAAATTTTTTAAAACGGCCTTATGCCACCGGATTCGGCGCAAATCAAAGTTTTTTCGCCAGCGCCTCGGCCTCGGTGTCGAGCGAGGCGGAGTTGCGGACGCGAAGCCGGTGCTCGCGATGGATGATGTAGAGCCCGCTGGTAACGATGATGGCGGCGCCGAGCAGCGTCCAGCGGTCGGGGAACTGGTGGAAGATCAGCCAGCCGGAAATGATCATCCACACCATCTGCGAATAGGGATAGGGCGCGAGCTGCGTCGTGGTCGCCAGACGATAGGCCCGGACCAGCAAGTAGTGGCCGCCGGCGCCGAAGACGCCGAGCATCAACAGGATGACCCAGTGCCAGCCATCCTGCGGCAATGACAGCGAGAAAGGCAGCAGCGGCAGGAGCAGCACGGCGGGTGCCAGCGCCGAAAAGAGGATCAGGCTCTCCGAGGTCTCCGTCGACGACATGCGCCGCGTCATGATCACGTAAAAACTGTTCGACAGCATCGAGCCCAGCGCGAAGAGATGACCGATGCCGAACACGCCGACGCCAGGCCTGGTGATGATGAGCACGCCGACGAAGCCGGTGAGAATCGCCAGCCAGCGCCGCCAGCCGGCCCATTCGCCGAGCAGCGGGCCGGCAAGCGCGGTGATGACCATCGGGCCGAAGAAATAGATCGACGTTGTCTCGGCCAACTGCAGCGTGCGCAGCGCCAGGATATTGAACATGGTCGAGCCGAACAAAAGGACGCCGCGCAAGAGGTGCGCCGGCAGGTTGTTGGCGCGGAAGCGAACCGGCTCGCGCCAGCCGCGCAGGAAGATGCCGACCAGCAGGACATGCACGGTGAAGCGGGCCCACGCGACGATCAGCGCCGAGACGCCGGCCAGCACCAGATATTTGCTGGAGGTGTCGAGAAAGGTGAAGCAGACATAGACGCACAGCATCAGAAGCATCGCCGCGGGCGGCGTTGCGCTGTCGTCATTGTTTCTGGGAGTGCTCAAGGTCGGGCCGAAGGAAGATAGACGGTACCCTTCTGAGGCAATCGGCCCTTGCCAGCAAGCCAAAAGCGACTGGCCCAACAAGCGCTTCGGACAGGCTTAGAGCGCATTGTCTGTTGGCGATGGCCTGAACAGTTCGCGCAGTCGTCATCCACGGGCGAAGCAAGGAGCGAAGCGACGCGCGCAGACCCGAGGATCCATGCCGTTACATTGACGCTCCGCCAGCGGCGCAGAATTCTGCCCCGTTGCACACTCCGGCTAAGGTCGCGGAATGGATCCTCGGGTCTCCGCGTCCGCTTCGCTCCCGCTCCGCCCGTGGATGACGAAGCTGGTGAGTTCGCTGCCAATCTCGACGGTTCAAGATGGCATAAATCAGCCATGCATGCGGGCGCCCTTGGTGATCTTGTCGACGAGCTTTTTATCGCCGCGCATGGCGATCCCCACGACCTTGGCGTCGTCCGGGGCGAATTCGGCGAAGACGGCGCGGTTGGCGAGGTCGTGGCCGGTCGCGAACATCTCCTCGACATAGGCGGATGTCGTCACGCCGCGTTCCAATGCCCGGCGGTGGATCGCGCCCAGCGTCGCGGCATCGGCCGACAAGACAATGACCGGCTGGATCGACATCGGGTTGTAGAGGTTGCCGGCACGATCACGGTAAGCCTCGCCGATGATTCCGGGGAACTGCGCAACGATGCCGCTGGTCAGGAACGCGGTGACGTTGAGCTTCTGCCACACCGGCAGGTCCTCTCTCAGAACAATTGCAATTTTCGTATCGAACACCAAGATTGAGACTCCGAGACGGCCCGTGACGGGCGGGACAGGCAATGGCGCAGGCTCTAAGCGAAGAAGCGAAGGAAGGTCTTGAACATTCGTGCGCGGATGCGGCCAACGGCGATCGCATCGTTTCGGCTCCGGGCGGCTCGGGTCTCGAACGCATCGAGGCGCGCTTCCATGGCAACGCCTTCGAGCTGCACCGGCACGACACCTATGCCATCGGCGTGACGTTGAACGGCGTGCAGCGCTTCCATTATCGCGGCGCGCTGCGACACAGCCTGCCCGGCCAGGCGATCGTGCTGCATCCGGACGAATTGCACGATGGCGGCGCCGGCACGGAAGACGGCCTGCGCTACAGGATCCTGTATCTGGAGCCGTCCCTGCTGCTCGACTGCCTCGGCGGCGAGCCGCTGCCTTTCGTTCGCGACGCCGTGGTTGACGATCCATGCTTGCGCGACACGTTGTTGTCGGCACTGGCGCCGCTGGACGAGGCACTCGGCGACCTGTTCGTGGCAGATTTCGTTGCGCAGCTGGCGCAACACCTCAAACGCCATGCCGGGCAGCCGGCAAAGTCAACGGGCAAGACCGCATGGCGCGCCGCCGCGCTTGCTCGCGACTATCTCGAGGAGAATGCCGAGCGACCGGTGCGCTCCGATGAGTTGGAAGCCGTCACCGGCCTCGACCGCTACGCGCTGTCGCGCCATTTTCGCGCGACCTATTCGACCAGCCCGCATCGCTTCCTGCTGATGCGCCGGCTGCAAAGGGCGCGGCGCATGATCGCCCAGGGCGAGTCGCTGGCGGAAATCGCCGCCGGCGCCGGCTTCAGCGACCAGAGCCATTTCAACCGGCATTTCAAGAAGGCGTTCGGCATGACGCCGGGGCGCTGGGCAGCGCTGGTGCGCGACGCGTAAGCGCGACGCGCAGCGTCGTCGCTCAGGCGCGATGCGCAGCATCGTCGCCTTTCCGCTAAGCCGCCGATACTTGGGTGAAGCGACGACGCTTACGCGTCGCGCTTGCAATGCTAAGCCGGTGCGTGGAGCGACGATGCTGCGCATCGCGCTTAGCTCGAGACGACGCTTCGCGTCGCTCGTTAATGGGAACGTCTCGCGGTTGAGCGATGACGCTCACGCGTCACGCTTCATCCAACTCCGCGTCATCGTCGATCAGCACCAGATCTTCGTTCGACAGATTCGCTTCGATGCGGGCGAGCAGCTTGAACAGCGCCTTCTGGTCCTTCTTGTCGAGGCCTCTCAGCGCCTGCTTCTCGGTCTTCCTGACCGACTTCTCGATGGCGCGGATGGTTTCACGGCCGGACTCGGTGAGGAAGATATGGGCCTGGCGGGCATCGGCGTTGGAGGCGCGCTTTTCCAGGAAACCCTGCGCCTGGAGCCGGTTGATGGTCTTGGTGATGGTCGGCGGGCGCACGCCGAGCCGGCCGGCGAGGTTGCCGGGGGTCTGGCCGTCCTCGCGGTCGAGCGCCAGCATGATCTGGTCCTGGCCGGCATAGAAGCCGTGCGCCAGAAGCCGCGCGGCGAGCGCTGTGCGCGCCAGCCTTGCCGCCGAATGCAGCCGGCTCATTGTCGCTGTCTTGTCCGCCTTGGCCATGGTCGTTCCCTCTTCGGCCGAACCGGCGCGGACAAGCATAGAGGCTGTCCGACGGCTGGCAAATGACGATTTAAAGAGTCCGGCTTGCGGAACGCTTTGCCGGCAAGCATTGCGGTGCCCGCGCAGGTGATGCCAGATGTTTATTTCAGTTAGATGACAAACGACTTTTGCACCGGCGAGATTCACAGCGGACGCTGATGAAGGCGCTTGGGCGCCCGAGCGGCTCCTGCGTCTGGCCTGCCTCGGCCGCCGCCGATCCGTGTGTGGCGCCGCTCCGCTTGGAGGGTCGGCCTGGCCCATCGGTTTGGCGCGTGCAAAAGCTCGACACCCATCCTATATCAGGCCGACAATCCAGGATTTTCGAGGCAACCCATGAGCGACGCACAGACGCAAATCCCCGTAACCGTTCTCACCGGCTATCTCGGCGCGGGCAAGACGACGCTGCTCAACCGCATCCTGTCGGAGAGCCACGGCAAGCGTTACGCCGTCATCGTCAACGAGTTCGGCGAGATCGGCATCGACAACGACCTGATCGTCGAATCCGACGAGGAAATCTACGAGATGAACAATGGCTGTGTCTGCTGCACGGTGCGCGGCGACCTGATCCGCGTGGTCGAAGGCCTGATGAAACGCCCGGGCCGCTTCGACGCCATCGTCGTCGAGACCACGGGTCTTGCCGACCCGGTGCCGGTGGCGCAGACCTTCTTCATGGACGACGACGTGCGCACCAAGACCAAGCTCGACGCGGTGGTGGCGCTGGTCGACGCCAAGCACCTGCCGCTGCGCCTGAAGGATTCCAAGGAAGCCGAAGACCAGATCGCGTTCGCCGACGTGGTGGTGCTGAACAAGACCGACCTCGTCACGCCCGATGAGCTTGAAAAGGTCGAAGCGACGATCCGCGCCATCAACCCGGCGGCAAAAATCCATCGCACCCAGCGTTCCGGCGTGGCGCTTGACGAAGTGCTCGACCGCGGCGCCTTCGACCTGTCGCGGGCGTTGGAGAACGATCCGCATTTCCTCGACGCGCACGACCATGACCATGACCATGACCATGATCATGACGGTCACGATCATCACCATCACGATCAGGCTTCCGACATCCATGACGTGACGGTGAAGTCGGTGTCGCTGCGCGGCGGCGAGATGGATCCCAAGAAATTCTTTCCCTGGATCGAGAAGGTGACCCAGATGGAAGGACCGAACATCCTGCGGCTGAAGGGCATCATCGCGCTGAAGGGCGACGAGGACCGCTATGTGCTGCAGGGCGTGCACATGATCCTCGAAGGCGACCACCAGCGCGCCTGGAAGGATGGCGAAAAACACGAAAGCCGGCTGGTCTTCATCGGCCGCGATCTCGACGCCGAGCGGCTCAGGAAGAGTTTTGAAGCCTGCCAGGCGGCTTGATTTCCTGACTTTCAAGCGCTAGCGCTGCCCGTTCTTCCTTCTCCCCTTGTGGGAGAAGGTGGCCTCGCGAAGCGAGGTCGGATGAGGGGTGCTCCAGTTCGGCGATGACGGCGTTCCGTCACCCACCCCTCAACCGTCTCGGCGCTGCGCGCCGATCCACCTTCTCCCACAAGGGGAGAAGGCAAGGCCGCACCTAGCCCCGCTGGCTAATCTCGAACGGACCGTTTGCATGCCCACAGTCGCCCCGCTTGATCTCGAAGGCCATTGCGTTGCCGCCGTCTTCTTGAACGACGTGCCGCATTTCGCGCTCGCCGACGGTTCAATCCACCGGCTCGACAATGGGCACAAGACCGTGCAGGCCAATGACGGCCTGCTTGCCGCCTTCCATGACGCGGCCAACGACCGGCTGATCACCGGCGGCGAGGATGGCAAGGTGTTTGCCGTGAAGGCCGGCGGCGAGGTGAGCGAGCTGGCCAGCGCCGGCAAAAAGTGGATCACCAGCGTCAGCGCCGGGCCGCAGGGCGCGATCGCCTATGCCTCGGGCAAGACGGCCTTCGTGCGTTTCGCCGACGGCAAGATCAAAGAATTTGCCCATCCGCGTTCGGTGGAGGGGTTGGCCTTCTCGCCCAAGGGCATGCGTTTCGGCGTCGCCCGCTACAATGGCGCGACGCTGCATTTCCCGGCGGCCGAGGGCAAGCCGGTGGAGCTCGAATGGGCAGGCGCCCATACCGGCATCACCTTTTCACCGGAAGGCGCCTTCCTCGTCACCACCATGCAGGAGAACGCGCTGCATGGCTGGAAGCTCGCCGACGGCAAGCACATGCGCATGTCGGGCTATCCGGGCAAGGTGAAGAGCCTGTCCTGGAGCGTGAAGGGCAAATGGCTGGCGAGCTCCGGCGCGCCGGCAGCGATCGTGTGGCCGTTCGCCAGCAAAGACGGACCGATGGGCAAGGCGCCGCTGGAGCTCGGCACGCGCGGCAATACCATGGTGACCTGCGTCGCTTGCCATCCGAGCCAGGATGTCACGGCCATCGGCTATGAGGACGGCATGGTGATCGCGGCGCGCTTCGCCGACGCCAAGGAAGTGCTGCTGCGCCGCCCCGGCAAAGGCGCCATCACGTCGATGATGTGGGACAAGGAAGAACGCCGCGTCGTGTTTGGCAGCGCCGCCGGCGATTGCGGCGTGATCGATATCACGGCTTAAGGGGAGTAAGGCAGTAGGGCAGTAAGGGAGTAGGGAAATAGCGCTTGAAAGCTGCCCTACTGCCTACTGCCTACTGCCTACTGCCTACTGCCTACTGCCTACTGCCTACTGCCTACTGCCTACTGCCTACTG
>NZ_JAIUHU010000039.1:0-3431 GCF_020165275.1 Mesorhizobium sp. Ca11 | reverse complement strand
ACGAGCAAGCGTTTGCTTGCGTCCTTGGAGGTAAGTTTGATCTTACCTGATTCAAGAGCCGCCAAATGAAAGGGCCGCTTGCGCGGCCCATGATCCCGTTTGGCGGGCCTTAAGATCGTAGAGAGAAGATTGTCTTCATCCGGATCCTGTGGATCTGGAAGTGAGGTGAACATGCGCTTTGCAGACCTGGCAGCGACCTACTCTCCCGCGTCTTGAGACGAAGTACCATCAGCGCTGGAGCGTTTCACGGCCGAGTTCGGAATGGGATCGGGTGCAGCCGCTCCGCCATAACCACCAGGTCGGCAAAACGCATGTTCAAATCGAGAAGCTGTTTGAGCGAATAGCCAATAGTGAGTAGCGAATAGGGAGCCCTATTTGCTGCTTTCTCTAAGCTGTTCGCTGGTCTTTGTTGTGCCTTTGACGTTCTTTCAGCCTGGCGCCCTTCGAAGCGAAGCTTCGCAAGGTCGACCGACCGTCGGCGCTGTTGCGCCGCACCCACGTAGCGCCGCCCGCAGGGCGGAACAAGCGTGAGTGAGAATGGCGACAATCCTTCGGATTGCGCCTTGATGGATATAAGTAATGAGAACGATCAAGCCTATCGAACTATTAGTACCGGTAAGCTTCAAGCGTTGCCGCTCTTCCACACCCGGCCTATCAACGTGGTCGTCTTCCACGGTTCTCAGGGAATACTCGTTTCAAGGTGGGTTTCCCGCTTAGATGCCTTCAGCGGTTATCCCGTCCGGATATAGCTACCCTGCAATGCGGCTGGCGCCACAACAGGTCCACCAGAGATCCGTCCATCCCGGTCCTCTCGTACTAGGGACAGATCCTTTCAATATTCCTACACCCACGGCAGATAGGGACCGAACTGTCTCACGACGTTCTGAACCCAACTCACGTACCGCTTTAAATGGCGAACAGCCATACCCTTGGGACCTGCTCCAGCCCCAGGATGCGATGAGTCGACATCGAGGTGCCAAACAACCCCGTCGATATGGACTCTTGGGGGTCATCAGCCTGTTATCCCCGGCGTACCTTTTATCCGTTGAGCGATGGCCCTTCCACGCGGGACCACCGGATCACTATGACCGACTTTCGTCTCTGCTCGACTTGTCAGTCTCGCAGTCAGGCAGGCTTATGCCATTGCACTCAGCGAACGATTTCCGACCGTTCTGAGCCCACCATCGCGCGCCTCCGTTACTCTTTAGGAGGCGACCGCCCCAGTCAAACTACCCACCATACATTGTCCCGGACCCGGATAACGGGCCGCGGTTAGACATCCATAGTGATAAGGGTGGTATTTCAAGGGTGGCTCCACCTGAGCTGGCGCCCAGGCTTCAAAGCCTACCACCTATCCTACACATGCCACTACGAATGCCAATGTAAAGCTATAGTAAAGGTGCACGGGGTCTTTCCGTCTAACCGCAGGAACCCCGCATCTTCACGGGGAATTCAATTTCACTGAGTCTATGCTGGAGACAGCGGGGAAGTCGTTACGCCATTCGTGCAGGTCGGAACTTACCCGACAAGGAATTTCGCTACCTTAGGACCGTTATAGTTACGGCCGCCGTTTACTGGGGCTTCGATTCAGAGCTTGCACCCCTCCTCTTAACCTTCCAGCACCGGGCAGGCGTCAGACCCTATACGTCGCCTTGCGGCTTCGCAGAGCCCTGTGTTTTTGATAAACAGTCGCTACCCCCTGGTCTGTGCCACCCTCCTCTGCTTGCGCAGAAAAGGGTCACGCTTCTTCCGAAGTTACGCGTGCAATTTGCCGAGTTCCTTCAGCATAGTTCTCTCAAGCGCCTTGGTATACTCTACCTGACCACCAGTGTCGGTTTCGGGTACGGTCTATAAGGAGGAGCTATTTCCTGGAACCACTCCGCTGCCCTTTCAATCCGATAAGATTGGACAACTTGTGTGATCCGTCACTACCTCCAGGCCCACGAATATTAACGTGGTTCCCATCGACTACGCGTTTCCGCCTCGTCTTAGGGGCCGGCTAACCCTGCTCAGATTAACTTTAAGCAGGAACCCTTGGTCTTTCGGCGGGGGAGTCTCTCACTCCCCTTACGTTACTCATGTCAGCATTCGCACTTCTGATACCTCCACCGCCCCTCACGGGTACGGCTTCATCAGCTTACAGAACGCTCCGCTACCGCTCGTGATTGCTCACGAACCCTAAGCTTCGGTGTATGGCTTTAGCCCCGTTACATTTTCGGCGCAAAGACCCTTATTTAGACCAGTGAGCTGTTACGCTTTCTTTAAATGATGGCTGCTTCTAAGCCAACATCCTGGTTGTTTTGGGATCCTCACATCCTTTCCCACTTAGCCATAACTTGGGGACCTTAGCTGTAGGTCAGGGTTGTTTCCCTTTTCACGACGGACGTTAGCACCCGCCGTGTGTCTGCCGACTAGTACTCCCAGGTATTCGGAGTTTGGTTAGGTTTGGTAATCCGGTGAGGACCCCTAGCCCATCCAGTGCTCTACCCCCTGGGGTATTCGGTCGACGCTCTACCTAAATAGATTTCGCGGAGAACCAGCTATTTCCGAGTTTGATTGGCCTTTCACCCCTAGCCACAAGTCATCCCGAACTATTGCAACAGTTATGGGTTCGGTCCTCCAGTAAGTGTTACCTTACCTTCAACCTGCTCATGGCTAGATCACTCGGTTTCGGGTCTAATGCGACGAACTGAACGCCCTGTTCAGACTCGCTTTCGCTGCGCCTACACCTACCGGTTTAAGCTTGCTCGTCACACTAAGTCGCTGACCCATTATACAAAAGGTACGTGGTCACCCTTGCGGGCTCCCACTGTTTGTAGGCAATCGGTTTCAGGTACTCTTTCACTCCCCTTGTCGGGGTGCTTTTCACCTTTCCCTCACGGTACTAGTTCGCTATCGGTCATGCACGAGTACTTAGGCTTGGAAGGTGGTCCTCCCAATTTCAGACAGGATTTCACGTGTCCCGCCTTACTCGAGGACGATTGATCGCATTACGCGTACGGGGCTGTCACCCGCTATGGCCCTACTTTCCAGAAGGTTCCGCTTGTCTCTCAATCGCCACTGGCCTGGTCCGGGTTCGCTCGCCACTACTTCCGGAGTCTCGGTTGATGTCCTTTCCTACGGGTACTTAGATGTTTCAGTTCCCCGCGTTCGCCACTTTATCCCTATGTATTCAGGATAAGTTACCTATTAGCGATACTTGGAAACCACAGCAGCAAGACGGCGCGATCCGAAGGATCGTCGCATCCCTGCTGCTCTGATTTTCCAAGTACCTTAGGTGGGTTTCCCCATTCGGAAATCTACGGATCAAAGGGTATTCGCACCTCCCCGTAGCTTATCGCAGCGTATCACGTCCTTCATCGCCTGTGCATGCCAAGGCATCCACCAATTGCCCTTAAGACACTTGATCGTTCTCATTGCCAATACCCATC
>NZ_JAIUHU010000038.1:0-3919 GCF_020165275.1 Mesorhizobium sp. Ca11 | reverse complement strand
TCCAGCGGAGTGAGGCGTCGGTGTTCCCTGGAGCACCCCTCATCCGGCCGCTTCGCGGCCACCTTCTCCCACAAGGGGAGAAGGAGAAAACCTGCCCTCTGGCAACGCTCACTTTCTTCAGTTAGCCTCCAAGAAATCCTTGGCGGAGGGTGAACCTTTTTGGACCGATCAGCGACAGAGCTTCGAGGAGCCAGGCGGCTCGACCGGCCATGAATGCGGCGACGGAAACCGATCGCGCGCTTGTGGACCGGGTCGCGAAGGGCGACCGGGCCGCCGTCCGGCTCCTGTTCATGCGTCACCACGCGCGGATCTACCGCTTCGTGGCGCGCCAGACGGGATCGGAAATGATGGCCGACGATATCACGAATGAGGTTTTTCTGGAGCTGTGGAAACAGGCGCCCAGTTTCGAGGGCCGCTCTGAAGTTTCCACGTGGCTGCTCGGCATCGCCCGCTTCAAGGCGCTATCCATGCTGCGCAAGAAGAAGGAAGACTGGATCGACGACGACGACGCGGCGCAAGTTCCCGACGGCGCCGACACGCCGGAAGTTGTGACCATGAAGGAAGACAAGGCCGCCGCCTTGCGCCGCTTCGTCGATGCCCTGCCGGAAGAACACCGCACGGTGATCGACCTTGCCTATTATCATGGCCAGTCGGTGACCGAGATCGGCGAGGTGCTCGACATCCCGGTCGCGACCGTCAAGACCAGGATGTTCTACGCCCGCAAGAAACTCGGCGAAGCCCTCAAGGCCGCCGGTTACGACAGGGGTTGGCCATGAGCGCCGCTGAAAAGATGTCGCGTCGCGACGAGATGGAAACGCTGCTGCCGTTCTACCTGAACGGCTCGCTGGAAGGCGCCGAGCTGGAGGCCGTCGAGGAGTGGCTGGCCACCGATCCGGCGGCGATGAATGCGCTTGGCGAAGCGG
Organism: Mesorhizobium sp. Ca11; assembly: GCF_020165275.1. Classification (NCBI taxonomy): domain Bacteria; kingdom Pseudomonadati; phylum Pseudomonadota; class Alphaproteobacteria; order Hyphomicrobiales; family Phyllobacteriaceae; genus Mesorhizobium; species Mesorhizobium sp. Ca11. The sequence goes on along the minus strand of NZ_JAIUHU010000038.1, from coordinate 2,996 downwards.
AGGCCGAGTTCTCCGGCACCGCAGCCGCCAACGAGGCGATCCGGCCGCCCGCCGACGCGTTCTCCCGCTTCTCCAAGGCGCTGGACGCCGAGGCCGGTCCGGTGCGAACGCCCGGCCAATCCTGGCTGGCAAGAGTCTTCGGCCGGGTGACGGCAATGCCTGCCGGTGTCGCCTGGGCGGCTGCCGCGGCGCTGCTTGCGCTGGTCATCGTGCAGTCCTTCGAACTGCCGGGCGGCAAGGGCAAGGACTTCGAGGTGGCCGGCGCTCAGGACGATCTGGCGAAGCTGCCTTTCGCGCTGGTCAAGTTCAAGCCGGATGCGAAGATGGCCGATATCGCCGCCTTCCTCGGCCAGAACGGGTTGAAGATCGCCGGCGGCCCGACTGCGGACGGCGTGTTCCACCTGACGATCCCGGCCAGCACGGCGGCCGATTACGACAAGCTCGTCGGCCTTATTGCCGCCCAGCCTTTCGCGGAGGCTGTGGTGCAGGGAAGGAAACCGGCCGATGGCGGCTAAGGCGGTCATTCTGCATGCGGCGCTCCTTGCGGCGGCGGCATTTGTCGCCGCGCCTGCCTCCGCGCAGACCAACGATCCGAACCTGACGCAAAAACAGCTCGATTGCCTGGACCGCACGACGGCGGCCGGTAGCGGCTGCGACAAGGAGGGCGGTGCCAGGAATGGCGTCGCGACGCCGGGCACGGCCATGGGCGGCGCGGTGGTCCTGCCGGCGCTCATCGTCGACCTGTTCCCGAATCCCCCGGCGGGCACCGCCCCGCAAACGCCGGCGGACGGAACGTCGTCATCGAACGGTTCCAGCAGCACGCCGCCGCCCGCGCCGGCGCCGAGCGGACCCGTCACGGTGCCTCAGGGCCTCAATCTGGCGGAGCCTCCGCGCGCGATCGCCGGTGAATTCGTGCCCGACGAGGTGCTGGTGACGGTCGAGGGCGATGCCGGCGTGGTGCAGCAGATCGCCAATTCCTTTGGCCTGCAGGTGCGCTCGCAGCGCCAGTCGCGGCTGCTTGGCACCACTTTGGTGCGCTTCGGCATCACCGACGGGCGACCTGTCGGCGTGGTGCTGGCGCAGCTTGCCGCCGACGGCCGCACGCAACGGCGCGAGCCCAACCACATCTACACGCTGCAGCAGGCGGCCGGCATCGTGAACTATGCCTTCGACCGCATCGCGCTCGATGCAAGCCAGGCGAGCGGAGAGAATGTACGCGTCGCCGTCATCGATACGGGTATCGACGACAGCAACCCGGCGCTCGCCGGCGTGATTGCCGGCCAGTATGACGCGATGCCCAATGTGGCGATCGAGAAGCGCGACCACGGCACCTCGGTCGACGGGCTGATCGCCGGCGTGGGGCCGCTGGAAGGCATGGCGCCGGGCGCCAAGATCTATCACGCGCGTGCATTCGAGGGCGGCAAGTCGACCATGGACGTCATCCTGTCGGCGCTCGACTGGGCGGCCGAGCAGAATGTGCGCATCATCAATATGAGCTTCGTCGGCCCGAAGAATGACCTGCTCGGCACCGCCTGCCGCAATGCGCGGGCGATGGGCATGGTGCTGGTGGCCGCCGCTGGCAACAACGGCCCGAAAGCGCCCTACGGCTATCCGGCCGCCTTCGACGGCGTGATCGCGGTGACCGCCACCGACGCCAAGGACGGGCTGATGCCGCAGGCCAACCGCGGCGCCTATGTCTTCATCTCGGCGCCGGGCGTCGAGATGGTGGCGCCGAGCGGCGCCGGCTCGGACGTCGTCACCGGCACCTCCTTCGCCGCCGCGATCGTGTCCGGTGCCATCGCCAATCTGATCCACGCCGCGCCCGACCGCTCTGCCGACGACATCGAGAAGGCGCTGGCGGCCACGGCCAAGGATCTGGGGCCGAAGGGGCGGGACAGTGATTTCGGCTATGGGTTGATCGATATCAAGGCCGCCGGAGCGGCGAAGGAGTGAGTCTCGCGTTTGAGGCTCATGCCCCGATGCCTTTGGCGTTGAAACTCAATCAAACGGTTATCCCAAATGCCGCGATGAGCGGAGTCGGCCATTCGACAAATAGGGACGAACATCTTAGCTTCCGCAAATGACAGCCGATCTTCCCGACCTTCGGGGCGCTCGCCTCATCCTTCGCAGACCAATTCCCAAAGATGTGGAAACGCGGCTGGCGCTCGGTCGGCATCGCGAGATCGTTGAAGCCTACGGTGGGATATTCGACCCAAACACCACCTTTACCCGAGGGGAAGCCGAGGCCGCCATTCGCCTCATCCAGCAACAGAACTGTGCCTGGGTGATTGATGCCGGTTGCTTTATCGGCCATGTCCGCCTCCACAACATAGATTGGCAGGACAAGAGGGCGGCCTTGGCCATCGGCATCGACGACCAAGCATATCTCGGCAAGGGGTATGGTACCGAAGCGATCAGACTCGTCCTCGGGTATGCCTTCGGTCGTGGCCTGCATCGCGTTTCGCTACGGGTCTTATCGCGCAATTCCCGCGCGATCGCCTGCTATCGCAAGTGCGGATTTGTGGAGGAGGGACGCGAGCGCGAAGCCGCATTCGTCGGCGGAGCTTGGCAGGACGACATCATTATGGGGCTGCTGGACAGAGAATTTGATCCGCTCTGATGATCAACCTGGTTCCCCGACACAGGGATTTTGAAAGGTTGCCGTTTGTCTTAGGGCACGATTTTCCTTTCATTTCCGTGAAATCAGTGCAAACGCCGGGGATTGGTTGAAGCCGTCCCAACCTCGTCATTCTATGGCGGAGCAAGGAGCGAAGCGACGCGCGCAGACCATAGAATCCATTCCGTGACTTGGAAGCGCCGCCTCGGTGCAGAATTTTGCTCCGTTGCGAGCCTTGGCGAAGGTAACGGCATGGCAACTGTGTTCATGCGAATGCGGTTTTGTCGCGAATGATAGCGTTAAGGACGACCAGGAGCTTCCTTGCGACGGCGATGATAGCGAGCTTCTTGGAGCCCGACCGGGCAGCAAGTGCGGTGTA
>NZ_JAIUHU010000037.1:0-4445 GCF_020165275.1 Mesorhizobium sp. Ca11 | reverse complement strand
CGCCGATCGAGGCGGCGTCGTTGGCGCCGGTGATGTTGACCACGATGTCGTGATGCGCGGTGCCGTCGGCCGAGGTGACCGTCAGCGTGTCGGTGACGGCATCGCCGCCATTGAGCGCCTGGGTGGCGGTGCGGCTGTCGTCGAGCGCGTAGCTCCACTGGCCGGTCTGCTCGTCGAAGGTGAAGGTGCCGTAGGTGCCGTTCAGGCTCGCCGGCGCCTGGAAATGCGCCTCGCCGTCGTCGACGTCGCTCACCGTCAGCTGGCCCGAGGCGGAGGGATCGCCGGCCGTGCCGTTGTTCACCCCGCCGGCCTCGCTCACCGCATAGTCGCCGCCGGCGACCACGCCGATCGAGGCGGCGTCGTTGGCGCCGGTGATGTTGACCACGATGTCGTGATGCGCGGTGCCGTCGGCCGAGGTGACCGTCAGCGTGTCGGTGACGGCATCGCCGCCATTGAGCGCCTGGGTGGCGGTGCGGCTGTCGTCGAGCGCGTAGCTCCACTGGCCGGTCTGCTCGTCGAAGGTGAAGGTGCCGTAGGTGCCGTTCAGGCTCGCCGGCGCCTGGAAATGCGCCTCGCCGTCGTCGACGTCGCTCACCGTCAGCTGGCCCGAGGCGGAGGGATCGCCGGCCGTGCCGTTGTTCACCCCGCCGGCCTCGCTCACCGCATAGTCGCCGCCGGCGACCACGCCGATCGAGGCGGCGTCGTTGGCGCCGGTGATCGTAATCGTCACGTCATGCGTGGTCGTGCCGCCGTGGCCGTCGTCTGCCTTGATCGTATAGGTCAGGGTGAGATGCTCGCCCGCCGAGAGATAGTCGAAAGCTTGCGGCGTGGAATTGAACGACCAGTTGATCGCGCCCGATGTGTGACTGTTGTCGATGACGGGATTGCCGCCCAGCGACAGCATGTTCACGACATCGGCAGCGTGAAGGGAGCCGGTAGCTCCGCCCAAGGTCACTCCCGTCACCGAGGCATTGACCGTATCATGGATATCGACATCGCTGACGGTCAGCGTACCGTTTGTCGACAAAGGGGAGTTTGTTTCGTTAAGCGTGACAGCATCGTGATCGCCGGCGGTGACGGTGATCACCGGGGCATCGTTGGTACCTGTGATCACCACCGTCAGCGTGCCAACGCTGAGCGTGCCGTTCGACATCTTGATCGTGTATTGGATCGTGTCCGTGAACTGCTCGCCAGCGCCGAGCGCGTTGATCAGGGGGGCTAGAGTGGTTGCGTCATAATGAATCTTGTTGTCGGTGCCGATCCAGAATTTCGCCCCGCTCGTGCTGCTGGTTTCGATGACGTTCGCACCGTCCTGGATCAGCAGGTCCTTGTTGTAATCAGCGAACGCCTTGTTGGTGACGACAATCCCGGCCCCTCCGTCATCGTTCTTGATGCCGTCGTCCACCGAATAGATCGTCGTCTTGGTTCCGCCGCCGCTCGCCGCGAGAACGTCGAATGTGAACAGGAGGCTGCCGTCCTCGCTGCCGGATTGCGTCAGATTGGCTGCCGCGCCCGAATTCGAAAACGTGACGGTCGAGCCTGAAACTGTTGTGGTCGCCATTGCCAATTACCCCCTGTGATCCCTTTGCGAACGACCAAAGTGTTCGCCCCGACGGTTACTGCTGATCCTGGTGCGGACGACGCAAGCGAATGCTTCCGCCCGCGGCGGTTGGTCAGGACCAAGCCACTCTGATTGAACGTAAAAACTTCTCTCGCCGAGAGACAAAACCCCACCCCAGAGCGCTTGCACGCTCGCACCCAACGTTCCTAGCTGGCGTGCCCCCCTTCGGTCGCCGCAATCGCGGGACAGGCATACCTATATTCAGGTATATTAGGTTTTTATGATTTGGAAACCATAACGGAATATATATTGTCGCGTAATATTAACGATTCATTAGACATTTAACAAATCTGAGATCCCGCCGATTGATGCATGTGTCCCTCAAAGCGGGCTGCGATCTGGAGCGAATGACAGGCATCAAAATAAAGAATTTAAAGTGCGCGGCCCGAATACGTTCCGGCGCAGCCTGCTTTGACGGCGCAACGTCGATTTCGCCGCCGCTCGGTCGCTGGCATTCTGTTGGAAATTCTATTGAACTATGTAGTGCCGCGCGCAACCAAGGCGGGCTGGCCGTCAATCAATGGCCCACAGTTGATTCGCCAAAGCCTGGTCGGCCGCGCCTTTTCATGCAACCTCACACCGGGAGGCTGTCCTGCTCCAAGGCATTCGGGTCGCCCGGCGCCGTCGCCCAGGCGAGCTCGACCAGCGTCACGGTTCGCCGGCCGGCGCCGTCGACCTGGCAGACGATGAGGCCCTGCTCCTCGATATAATCGAGCAGCCGGCGCGCGCGGCGCAGCGAATGCGAACCGTAAGCCCGCGCGATCGCCGCGTCGCTCGGGCAAGGCCAGCCTTCCTTGGCGGCGCGCGCGATCATCATGAACACGCCCTGCATGTCTTCGGGCAGCAGCGAGGCGCGCACGGAAACGTCGCGCCAGGCGTCGTCCTCGGCCATGTCGGAGCCGACGCCGGCGCGGGCGCGCGTCAGCATGCGGCGGAACTCCGAAAGGTCGGGCACGACCGAAGCGAGGCCCTCGATGCGGCAGCGGACCACGAACTCCTGGTAGAGCACGCCGATGACGCGGAACCCCGCATCCGGCTCCGCCAGGATGGCGCGCAGTATGCGGTCCATCCGCTCGCGCCGCTCTGCCAGGTCCTCGGCGCTTGGCTGCGGTTCCATCGGCTCGGGGCGAATGTCCAGCGGCGCGGCCTTGGCCGCCATCAATTGGTCGAGCAGGTCGGGCGAAGGCCGGCGCATCGGCCTGACCGTCTCCGGCGGCGGCGCGGCAAGAATGATCGCGCGCGCATCTTCGAGCGCGGCTCCCGGCATCGGCATCAGCCGCGGCGTGCCGTTGCGCGGGCTGGTTTCGGTCTGGCCGATGCGCACGCCGAGCGGACGGCGCGACAAGGCAGGACCGAGCGCCATGAAATGCCCGCGCTCCAGGTCGCGGAAAGCTTCGGCCTGGCGCCGTTCCATGCCGAGCAGGTCGGCGGCGCGCGCCATATCGATGTCGAGGAAGGTCCGGCCCATCAGGAAGTTGGAGGCTTCCGCCGCGACGTTCTTGGCGAGCTTCGCCAGCCGCTGCGTGGCGATGATGCCGGCAAGCCCGCGCTTGCGGCCGCGGCACATCAGATTGGTCATGGCGCCCAGCGAGAGCTTGCGTGCCTCGTCCGAAACCTCGCCGGCGGCGGCGGGCGCGAAGAGCTGCGCCTCGTCGACCACCACCAGCATTGGGTACCAATGGTCGCGCGCGACCTCGAACAGTCCGCCGAGGAAGGCCGCGGCCCGCCGCATCTGGTTCTCGGCATCGAGCCCTTCGAGGTTGAGCACCGTCGAGACGCGGTGGATGCGCGCCCGCTCGCCAGCCGCCTGCAGGCCGCGCTCGGTATGTTCCTCCGCGTCGATCACCAGATGGCCAAAGCGTTCACCCAGAGACACGAAGTCGCCTTCGGGGTCGATGATGGTCTGCTGCACCCAGGGCGCGCTCTGCTCCAGAAGACGGCGCAGCAGATGCGACTTTCCCGAGCCCGAATTGCCCTGCACCAGCAGGCGGGTCGCCAGCAACTCCTCAAGGTCGAGGGCCGCCGACGCGCCTGCGCTCGTCTGCCCCATCTCGATTGCAACGGTCATATTTCGACTCGGATCGTCTCCCTGCGCGCGACGGGCTTATCAACCCGAGCGCGGTGCGTCGAGCTTGCCGGCCATCGGCCAACCGATGTCCACATCTAAGGGCGGGCGGCCCGTCCCTGGGGCCGAATGGGCGGCAGGCTGTTCGGCAATCGCACTGGTCGGACCACCATTTCGCTGGCGCAATCCAACCATTGGCGTATCATTCTTTTCAGAGAGGGTTCATGGCAGGAGGAGGCCAATGAACATCGCTGCGGAAGTGCCGGTCCCGGACCTGACGGTGCAAGACCTTGTTTCGTCTGCTCTTTCGAGCTTTCGCGCTGGCGACACCGTGTCCACACGCGCCATGCTCGATGCCATACGCCACGCCGACCCCGCCTGCGTGGACAGCGACGACCATCTGGTCGAGCTAATCGTGATGACCGCCGTTGGTAAGACCATGGGCGTCGTCTTCGACCACCGCTCGCCCGATGAGCGATTGCCGCGTTTTTCCTAGCGAGCCCCTCGGCTGAAGCCTTCTAACGTCGTCATCCACGGGCGGAGCAAGGAGCGAAGCGACGCGCGCAGACCCGAGGATCCATTCCGTGACTTCGAAGCGTCGCAGTGGTGCAGAACTTCACTCGGGGTTGCGCCGTTGCGATGATATTCTGGAACCATCCCGCTCTTCGACCGTCGTCACGGAATGGCAACTGTGTTCATGCGAATGCGGTTTTGTCGCGAATGATAGCGTTAAGGACGACCAGGAGCTTCCTTGCGACG
>NZ_JAIUHU010000036.1:0-5225 GCF_020165275.1 Mesorhizobium sp. Ca11 | reverse complement strand
GTCCGAAAGGACGACCAGGATTCATTCGGTCTCCTTCCCACTTCAACCATACACCAGAACCAACACACAGGATTCTATGGTCTGCGCGCGTCGCTTCGCTCCTTGCTCCGCCCAGGAATGACGACCGGAGGGAGGCTTCGGCCAATCACCCATGTCGCGCTTACCTTTCCTGACAACGGTCCGCCCGGCTTGGCCCACGACCAGACCCGTCTTCCCCTGCTAGAGGGGGCGCAACCAACGCGAGGCCCCCATGCGCAAGCTCATCTCCACCGGTTCGCCCTTCGAGAAAACCGCCGGCTATTCGCGCGCGGTGGTGCAGGGCGACTGGTGTTTTGTCTCCGGCACGACCGGCTACGACTATGCCACCATGACCATGCCCGACACGGTCGAAGCGCAGACGCGCAATTGCCTCGCCACCATCGCCAAGGCGCTCGCCGAGGGCGGCTTCGACATGGCCGATGTGGTGCGGGCGCATTACTACATCACCGACCAGGCCTATGTTGACGTGGTCTTCCCGATCCTCGGCGAGGCATTCGGCGACATCCGCCCGGCGGCGACGATGATCGTGTGCCAGCTCAACAAGCCGGAGATGAAGATCGAGATCGAGGTGACGGCGCTGAGGCGCACGGCATAGGCTGCCGGCACTAGGAAGCGCGCAAAGCAGGGGTCAGCCTATGGTGAAAGTCGAGCGCATCGTCGCCAACATCGCCACATCCGACATTGCCGCGGCCAAGCGCTTTTACCAGGACGTGCTCGGGCTTGATCTGCTCATGGATATGGGTTGGATCGCCACCTACGGGTCCGAGGAACGGATGCAGGTGCAGGTGAGCTTCATGGCGCAAGGCGGATCCGGCACGCCGGTGCCGGACCTGTCGATCGAGGTCGACGATGTGGACGCGGCGCTTGCGGGCATGAAGAAGGCAGGCTTCGCCGTCGAATACGGCCCGGCCGACGAGCCCTGGGGCGTGCGGCGCTTCTATGTGCGCGATCCGTTCGGGCGGCTGGTGAATATCCTGTCGCATCGGTAGGGCTCTTCCAGCTTGGGTTCCTCGCCCCCACGAAGTGGGGGAGAGGTGGCTCGGCGAAGCCGAGACGGAGAGGGGGAGTGCCCTACGAAGGCCCCCTCTCCGTCTGCTTCGTGGACACCTCTCCCCCACCTCCGGCGGGGGCGAGGAACCGAGCTTCGAGACATCCTCTTGCGCCCGGCCCGCTTGGCGTTTAGCAAGGCCGCGGTTTCTCCAAATACTATTGGGACGGTTCTCCATGGCTTCGAAAAATCTCTTCCTGCTCGCCGGCGACGGCATCGGCCCCGAGGCCATGGCCGAGGTGAAGAAGCTGATCAAGGCCATGAACGACAGGCTGGGCAGCGGCTTTGTTACCGACGAAGGACTGGTCGGCGGCTGCGCTTACGACGCGCATGGCGCGGCGATCTCCGATGCCGACATGGCCAAGGCGATGGCAGCGGACGCCGTGCTGTTCGGCGCCGTCGGCGGGCCTAAATGGGATGCCGTGCCTTACGAGGTGCGCCCCGAGGCTGGGCTCTTGCGCCTGCGCAAGGACATGGAGCTGTTCGCCAATCTCAGGCCCGCGATATGCTATCCGGCCCTGGCCGCTTCCTCCTCGCTCAAGCAGGAGGTGGTCGAGGGCCTCGACATATTGATCGTGCGCGAGCTCACCGGCGGCGTCTATTTCGGCGAGCCAAAGCAGATCATCGATCTCGGCAACGGCCAGAAGCGCGGCATCGACACCCAGGTCTACGACACGTTCGAGATCGAGCGCATCTCGGGCGTCGCCTTCGAGCTCGCGCGGACGCGTCGGAACCACGTCACCTCGATGGAAAAGCGCAACGTCATGAAGTCGGGCGTTTTGTGGAACGAGGTGGTCAGCCGGACGCACAAGGCGCGGTACTCCGATGTGAAGCTCGACCACATGCTGGCGGACGCCGGCGGCATGCAGCTGGTGCGCTGGCCAAAACAGTTCGACGTCATCGTCACCGACAATCTGTTCGGCGACATGCTCTCCGACATCGCCGCCATGCTTACCGGCTCGATCGGCATGCTGCCTTCGGCCTCGCTCGGCGCGCCGGATGCCAAGACCAAGAAGCGCAAGGCGCTCTACGAGCCGGTGCACGGCTCGGCGCCCGACATCGCCGGCAAAGGCATCGCCAACCCGATCGCGATGATCGCGTCCTTCGCCATGTGCCTGCGCTATTCCTTCGGCATGGTCGCCGAGGCCGACAAGCTCGAAGCGTCGATCGCCGCCGTGCTCGACGACGGCCTGCGCACCAAGGACATTTTCTCGGCCGGCATGAAGGAAGTCGGCACCACCGAGATGGGCGACGCCATCATCGCCAAGTTCCTGGGATGATCGTATGACCGTCGACATTCGCTGGGCGAGGGTCGACGATGCCGAAGCGCTCGCCACCCTGCTTTGTGCGATGGCCACGCATTACCGGCAGGCGCCGCTCGATCACAGCCGGGCGGCGGCCACTGTGCGGCAATGGCTTGGCGACGAGAGCCCGGCCTATCCGCATTCGCCTTGGCTTTCGCGAATGGCGAGCCCGCCGGCCTCGCTTCGGTGGCGATTGCCCACCCAGGCATCGATCTCGAAAGGCTGATGTTCCTGAAGGATCTGTTCGTGCGCGACGTCGCTCGCGACAAGGGCGTCGGCCGCGCGCTCATCGGCTTTCTCGCCGGCCATTGCCTCGGCAAGGGCATCGGTCGCATCGACCTCACGACCGAAGACTGGAACGAGGGCGCGCTGCGCTTCTACGACCGGCTCGGCGCAGAGCGCCATGGCCAGAAGGTTTTTCTGCGACTACCGGGCGACGCGCTGAACAAGGTCGCCAGAACCTGACGCCGGCCGATATAGGTGCCAAGGCTGGGTAAACCTCCGAGATTAGCCGAAGCGACCGAACTTCGTCATCCACGGGCGGAGCGGGAGCGAAGCGGACGCGGAGACCCGAGGATCCATGCCGTGACCTCGCGCGAATAGTAAAGGCGGTGCAGAACAAGGGCTTTTCTGCACCGCTGCGACGCGTGGAGGTCACGGCATGGATTCCAGGGTCTGCGCGCGTCGCTTCGCTCCTTGCTTCGCCCTGGAATGACGGAGGCGTAGTGGCTGCCGGCCCGCGCGCGTCGGGCTGACCTACGCGGGCCGCTTCTTCTGCTTCTTGCGCTTTGCCGGCTGGCCGGATTTTGGCTTTTCGAACTTCGCCTTACCCGGCTTCGCCCAGGGTTTCGCCTCGCCACCAGGCTGCCGCTCGTGCGACGCCCGCTTCTCGAATCCGGGCGCGCCCTGGTCGAAAGACCGCTTGCCGCGATGCGGCTTTTTCTCCGGCCTCTGTGGCTGGTAGCCGGCGCGCGACAGGTCCGGCGTGCCGTCGATCCGCCTGACCGCGATGTTGCCCTGCAGCTTGCGGTCGGGGCCGATCGCGGCGACGAACCGGTCGGCCCAGTCGGCGGCGATCTGCACGAAGGTTTCCTCCGGCTGCATCTTGATGGCGCCGATCTCGCGCTTGGACATGCCGGCGGTGCGGCACAGCATCGGGATCAGCCAACGCGGCTCGGCATTCTGCCGGCGGCCAACCGAGAGCGAGAACCAGACGCTATCGCCGAAATCGTCGCGGCGGCCCGATGTTTCTTCCCCGCGGCCGGATGTTTCTTCGCGGCGTGCGAACTTCTCCTTTGATGGCGCGAAGGGCGCGACATCGATCAGGTCCTCAGGCGCCGAGCGGCTTGCACGGCAAAGCCGCACGAAGGCGGCGGCCACCAGCTCGGCGCCGTGCCGTTCCAGGAGCGCCGCGGCGAAGTTGCGCTCCTCGTCCTTCACCGGCTCGCCGAAGGAAGGATCGGCCAGGATGCGCTCGTCGTCGCGCCGCAGCACCTCGTCGGCTGAGGGAGGGCTCGCCCAGGCCGCGGTCAGGCCGGCATTGGCGAGCAGCCGCTCGGTGCGCCGGCGCGCATTGCCCGGCACGATCAGCGCGCTGACGCCCTTACGGCCGGCGCGTCCGGTGCGGCCGCTGCGATGCAGCAGCGTCTCCGGATTGCTCGGCAGGTCGGCGTGGATGACGAGATCGAGATTGGGCAGGTCGATGCCGCGCGCGGCGACGTCCGTGGCGATGCAGACCTTGGCGCGGCCGTCGCGCATTGCCTGCAGGGCGTGGCTGCGCTCGTTCTGGCTGAGCTCGCCGGAGAGCGCCACCACCGCAAAATTGCGGTTGTTGAAACGCGCTGTGAGATGGTTGACGGCGGCGCGGGTGTTGCAGAACACCATCGCATTGCCCGCCTCGTAATAGCGCAGCACGTTGATGATGGCGTTCTCGCGATCGGCGGGCGCGACCGAAAGCGCCCGGTACTCGATATCGAGATGCTGCTTTTCCCCGCCGCCGGCCGAGATGCGCACGGCGTCGCGCTGGTAACTCTTCGCCAGCGTGGCGATGGAGCGCGGCACGGTGGCGGAAAACATCAGCGTGCGGCGCCCGGCGGGCGCCGCATCGAGGATGAATTCGAGATCCTCGCGGAAGCCGAGGTCGAGCATCTCGTCGGCCTCGTCGAGCACCACCGCTTTCAGCGCCGACATGCCGAGCGCGCCGCGCGTGATGTGGTCGCGCAGCCGGCCCGGCGTGCCGACGACAATATGAGCGCCGCGTTCCAGCGCGCGGCGCTCGGTGCGCATATCCATGCCGCCGACGCAGGAGGCGATCTCAGCGCCGGTCAGCTCGTAAAGCCATTCCAGCTCGCGCCGCACCTGCAGCGCCAGCTCGCGCGTCGGCGCCACGACCAGGCCGAGCGGCGCGCCGGCGTCGCCGAAGCGCTCGGCGCCACTGAGCAGGGTCGGCGCCACGGCAAGACCGAAGGCGACGGTCTTGCCGGAGCCGGTCTGCGCCGACACCAGCGCGTCGGCCTCGCCGAGCTCAGGCCCAAGCACCGCCTTCTGCACCGGCGTCAGCGCGACATAGCCGCGTTTTTCCAGCGCTTGCGCCAGCGCAGGAACAATCGTTTCGAAACTGGACATTTTCTTCTTTCGGAATTCGGGGTTCTGCGCTCGTCATGGAGCACAAGGCCGGCACTGCGCCAGCCAAACGAAATTTGAGCCGTTCGTACTTCCTGCAGCCGCCATTGTACAGAGCAGGCGGCACCGCCTTTCCCTTCTCCCCTTGTAAGGGCTTTGCACAGAATCGGATCGGTGATTCCATGCGGATATCCGGCGAGGAGGGATTCGCG
>NZ_JAIUHU010000035.1:0-10409 GCF_020165275.1 Mesorhizobium sp. Ca11 | reverse complement strand
TTCCGCAGCATCGACCCGTGAGGACCTCGATAAAGCCCGCCGCGAGCGTGACGCGGCTGAACAGGAACGAGCCAAGGAAGTCAAAGCAAAAGAGAGTGCCGAGCAGACCGCAGCCGAGACGGCGCAGGCTCTGACAAGAGCACGCGCTTCCGCAGCATCGACCCGTGAGGACCTCGATAAAGCCCGCCGCGAGCGTGACGCGGCTGAACAGGAACGAGTCAGGGCTGTGTCAGCAAGACAGCGTGCCGAGCAGACCGCAGCCGAGACTGCGCAGGCTCTGACACGGGAACGCGCTTCCGCAGCATCGACCCGTGAGGACCTTAATAAAGCCCGCCTGGAGCGCGGCACGTCCCCAGCACTTTCAGGAGAGGTCACCAGGCTGAACGAAGCTCTGGACAACCAGCGCGAAGCCACTGTTTCTCTGGCCCGCGACCTGGCTGCCAAACGCGCGGACAATGACAAACTCAGAGCTGAGCGCCGCAGCGCGCAAATTGAGCCGCCGCTGCAGCCTCGCTCTGGCCGCGCATCGGTCGGCACCGGTCAGATGAAGGCTGTCAGCCAGAAGACGACTACGCGCAGCAAGCTTCGCAACTCCTCGCAGGTGATCCGCGTGCGTACTATCGCGCTTCCCTTTGCCCTCCGGCCAATACACCCGATGTCGGATTGAATTCAAAACGATTGCGACGACGGTGAACGCTCCAGTCATTAGCCTGCACCATTCGCAACACACGGAGGCCCGGAAAAGGGGATCGCAAGGAGTTCCGCTCTGCGCTACGTCAGACCGATCACGCTGCCTTTCGCGTTCAATTCGCACCCGACCGGCGCCTCACGCGTCTCCACCCGTCCCTGATGCATATAGTCGATGCTGACCTGAATGGGGGCCGAGATCTTGCGTTTGCTCAACCGACGTATGGAACCTGCGCTGCTGACGCGCACGCTGGCCGCACCAAACTTGGCGGCGGCCTGCTCGATTGCGTCCTGACAGGCGCGAACGACCTTATCCGGGACACCGGGCAGCGCTTCGATCGGGTGGACCGCTGATGGAACAGTGTTGTCTTCGAGAGGCTGCAGGGCGGACGGGAGGTCGAGCGAATGTCCGCCGCCTGTGGACAGGTCGACAATGGCAGCTGGAGTTGACGGTATTGAGGCCGTTGGAGTGGTGCTGATCCCGTCATCGTTCGACGACGGACTGCCGCTGTCGCCGACGGGATCGCCGGGATCGCCGGCAGGTCCTTTGTCCTTGCCTTTGCCGTTGCCGCCGTTGTCATGGCCGCCATGGCCCCCGTTGTCACCCTGATGGCCGCCACCGTCATGCCCCCCGCCGTGCGGGCCGGCGGCTGCAGTCCCAGCGCAAGCTACCGCGATCGAGCAAGCAAATGCCAAATAAGCCAAGCTGGTTCCAAGGGATTGACGCACGGTAGTCTCCAAATGTGCCCAGCTGTCCTTGCGCGGCATGCGGTCAAAACGTCTAAACCGCCGCTGCCCCAAGGCAAAAACTCGCGAATACGGTGCCCACGGAATTAACTAGTGGATGAATCCTCTGCATCAAGGATGCTGTGGGGGACGATCGCGATAGCGGCAACACAGCAATTTTTCCCAAGACCCAGAAACCACAACGCCGCAAGTTATCGCGGCGATGTTCCAGCTCCCTGCTCGCCTTGGAGAAAGCGACGACGACCACAATGTCCCCTTTTCTCACCGCCCTCACCTCCGATGGCCCTTCCACCGACTGGGCGAAAGACATGGACCTGTACGCCTGGCTGATCGGCAGCTGGGACATGGACACGGTTCACCATCTCGACGATGGCACGATCCGGAAATGGGATGGGGAATGCCATTTCGGCTGGGTTCTCGAAGGCCGCGCCATCCAGGACCTCTGGATCAGGCCAAGGCGCCCTGCCCCGTCGATCATGTACGGCACCACCTTGCGCGTCTTCGATCCCGGCATCGACGGCTGGCACATCATCTGGAGCGATCCGCTCAACCAGGATTACTCACGCCAGATCGGGCGGGCCGAGGGCAACGACATCGTCCAGATCGGCCATGACTCGCGCGGCCTGCAAGCCCGTTGGCGCTTCACCGAGATCACGGCCGACAGCTGCCATTGGATCGGCGAGGAAAGAGCTGCCGAGAGCGATCCCTGGCGGGTGACTTATGAGCATTTTGCACGGCGGGCAGGTTCCTGACGCACTGTCTGTGGCCGATCGCAGATTTCCAGGACCGCTCCTCCTTCCGCGCGCGCTCGCCGTAACGAACCACGATCATACGGCCTCGACGATGCTGATTGGGGTGCGTGCCGACGCCTACCCGCGTCCCGGCGCATAGGCGGCCTTCAACTGCTTACTTTGAGCCTTTCACCGTCAAGTGCCGGGATCGCTCGAACATCGCCAGTTTGTGCCCATATGTCATCCGCACCTCGGATCGGCACCCTTCGCATCTGAACATTGCGACGATGCGCTTCATATATTAGTGATCAACGATATATTAATAGCTACAGTGCAGCCTGTTCGACTCGGGAAATCTCCCGATCGACGATCCGGCACTCGGTGTGCCGAGACGCTCGACCGATGCGGAGCAAAACGCATGAGTGTCGAAACAGCATTGGCGCAGCTACTGCGCATGATCCACCGTCGCGCCCTGAATTTGGCAGCACTACCGGACGATGAGAGAGATCCATACTACGATAGCATCCGCCGGTCCTGTTGCGGAGCGGCCGAGCACATCGGTCAATCCCCCGACAATGCCGCCATCACCGCAAACAGCATGGTCGAATTTACCCGGGCGATGGTCGGCATCATCGAGGCGGGGCGCGGATAAATCGCGCGTCAACACGCTCGCGACGAGCTCGGGAGGTGCCGAGAAGCGCGGCTACGGCGCGTTGCCTGCGGCTCGCGCGGTGACGATTGCCATGCGCAGGTCGACGATCGTGCTTCCAAGCGATCGCTATCTCAGATCCCGCCCCAGATGTTGGAGGACAGATGCTTGGTTGTCGGCATCACCGGCCAGCAAATATCCAGCTGATTGTCGGACGGCATGCCGTTCCGTATCCGCGTTGGGTTGCGGGCATCCTGCGCATATTTCAACGCCGCGCCCATGCGGTTCAATGTCTTCAGGATCGACATAAAGTTTATCCTCAATTCGCCATGGCTGTAACGGGGCAATCCCGCCGCCTTCATGATGGCGCCTTAGATGACCGACGATCGTTTCCGCCGCATTGCACACAAGCGCAAGGCTCGTAACGAGAAGGACAGGCTTTGAAACATTTGTATGCGAACGAACCGCCATCGCTTGCGAGGCGTCTGGCCGGCTCGGCTACTGCCGTTGCCGTTTCGAAACAAATTTGCGTTCAAGCGCCATCAAACCGAAACCAAACTGCAGGAAAACCGCCATCGACCGGCTTGGCCGGAATTTAAACAAAGGAAAAATCGAAATGTCCAAGATTGTTCGCAATGCAATTTTCGCTATTGTTGCTGTCGCCGGCTTTGCCGGCTCGGCTTATGCTCAGCAGGCGGCCCTCAATTCGTGCAGCAACCATGACGATTACTACGCCATGTGCCTGGGCGCGAACAACGGCGGCCACCATGATGGCCGCGGAAGCGATCGCCGTTAATCGACTATCCGCTGAAAAAGCCCCGCAGGCATCTCGCCGGCGGGGCTTTTTCGCGCTTCATCATCCTACCGGAAGACCTATGCCCTCGGGTTGCCAGGTCATTATTTGAAAAGTTCGGAAAGAACGGCATTTTCAAATTGCGACGGGTGGTGAGCCATGCTGGCAACCACGCCCAGCTTGTACGCCGGCAGGCCACAATGAATCACGGCGAGTCGGCGGCCGTTAGGGTAGCCGCCACATTTAATTAGCGTTAACTAATTATAGACCGCGCTGTTCTATTCTGACACAGCGCGGTCTACTGCCACACAATGACCGTGCAGGCGGCTCTGGCCCAATCCACCCCCCCAAGCTGGAGCCGCCACTCTCACCATACTCGGCCCGGTTGAACTAATCCTTACCAAATATCCTTTCTGGTGTATTTCGCAGAAAGGTGGCCTTGTAGCCAAATGCTCGGTCGGTCGAGCACGATGCTTGGCCCTGATCGCAGTTCGGTTGCCAGGAATCACTCTCGTTACAACGCGGCAGTCTGGCGGTCGCAGGACTGAAACATTGCTACTTTAACGTGCTATCGGTGGGTGCATAGGAGCGTGTGGCAAAATGTCGATTCCTAAAAACCTGAATGAGACAGATCTCAGATTCGAATGTCCAAGATGCCGGCATCCGATTATCCGGAAAGGCTCCTGGTTCAAGTCCGTGGCTACATTCAAATGCGGGGGCTGCCAAACACCGATACGGCTTGGATATCCGGCAAAGCTCCGATTGTTCGAGAAACACAGCCAGTCAGCCAGCCCCAATCGCATCAGCCAAGCCTAATAGATACGCGTCATCTCATCCCGACCAGGCGATGTCTCCGTTGGATCAGTCTTTGAGTATAGTGGCCGTCCCTGGTCGACTTGTTTTCAAAGATAAGAACGCGGTTGAACCGCGCCTTTTTTACTTCAGCGCTGACGATCACTGGCTACAGTGCCCTACTCAGTCGCCGCATACCCCGCGATACCTTTGATCTCGAGAAAATCCTCCAGACCGTATTCGGCATATTCGCGACCGTTGCCGGACTGCTTGTAGCCGCCGAAGGGCAGGCCCGCGTCCCAGGCCGGGTAGTTGATGTAGACGGTGCCGGAGCGCATGCGGGCGGCCGCCTGGCGCGCCTTCTCGATGTCCTTGGCCTGGATATAGGAGGCAAGGCCGAAGACAGTGTCGTTGGCTTGCTCGATCGCCTGCTCGACCGTGTCGTAGGGCATGATCGACAGCACCGGCCCAAAGATTTCTTCCCTGGCGATGCGCATGTCATGCGTCACGTTGGCGAAGACGGTGGGGCGGACATAATAGCCGCGGTTGAGCTCAGCCGGGCGGCCGGGGCCGCCGGCAACCAGGGTGGCGCCTTCGTCGATGCCGCTCTGGATCAGGTCCTGGATCTTATCGAACTGCAATTGGCTGACCACCGGACCGAGCTTCGACGTGGGCGCATCGGCCGGGCCGACGGTGAATTTCTCTGCCGCCTTCTTCGCATAGCCGGCGGCCTCGTCATGGCGGTCGCGCGGCACGAACATGCGGGTCGGCGCGTTGCAGGACTGGCCGCTGTTGCCGAAGCAGCCGGCGACGCCCTTGGTGACGGCCCGCTCCAGATCGACATCGGGGAACAGGATGTTGGCCGACTTGCCGCCGAGTTCCTGATGCACGCGCTTGACCGTGTCGGCCGCCGCCTTGGCGACCAGGATGCCGGCGCGGGTTGAGCCGGTGAAGGACATCATGTCGACATCCGGGTGGCTGGCCAGCGCCTGGCCGACGCCCGGGCCGTCGCCGTTGACGAGGTTGAAGACGCCTTTCGGCACGCCGGCCTCGTCGATGATCTCGGCGAAGATGATGGCGTCGAGCGGCGCGATCTCGGACGGCTTCAGCACCATGGTGCAGCCGGCGGCAAGCGCGGGACCGACCTTGCAGGTGATCTGGTTGAGGGGCCAGTTCCACGGCGTGATCAGGCCGACGACGCCGATCGGCTCCTTGACGATGAGCGAGGTGCCCTTGATGTGGCGGAAGGGAAAGGTCTTCAGCACCTCGGCCATCTTCTCCAGATGCGCAAGGCCGACGCCGACCTGGCTGTCCAGCGCCATCTGGCGCGGCGCGCCCATCTCACGCGAGACCGCGAGCGCAAGGTCCTTGCTGCGCTTCTTGTAGATTTCGATGACGCGGTTGAGGATATCGAGCCGCTCCTCGACCGAAGTGAAGCCGAAAGTGGCGAAAGCGCGCTTGGCCGCCGCTACCGCCTTGTCGACATCGGCCTTGGAGCCCAGCGAAATCTGCGCGAAAGCATCCTCGTTGGAGGGATCGATGACGTCGAGTGTGTTGGGCACAACAGGATCGACCCACACGCCATCGATATAGAACTGCAGATTGTGTGACATGGTTCTCCTTGGGCGGGATATCTGATGTGATTGGGGGGCGATCGCCGGATCGTCGCATCGCGTCAGAGATGACGATGCGGCAAGAGCGATGTCAAACGCAAGGGCGGGCGATTGAGCCAGGCGGCTACAGAAGAGTGTGCCCCGCCGCGACCAGAAGCCCCCTTGCCGCGGCTTCATCCTTCTCTTTGACGAGCAGATGGTCGCCATCGAAGGTGGATACCAGAAAAATGCCGAGTTCGTTTTCCGACAATGGCTTTATTACCGACAGCACGATGCCTGTTTCGTCGAAGGCAAAGGGACCCTGGAGTTTCAGGGCAACCCAGTCCCTGTCGTGCTGCACCCCGTCCGGCACCCGCTCCTGCAGGCAGACAACCGAAAGCTCGTCCTCGGTCCTGGTGATGCTGACGAAGCCCGGTCCGTCGGCCCAGCCGGGAATGCTCTCTTTTGCTGCGAGGCGCGAAACCGCATACCGCCCCGAGAGTGGCTTCAACCGGACCCTGATTGCCATCCGAACCTCCTCTGTTTGTCGGCGATCACGGATTCGATGCACGTCTGAGCGGCAGCAATCTGCTCCAAACCGAGATTCTCCGTCAATTTGGGAGCAATCCTACAGAGACCATCGATGCCGTTCTGCATCATGCCAGCTTCTTGCTCATATAGACCGTCGTGCCGTTCATGAACGGTTCTTCGCGGTCGATCGTATAGCCGTGCTTCTTGTAAAGCGACACATTGGCTGCGAAGGCGCCATTGGTCAGCAGGCGCAATTCGAAGCGGCTCGCCACGCGCGCCTTGTGCTCGGCCCGTTCGAGCAGCAGCCGGCCAATGCCCCTGCCCTGCGCGTCCGGCGCCACGCAGACATTCTCGATCCAGAGGTGATCCTCCTCCAGCATGGTCTCGATCATGCCGACAATGCGATCGCCCTCGACGGCGAGTTCAAACGGATGCTCGGCAACTGCTCTGTCATAGTCGGCGCGCATCGGCATCGGCTCGCGGCCGATCAACGGCACCCATCTGGAATAAGCGGAGCGCACGATGTCCCTGATCGTGGCAGAGTCAGCACGTTCGGCCGGCCGAAACCGGATGGAAGAATTGGTCACAGCAAGGCTCCAGACATGAAAGCCCCGCCGGCGGATGTCGCGGCGGGGCGGGAAACGAACAAACCGGAATTTATTCGGCCGGTGTTTGTCGTCGCGCAATCGGCTTACCGCTCCCCATCGTATAGAGGCGACGTCGCTTGGTGATGGCGGGTGCAAAAACGAACATGCGCCACGCTGGGACAGGAAGTTCAGCCCGTCAAGATTTTGAGATGGCCCAGCCTGTCGAATTCGGGAGGTGTTCCATCGTCAGCTCAAAAACCAATCGTTCGTGAAAATCGATCATTCCAACCAGAACAATTCGCTGGAAAGATTTGTTCGGGAATGACATTCCTCCGGCACACTCGCCTGGAGAATTGCATTGTCTTCCGCCACTCACATCGCGAACGATATTCCGACAAGCCCGATTTCTGCCGATCTGGCCGCGGGCCGCAAGCGGCTCGATTCAGCGTGGAACGGCATTATCCCCGGCATCGTGCTGGTGGCGATGATCACCGCTGTGGCGTTCTCAACCCACAATGTCTCAGGCTTTGCCTTGTTCAGCCCGATGATCCTGGCCGTGGTGTCCGGCACGATCTATTCCAACGTGCTCGGCCTGCCCGCCCACGCCAAGGCCGGCATCGCCTTTTCGCAAAAGCGCCTGCTGCGCTTCGCCATCGTGCTGCTCGGCTTCCAGCTCACGTTCGGCCAGGTGTCGGCATCGGCCTTGGCGGCGTCGGCATCGTCGCGGCCACGCTTGGCGCCACCTTCCTTTTCACCGTCGCGCTCGGCAAGCTGATCGGCGTCGATGCCAAGCTGGCCCAGCTGATCGCCGCCGGCACCTCGATCTGCGGAGCTTCGGCAATAGTCGCCACCAACATTGTCACCGACGCGCGCGACGAAGACGTGACCTACGCGGTTGCCGCGATCACGCTGTTCGGCACCATCGCCATGCTCGGCTTTCCCCTGCTGGCGCCGGTCTTCGGGCTCGACCAGCACGCCTTCGGCCTATGGGCGGGAGCCTCGATCCATGAGGTGGCGCAGGTGATCGGCGCCGGCTTCCAGAACGGTTCGCAGGCCGGCGAGACGGCGACCGTCGCCAAGCTGACGCGCGTCGCCATGCTGGCGCCGATGGTGATCGCGCTCGGTGTCATGACACGCCGCGGCAGCAGTGATGCTTCCGGCGCCAGGCCGCCGCTGCCTTGGTTCGTCGCGGCTTTCGTCGCGGTGGTGGCGCTGAATAGCCTGATCGCGATCCCAGCGCAGATCCATTCGGCGATCGCCCTCGCAGCACAGATCATGCTCACCATGGGACTCGCGGCCATGGGCTTGCAGGCCGATATGTCGGGGCTTCGCTCGCGCGGACTGCGGCCGCTGATGCTGGCCTTCTCAGCCTTCATCTTCATCGGCTGCTTCAGCCTGATGCTGGTGAAGTTCGTGTAAGGCAGGGTCGCCTCACCTATCAGCCTTCATCATCGTCCTCGAACTCACAGGCCGCGACATAGATCGCGGCGAGCTTCTCGATGCCTGTCTGGTCTTCCTTGTCGAAGCGCCCGGGCAGCGGACTGTCGAGGTCGAGCACGCCGAACGCGCCTTCGGCATCGCGCAGAAGCACGACCAGCTCCGAGCGCGAATCGGCATCGCAGGCGATGTGGCCGGGAAATTCGTTGACGTCCTTGACCAGCATCGACATGTCGAGCTCGATGGCCTTGCCGCAGACGCCCTTGCCGACGGCGATGCGAACGCAGGCGGGCTTGCCCTGGAAGGGTCCGAGCACCAGCTCGTCATCGGAGGCGAGGAAATAGAAGCCGGCCCAGTTGAGGTCGGGCACCATCTGGTAGATCAGCGCCGCGGTGTTGGCGGCGTTGGCGACGGAATCGCCCTCGCCTTCGAGCAGCGCTTTCAATTGCGTGGCCAACTCCTTGTAGAAGGCCGGCTTGTTGCTTGTGTCGATTGCCGTTGCCGCGAACATCGTGTTGTGCTCCGTTGCAAGCCAGCCGAGGGGCCGGCTACAGTTTGGTCTTCTCTGCCACCAATGCAGCACGTGGGAAATACAAAAACGTGAGCGACAGCCTCGCCAGCCGAAAACGCGACCGTGCGCCGCCGGAACCGCGCGAAGCGCCCCTCACCTTCGCGGTGCTGGTTTTTCCCGGTTTTCCGATGATGGCATTTTCGTCCGTCATCGAGCCGCTGCGCGCCGTCAACATTCTTGCCAAGCGCGACTGCTATCGATGGGTGATCGTCGGGGCCGATGCGGGTACGGTTGAGGCATCGAACGGCGTCGTCATCCAACCCGGTTTCTCGGCCGCCGACGCGCCGAAGGTCGACCGCATCGTAGTGTGCTCCGGCGGCGATGCCGACCATGTCGTGGCCGATGAGGCGATGAGCTGGATCCGCAAAAGCCTGCGTGGCGGCGCGCATATTGGCGCCGTCGCGGACGCCGCCTTCTTCCTCGCCCGCGCCGGCCTGCTCGACGGCCATGCCTGCACCTTGCACTGGACCAGCCAGGCAGCCTTCAGCGAGGCTTTTCCGGAAATCGAGCTTCGGCGCGATCTGTTCGTCATCGACCGCAAGCGCTTCACCTCGGCCGGCGGCGTCGGCAGCCTCGACATGATGCTGGAAATTATCACGCGCGACTATGGCGCCGAAATCGCGGCGGGCGTTGCCGAATGGTTCGTGCACTCGCCATTGCGGTCGAGCGTCGACCGCAAGCTGATGCCGCTCAGGCTGCGCACCGGCGTCCAGAACGAGCTGGTGCTGTCGGCCATCGCCATCATGGAGGATGCGGTCGAGGAAAGGCTCGGCATGGCGGAGCTGGCGGAACGGCTCGGCGTGTCGGCCGACAAGCTCGAGCGCAGTTTCCGCGCCGAGCTGGATATCTCGCCCAATGGATATTACCGGCGGCTGCGGCTGAAGCGTGCAGCCGACCTGCTGGCGCATTCGACGCTGATGGTGCGCGATGTGGCGCTGGCGTGCGGCTTTGCGTCGATGTCGAGCTTTGCAAGGGCGTTTCGCGAGGAGCACGGGCACGCGCCTAAGGCGATGCGGCGGCATTAGGTGGAGTGGTGCGGCTCCACGCTCCTTCGTCATCCTAGGGCGAAGCGACGCGCAGCGGAGCGAAGACCCTAGGATCCATGCCGTGACCTGAAAGCGTCTCGGCGATGCAGAATTGGCACCCGGCCGCAGCAAGGATTTTCTGCACCGCTGCATTGTCTGGCCGACGTAACGGCATGGCAACTGTGTTCATGCGAATGCGGTTTTGTCGCGAATGATAGCGTTGAGGACGACCAGGAGCTTCCTTGCGACGGCGATGATAGCGAGCTT
>NZ_JAIUHU010000034.1:0-11394 GCF_020165275.1 Mesorhizobium sp. Ca11 | reverse complement strand
GTCTGCTTCACAGCCATCGCGATTCCCTCCGAGCTTCCTCTCAGAGAATCATAACCAGCCAATTACGCAACAGGCCCACAAGGGGAGAAGGAAGATGTCGACTGTTATCAAAACTTCATGGTTCCGATATGCGCCTGAAACATTGAAGCGAGAGCCTGGCGGTCCCGCTCAATGCCATCCCGGAGACAGCCATGAACAAGCTTTCGCTCACCCGCCGCGCTTTCGTCACTTCGGCCAGCGCCTTCGGCCTTGTCGGCGCCTCCGGTCTGGCGCTGCCCTATTATTCCCGCGCCAGCCAGCGTCCGGCCTTCACGCATGGCGTCCAGTCCGGCGACATCGACGCCACCTCGGGCATGGTCTGGACCCGCACCGACCGACCGGCGCGCGTGATGTATGAAGTGTCGACGACCGAAAGCTTCGCCAATGCGACGCGGCTGGCTGCGCTCGATACCTCGCCGGCCAGCGACTACACGGTGAAGCGGCTGCTCACCGATCTCGCCTCGGACCAGGACATCTTCTACCGCATGGTTGCTGCCGATCTTTCCGACATCAATGCCGTGTCCGAGCCGATCGTCGGCCGTTTCCGCACCGCGCCGTCGTCCAAGCGCGATGTGCGCTTCGCCTGGTCGGGCGACACCGCCGGCCAGGGCTGGGGCATCGACGAGACCGGCATGAAGACCTATTCGACCATCGCCAAGCACACGCCGGACTTCTTCCTGCATTCCGGCGACACCATCTATGCCGACGGCGCCATGAAGGACGAGGTCGACCTGCCCGGCGGCGGCAAGTGGAAGAACGTCGTCATGATCGACGGCAAGCGCAAGGTGGCCGAGACGCTGGACGAATACCGCGACCAGTGGAAGTACAATATGATGGACAAGCATGTGCTTGGCCTGTCGGCCATCTGCCCGACCTTCTACCAGTGGGACGACCACGAGGTGCTCAACAATTGGTCGGATTCGAAGGACCTGACCGCCGACGACCGCTACAAGGAAAAGTCGATCCATGTGCTGGCGGCCAGGGCGGCTCGCGCCTTCCATGAAATGACGACCATCCGCTACGAGCCGTCGGAGCCGGGCCGCGTCTACCGCAAGGTCTCGCATGGGCCGCTGCTCGACGTGTTCTTCCTCGACATGCGCTCCTATCGCGGCCCGAACGGTCCTGATATGGAAGAGACGCTGACGCCGAAGTCGCGCATGATCGGCGAGGAGCAGTCCAAGTGGCTGAAGCGGGAGCTGGCAAATTCCAAGGCGACGTGGAAGGTCATCGCCGCCGACATGCCGCTTGGCCTGGTCGTCTGGAACGACGCGGCGAAGAAGGCCGGGGCCGAGGCGGTCGCCAACGGCGACAATGGCGCGCCGAAAGGCCGCGAGCTCGAATTCGCCGACGTGCTGCGCTTCATCAAGAATGCCGGCATCACCAACACGGTGTGGCTGACCGCCGACGTCCACTACACCGCGGCGCATTACTACAATCCCGACAAGGCGCAGTTCCAGGATTTCAATCCGTTCTGGGAATTCGTCTCCGGCCCGATCCACGCCGGCACCTTCGGCCCCAACGATCTCGACATGACCTTCGGGCCGGAGTTGAAGTTCATCAAGGCGCCAACCGCCGAACAGGGCCAGAACCTGCCGCCGTCGGCCGGGCTGCAGTTCTTCGGTCTGGTCGACATTTCCGGCGCAACGGAACAGCTCACCGTACGGCTGATGGATCGCGACGACAACGAGCTTTACAAGGTTACGCTCGATCCGGTGCGGTCCGCGTAAGGTCCTGGAGAAAATTGGTAAGGTTGGCGGGACAGCGCCCCCCTCTGCCCTACATCTCCCCCACAAGGGGGGAGATTGGCCGTCACCTCGACCTTCGCCAATCTCCAACGTTGCAGGAATGAGCGAGGCGCCGAAGCTGCTAATCTCCCCCCTTGTGGGGGAGATGGCCGGCAGGCCAGAGGGGGGCGCGAAGGATCGCGACGTTAGCCGCGTTATGGCAAAGGCGAAATCAATCCGGATAGCAAGCCCGTGGCACGTTGGGCCAGACCGCGGTGTCGCAGTTGGCATCCTTCTGGCGCTGCTTGAAGGCGGCGCTGACCGGGCCGGTGATGATCGGATCGACGCCGTCGGGGGCGTCGGCGAACATCTGCTGCGCGGTCCTGGCGTCGGGCGGTACGATCGGGTCGGCTTGCCGAAGCGTCGCCGCCGACTGCGCGGCACCGGCAGCGACGAGTACGCCAAGCGCCGCCCACGCAAAAACCGGACGCAATCTTGACATAGGATCGGTCATGAACATCGAACTGTCCGGCCCCTCAAAGGTTCCGCCTTGGTTAACGGAATCATTTCACACCAAGACGTTTAAGAATCAGTGACCATGTATTTGGGGTCGGGCCTCCCCTTTCGCAATTGCGAAAAACCTTGTATGAGCCGCGCAACCGAAAAAGGCGGCGCCTCTGGGCCTGCTGCCTGCAACGCTCCCGAGACCAGACAATGAACCTCCGCAATATCGCGATCATCGCGCATGTCGACCATGGCAAGACCACCCTCGTCGACCAACTCCTGAAACAGTCCGGCGCCTTCCGCGACAACCAGCGCGTCGCCGAGCGCGCCATGGATTCCAACGACCTCGAAAAGGAACGCGGCATCACCATCCTGGCCAAGGCGACCTCGGTCGACTGGCATGGCACCCGCATCAACATCGTCGACACGCCCGGACACGCCGATTTCGGCGGCGAGGTCGAGCGCATCCTGTCGATGGTGGATTCGGCGATCGTGCTCGTCGACGCCGCCGAAGGGCCGATGCCACAGACCAAATTCGTTGTCGGCAAGGCGCTCAAGGTCGGCTTGCGCCCCATCGTCGTCATCAACAAGATCGACCGTCCGGATGCCCGCCATATCGAAGTGGTCAACGAGGTGTTCGACCTGTTCGCCGCGCTCGACGCCACCGACGAGCAGCTCGATTTCCCGATCCTCTATGGTTCGGGCCGCGACGGCTGGGTTTCGGAAAATCCGGAAGGCCCGAAAGACCAGGGTCTCGCACCGCTGTTCGACCTGGTCGTCGAGCATGTGCCCGCACCTACGGTGCATCCCGGCCCGTTCCGCATGATCGGCACCATCCTCGAGGCCAATCCCTTCCTTGGCCGCATCATCACGGGCCGCATCGAGTCCGGCACGCTGAAGGCCAACCAGGCGGTCAAGGTGCTGCACCATGACGGCACGCAGATCGAGACCGGCCGCATTTCGAAGATCCTCGCCTTCCGCGGCCTCGAGCGCCAGCCGATCGACGAGGCCCAGGCGGGCGACATCGTGGCCATCGCCGGCCTGTCGAAAGGCACCGTCGCCGACACCTTCTGCGATCCGGCGGTGAGCGAGCCGCTGCATGCGCAGCCGATCGACCCGCCGACCGTGACCATGTCCTTCCTCGTCAACGACTCGCCGCTTGCCGGCACCGAGGGCGACAAGGTGACCAGCCGCGTCATCCGCGACCGGCTGCTGCGCGAGGCCGAGGGCAATGTCGCGCTCAAGATCGAGGAATCGGCCGAGAAGGATTCCTTCTTCGTGTCCGGCCGCGGCGAATTGCAGCTCGCCGTGCTGATCGAGACGATGCGCCGCGAAGGTTTCGAGCTTGCCGTGTCGCGTCCGCGCGTCGTCATGCAGAAGGGCGACGACGGACAGCTGCTGGAGCCGGTCGAGGAAGTCGTCATCGACGTCGACGAAGAGCATGCCGGCGTCGTCGTGCAGAAGATGTCGGAGCGCAAGGCCGAAATGGTCGAGCTGCGCCCGTCCGGCGGCAACCGCCAGCGCTTGGTTTTCCATGCCCCGACGCGCGGCCTGATCGGCTACCAGTCCGAATTGTTGACCGACACGCGCGGCACCGCCGTGATGAATCGGCTGTTCTTCGCCTATGAGCCGTATAAGGGCGAGCTGCCCGGCCGCACCAATGGCGTGCTGATCTCCAACGAGCAGGGCGAATCGGTCGCCTATGCGATGTGGAACCTGGAAGACCGCGGCCCGATGATCATCGATCCGGGCGTCAAGGTCTACCAGGGCATGATCATCGGCGTCCATTCGCGCGACAACGATCTCGAAGTGAACGTGCTCAAGGGCAAGAAGCTCACCAACATCCGCGCCGCCGGCAAGGACGAAGCGGTGAAGCTGACGCCGCCGATCCGCATGACCCTGGAGCGGGCGCTGGCCTGGATCCAGGACGACGAGCTGGTCGAGGTGACGCCGAAGACCATCCGCCTGCGCAAGCTCCATCTCGACCCGAACGAGCGCAAGCGTTTCGAGAAGGCCGCCAAGGTGATGGGCGCGGCGTAAGGTTCCACGGAAAGTTCGAAAGAGGGAGCGGTTGCTCCCTCTTTTGTTTCCGCGGCAGGCGACTGCTTCGTTTCAATTTAGGCGTCGGCGCTGCCCCTCATCCGCCTGCCGGCACCTTCTCCCCGTGAACGGGGAGAAGGGAATCTCGCGCGAACTCCGGCGCTCTTTCTGCAACGTTCGCGACTGGCGAAATCGTCGGCGCCATGTCCCTTCGCCCCGTTCAACGGGGAGAAGATGGCGGCAGCCAGATGAGGGGCGGCGCCGGCGCTGGCAGTTGTTGTCGCCTTGATCAACGTTCGCGCCTTGTTGGGCGTGCCAAATCTAGTACGATCGGCTATCGTTCTTTATCTCTTATAGGGAGCGACCCCATGCATCTCGCCTCGTTGCTGATCTTCGCTGCCGCGCTCTTTGTCGCCGCCGGCTCGCCCGGCCCTTCGATCGCAGCCTTGGTGGCGCGGGTGATCTCGAAAGGATTCCGCGACGTCTTCCCGTTCCTGCTGGCGATGTGGATCGGCGAGGGCGTCTGGCTTTCGCTGGCGGTGTTCGGGCTCGCCGTCGTGGCGCAAACCTTCCACTACGCCTTCGTCGTCGTGAAATGGGTTGGCGTCGCCTACCTTGCTTATCTCGCGTTCAAGATGTGGACGGCGCCGGTCGAGGCGAAGGAGGGCGAGATGCCGCGCGAGGACTCGCCCCTGAAACTTTTCCTTGCCGGCATGGCGGTGACACTCGGCAATCCGAAAATCATGATGTTCTATCTGGCGCTGCTGCCGACCATCATCGATCTGGCTTCGGTCAGCGTGATCGGCTGGGTCGAGCTGACGCTGACCATGGCGCTCGTGCTGATCGTCATCGATCTCGCCTGGGTGCTGGCCGCCTCCCAGGCGCGCCGGCTGCTGAAGAGCAGGCGCGCCATGAAGATCGCCAACCGTGTCAGCGCGACGACGATGGCGGGCGCCGCCGCCGCTATCGCCGCGCGATAGAGCGCCGGCCTCACATCATTTCAATGATCGGCGCGATCTCGACGGTAAAAGCCGGGTCCATCAGGATCGGGCAGTCCTTGGCTTTGGCGACGGCATCGTCGATGTCCTTGGCTTCGACGATGGTGTAGCCGGCGGTGGGATTGCTGCCGCCATTGTTCTCGATCTTGCCGCCGGGCAGCACCGTCTTCGACATGCCGACCGGATTGCCGCCGTCGACCACGGCCGAGCCGAGCTTGTCGTACCAGCCCGTCCAGGCATCCATCGCCGCTTTGCGTTCGGCTTCGTCGGTCGGCATCTTGCCGGAACCGTGATAGACATAGAGAAATTTCGCCATGTTCTCCTCTCTTTGTCGGCGGCGTCGAACCGGCATGCGGCCACGCCGCTTGCGATATGCAGTGATGTTGCAATCCGATATGCGGCCTTGCCGCAATCCTGATCATCGGACCAAAACGAAAAACAGGCAATCGATGTTAAGTTGAGTCGACTGTAACGAGATCACCTTGCCATGGCGTGGTATTCGGGGTTGGGCCGCATATCGACTGCGGCGGCCACCCTGTTCGACATGTTGAAGAAGGCGGCGGTCGAGGCGATGTCCCAGATGTCGCGGTCGGTGAAGCCGGCCTGGCGCAAGGCGGCGCGGTCGGCCTCGACGATTTTAGCCGGCTCCTCGGTCAGCTTCACGGCGAATTCGAGCATGGCGCGCTGCCGGTCCGACAGCTCGGCGGCGCGAAAATTCATCACCATCATTTCGCCGAACGCCGGTTCGCCCGACAGCTGGCGCACCGCCGCGCCATGCGCGGTCAGGCAATAGAAGCAGTGGTTGACCGAGGACACGACCACGGCGATCATCTCGCGCTCCAGCTTCGACAGACCGGAATCGCCCAGCATCAGATCGTTATACATGTCGGTGAAGGCGCGCAGCTTCTTCTCGTCGAAGGCGTAGGCGAGAAGCACGTTTGGCACGAGGCCGAGCTTCTCCCGGCATTTGTCGAAATAGGCTTTCGTCGCCTCGCCGAGCTCCGCCTGGACAAGGTCGAGCGCGGTTACTTTGCCGGTCATGACTGTTCTCCTCGCGCTGTGATGGCGTCGGTTGGAATTTTTTTAAGCGCCGTCAAACCTTTGTCGCCAAACGGCGGTCATCTGGCTACCATAGTCGCAAAAGCATATAACGGGAGGGACTAAGCGTCATGGCCAGCGTGAAATCCAAGCCGAAGAGGAAAGCCGCCGCCGCGAAAGCGGAGGAGAAACCCGCAAGGCTTGCCGACTATCTGCTGGCGCGGGCGCCCGCCGAGGACATCGCGGCCTATAACGTGGCCGACCTCGAGCGCGCTGGCGAGCTCGCCGCCCAAGCAGTCGCCAGCCACAGGAAGGGCGAAAGCGTCGTTGCCGTCGAAGCCGATTCGGGCGTTGCCTGCGACGGCCGGCCGGTTACGGTCATCACCGTCGTCAACGACAACATGCCGTTCCTGTTCGATTCCATCCTCGGCGAAATCACCGAGACAAGCGGTGAGCCGACCTTGGTCACCCATCCGATCGTCACCGTCCGCCACGGCAAGACCGGTGTGGTCGAGGTGCTTGGCGACGGCGGCAAGGAGGATGACGACCGGCTGAGCGTCGTCCATGTGCATATCCCGCGGCTGACCGCCGAGCAGGCCAAGAGCCTCACCGAGCGGCTGCACAAGGTGCTTTCGCAGGTCCGGGCGGCCGTCGTCGACTGGAAGCGGATGCTCGCCCGCCTCGACCAGGCGATTTCCGAATTCCGCTATTCGGCGGTGCCGCTCGACAAGAAGAGCGTCGCCGAGGCGATCGCCTTCCTCGAATGGCTGCGCGACGACAATTTCACCTTCCTCGGCATGCGCGAGTTCAAATATACCGGCGGCGAGGAAAGCGGCTCGCTGGAGCGCGCCGACAAACCCGGCCTGGGCATCCTGTCGGATCCGGATGTGCTGGTGTTGAGGCGCGGCACCGAGGCGGTGACGACGACGCCGGAAATCCGCGCCTTCCTGCACGGGCCGGAGCCGCTGATCGTCACCAAGGCCAATGCCAAGTCGTCGGTGCATCGCCGCATCTATCTCGATTACATCGGCATCAAGACCTACACGTCGAAGGGGGCGCTCGCGGGCGAATTGCGCATCGTCGGCCTGTTCACCTCGACCGCCTACACGCGCTCGGTGATGAAGATCCCCTATCTGCGCTCCAAGGCCGAGACCGTGATCTCGAAATCCGGCTTCGATCCGCACGATCATTCCGGCAAGGCGCTGATCAACATCCTGGAAAGCTATCCGCGCGACGAGCTGTTCCAGGTTCCCATTCCCATCCTGCGCAAGCACGCCAGCGCCATACTCGGGCTGATCGAGCGGCCGCGCGTGCGGGCGCTGGTACGCGTCGACCAGTTCGACCGCTTCGTCTCGATCATCGTCTTCGTGCCGCGCGACCGCTACGATAGCGTCGTGCGCGAGAAGGTCGGCACCTATCTCAAGACGGTGTTCGAGGGCCGTCTGTCGGCCTATTACCCGGCCTTCCCGGAAGGCGGGCTGGCGCGCGTGCATTTCATCATCGGCCGTTCCGGCGGCAAGACCCCGAAGGTCGAGCAGTCGGCGATCGAGGCGGCGATTCGCGACATCGTGCGCACTTGGGAGGACGCGCTCGCCGAAGCCGCGGAAGCCGCCGGCAGCGACCCGGCGCTGAAGGCGATCGCGGCGCGTTTCCCCGAAAGCTATCGCGATAGCTTCTCGGCCGCCGTGGCGCTGGCCGATGCCGGCCGCATCGCGAAGATCGGGGCCGACAATCCGATCGCCATCGACTATTACCGCCATGCCGACCAGAAGCCGCACCAGGCGGCTTTGAAGATCTATCATTTTGGCAGCCCTGTCGCGCTGTCGCGGCGCGTGCCGGTGCTGGAAAACATCGGCTTCCGCGTCATCAGCGAGCGCACCTTCGAGGTCGCCGACACCGGCTCCGGCAAAGTCTTCATCCACGACATGGAACTGGAGAACAGCTATGGCGCGCGAATAGACATCTCCGACGGCGGCGCGCTCTTCGAGGACGCCTTCCTGTCGGTCTGGCGCGGCGATGTCGACAATGACAGCTATAACGGCCTGGCCCAGACCGCCGGCCTGTGGTCTGGCGAGATCGCCATCCTGCGCGCCTATGGCCGCTATCTGCAGCAGGCCGGCATTCCCCAGAGCCAGGATTTCATCGCCGCCGCACTCAATCGCTATCCCGAGATCGCGCGCGGCCTGCACGCGCTGTTCGTCGCCCGGCTCGGTCCGGCGGCCGAAGGCGAAGGCGCGGTCGCGGCCAAGCACCTCAAGGCCAAGATCAAGGATGCGCTGGAGGAGGTGCCCAATATCGACGACGACACCATCATCCGCCGCTATCTCAACCTCATCGAAGCCTCGCTGCGCACCAATCATTTCGTAACCGATACGAAACAAAAAGGGCAGTCGCTGGCGATCAAGCTCGATTCGCAGGCGGTCGAGGGACTGCCGGCGCCGAGGCCATGGCGCGAGATCTTCGTCTACGGATCCGAGGTGGAAGGCGTGCATCTGCGCTTCGGCCCGGTGGCGCGTGGCGGCCTGCGCTGGTCGGATCGCGCCCAGGACTATCGCACCGAGGTGCTGGGGTTGGTCAAGGCGCAGCAGGTCAAGAACGCCGTCATCGTGCCGGTCGGCGCCAAGGGCGGCTTCTATCCCAAGAAGCTGCCGATGAGCGTCGGGCGCGATGCCATCTTCGAAGCAGGCACCTCGGCCTACAAGAACTTCGTCTCCAGCCTGCTCTCGATCACCGACAATATCGGCGTCGACGGCGTCATCCCGCCGGCCGGCGTGGTACGGCGCGACCAGGACGATCCCTATTTCGTCGTCGCCGCCGACAAGGGCACGGCGACCTTCTCAGACACCGCGAATGCCATTTCCGAAAAACACCATTTCTGGCTGGACGACGCCTTCGCCAGCGGCGGCTCGGCCGGCTACGACCACAAGAAGATGGGCATCACCGCCAAGGGCGCCTGGGAAGCGGTGAAGCGGCATTTCCGCGAGATGAACCGCGACATCCAGACCTCGCCCTTCACCGTAGTCGGCGTCGGCGACATGTCGGGCGACGTGTTCGGCAACGGCATGCTGCTCTCGCCGGCCACCAGGCTGATCGCCGCCTTCGACCATCGCGACATCTTCATCGATCCCGATCCGGACATGGCCGCCTCGATGGCCGAGCGGGTGCGCATGTTCGCGCTGCCGCGCTCGTCCTGGCAGGACTACGACAAGTCGAAACTGTCGGACGGCGGCGTCATCGTTTCGCGCAACCAGAAATCAATCACGCTGCCGCAGGCCGCGGCCGCCGCGATCGGCCTCGCCAGGACCACCGCGACGCCGGTCGAGATCATGAACGCCATCCTCAAGGCGCCGGTCGACCTTTTGTGGTTCGGCGGCATCGGCACCTATGTGCGGGCTTCGGGCGAAAGCAACGCCGATGTCGGCGACCGCGCCAACGACGCCGTTCGGGTCACGGCGCTTGATGTCCGGGCCAAAGTCATCGGCGAGGGCGCCAATCTCGGCGTCACGCAACGGGCGCGCATCGAGTTCGGGATGAATGGCGGCCGCTGCAACTCGGACGCCATCGACAATTCGGGTGGCGTCAACTGTTCCGACGTCGAGGTCAACATCAAGATCGCGCTGGCGTCGGCGATGCGCAAAGGCTCGCTGGCGAGGCCGGCGCGCAACAAGCTGCTCGCCGAGATGACCGACGAGGTGGGCGCGCTGGTGCTCGCCAACAACTATCAGCAGACGCTGGCGCTTTCGCTGGCGCGCAAGCGCGGGCTCGCCGACATCGCGCACCAGGCGCGCTTCATGTCGGCGCTGGAAGCGCGCGGCCTGCTCGACCGGGCGGTCGAGACGCTGCCTTCGCCGGCGGCGCTTGCCGAACGCGAGGCGCGCGGCGAGCCGCTGACCAGGGCCGAGCTCGGCGTGCTGCTCGCCTATGCCAAGATCGTGCTGTTCTCCGATATCGTCGCCAGCGACGTGCCCGACGATCAGCATTTCGACCGCGATCTGATGGGCTATTTCCCGGAACGCATGGCGAGGAAATTCGCCGGTGAGATCCGCGAACACCGGCTGCGGCGCGAGATCATCGCGCGCGTGCTCGCCAACGACCTGGTCAATCGCGGCGGACCGTCCTTCGCCAACCGGCTACAGGAAGCCACGGGCCGCACGGCGGCCGATGTGGTGCGCATCTTCGCCATGGTCCGCGACGGCTTCGCGCTGCCCGCGCTCTATCGCGAGATCGACGCGCTCGACAACCATATCGACGGGCAGGTCCAGCTCGATCTCTATCAAGCGATCAGCCGGCTTATCTTTGTGACCAGCGGCTGGTACCTGAAGCACGAAGCCGGCTCCGCGCCGCTTGGCCAGCGCATCGCCGAATTGCAGGAGGCGCGCAAGGCGCTCGAGCCGAAGCTTCTCTCGCTGCTGCCGGCCTTCTCGCGTGAACGCGTCGAGGAGCGGCGGCACGGTCTGTCCAAGAGCGGCGCGCCGGAGAAGCTCGCCGGGCAGCTCGCTCTGGCCGAAGTGGCCGAGCTGATCCCCGACATCGCGCTCACCGCGCGCACGGCCAATGCCGACATCGTCAGCGCGGCCAAGGCCTTCTTCGCGGTCAGCGATGCCTTCCGCATCCCGCGCGTCGAGGAAGCTGCGCGCTCGATCATGCCGCCCGACTATTACGACCAGTTGGCGCTGTCGCGCGCGGCCGACACGATCGGCGTGGCGCGGCGCGGCATCGCGGTGGCGGCGCTCACCGCGCACGGCACGGCGGCGGATCCGGTCGCGGCTTGGCTGGAAGCCGGCGGCGACCGCGTCGCGCGCACCCGCGAGCGGTTGCAGGCGCTGACCGAAGGCGGCGACATCACCGTGTCGCGGCTGTCGGTGGCATCGGGCCTGATGAGCGATCTGACGGGGATGTGAAGTTCCTCGCCCCTGCCAAAGCGGCTGGCCTTTAGCGATAGCGTGCATGGCAGCTTGGCGCATGTATTGTCTTATGTAGCGCTGGTCGACCCCCACTCCGTCTCGGCTTCGCCGAGCCACCTCTCCCCCGATCGACGGGGGAGAGGAAAG
>NZ_JAIUHU010000033.1:0-11493 GCF_020165275.1 Mesorhizobium sp. Ca11 | reverse complement strand
CGCCGGCGAGCCTCAACGGCACCTACGGCACCTTCAGCTTCGACGCGAACTCGGGCGCCTGGACCTATGCGCTCGACGACAGCCGCGCCGCCACCCAGGCGCTCAACGGCGGCGATGCCGTCACCGACACGCTGACGGTCACCTCGGCCGACGGCACCGCTCACCACGACATCGTCGTCAACATCACCGGCGCCAACGACGCCGCCTCGATCGTGGTCGACGCTTCGGTCACCGACGACCGGGCGGTGAGCGAGGCCGGCGGGGTGAACAACGGCACGGCGGGCGATCCCTCCGCCTCGGGCAAGCTTCTGGTGAGCGATGTCGACGCCGGCCAGGCGCATTTCCAGACGCCGGCGAGCCTCAACGGCACCTACGGCACCTTCAGCTTCGACGCGAACTCGGGCGCCTGGACCTATGCGCTCGACGACAGCCGCGCCGCCACCCAGGCGCTCAACGGCGGCGAGCCGGCGACCGACACGCTGACGGTGTGGTCGGCCGACGGCACCGCTCACCACGACATCGTCGTCAACATCACCGGCGCCAACGACGCCGCCTCGATCGGCGGCAGCAGCACCGGCTCTGTGACCGAGGACGCCGTGCTGACCGTAAACGGCGCTCTGACCGTCAACGACCCTGACGCAGGCCAGAGTTCGTTCCAGGTGCACAACGGCAGCAATCCGATCGCGGGCACATACGGGTCATTGACCATCGATGCCGCCGGCAATTGGGTTTATACGCTCAACAATGGCGCCGCCAACGTTCAGGCTCTGAACTCCGCGGACCATCCGCATGATCAGATCCATGTAACGTCGATAGATGGCACGGATCACGTCATCGACATCACCGTCAACGGTGCCGATGAGCCCGTGACCAACCATGCGCCGAGCGCCCCGGTCTTCGTCCCGGGTTCGGCCCCGATCGCCGACGGGAATCCTATCGATTTGGGCCACTTCTTGTCCGTGGATCCCGATGCAGGCGATAGTGTCTCCTTTGCATTTACCTGGAGTGGCTCCGGGATAGTCGCCGTTGCACCAAACGGAGAGCTGACCGCCAACGTCGGACTAGGAGGCTCGGCAACAGGCACTCTTACTGTCACCGCCACTGATAATCATTCGACTTCATCGACTCCACAATCGTTCACCGTTTGGATCGGCAACGCCAATGGGGGCAGCGTCGACAACACGATCACACTGGTAAGTACCGATCCGACTATCGCTGATGGTCGAGCTGGCACGGACAGCGTCACCGGAACCTCTGCCGTCGACTACATCTTCGGCGGTGCGGGCAACGACACGATCGTTGGAAAGGTGAACGCCGACTGGTTGGTCGGCGGCGACGGTGCCGACCACTTCGTCTACACGGCGGTTGCCGACTCTACCCACGCCGCCTTCGATACGATCCAGGACTTCGTCCACGGGACGGACAAACTCGACTTCCTGAATGCGCTCAACCTGACCGGCACTCCGACCAACTTAGGTGCTTCGACAACGCTTGCCGCGCACAGCGTCGGTTGGACGACGGATGGAACGAACACCGTTGTCTACGCAAATGTCGGCACGTCAGCCGAGGCGATTACAAGTGGTGCTGACGTCATCGAAATCCATCTCATGGGGGTGAACAATCTAAGCAGCGCAGACTTCAATCTGCATGCCTGATGGAGCCCGCAGGAAGACGATGAGCGGCAGATGATCGTTATGCAAGGCCTCTCTCCCCTAAAGCTTGCTCTCTCCCGCTGCCGCGGCGGTTTCGCCGCGGTGGCGGGGTTCAGCTTCGTCATCAACCTGCTCGTGCTCTCGACCTCGATCTACATGCTGCAGGTCTATGATCGCGTGCTGACGGGACGCAGCGTGGAAACGCTCGTCTATCTGACGCTGATTACGACGGCGGCGCTGGCTGCAATGGGCGCGCTCGAATTCTTCCGCTCCCGGTTGCTGGTGCAGCTCGGCACCTGGATCGACCGCATGCTGTCGCCGCAGGTGCTGGGCCGCGGGCTTGAGAACGCGTTGCGCGGCTCCTCCTACCGCACCGAGGCGCTGCGCGACCTCGCCACGTTGCGCGGCTATCTTGGCGGCGGCGGCATCATGGCGCTGTTCGACGCGCCATGGATGCCGCTCTATCTCGGCTTCGTCTTCCTGCTGCATCCCCTGCTCGGACTTCTGGCGCTGGGCGGTGCGATCATCTTGTTCGGCCTCGCCCTTGCCAACAACGCGCTGACGGCCAACACGCTCAAGCAGGCCAACGCCGCTTCCGCGCGCGCCTACCAGGCGGCGGATGCCGGTTTCCGCAATGCCGAAGTCATCGACGGGATGGGCATGGGCGGGGTGCTCGCCCGGCGTTGGGACGCGGCCAATGCGTCCGTGCTCGCGCTGCAGACAACCGCCAGCGACTGGGCCGGCCTGATCAATGCATTCACCAAGCCGTTCCGGATGTTCCTGCAGGTCGCGGTGCTGGGGCTCGGCGCCTGGCTGTCGCTGCGCCACGAAGTCTCGCCCGGCGCCATGATCGCGGCGTCAATCATCATGTCGCGCGCGCTCGCGCCGGTCGAGCAGGCTATCGCCACCTGGAAGCAGACCACCGCGGCGCGCGAGGCCTGGCGCCGGCTGGACCGGCTGTTCGAGACTCCGTCGCTGCGCCCGCCGGGGATGGAATTGCCGCGTCCCCAGGGGCAGCTCTCGGTCGACGCCGTCACATATATGCCGGCTGGCGCAAAGGAGCCCGTGCTCAGGAACCTCTCCTTCGCCGTGCCGCCGGGCCAGGTGCTTGCGGTGATCGGGCCGTCGGCCGCCGGCAAGTCGACGCTTGCCCGCCTGATCGTCGGCATGCTTTCGCCACAGCAGGGGCGGGTTCGGCTCGACAGTGTCGACGTGTTTGCCTGGAACCGCGCCGATTTCGGCTCCTATGTGGGCTATCTCCCCCAGGACGTCGAACTCTTTCCCGGAACCGTCCGCGAGAACATCGCCCGCATGGAGCAAGGCGATCCGGCCGAGATCGTGGCCGCCGCCCGGATGGCGGGCGTGCACGAGATGATCCTCAGGCTCCCAAATGGCTATGATACCGAGATAGGCGAGCAGGGTTCGGTGCTCTCCGGGGGGCAGCGCCAGCGCATAGGGCTTGCCAGGGCGCTCTATCGCCGTCCGGCGCTGCTGGTGCTGGACGAGCCGAACTCCAATCTCGATGCCGTCGGCGAGGAAGCCCTGAACCAGGCGATTGCCGCGATGAAGGAGGCAGGTTCGACCGTGGTGATCGTCGCCCACCGCCCGTCGCTGATGGTGAACGTCGATTGCGTCCTGGTGCTAAACGAAGGCCAGTCGCAGATGTTCGGCCCGCGCGACGTCGTGCTTGCGCAACTGCGCCGCCCCGAGCAGCAGTCGGCTGCGCCACAGGTTCGGGTCGTGAGCTCCGAAAGGACCGGATCGTGACGGAAGCTACCTTGTCGTTGGAAATGCCGCCGCCACCGCCCGCCTGGCCGGCGGTGAGCGCCCATGTCTTCGGCGGCCTGGCCGTCATCGGCCTGCTGTTCGGCGGCTTCGGCCTCTGGGCAGCCACCGCGCCGCTGACGAGCGCGGCGGTCGCGCCCGGGGTGGTGAAGGTCGACAGCAACCGCAAGACCGTACAGCACCTGGAAGGCGGCATCATCCGGGAAATCCTGGTCCGGGATGGAGACCAGGTCAGGCAGGGCCAGATACTGGTCCGCCTCGACGGGCTCGACGCGGAATCCGACCGCGATGCCGTGCGCGGTGAACTCGATGCGGCGCTCGCCGGCGAAGCCCGCCTGATCGCGCAGCGCGACGGCCTGAGCACGATTCCATTCCCGGCAGACCTGTCGGCCCGGCGAAGCGAACCGACCGTCGCCGAGGCCCTTGCCGGTCAGGAGCGCATTTTCCGCGACCAGGCCAAGGTTCAGGCTTCGGAGGTCGAGGTCTGGCAGCAGCGGATCGCCCAGTATCATGCCCAGATGTCGGCCCTCGCTGCGAGAGTTGCGGCCTTCGAGATCCAGTTGCCGTCTCTGCGGGAAGAGTTGGCCGACGCCCGCACGCTTCTCAAGAAAGGCTATGGGGTGAAGTCCCGCGTACTCCAGCTCGAACGGCAGATCATCGCAGCACAAGGCGAGGCTGAGTCGAACCGTGGGAACATAGAAAGCTTGCGGCAGCAGATCGCCGAGGCCAATGCGCAGATCGACAATGGCCGGCTTTCGTACATCAAGAAGGCGGCTGAGGACCTTCGTGACGTCCAGACCAAACGCTCCGAGCTCGAAAAGGCGCTTCAGAAGACCGACGCGCGCGCGGCGCGCCGCGATGTCGTTGCGCCGGAAGATGGGGCGGTGATGAACCTTCGATATTTCACGCCGGGCGGAGTTGTACCTCCCGGCGGGATTATTCTCGATCTCGTTCCCGATCAGGACAAGATGGTGCTGGACGTCAAGCTTCAGCCCCTGGATATCGATATCGTTCGCCCCGGTCTGCCGGCGACGGTGCGGCTGGTCGCCTATAAGCAGAGAACCACGCCCACGGTGAAGGGCGCCCTTACCCGTGTTTCGGCCGACGCAGAGATCGACGAGCGCAGCGGCGCGACTTTTTTCCGGGGGACCGTCGAGGTGGGCGCCGATGAACTTAAGAAGCTTCCGCAAGTGAGGCTATATCCGGGAATGCCGGTGGAGGTCTCCGTTGTTACAGGCAAGCGAACCATGCTCGAGTATCTCT
The DNA here is from genome assembly GCF_020165275.1 of Mesorhizobium sp. Ca11. NCBI lineage: Bacteria > Pseudomonadati > Pseudomonadota > Alphaproteobacteria > Hyphomicrobiales > Phyllobacteriaceae > Mesorhizobium > Mesorhizobium sp. Ca11. Next base: position 6,793 of record NZ_JAIUHU010000033.1, on the reverse strand, counting down.
TCCAGCCGGTCGCCGACAGTTTTGCTCACGCCTTCAGAGAGGAGTGAGAAAGGCGGCCAACCTCCCTTGGCCGCAACACAGGGTTGGGCGCGATAGCGCAGCAGTTCATTCATTGGGGGCGGTTGCGATCCACCCCAGTCGATTGCCGCATTGCACAATTCCGCCCGGCCTGCACAATAGGCGCATGTCCGCCGGTTCGTTGACCATCCTTGTTATCGACGAGAACCGCATCCGTGCCTCGATCATCGAGGCCGGATTGCGGGACGCCGGCCATCGCCATGTCACGGTCGTCCATGACGTCGCCGGCATCGCCCGGCGCATCGCCGAGATCGAGCCGGACGTCATCGTCATCGATCTCGAAAATCCCAACCGCGACATGCTGGAGAACATGTTCCAGCTGTCGCGCGTGGTGAAGCGGCCGATTGCGATGTTCGTCGACCGCTCCGACCAGGCCTCGATCGAAGCGGCCGTCGATGCCGGCGTGTCCGCCTATGTGGTCGACGGGCTGAAGAAGGAACGCATCAAGCCGATCCTCGACATGGCGATTAGTCGCTTCAATGCTTTCTCGCGCATGGCGCGCGAACTGGAGGAGGCGCGCAGCGAGCTCGAGAACCGCAAGGTCATCGACCGGGCCAAGGGCATATTGATGAAGTCGCGGGGCTTAAGCGAGGAGGCGGCCTATGCGCTGCTGCGCAAGACGGCCATGAACCAGAACCGCAAGATCGCCGACATCGCCCAGAGTCTGGTGACGGCGGCGGGATTGCTGGGACCGCTGGAGGGCGAATGAGCATGTCGGCAGCGCATCAGATCACCGCCGGCTTCATGCCGCTCTTCGACAGCGCCGTCCTGGTCGCAGCCGGCGAGATGGGCTTTGCCGCGCGCGAGGGCATCGAGCTCAAGCTGCATCGCGAGACCTCCTGGGCCAATATCCGCGACCGCATCGCCATCGGCCACTTCGATGTCGCCCATATGCTCGGGCCGATGCCGCTCGCCTGCAGCCTCGGCCTCACGCCGCTTGCTTCCGAGACCATCGTGCCGTTCTCGCTCGGGCTCGGCGGCAACTGCATCACTGTTTCCAATGCGGTGTGGCAAGGCATGGCGGCGCATGACGCAGCACCTGACCTCGATCCGGCGCGCGCCGGAGCAGCGCTCGGCGCACTGATCCGCGAGCGGGCGGCCGCCGGCCGCGAACCGCTGCGTTTCGCCGTCGTGCATCCGCATTCCGGGCACAATTATGAGCTGCGCTACTGGCTCGCCGCCTGCAGCGTCGATCCCGACCGCGATATCGAGATCGTCATCGTGCCGCCGCCCTTCATGGCCGATGCATTGGCCGCCGGCCGCATCGACGGCTATTGCGTCGGCGAGCCCTGGAACAGCGCCGCCGTCGCGGCGGGCACCGGCTACGTCGTCACCGTGAAGGCGCTGCTGTGGCGCAACAGTCCGGAAAAGGTGATTGGCGTGCGCAAGTTGTGGGCCGAACAGAACCCGGACGCGCTGGCAGCGCTGCTGAGGGCTCTGCATCATTCCGCCCGCTGGTGCCAGGATCCGGCACACCGCGGCGAGCTGGCGGCGCTGATGGCGCGGCCCGACTTTCTTGGCCAGCCGGAGGCGATCCAGATGCCAGCCCTGACCGGGCAGCTTCAACTTGGCGGGGGCGCGGCACGGCGCGTGGAGGATTTCTTCCTGCCCTTCGACAAGGCGGCCAACTTTCCCTGGAAGAGTCATGCGCTCTGGTTCTACACGCAGATGGTGCGTTGGGGGCAGTTGCCGCATACGCCGCAAAACCTCGCCGTCGCCCGCGACTGCTATCGGCCCGATCTCTACCGCGCGGCGTTGAGGCCGCTTGGCGTCGCCTTGCCAGGCGCCAATGCCAAGGTGGAGGGCGCGCTGAGGATGGCAACGCCGGTCGGCTCAGCGGGCGCAAGCCTGGTCCTTGGCCCCGACGGATTTTTCGACGGCCAGATCTTCGATCCGGACCGGATAGACGCCTATATTGCCGGCCAGCGGCGCGCCTGATCATTTGCGCGCCATTCTTGTGCATTGCACAAAATTTATGCGCAATGCCTGTGCCATTGATCAATGTTTGACCGCGTCGCCGCTCGGCCCGGTCGAAGGTCAAAACTCCCACGTCATTGATTTTCCTTGAAATTCCGCTTTCGAGCGAAACTGGCACGCTTCGTGCTTTGAAGTGATCGAGCCCGTTCGCGGGCAATGGAACAGGCGTCCAATGGCGGGCGCCACAGGCAAAGCTGCCGCTCAGGTCAATGCGCGATCCCGGATGTACGGACGCGCGAGGCCTGGACGGCGGCTTTTTTCGTTTTTGGACCGGAGACGACGATGACCAAGCGGATCGCAACGACATTGCTCAGGGATTTCACCCGCCGCGATTTCCTGGTGAGCAGCGCGCTGACGGCGGCGCTGTTCATCGCCGCGCTCCTGCTGTTTCCAGCCAATCACGAAAGCGAGGCCAAGGGGCCACAAGTGACCGCGCCAGTCCCGGTCTCGCCGCACTGACCGATCCCACGCCTCTGATCAACACAACGCGCGGTGCCTCCCACGCCGCAAACCGGAGCCGACCATGACTGCAAACCTCCCAGCCTCGCCCAGCCAGGATAATGCTCCCAGGCAGGCGCTCGTGATGTCCACCATCGCCTTCACCGTGTGCTTTGCGGTGTGGACGATCTTTTCCATCATCGGCGTGCGTATCAAGCAGGAGCTCGGCCTGAACGAGACCGAGTTCGGCCTGCTCGTCGGCACGCCGATCCTGACCGGCTCACTCGTGCGCATGGTGCTCGGCGTCTGGACAGACCGCTATGGCGGACGCCTGGTCTATACAGCGACCATGCTCGCCGCGGCGATCGCGACCTTCCTGCTCGCTTTCGCCCACACCTACGGTCAGATGCTGCTTGCCGCTCTCGGCGTCGGCCTTGCCGGCGGCTCCTTTGCCGTCGGCGTCGCCTATGTCTCGCGCTTCTTCCCGGCCGGAAAACAAGGCACTGCGCTCGGCATTTTCGGCGTCGGCAATGTCGGCGCCGCTGTCACCAAGTTCCTGGCGCCCTTCGTGCTGCTCGCCTGGGGCTGGCAGTCGGTGGCGTTGATCTGGGCCGCGGCGCTGGTCGTCATGGCGGCCATCTTCTGGTTCACCACCGGCGACGATCCGGTCATCCGCGAGCGCCGCGCCGGCAAGGCGATGCCCGCAAGAAGCTTCTGGCAGGAATTCGCGCCGCTGAAGAACCTGCGGGTCTGGCGCTTGGCCTTCTACTATTTCTTCTCCTTCGGCGCGTTCGTGGCGCTGTCGCTCTGGCTGCCGCGCTACCTGATCGGCGTCTACGGTTTCGGCATCGCCACCGCCGGGATGATCGGCGCCGCCTATTCGATCCCCGCCAGCATCTTCCGCGCCTATGGCGGCGTGCTTTCCGACCGCATCGGCGCCCGCACCGTGCTCTACTGGACCTTCAGCGTCTGTGCCGTCGCGACACTCGTTCTGTCTCTCCCCTCGGCAGACTATGTCGTGCGCGGCATCAGCGGGCCGATCCCCTTCCATTTCGAGATCGGCCCGCTCGCGTTCATCGGCGTCGCCTGCGTGCTCGGCTTCTTCATGAGCCTCGGCAAGGCGGCCGTCTACAAGCACATCCCCGCCTATTATCCGCAGAGCGTCGGCGCGGTCGGCGGCGTCGTCGGCATGATCGGCGGGCTCGGCGGCTTCATCCTGCCGATCGCCTTCGGCGCGCTGAACGATCTCACCGGGGTCTGGTCGAGCTGCTTCATGCTGCTCTTCCTCATCGTCGTCTCCTGCCTGGTCTGGATGCACGTCACCATCCGCCGGATGGAGCGCGCAGCCGCCGTCAACAACGCATCCCTTTCCTACGCCGCCGAATAGATCGGAGCAGAGCGACATGACCGAGAAACTCGTCATCATCGGCAACGGCATGGCGCCGGGCAGGATGCTCGAGCACCTGCTGGAGGCCGCGCCCGACCGCTACGCCGTCACCATCTTCAACGCCGAGCCGCGCGTGAACTACGACCGCATCATGCTGTCGCCCGTGCTTTCGGGCGAGAAGGCGTTCGAGGAGATCGTCATCCATGGCGATGGCTGGTACATCAAGCATGGCATCACCCTCTACAAGGGCCACCGGATCGTCGCCATCGACAGGGAGGCCAAGACCGTCACCTCAGACCACGGCGTCACCGAGAGCTACGACAGGCTGGTCATCGCCACCGGCTCGGTTCCCTTCATCATTCCGGTTCCGGGCAAGGACTTGCCCGGCGTGCTCAGCTATCGCGATCTCGACGACGTCAACGCCATGCTGCTTGCGGCGCAGTCGCGCGCCAAGGCGGTCGTCATCGGCGGCGGCCTGCTCGGCCTCGAAGCCGCGGCCGGCCTGAAAGAGCGCGGCATGGACGTCACCGTGCTGCACGTCATGCCGACGCTGATGGAGCGCCAGCTCGACCCGGCCGCCGGTTATCTGCTGCAGAAAGCCGTCGAGGCGCGCGGCATCAAGGTCATGATCAAGGCCAACACCAAGGCCATTGTCGGCAACGGCAAGGTCGAGGGTGTCGAGCTTATGGACGGCACGATCATTCCGGCGACGCTGGTGGTGATGGCGGTCGGCATCCGGCCGAGCACCGCTTTAGCCAAGGAGGCTGGGCTCGAGGTCAATCGCGGCATCGTCGTCGACGACCGCATGCGGACTTCCGACCCCGCCATCATGGCGCTCGGCGAATGCGCCGAGGTCGGCGGCCATGTCTACGGGCTGGTCGCGCCTCTCTACGAGATGGCACGGGTGGCGGCAGCCAAACTGACGGACAGTGAGGACAGGCGCTTCGTCCACTCCGACACGCCGACCAAGCTCAAGGTCACAGGCATCGACCTTTATTCGCTGGGCGACTTCGCCGACGGCGACGACCGCGAGGAGATCATCCTGCGCGACGCGTCGGCCGGCATCTACAAGCGCGTCGTGCTGCAGGAAAACCGCATCATCGGCACCGTCTTGTTCGGCGAGACGGCCGACGGCGCGTGGTTCAACGACCTCAAGAAGAAGGCGACCGACATCTCGGAGATGCGCGACACGCTGATCTTCGGCCAGGCGTTCCAGGGGGGCGTTTCCTCGGACCCTTTGGCGGCCGTTGCGGCACTGGCGGATGATGCGGAAATCTGCGGCTGCAACGGCGTCTGCAAGGGCAAGATCACCGGCGCGATCACGGCGAAGGGGCTGACCGGCCTCGATGACGTGCGCGCCCACACCAAGGCCTCGGCCTCCTGCGGCTCGTGCACGGGTCTCGTCGAGCAGTTGCTGAAGCTCACGCTGGGCGAGGCCTACAATCCGGCGGCGGTGCAGCCCATGTGCGGCTGCACGAGCCTTGGCCATGACGACGTGCGGCGCCTGATCAAGGCGAAGGGCCTGAAGACGATCCCAGCGGTCATGCAAGAGCTGGAGTGGAAGACCTCCTGCGGCTGCGCAAAATGCCGGCCGGCGCTCAACTACTATCTCGTCTGCGATTGGCCGGACCAATATGCCGACGACTACCAGTCGCGCTTCATCAACGAACGCGTGCACGCCAACATCCAGAAGGACGGCACCTATTCGGTCGTGCCGCGCATGTGGGGCGGGGTGACTAGCGCCGGCGAATTGCGCGCCATCGCCGACGTGGTCGACAAGTTCGATATCCCGATGGTCAAGGTGACGGGCGGCCAGCGCATCGACATGCTTGGCATCCGCAAGGAAGACCTGCCGGCGGTATGGGCCGATCTCGGCAAGGCGGGCTTCGTCTCCGGACATGCTTATGCCAAGGGCCTGCGCACGGTGAAGACCTGCGTCGGCTCGGACTGGTGCCGCTTCGGCACGCAGGATTCGACCGGGCTCGGCATCCGCATCGAGAAGTTCATGTGGGGTTCCTGGACGCCGGCCAAGGTGAAGATGGCGGTGTCGGGATGCCCGCGCAACTGCGCGGAAGCCACCTGCAAGGATGTCGGCGTGGTGTGCGTCGACTCTGGCTACGAGATCCACTTCGCGGGCGCCGCCGGCCTCGACATCAAGGGCACGGAAGTGCTGGGGCTGGTGAAGACCGAGGACGAGGCGCTGGAGGCGATCGTGGCGCTCGTCCAGATGTATCGCGAGCAGGCCCGCTATCTGGAGCGCATCTACAAATGGGCCAAGCGGATCGGCACCGCCGAGATCAAGAAGCAGATCCTGGACGATGCCGAGCGCCGCAGGACGCTCTTCGACCGCTTCGTCTTCAGCCAAAAATTCGCGCAGGTCGATCCGTGGTCGGAGCGCGTCTCCGGCAAGGACAAGCATGAGTTCAGGCCGATGGCGTCGGTCGGGTTCGCGGAGGCGGCGGAGTGACCAATATGAACTGGATCGCCATCGGCTCCATCACCGATATTCCGCCGCGCGGTGCGCGTTGCGTTGCGACACCGCAAGGCAAGGTCGCCGTCTTTCGCACGGCAGACGACAAGGTGTTTGCCATCGACGACCACTGCCCGCACAAGGGCGGGCCGCTCAGCCAGGGCATCGTCCATGGCGCTGCCGTGACTTGCCCGCTGCACAATTGGGTGATCTCGCTGGAGACAGGCAAGGCGCTTGGCGCCGACGAAGGCTCGGTCCGGACTATCCCGGTCAAGGTCGAGGGCGAACGGTTGTTCATCGCGCTCGAAGCGCTGTCCTCGAAAGCGGCCTGAGGCATGCAAGAAGCACGCGAGGTGAGGACCACCTGCCCCTATTGCGGGGTGGGCTGCGGCGTGCTCGCCGAGGTCGCCGCGGCCCGCCCCCCCCCCCGCCCCCGCGCCCCC
>NZ_JAIUHU010000032.1:0-12030 GCF_020165275.1 Mesorhizobium sp. Ca11 | reverse complement strand
TTCCTCTACCCCGTCGATCGGGGGAGAGGTGGCTCGGCGAAGCCGAGACGGAGTGGGGGTCGACCAGCGCTGCATAAACAATGCATGCGCCAAGCTGCCATGCACGCTATCGCCAAAGACCAGCCCGCTTGGAAATGTGTGCATGCGGTAGACAAGGAGAGCTGGGAAATAAAAAACCGGCGTCAGCTTGCTTCTGACGCCGGTCATTCAGGTTTTGGGATCGTCGCACCTGATTTTTCCAAGGAAAAACCGAGGTTGGTTCGATCCGACGCTGACCCGTGGGCGGGGGGCTTGGGGTTTACGAGCCGGTGCCGGACCGAACCGTCTCAGGCAACGACCGTAAATTCGTCGGACATTGGGGCATGAGCGCGGATTATTTGTGGCGAGAATGTGGCGGAGCATCACCAATTCCAACATGTGTTTCGCAAACGTGACTGGACGTTTGGGAAACCGCGCGACCCGCGCGTGTTCGGCCGGCCCCGCATTTCCATCGTGCCCTTGCAATTCCCTTATGAAAGCGCGAACCTTGGCCGGCGCATGATTCAATCGAAGGATCGAGGCATGACCGATCACAGCGGCGGGACGGAGGATGGGGAAGCATCCGGAATATTGATCCCGTTGCACGAGGCGCGCAACGCACGCCTCGACCAGCCGGTGCGATTCGACCGGCGCGAGCTCGACCAGATCCTGAGGCTTTACGGACGTATGGTTGCGGCCAATGAATGGCGCGACTACGCGATCGACCATCTCACTGATCGCGCTGTCTTTTCCGTCTTCCGCCGGGCCAGCGAAGTGCCGCTGTTCCAGATCGTCAAGGACCCCAGGCTGGCGCGCCGGCAAGGCGCTTTCGCCGTCATCGCCGCCGGTGGGCGCATCCTCAAGCGCGGCCAGGAGCTCGGCCGCGTGCTCGGCGTGTTCGATGCCAAGCTGAAGGTTGTCGAGGCGTGAAGGGAAAGGGGAATTGATGAACTGAAGAATTGAAGAATTGAGGAAAAAGGGCGCTTGGCGGCCGGTGCGGTAGTCGTTTTTCTTCAGTTCCTCAATTCTTCAGTTCTTCAATTCCTTTTGAATCCGGAACCTTCGCTCCGGCAGCGAATTCGGATCCGGCGGCAATTCCGCGCCGCCATTCAGCGAAAGCTGCATGAACACCGTGTCCAGCCAGCGTCCGTGCTTGTAGCCGGAGCCCTCGAGGCGCCCGGAATGGCGGAAGCCGAGCTTCTCGTGCAGCCGCACCGAGGCGCTGTCTGCGTGGCCGTCGCCGATCACCGCAATGATCTGGCGGAAGCCCGCCGCGCGCGCCGTCTCAATCAGCGCCCGCATCAGCAGCAAGCCCACGCCCTGCCCCTTGGCCTCCGGCGCGACATAGACCGAATCCTCGATGACGAATCGGTAGGCGGGACGCGGCCGGAACGGCCCGGCATAGGCATAGCCGAGCACGATGCCGTCCTTCTCCGCCACGAGATAAGGAAAGCCGCCCGCCGCTAGGGCGTCGAATCGGTTGCCCATTTCCGCGCGGCTCGGCGGCTCCAGCTCGTAGCTCGCCGTGCCGTGCGCGACCGCATCGGCATAGATTTCGGTGATTCGGTCGAGGTCGGCCGCCGTAGCGGCCCTGATCGCAGTATTGCTCATAATTTGTGCAGTTCTCGTTCCTGCCTCGATAACAGCAGATGACTGCATTAAAAGGAAGGGCGGCCGTTGGGCCGCCCTTCGCAAAATCTATGGTCCACTGAGACCGGGCAACTGCCTTAGCGGCGGTCGCCCATGAACTGCAGCAGGAACATGAACAGGTTGATGAAGTCGAGATAGAGGCGCAGCGCGCCCATGATCGCCTTGCGGCCGGCGACGTCGGCGACGTCACCTTCGAAATACATCTCCTTGATCTTCTGCGTGTCGTAGGCGGTCAGGCCGGCGAACACCAGCACGCCGATCGCCGAGATGGCGAAAGCGAGCGCCGACGACTGCAGGAAGATGTTGATCAGCATCGCAATCAGCAAGCCGATCACGCCCATGATCAGGAACGAGCCGAACGCCGACAGGTCGCGCCTGGTCGTGTAGCCGTAGAGCGACAGGCCGCCAAAGGCCGCGGCCGTGGCGAAGAAGGTCTGGGTGATGCTGGTGCCGGTGTAGACGAGAAAGATCGTCGACAGCGACAGGCCGACAAGGCCGGCATAGACCCAGAACGTGGCCTGAGCCGCGCCCACGCTCATCGACTGGATGCGGAACGACAGGAACATCACGGCGGCGAGCGGCGCCAGGATGACGACCCAGCGGAACGCGCTTGCATAGATGAGCTGGCCGAAAGCGGTCAGCTGGCCGTCGCCGGTGATGGCGAGTTGGAAGGCGCCCCAGGCGGCAAGGCCGGTGATCAGAAGGCCAAGCCCCATGAGGTTGTAGACTTTGATCATATAGGCGCGCAGGCCTTGATCGATATCGACGCGCACGCCGGGGGCGGCGGACGTCTGGTAGTTGCGAATGGGATCAGCCATTGGAAATCCTCTGTTGCTTCTGCCCCGTCCGGTGACAGGTCATTCGAGACCAGGCGCCGCTGGCGGGGCTCCAGCATGCCTGCGCAAAATATGAGCGTTCTCGACGTCAAGAACAAGACGGTAACGAGGCGCAACGCTTCGTGAGAAGGCAAAAGGCCGGTTTTCGGGTCTTCCGGGCGTCTTTCTTACAAAAATTTAACCGGGCTTACAAAGGTTTAAGCGGGCGGGCGGCTCTCGGCCCCCCCGTCAGAGGTTGCGCAGCACCGGCGCCGCCTTGTGGCCGAGCACCCGCCAGGTCCCGGCAAGGCCGATGCCGACGGTGACCGCCAGCGAAACCAGGATCGTCGCCACCGCGACCTGTGGTATGAAATGCGACGGCAGCGTCATGATATGCGCGACCACGAACCAGGCGGCGATGCCGCCGGCGGCAAGCGCGAACAGCGCGGTCGCAAAGCCGATCAGCATATATTCCAGCGAGAAGGCGGTAATCAGCGTTCGTCGCGTCGCGCCGAGCGTCTTCAGCACCACAGCGTCATGGATGCGCGCCCGGTTGCCGGCGGCCAAAGCGCCGGAGAGCACCAGCACCGAGGCGATCAGCGCCACGCCGGCGGCGGCGCGGATCGCGGCGCCCAATTGCGCCACCAGCCGGTTGACAATGTCGAGCGCGTCCTTGACGCGCACCGTCGTCACAGCCGGAAAGGCGCGGGTGACGGCGTTGAGCAGCCTTGCATCGTCGGCCGCAGTGGCTTGTTTGTCGGTCAGTGTCGCCAGCCAGCCATGCGGCGCCCCGGCGAAGGTGTTGGGCGAAAACACCATGACGAAGTTGATGCCCATCGTCTCCCACTCGACCTGGCGGAAATTGGCGATCCTCGCGGTGACGTTGCGTCCAAGCACATTGACGGTGACGGTGTCGCCGAGCTTCAGCCCGATCGCCTTGCCCTCCTCGGCCGAGAACGACACCAGCGGCTCACCGGAATAGTCCTGCGGCCACCACGCGCCTTCGGTCAGCGTCGCGTTTTCCGGCTGCTTGGCGTCATAGGTCAGGCCGCGGTCGCCGCGCAGCACCCAGGCGCCGTCGGCCGGGATCTTCACCTTGTCGACGTCGACGCCGTTGAGCGCCATGATGCGCCCGCGCAGCATCGGCACCTTGACCAGCGTCCCCCGCGGCGACTCCTTGCCGACAAGGCCGGCGAAGGCATCGACATCGCTGCTCTGGATGTCAACGAAGAAGAAGTTCGGCGCCCGCTCCGGCAGGCTGCCGGAGATCTGCCGCCTGAGATTCCCGTCGATCAGCGCCAGGGTGACGAGAAGCGTCAGCCCGAGGCCGAGCGACAGCACCACCGAGGGCGTCAGCGCGCCGGGACGGTGGATGTTGCCGAGCGCCAGCCGAAGCGACACGAAACGGACGCGCGGACTTTTCCTAGCCGCCCACTGCACCAGGGCCGCCACCAGCCGCAGCACCAGGAAGGCAAAGACCGTGGCGCCGACGAAGATCGAGGCGATGCGGTAGTCGTTGGCCGAAAGGATCGCCAACGCCGCCAGCGCCAGCACGATCGCGAGCGCCGCGCCCGTATAGGGCAGGCGCGGCAGGCCCCGGCTTTCAAAGCCCATTTCGCGGAACAGCGCGGTTGCCGGCACGTCGCGGGCGCGGCCGAGCGGCAAAAGCGCGAAGGCCAGCGTCACCAGCAGGCCGAACAGCGCGGCAAGGGCCAGCGCGCCAGGATAGAAGCCGCCTTGCGCCGGCACCGGGATGACCGACTGCAGAAGCGCGCTCGCCACGAACGGCATCGCGGCGCCGACGATAAGCCCGAGCACGATGCCGAGGCCTGCAATCAACAGGATCTGCACCAGATAGACGGTGAAGACGAAGCCGCCCGAGGCGCCGAGGCTCTTGAAGGTGGCGATGACGCCGCGCTTGCCGTCGAGATAGGCGCGCACGGCGTTGGCCACGCCGACGCCGCCGACCACCAGCGCCGTCAGCCCGACGAGCGTCAGGAATTGCGAGAAGCGTTCGATGTTGGCGGAGAGCGCGGGGGCGGCGTTGCTGCGCGTGCGGATCGACCAGCCGGCCTGCGGGAAATCCTTCGCGGCTTGAGCCTGGATGTCCTTGATCCGCGCCTCGGACGTGCCGTCGGGCAGGCGCACCTTATAGGCGTTCTCGACCAGGCTGCCTGGCTGCACCAGGCCGGATGCGGCAAGGCCCTGGCGCGAAATCATCAGCCGCGGCGCGAAACCGAAACCGTCCGACACCGCATCCGGCTCGCTGACCAGCCTCGCCCGCAACTCGAAAGTGGCGCTGCCGAGTTTCAACTTGTCGCCGATGTGAAGATTGAGCCGGTCGAACAACAGGTCGGGCGCGGCGGCGCCGAACACGCCGGACCGTTCGCCGAACAATTGGTCCTTCGGCAGCGCCGGATCAGTTTCCAGAGCGCCGAAGAGCGGATAGGCGTCGTCGACGGCCTTTGCCTCGACCAGCGCCTGGTCCGAGCCGTCCTCCAGCCGCGCCATCGAGCGCATGCCGGAATTGAGCGAGACAGTGCCGAGGCCCTTGATGAAGCCGAGCTCCGCATCGGAAGCGCTGCGCTGGTTGACCTGGAAGCGCAAATCGCCGCCAAGCAGCGTCTGGCCCTGATTGGCGACGCCGGCCGAGATCGCCTGCGCCACCGAATTGACGCCGCCGATCGCCGCGACGCCCAGCGCGATGCAGCCGAGGAAGATCATGAAGCCGGACAGTCTGCCGCGCATCTCGCGCAGCGAGAAGCGGATGGCAAGCTTCAGGGTTCGAAGCCGGGCGGCCGCCATGCCTCTATGCCGTCACTTTGAGCAAAGGCGCATCCTCGATCCGCCCCGAACGCATCGAGACCTGGCGCGCACAACGCCCGGCCAGCGCCGGATCATGCGTCACCAGCACCAGCGTCATGCCGCGCTCCGCCGCCTTGGCGAACAGGAGATCGGCGATCTGCTTTCCCGTCACCTGGTCGAGGTTGCCGGTCGGCTCGTCGGCGATGAGGATGTGCGGCGACGGCGCCAGCGCCCGCGCGATCGCCACGCGCTGCTGCTCGCCGCCGGAAAGCTCTCCCGGATAATGCGTCACGCGGTCGCTCAGGCCGACCGCCGCGAGCTCCCGCGCGGCCACCCCGAACGGATCGGTATGGCCGGCGAGCTCCAGCGGCACGGCGACATTTTCCAGCGCCGTCATGTTGGGGATGAGATGGAAGGATTGGAACACGATGCCGATGTTTCGCCCCCGAAACGAAGCAATCTGATCCTCGCTTTTGTTATTGATCAGCTCGCCGGCGATCCGGACTGTGCCCGAATCGACTCTTTCCAGCCCGGCAAGGACCATCAGCAGCGTGGACTTGCCGGAGCCCGACGGACCGACAATGCCGGTGGCTTCGCCGGCCGCCACGTCGAGGCTCACATCTTTCAGCACATGGACGGAGGACGCGCCCTCGCCGAGCGTCAGCGATATGTCCCTCAGCGCGATGACGGCTTCTGTCACAATGAAAGCGCCCTATATGTGAAAAAAGGAGACGACCGCTGTCTCCTCCCTTGGATTGTTCCGGTCATATGGGGCTCGCCGCATGGCTTTCAAACACCGTTTTGCTGCAGCCCTCATCCTTTTCCTAGGCCTTTGCGCCGCCATCTCGCCGGCGCGCGCCGCAACCTTCACCATAGTCGGCTTCGGCGACAGCCTGATGGCTGGCTACAGCCTTGGCCCCGGTCAGGGTTTCACCGACAGGCTGCAAGCGGCTCTGAAGGCAAAGGGCCTCGACGTCGCCGTCGCCAATGCCGGCGTGTCGGGCGACACATCGAGCGGCGGGCTGGCGCGGCTCGACTGGTCGGTGCCGGACGGCACAAGGCTGGTGATCCTCGAGCTCGGCGCCAACGACATGCTGCGCGGCGTCTCGCCTGAGATCGCCGAAAAGAACCTCGACGCGATGTTGGGCAAGCTGAAGCAGCGCAACATCCCGGCGCTTCTCGCCGGCATGCGCGCCGCGCCCAATCTCGGCGCCGATTACCAGAAGGCCTTCGATGCCATCTATCCGCGGCTTGCCGAAAAATACCGCGTTCCGCTCTATCCGTTCTTTCTCGACGGCGTCGCCGGCCATCCCGACCGCCAGCTCGAAGACGGCCTGCACCCCAATCCCAAGGGGGTCGATGTCATGGTTGAGCGCATCATGCCTGTGGTGGAAAAGGCGATCGCCGACAATGGGGGGCCATCATGAGTCCGTAATGCCACGCTTTCCGCTGGGGAAACTTTGTGGACAACAAACCGCTTGCCCCGCGCCAATATCGATGATTCGCTAGGAACGAGAGTTTCGATTCGAGGACAGGAGGCTTCACATGCCACGTCTTTTCACCGCCCTCGAAATTCCGCGTGATGCTGCTCTCTCTTTGTCCCTGCTCCGGGGCGGGCTGCCCGGAGCGCGCTGGATCGACGTCGAAAACTACCACCTGACGCTGCGCTTCATCGGCGATGTCGAGGGCCATGTTGCCGACGAGATCGCCAACGCCCTCGACCGCGTTGACCGCCCCTCTTTCCAGCTCACGCTCACCGGCGTCGGCGCCTTCGGCGGCAAGAAGCCTCATGCGGTGTGGGCCGGCGTGTCGGCCTCACCCGACCTGACGGCGCTGCAGGGCGAGATCGACCGCATCTGCCAGCGGCTCGGCCTGCCGGCCGACCCACGCAAGTTTTCGCCGCATGTGACGCTGGCGCGCCTGCGCAATGGGAGCCCGCTCGATGTCGCGCAATATCTTTCGGCGCGCGGCAATTTCGCGGCATTGCCCTTCCGCGTCGGCCGCTTCGTCCTGATGTCGTCACGCGATTCGGTCGGCGGCGGCCCCTACATCGTCGAGGAAGCCTGGCCGCTGGTCGGCGAAGCGCTGGCCCCAAGCCGCTTCGCCAGCGCATCCGACGCCTCGCGGATCATGCGGTAGACCGAGGCGAAGGCCTCGGCGCCGTCGTAATAGGGATCGGGAACGTCCACGGCCTTTCCCGTAGCAAAATCCAGATAAAGATGGATGCGGTCGTGCGCGGCCTGCGGCGCCAGCGCCTTGAGGTCGCGCACATTTGCATTGTCCATGCCGAGGATCAGGTCGAAACGCGAAAAATCCTCCTGCAGCACCTTGCGCGCCCGCTGCCCTGAAATGTCGACGCCGTGCCTTGCCGCCATCGCGATCGAGCGCCGGTCCGGCTCCTGGCCGGCATGCCAGCCGCCCGTCCCGGCCGAATCGATCACCAGACCCTGGTCTTTGCCTTGCTCGGTCAGGACGGCGCGGAACACGCCCTCGGCCAGCGGCGAGCGGCAGATGTTGCCAAGGCAGACGAACAGAATGGATTTTATGGGCTTTGCGCTCATCGATCCGGCGTTATGGTTGGATCACCTCCGAATAACATAGGGACCGGACATGAACAGGGAAAAACTCAACAAGGAAGCGATCGTCGCCGCGCTTGCGGAACTTGACGGCTGGTCGCTCGCCGCCGACGGCGCCTCCATCAAGCGCAGCTTCGTCTTCAAGAATTTCTCCGAGGCCTTCGCCTTCATGACGCGCGTGGCGCTGGCGGCCGAAAAGATGGACCATCACCCGGACTGGTCGAATGTCTACAAGACCGTCGACGTGACGCTGAACACGCATGACGCAGGCGGCGTCACGGCGCTCGATATCGAGCTCGCCAAGCGGATGAACGTGTATTTCGGCTAAGAGCGAGCGGACTTCGTCATTCCAGGGCGGAGCAAGGAGCGAAGCGACGCGCGTAGACCCTGGAATCCATTCCGTGACCTACGAGCGTCGCGGCGGTGCAGATCATGGCGAACGTTCGCGATTGGCCAAAGCCTCTCAACCTCGTCATCCACGGGCGAAGCGACGCGAAGCGGAGCGCAGACCCGAGGATCCATTCCGTGACCTTGGCCATTCCGTGATCTTGGCCGAGGAATGCAGCGAAGCAGGATTCTGCACCGTAAGCAGCCTGGCTTCGTCATTCCAGGACGGAGCAAGGAGCGAAGCGACATTCCGTGACCTTTGCCGAGAATTGCAGCGGAGCAGAATTCTGCACCGTGAGCAGCGCTCGTATGTCACGGAATGGATCCTCGGGTCTGCGCGCGTCGCTTCGCTCCTTGCTCCGCCCGTGGATGACGATCGGAGGGATGCCTTGGCCAACCACCACACTGAGGCGATTGCCACGCTGGTTATTGTTGCGAGTTCGATTTTCAGGTCGGCGCGCCTCCTAAACTCTTGTAGCCGCCTCCCGCTTTCACCACATTTTCCCGCGGCGAGCCGCCCGCAACGATGCACGCGGCCGCCAAGGAGCGATTGATGGCGCAAGGTACCGGTTTCGATTTCTTCGGCTTCGGCGACAAGCTCGCCGGCGAGGGCGAAGTACGCGAAAAATTCTGGCGCACCGCCAAGAAAGCGGCGCGGCAGATTCCGTTCATGGACGAGGTTGTCGCCGCCTATTATTGCGCCATGGACAAGGACACGCCGCTGCGCACCAAGGGTATCCTGCTCGCCGCGCTCGGCTATTTCGTCCTGCCGGTGGATTTCATCCCCGACTTCATCTTCGGCCTCGGCTTCACCGACGACCTTGCCGTGCTGACCGCGGCGATCTCCGCCGTCAGCGCGCATATCACGCCTGCCCACAGGCAGGCCGCCAAAGCCGCGCTGGCGGACAAGAGCTGATCCCGGCTCGCTTCAGGCCCGCAAATCGGCGCGGACGAAAAGACAAACTCTTGCCGTTTTCGTGGCATCCAACTCCGCGCCGGGACGTCGCGCCGGCATCAATCCACAGTGGCGGCGCGGATGGTGGCGGTTTCCTGGGGTGGGTTCCTTTTCTTCAAGGACAATTCACCGTTTGGTAACCCTGATTAAATCAAAATGAAGCGACGGCAGGACGCCACGCGGCCCGCCTCCGCACCATTTGGAATACGGGAAGAACGATGCGCGGATTGATTGCTATAGTTTCCAGCCTGGTCCTGGTGGCCTCGGCGGCGCCGGCGTTGGCGCAGCAGGCGACCAAGATCGGCCAGCACAATGCCTGGGGCACCTACAGCTATCAGTCGGCCGCCGGCAAGGTCTGCTATGTGCTGACCGTGCCCACCGACAAGCAGCCGCCGTCGCTCGACCATGGCGACATGTTCTTCTTCGTCAGCCAGCGTCCCGGACAGCAGGTCTCCTACGAGCCGCAGTTCATCGCGGGCTACAACTTCCAGGAAGGCTCGAAGGCCACCGTCACCATCGACAAGAAGAGCTTCTCGATGTTCACCCGCGGCAAGTCGGCCTGGGTCGAGAACGCGGCGGAAGAGCCGGTGCTGATCGCCGCCATGAAGACCGGCTCCGACATGAAGGTTCAGGCCAAGTCCGGCCGCGGCAATCCAACTTCCTACGTCTTCTCGCTGAAAGGCATCTCGGCCGCGCTGGCCTCGATCGCCAAGTGCAAATAGGCGGGAACCGCATTCGAACCTGACGCAAGGCCGGACATCATGCCCGGCCTTTTGCTTGGGCTGGCGCTCAGCCCTGCGCCAGCTCTGGCTGCGCCCTGCGCCGCCGGATCGCCTCGGCGATGAAGACGCGCGACAGCGCGTGGTAGAGAGGTTCGTTGGAGATCAGCCTCGCCGTGCCGTAGCCCAGCATCGACGCGCACATCAGCGCGATCACATTGTCGTGGTTGCCGGTCATCTCGAGAATGATGACGAAGGCCGTCATTGGCGCCTGCACGACGCCGGCGAAATAGCCGGCCATGCCGAGCAGCGCCGCCGTGCCGGTGGCCGTGCCGAAGACCAGGCCGAGCGTGCTGCCCAGCCCCGCGCCCACCGCCAGCGACGGCGCGAAGAGGCCGCCGGGAATGCCCGACACCATCGACAAGAGGCCGGCTGCGAACTTCTCGACGAAGAAGAAGGCCGGCAGCGGCGTGCCTTCGATCGCGCCGCGCGCCTGCACATAACCGGTGCCGAAGGTCGATCCTCCGGAGGCGATGCCGATCGCGGCGACGGCCAGGCCGCAGACAGCCGCCACGACCAGCGTGCGCGGCAGCGGCTGCAGCGCGTTCCAGCGCCGGATGCGGCGCATGACTTTCAGCGCCGAGAGCGAGAACAGCGCGCCGACACCGCCGCCGATGATTCCGCAGGCGAGCACCAGCGGCCAGTCCGTGGCGAAGGCGACCGTGTCCCTGGCGACGCCGAAATAGGTGTAGTTGCCGAGCAGCCCGAGCGAGGCGAGGCCAGCCAGGATCACCGCCGTCAGCACCAGCCCGTTGGTGCGCGCCTCGTAGGCCCGGCCCATTTCCTCGATGGCGAAGACGATGCCGGCAAGCGGCGTGTTGAAGGCAGCGGCGATGCCGGCGGCGGAGCCTGCCAGGATCAGGCCGCGCGCCTGCGCCATCCCGCCCCAGCGCGCCGCCTGCAGCATCAGCGAAGCGCCGACCTGCACTGTCGGGCCTTCGCGCCCGATCGAGGCGCCGCAGGCGAGGCCGACGATGGTCAGCGCGATCTTGCCCACCACCAGCCTCAGCGACAGGATCCGGCTGCGGTCTTCCTCGTCGCGCAGATGCCGCGCCGCGATCGCCTGCGGAATGCCGCTGCCTTGCGATCCCGGAAAGAAGGAATGCGCGAGCCAGGCGCAAAGGACGAAACCGAGCGGCGTCACGACGAGCGGCAGATAGAAGCGCCAGCCGCCGTCATTGCCCGTCATGAGATGGAACAGGGCCTGCGCCCGGTCGGCGAGCAGGGCGAACAGGACGCTGATCAGGCCGATCGAGATGGCGCCGGCCCAGAAGACGAGGCGCGGCTGCCAGACGCGCCGCGACATCCACATGGCGTGGGAACGCCGCAGCATGCGGTATTTTCGGGATATGCCGGCCATGACCGTCCTCGTGATGGTTACCCGCCCTAGCACACTCGCCGGGTCGATCAACCCGCGAGGGCGAGCCCGACGCCATGTCAGTCAGGTCGAGGAGCAGTGCTCAAGGGGACGTTGCCGGTTGGCGGATAACCCGCCGGCACACCGGCCGGCGGGGAGGTCGGCACGCAGGATCGGCGATGTCACATCGCCATTTTTTCACATTCGGCCTGGGCCTTCTTGGTCGACGTGTCGACCATGTAGGCCTTGCCCTTGGCGTCGGTGATCATCATCATGCAATGCTTGATCGGCTTGGCCATCTTCATCATCTCGGCGCTCATCTTGGCGTCCGGCATCATGGTGCCCATGTGGCCGTCCGGCATGATCGCGGTGACCTGTCCACCCTTCATCATCGTCATGGCGCCCATCGTGTCCTCGGCAAGGGCCTGCGAGGTGCAAAGACCGGCGAGGCCGGCAATGAGTGCGAACTTGATCGAGTGCATTTGAACAACTCCCATTGTTGAGGGGCATGGTCGCCCCTTTCAGGTTCGCGGATGCGTTTCGATTGGTTACGCCAACACGAAGATGTGATCTGTTTTCAAGGGCCATCGCCAGTCGCGGCCTTCTCCCCCTGTAAGGGCTTTGCACAGAATCGGATCGGTGATTCCATGCGGATATCCGGCGAGGAGGGATTCGCGATGGTCGATCG
>NZ_JAIUHU010000031.1:0-15684 GCF_020165275.1 Mesorhizobium sp. Ca11 | reverse complement strand
CTGTGGGAGAAGGTGGATCGGCGCGCAGCGCCGAGACGGATGAGGGTGTTCCAGTGAACACCAACGCCTCACTCCGCTGGAGCACCCCTCATCCGACCGAGCTTCGCTCGGCCACCTTCTCCCACAAGGGGAGAAGGAAAGCGGGGCGCATGACTCCGGCGCCGGGCTGTGCTATGCGCCGCGTTTCCTGTGCGGCCGGTGCTGAAATCGGCCGCAAATCACTTATATTGGCGCCACCATGACCATTTCGCTTGATCTTACCGCCGAAGGCGCACGTGACGCCTTGCGCCGCGCAGCACCGGCCGAGAAGCCGTCGCTGATCGGCCTGACCCGTGCCGAGCTCGGCGAGGCGCTTGTCGGCGCCGGCATCGTGCCGGAGCGCCAAGCCAAGATGCGCGCGCAGCAGCTCTGGCACTGGATGTATGTGCGCGGCGTCTCCGACTTCGCCCATATGTTCAACATCTCCAAGGACCTGCGCGCCGAGCTCGACAAGCATTTCACCGTCGCCCGGCCCGAGATCGTCGAGGAGCAGATCTCTGCCGACGGCACGCGCAAATGGCTGTTCCGCTTTCCGCCGCGCGGCGCCGGCCGTCCGGTCGAGATCGAGACCGTCTATATTCCCGAGGAAGGCCGCGGCACGCTCTGCATCTCCTCCCAGGTCGGCTGCACCCTGACCTGCTCCTTCTGCCACACCGGCACGCAGAAGCTGGTGCGCAACCTCACAGCCGAGGAGATCCTTGCCCAGCTGCTCACCGCGCGCGACCGCCTCGGCGACTTCCCCGACCGCGACACACCGGACGGCGCCATCGTGCCGGCCGAGGGCCGCAAGGTATCCAACATCGTCATGATGGGCATGGGCGAGCCGCTCTATAATTTCGAGGCGGTGAAGAAGGCGCTGCTGATCGCCTCCGACGGCGACGGGCTGTCGCTGTCGAAGCGGCGGATCACGCTTTCGACCTCCGGCGTGGTGCCGGAAATCTTCCGCACTGGCGAGGAGATCGGCGTGATGTTGGCGATCTCGCTGCACGCCACCAATGACGACCTGCGCGACCTGCTGGTGCCTATCAACAAGAAGTTTCCGCTGAAGGAACTGATCGCCGCCTGCAAGGCCTATCCCGGCCTCTCCAACGCCAAGCGCATCACCTTCGAATATGTGATGCTGAAAGACGTCAACGATTCCCTCGACGACGCCAAGGCGCTGGTGAAGCTCTTGAAGGGCATTCCGGCCAAGATCAACCTGATCCCGTTCAACCCGTGGCCGGGCACCAACTACCAGTGCTCGGACTGGGAAACGATCGAGAAGTTTGCCGACTATATAAACAATGCCGGCTATGCCTCGCCGATCCGCACCCCGCGCGGCCGCGATATCCTCGCCGCCTGCGGCCAGCTGAAGTCGGAGTCCGAGCGCATGCGCAAGGTCGACCGGCTGGCGCTCGAAGCCATGATGATCGCAGGGCACGGCGAGGCGTGAGGCGCCTCGTCGCCTACATCATTCGCTTCGCCGTCATCCTGATCGGCTATGTCGTCGGCTCGCTGGCGGCGAGCGCCTTCCTCAACATCCTGGTCTTGGCGCATCTGGGCTACACCCCGGCCGATCCGGAGCCGACGGCCACCGCATCGCTCTATTTCTCGGTGCCTTTCGTGGCGCTGTTCGTCGCCTATTTCGCGTTGATGCCGGCAGCGGTCGTCATTTTGATCGCCGAGGTGCTCGGCCGGCGCGACTGGCTGTTTTACGCGCTGGGCGGCGCCATCATCGCCGTAGTCTTTCTCGGCTTCGTGCATAATGTGGGCGACGCCAATTTCGATGTCACCGAAACCAATGTCCGGCTGGCCGTGATCGGCGCCGGCATGGTCGGCGGCATCTTCTACTGGCTCTCCGCCGGCCGCTGGGCCGGAAGCTGGCGGCGCGAGGCGCTGCCCGATCCGCTGGCTTAAGCGTGGGAACGTGCCGGCCAGCCCGCCGGAACCTCGCTCGCGTGCCGGAGCAGCCTATCCGACAACGATCACCTTGCCGGTGATGGCTCCCTCGACGCTCTTCGCGTAGGCAAGGCCGACCCGTTTCGAAGAAACGGGTTCGTGGCCGGGAAACCATTCTCCATAGCGCGGCACGGAAACGTCCAGAAGCCCCGGGCTCACCACGTTGATGCGCAGACCACGCGGCATTTCGATTGCCGCGCCGACGACGAAGCCGCCAAGGGCGCCATTCGCCGTCGCAGCAGCCGCCCCCGTTCGGATTGGATCGCGGTCCAGCACGCCGCTCGTCAAGGTGAAGGATCCCGCCTCGTTGATGATATCAAGTCCCGCCAGGACCAGATTGACCTGCCCCAGCACCTTGTGCCTGAGGCCGAGCATGAAACTCTCTTCCGTATAGTCGTGCAACGGGCTGAAATGAACGTCGCCTGCTGTCGAAACGACGGCGTCCACTTTGCCGCACCTTGCATACATGGCACCGACCGAGGCGCGGTTCGCCATGTCGACCCGGATGTCGCCGCTGGTGCGCCCTGCCCTGATGATCTCGTGGCGACTTCCCAGCTCGGCGCATACGGCTTTGCCGATGTCACCCTCGGCACCGACAACGACAATCCTCATGACGCCGCAATCTCGTTATACCGCTTCAGCTTGTGCGCAAGGATTTCGGCACATCGGTCCAGGGCCCCGCGTTGCTTGTCGAGCTGTTCGGAGTGGCCCAGAAGAATTCGCTTTCGCTCGGGGATCGTTTCGTCGCCCTTTTGGTAGAGCCGCGCAAAATACCGCATCGTTTCCATCCGCATGCCGGTGTCGCGCAGGGACGACAGCAGGACAAGCCAATCGACGTCGACCGCCGAAAAGCGACGCTTGCCATCTCTTCCGCGTTCGACCGGCGGAAGCAGCCCCGCCTTTTCATAGTATCGGATGGTATCGATACTGAGCCCGCTGGTGGATGCAGCCTCTGAAATCCGCATGCCTTGGTCCTGATTTACACTGTGCAGACCAAGCTACCGTCCTGGAGTAACTCCAGGTCAAGGACTTTTCTCTGAGCAATTCCAGGAAAAGTGCGAAGCGGTTTTCCGTCAGGAATTGCGTTAAGACAAAGAGAGAGCGTTCACCGTTTCCGTGAAACGGTGAAACGCTCTGAAACAGTGCCGGACAGGACGACCGGAAGCTCGCTTGGCAAAGGGGCGATGGAAGCCTACTTCGCCTGCGCGGTCAGGATCTTGAGCGCGAAGGCCGAGAACACGCCGCCGAACAGATAGTCGACAACGCGCGTCACCCGCGGGCTTGCCTTCATCGCCGCCGAAAATTTCTCCGCCGCCAGCACCATCGGCGCCGTCACCGGGATCGACAGCACGATGAACATCACGCCGAGGAAGAACAGCTTTCCGGACGCGTTCGGATCGTGCGCGGAGACGAATTGCGGCAGGAAGGTCATGAAGAACAGGATGATCTTGGGGTTGAGCAGGTTGACCCCGAGCCCGGCCGCCCAGCTGCGGAACAAGGAAACCTGCGGTCCCGTCCTCTTTTCCGGCGAGAAGGCCGAGCCCTTCGTCACCGCTTGAAAAGCCAGGAACACCAGATAGCCGGCGCCAAAAATCTTCAAGACGAAGAAGGCCATCGGCGAGGCAACGATCAGCGCCGAGATGCCGACCACCACCAGCGTGGTGTGGATCAGCGTTCCGCAGAGAGCGCCGGCCATGGAGGCGAAGCCGGTGGCGCGGCCCTGGCTCAGCGTACGCGAGACGAACAGCGTCATGTCCGGCCCAGGCGTGATCGCCAGGATGACGGTGGCGATGGCGAACTGGATGAGCGTCGAAGTGTCGGGAATGAAGGACATGGAAGGCCCGGTGTCGTGATGGTTTGCGAGTTTATAACGCGGCTGCCCCAGTCGCGCCAGCCGCGGCGATGGGGTTCTCCTGCTCACCTTCGTCTCTTGCGCCGCCCGGAAAGGCCGTGATACCTCGCCCGCGAAGCTATTTTCCCGCGGAACCGCCAAAAATGTCCAAGACCAAGAACGTCAAGAAAGTCGTGCTCGCCTATTCCGGCGGCCTCGACACCTCCATCATCCTGAAATGGCTGCAGACCGAGCTCGGCGCCGAAGTCGTCACCTTCACCGCCGATCTCGGCCAGGGTGGTGAGCTCGAGCCGGCGCGCCGCAAGGCCGAGATGATGGGCATCAAGGACATCCGCATCGTCGACGTGCGCGAGGAATTCGTCGCCGACTTCGTCTTCCCGATGTTCCGCGCCAACGCCGTCTATGAAGGCACCTACCTGCTCGGCACCTCGATCGCCCGGCCGCTGATCTCCAAGCATCTGGTCGAGATCGCCAAGGAAACCGGCGCCGACGCCATTGCCCATGGCGCCACCGGCAAGGGCAACGACCAGGTCCGCTTCGAGCTTTCGGCCTATGCTCTGAACCCCGACATCAAGGTCATCGCGCCGTGGCGCGACTGGTCGTTCAAGTCGCGCACCGACCTTCTCAACTTCGCCGAGCAGCATCAAATCCCGGTGCCGAAGGACAAGCGCGGCGACGCGCCCTTCTCGGTCGACGCCAACCTCCTGCACTCCTCCTCCGAAGGCAAGGTGCTGGAGGATCCGTGGAGCGAGCCGCCGGAATTCGTCCATCAGCGCACCGTCTCGCCGATGGATGCGCCCGATGTCGTCACCGAGATCGAGATCGAGTTCCTCAAGGGCGATCCTATCGCGCTCAACGGCAAGAAACTGTCACCGGCCACCATGCTGGCGGCGCTCAACGACCTCGGCCGCGACAACGGCATCGGCCGGCTCGATCTGGTCGAGAACCGCTTCGTCGGCATGAAGTCGCGCGGCGTCTACGAGACGCCCGGCGGCACCATCCTGATCGCCGCCCACCGCGCGATCGAATCGATCACGCTCGACCGCGGCGCCGCTCACCTCAAAGACGAGCTCATGCCGCGCTATGCCGAGCTCATCTACAATGGCTTCTGGTTCTCGCCCGAGCGCGTGATGCTGCAGGCGATGATCGACAAGAGCCAGGAAGACGTCGAAGGCACGGTGCGGCTGAAGCTCTACAAGGGCAATGTCATCGTCACCGGCCGCAAGTCGAAGAAGACGCTCTACTCGGATGCGCTGGTTACTTTCGAGGACGATCGCGGCGCCTACGACCAGAAGGACGCCGAGGGCTTCATCCGGTTGAACGGGCTGCGCCTCAGGACGCTCGCGGCAAGGAACCGTCGCTGAAATTGCGGATCTCCCCTACGGGTGAGATGTCCTGTGGGGCAGAGGAGCGTGCTGTCCCGTCAACCTGTCCTTCGTCATTCTAGGGTCTGCGCGCGTCGCTCCGCTCCTTGCTCCGCCCTAGAATGACGAAGCACAGGTCGCTCCGCGAGGCCCCAAGGCGCCCCGAGGGAAGTGATCCCCATTTTCCCGGCTTTCGCCAATCTCCACAAACAAAAAAGCCCGGCGCTTGGCCGAGCTTTTCCGTGGAATGACGACCTCGATCAGTCCGCGTCGATCGCTTCAGCGATGCGGGCGATGGCTTGCTGGTAGACGCTTGCCGAGTTCCAGCCCGCGATCGCGCCCATATTGGCCTCGTAGCTCGCGCCGGCATGCCAGCCATGCGCCTTGAGATAGTTGGCGGTGGAAGCCAGCGCCGTATTGCGGTCGCGCAGGTTGCCGCTGCCGACGCCATATTTCAGCACGTTTCCGGGCAGGAACTGGGTGTGGCCGATCTCGCCATGCATGGCGCCGACCGAGGAGGCGCTCAGCGCGCCGCGATCGACGAGCTTCAGCGCCGCGATGGCGTGCGGGGTGAAATAGTCCGGGCGGCGGCAGTCATAGGCGAGCGTCAGAATGGCCGACACCGTGTTCTGATTGCCCATCGAGGCGCCGAAGCCGGTTTCCATACCCCAGATGGCGAGCAGCACGCCCGGCGGCACGCCATAGGTCCGCTCGATATCGGCGAACATCGCAGCGTTGGCCTTCTTCAATGCGCGGCCTCTCGAGATGATCGCGGACGCCCCGCGGCGTTTCATGAAAGCCTCCACCGAGCCGCTGAAAGCCTTGTGGATGGCGCGATCGGCCGAAATCGTCCTTGTCGCGTAGGTCGCCCCCTCCAGCGCCGAAAGCCCCCTTTGGCCGACGCCGTTGGCCTTGGCCTCGGCGGCAAAGTCCTGCTTCCAGGCGTCGAATCCGGCGCCGTTCTTGCCGCAGCTGGCCGCGGCTTCAGCGCCTGTCGCCAGCCCCAGCATCGCCACCACCGCCGCGGCGGCCGCGAAAATCCTTCTTTTGGCAAAAAATGCCATGTCCTTCTCCTGGTTGCCTTGAATCACGTCCCGGCTGCGAATTTGCCAGCGAAACGCCCGGTTGTCACCGTCCTCGCAGGGGGACATGACACCCGACGCTGGCGAAAGAAGGGCAATTGCCTGCGATCGGCCATCAGGTGTGGCGGGCCTGCCTCATGAAAGACATTGACGTCGTGGTCATTGGCGCCGGTCCGGCGGAACTTGCCGCGCTAAAAGCGCCTTGCGCCCGCTCACGCCCTTTTGACCGCAACCCCGAGAAATCATGGAACAATTCGTGAGCGGCCGAAAGGCGCTTTAGCCGGAACGCATAAGCCTTGGTTTCGTTTCCGACCGCGAGGGAGCGTGGAAAAACGGAGTGAAAACATGAAACGCGTACTGTTTCCGGCGCTTGCCGGCGCGCTGTTCGCCATGTCGGGCGCGGCCTTGGCCGACACTGCCGTCTCGGCGGTGGCCGATCTCAATGTGCGCGCCGGCCCCGGCCCGCAATATCCCGTGATTGGCGTGCTGGCCGCCGGCCAGTCGGCAACGCTCACCGGCTGCATCGAGAACAGCAAATGGTGCACGATCGCCGAAGCGGGCGGCAATGGCTGGGTCTATTCCGACTATGTGACGGGCGATTTCGGCGGCAGCCGCGTCGTGCTGACACGCCGGCCGGCCAATGCCGGCATCGCCGTCGTGTCGCCGCCTACCGATAACATCTATACCACGGACAGCTACACCGGCGCCATCGTTCCCGGCGACGACGCCATCGAGTCGATCGGCAGACCGCCGGCCGAGGTCGGCACCTATGTCACTACGCATCGGGTCGACCCGGTCTATCTCGAGGGCGAGGTGGTGACCGGCGCCACGCTGCCCGACACGGTCGAGCTGCGCGAGATCCCCGACTACCGGTATCGTTATGTCTATGTGAACAACCAGCCGGCGCTGGTCGACCCCGGCACGCGGCGCATCGTCTATGTGATGCGCTGATCGGGCTTGATCGTCGTCAGACGAGCGGCCGCCGGCGAAGGCGGCCGCTTTTTTTCCGTGCTGACGGCTCAGCCGGCTTGCCTGCGTTCAATGCACACGTTTGGGATTGGTCGAAGCGTCCGAACTTCGTCATCCACGGGCGGAGCGGAAGCGAAGCGGACGCGTAGACCCGAGGATCCATTCCGTGAACCCGGCCGAAGAGCGCAGCGGGGCAGAATTCTGCACTGTGGCAACGCTCGGAAGTAACGGAATGGATCCTCGGGTCTGCGCCGCGTCGCTTCGCTCCTTGCTCCGCCCGTGGATGACGACGAGATGGGCGTTCCAGCTAATCTCTTACCGTCGTGATCGCGCGTTAGTGTTCCGTGGTACGAATTCGATGTTCGTGCCCTCAACGCGATCCAGTCAGTCCCGGCTCAAAGCAAGGTAATCGCGCGGTAACCACCGACCTCCTACACAATACAGCCGAAAGCCTTCGGCAGGGGAGCCGCGTGACGATCGAAAATGCCGCCTTCGAGCGCTATCGCCGCTCGCCGAACGAAAAGACCACTTTGCTGCGGCTGTTCTTCGGCACGGCAATCGTCATTGCCTTCTGGATGGCGGCGACGGCCGTCGTGCTGTTTGCCGGCACCTATGTCTACATCGTCTGGCGCCTGCCCGGCCCCTCGACCGGGCAGTACATGCAGGACTTCCTGGCATCGCCCGTCGGCATCCTCAGCGCGCTGAGCTCCTTTGCCGGCATCTGGATCGGCCTGTGGGTGGCGATGCGCTTGGTGCATGGGGAGCCGCTGTCGGCTCTCTTTGGCGTCGGCCGCCGCATCGCTGGCGGCGATTTTTTCAAGGGCCTGGTCGCGGTGCTGATCACCTCGCTGTTCTCCGAGGTGCTGCTCTATTGGCTGCAGCCGGAGATCGCGCGCGGACCGATCACCCTGTCGTCCTGGCTGCTTTTCCTGGCGCCGATCGCGCTGCTCGCCTTCCTGCAGACCTCGTCGGAGGAAATGCTGTTTCGCGGCTATCTGCTGCGCGCCCTCGCTCGTCGCTTCAGGAGTCCTCTGGTCTGGGCGGTGCTGCCGGGCCTGCTGTTCACGTCGCTGCACTGGAATACGGCCTCGACGCTGGCCATCAATGCCAGTGTCTTCATCTCGATCGGCACATTCGCCCTGCTGCTCACGCTCCTGGTCTATGTCACCGGCAATCTCGGCGCCGGCTTCGGCGCCCATCTCGGCAACAACCTGACCGGCTTCCTGCTGATCTCGCACCAGGAGGCCTACAATTCCTTCGCGCTGCTCAATGCCAAGCCTCTCGAAGGCCCCGGCTGGACCAATCTGGACGCCGTTCTCATCGCCGCGATCGGCGTCGTCAGCACGCTTCTGACGATGCTGCTGCTTTTGCACCGGCGCTCGCCGCTTAGAGTCGGGGCGACCCGGCAAAGTCTGCTATGAGACACCCAAATGGCGGCGTTTTGGCCGGGATTCCAGCATAGTTTCTTGACGCATGTCGTTGCCGCAAACCCCTGCGCTCTTTTGCGCGACATGCATTAGCCTTGACTCCGCGGCCGATTTCCTGTCTAGAGCCGCTGAATTCCGCGACGAGTTTTCTTTCGCGAAAGCCGACCAGGACGCCGAAACCTCTTTGAGGCGGGTGCTGTAAAGAGATCCTGGAGGCCAACACCCGGCAGCGCGATGCGCCCCCGGGTGCTTTTTGGCTTTGCGCTTTTGCTTGGCGACCCGGCGCGAACGCACTACCTCTCGGTCGAACCCCACCGAGATCAAGGACCGCAGATGTTTGAATCCCTCCAGGAGCGTCTTGGCTCCATCCTGAACGGCCTGACTGGCCGCGGCGCGCTGTCCGAGGCGGATGTCTCGGCGGCTTTGCGCGAGGTGCGCCGTGCGCTGCTCGAGGCCGACGTCGCGCTGGAAGTGGTTCGCTCCTTCACCGACAAGGTGCGCGAGAAGGCGGTCGGCGCCGCGGTGCTGAAGTCGATCAAGCCCGGACAGATGGTCGTCAAGATCGTCCATGACGAGCTGGTCGAGATGCTCGGCGCCGAGGGCGTGGCCGTCGACCTCAACGCGCCGGCTCCCGTGGTCGTCATGATGGTCGGCCTGCAGGGCTCCGGCAAGACGACGACCTCGGCCAAGATCGCCAAGCGGCTGACCGAGCGGCAGAACAAGAAGGTCCTGATGGCCTCGCTCGACACGCGGCGGCCCGCCGCGCAGGAGCAGCTGCGCCAGCTCGGCGAGCAGACCAAGGTCGCGACGCTGCCGATCATCGCCGGCCAGAGCCCGGTCGATATCGCCAAGCGCGCCGTGCAGGCCGCCCGGCTCGGCGGCCATGATGTCGTCATCCTCGACACCGCCGGCCGCACCCATATCGACGAGCCGCTGATGGTCGAGATGGCCGACATCAAGAAGGTGTCGAGCCCGCACGAGATCCTGCTGGTCGCCGACTCGCTGACCGGCCAGGACGCCGTCAATCTGGCGAAAAGCTTCGACGAACGCGTCGGCATCACCGGCCTGGTGCTGACCCGCATGGACGGCGACGGCCGCGGCGGCGCGGCGCTGTCGATGCGCGCCGTCACCGGCAAGCCGATCAAGCTCATCGGCACCGGCGAAAAGATGGACGGGCTGGAGGAATTCCACCCCAAGCGCATCGCCGACCGCATCCTCGGCATGGGCGACATTGTCTCGCTCGTCGAGAAGGCCGCCGAAACCATCGACGCCGAGCAGGCGGCGGCGATGGCGAAAAAGATGCAGTCGGGCAAGTTCGACCTGAACGACCTTGCCCAGCAGCTTCAGCAGATGTCGAAGATGGGCGGCATGGGCGGCATCATGGGCATGATGCCCGGCATGGGCAAGATGAAGGACCAGCTGGCGGCCGCCGGCCTCGACGACAAGATGTTCGGCCGCCAGCTCGCCATCATCTCCTCGATGACCAAGGCCGAGCGCGCCAACCCCGATATCCTCAAGCACTCGCGCAAGAAGCGCATCGCCGCCGGTTCCGGCACCGACGCGGCCGAGATCAACAAGCTCTTGAAGATGCATCGCGGCATGGCCGACATGATGAAGGCGATGGGCGGCAAGGGCAAAGGCGGCGGCCTCATGCGCGGCATGATGGGCGGTCTCGCCTCGAAAATGGGGCTGGGCGGCATGATGCCCGGCGGCGGCATGCCCGACCTATCTAAGATGGATCCCAAGCAGCTCGAGGCGCTGCAGAAGCAGGCGCAGGCCGCCGGCCTCGGCAAGGGCCTGCCGGGCGGGCTTCCCGGTGGCGGCGGACTGCCGGGCCTGCCTGGCGGCATGAAGCTTCCGGGTCTGCCGGGCCTGGGCGGCGGGCTGCCCGGTTTGGGCAAGAAGAAGTGAAGGGGCGATGAACGAGGAGAAAGACATGGCCGATGCACGCGCCATCCTGGCCGGCTACCGCGCTTCGATCGACAATATCGACGCCGCCCTCATCCATATGCTGGCCGAACGCTTCCGCTGCACCAAGGCGGTCGGCGTTCTGAAGGCCGAGCATGGCCTGCCGCCCGCCGACCCGGCGCGCGAGCAGCAGCAGATCGCCCGTCTTCGCCAGCTGGCGAAGGATGCGCATCTCGACCCGGATTTCGCGGAGAAATTCCTCAACTTCGTCGTCCGCGAAGTGATCCGGCACCACGAACAGATCGCCGCTGCCAACGGCGTGACGAAAACCGGCTGAACCCAGCTGAAAACTCATCAACGAAATCAGAGCTTTTAGGAGACAAAGAAATGGCACTGAAGATCAGACTGGCCCGTGCGGGCTCGAAGAAGCGTCCTTACTACCACGTCGTCGTCGCCGACGCCCGTTCGCCGCGCGACGGCCGTTTCATCGAGTCGCTCGGCTCGTGGAACCCGCTGCTGCCGAAGGACGGCGAGCGCGTCAAGGTCGACGCCGACCGCGTCAAGCACTGGCTGTCGCATGGCGCCCAGCCGACCGACCGCGTGCTGCGCTTCCTCGACGAGGCCGGTATTGCCAAGCGCGAGGCCCGCTCGAACCCGAACAAGGCTCTGCCCGGCAAGAAGGCGCAGGAACGCGCTGCCTTGCTGAAGAAGGCCCAGGAAGACGCCGCTGCGGCGGCTGCCGCGGCGAGCGCCGCACCGGCCGAGGCTGAGGCGGCCAGCGCCGAGTAATCACGGTTCTTCGTCGCTTATGAAAACGGCGGGTATCGGCCCGCCGTTTTTCTTTGTTCGATTTCGGTCCGATATCTCAATAGCCGGACGGGCAGCGCGCCACATAGACACGCCCGTAACGGTCGCGATAGCGGCACTGGCCGGCTTCGCTGGCATGGCCGATCAGCGCGCCGGCCACTGCGCCGACCGCGCCGCCCACGACCGCGCCCTGCACAGGGTCGCCCGCCACTGCGGCACCGACCGCCGCACCGCCCAGGCCACCGATCGCAGCACCCTTTTCCGTTTGCGAGCAGGCGCCAAGGGCCACCGTCAGCACCAGGATGGTAATTGCTTTCTTCATTGCTGTTCCTCTCTCAAGCGCCGTCCTCGCCGCCATGCCCTAAACTCACAAACAGCTAAATTGATCCCGGCAATGATGAAGATTGGCCGGCTAGGCCCCGGCCGGATTTGCAGCACTGAACGCCAACTCGTTGAAACTTCATGGTTTTCAGCGCTCCGTAAGGCGCTTCAGATTGCCGAGCCCGGCCTCGAAATCCTTGCCGATGAGCGTGTCGAAATTCATGAACAGGCTCATCAGCTTGGCGATGAAGGGCCTTGCCCCGCGCATCGCCCAGGTGACGGTCGTGCCCTCGCCGGACGGCGAAAGCGTGAAGTCGACGCTGTTGTTGGCCTTGAACGGCTTTTCGAAGTCGAGCTTGAGCGACACCAGCGATGACGGCACCGAATTTGTGATCTCCATGCGGCCCTTGCCGGCCTTGGAGTTGCCTTCCCAGGCATAGGCCGCGCCTTTGCCGCTTTCGGCGCCCGACAGCGTGCGCTTCATGCCGGGGTCGAGTTTTTCGAAGGGCGACCATTCGGGCCAGCGCCGGAAATCGTTGATCAGCGGGAAGATCGTCTCGGCCGGCGCCTTGATGCTGGCCGAACGCGTGACGACGAAATCGTTCGGCCGGGTCGCGGCATAGGTCAGCACCGCGGCGACGATGACGACCAGGATGATGAGGATGGTGGCAAACATTTCTTTTGCTCCTCTATCGCGAGAACGGGATCAGCGCGCGCACCCTTTGGTCGCGCAGGTAGAGCCCGCCCCACAGGATTATGCCGAGATAGACGCCGAACAAGGTATGCGAGAACAGCGGGTTGCCGATCCGCACATGCGTCGAAATCGCGCCGCCCATATAGGCGGTGAGCAGGATGGCGCCGAGCACCGATGTACGTGGCCATGCGTAGAGCGCAGTCGAGATCAGCCCGATGACACCCAGCATGCGCGCGACATTGGCGTCGGCCGGCCAGCCGAGTTCGGTCATCGTCCGGGTGACAACATCCAGCGGCGGCAGCTTGATGACGCCGTCGAAAATCATGAACAGGATGACGACGGCGCTTAGCACGCGCCCGGTCCACAAGGCGCCGTTCGAGACAGGCACGGCTTCGGAAATGCTCATGGGTGTTCCTCCTGATGGTTCAAGGGCCGGCTTTCTGCCAGCTTCGAACCAAGGACGGAGAACCACGCGGCGATCCTACGGGTCGGGGTGCGCTTTTTTCAAAAGCGTGGTTCAGTGCGTGGAACGGAAGGTGGCACGATGACCGGCGAGACCGACCTGGGCAGGCTGTTGGCTTCGATGACGCCGCAACTGCTCGCCGGAACCTACGTCTTCGCTACGCTGGCGCCGGACGCGGCCATGCCGGATGGGCTCGATCCCGTCATGCAATTCCGCGAGCACGAAGGTTTGACGCTGATCGTCGCGGAAGACGCAGCGAAAGCAGCCGGCCTTGCCGGCACGTTCCGCAGCCGGATGATCACGCTCGACATCCACTCCTCGCTGGAAGCCGTCGGCTTCCTCGCCGCCATCACCACGCGGCTCGCGGCGGCAGGCATGGGCGTCAATCCGGTGTCGGCCTTCTATCACGACCATCTGTTCGTGCCGGCGGAGCGGGCGGAGGAAGCGCTGGCGATATTGCGCGGCCTGGCGGCCGAAAATGGGCCTGAGCTCAGCGCCTGAGGACATAAAGAATATCCGGCAAGCTTTCCTCATTGGCCGAGCCGTCGCCGAGGGCCTCGGCGCGAAAACCGTGGCGTTCGTAGAAGCGGCGCGCGCCGGTATTGGCCTGGAAGCAATGAAGCTTGACTACAGGTATGCCGGCGGTGGCTTGAGCAAGCAGCCGGCTGCCGATGCCTTGTCCAGTCCAGGCCGGATCAAGATAGAGCTGCTCGACCCATTCGCCCTTGGCGGCGATGAAGCCGACGATGCATTCGGCGGTCTCGGCGACCGCCACTTGCTGCTCGGGCAGCAGGATATCGCGGATGAAGGACAGGTCCTCCTCCGGCGTGTGCAACACCGGCATCCAGTCGAAGGCATTGACCGACGCGCGCATCAGCTTGGCGATGGCGGCCGCGTCGGAAGCGATGGCCGGACGCAGGAGGATATTGGAAGCCGGACCGATCATGAGCTCAGCTGACCCGAAAAGTGCGAGCGTTCCCTTTTCCCCTTGTGGGAGAAGGTGGATCGGCGCGACAGCGCCGAGACGGATGAGGGGTGTTCCAGCGGAGTGAGACGTCAGCGTTCCCTGGAACACCCCTCATCCGTCGCCTTCGGCGACACCTTCTCCCACAAGGGGAGAAGGAAAAACCGCCACGGCCGAAGGCCGAGCCTGCGACTGCGGGCCGCCGGTCGTCCGGCGCGCCCGCGCAGGGCCAGCCGCGGCAGCGGCGATACGGCCCGTGAGCGAAAACAAACGCCCGAAGGCCGAGCCTGCGACCGCAGGCCGCCGGTCGTCCGGCGCGCCCGCGCAGGGCCAGCCGCGGCAGCGGCGGTGCGGCCCGTGAGCGAAAACAAACTGCCGTCAGGCCGCCTTCTTCTTTGGCTGGATCAGGCCGCGCTCGACCAGGAGCTCCGCGATCTGGACGGCGTTCAACGCCGCACCCTTGCGCAGATTGTCGGAGACCACCCACATCGACAGGCCGTTGTCGACGGTCGAATCCTCGCGGATGCGCGAGACGAAGGTGGCGTCCTCGCCGGCCGATTCCAGCGGCGTGATATAGCCGCCGTTCTCGCGCTTATCCAGCACCTGGCATCCGGGCGCCTCGCGCAGGATCTCGCGCGCCTCATCCGCCGTGATCGGCTTCTCGAACTCGATGTTGACCGCTTCCGAATGGCCGATGAACACCGGCACGCGCACGCAGGTCGCCGTCAGCTTGATCTTGGGGTCGAGCATCTTCTTGGTCTCGGCCACCATCTTCCACTCTTCCTTGGTGAAGCCGTCGTCGAGGAAGACGTCGATATGCGGGATGACGTTGAAGGCGATGCGCTTGGTGAACTTCTTGACGTCGACCTGGTCGGCGACGAACACGGCGCGGGTCTGTGTGAACAGCTCGTCCATGCCTTCCTTGCCGGCGCCCGACACCGACTGGTAGGTGGCGACGACGACGCGCTTGATGGTGGCGACGTCATGCAGCGGCTTCAGCGCCACGACCAGCTGCGCCGTAGAGCAGTTCGGATTGGCGATGATGTTCTTGCGCGTGAACAGCGAAATCGCGTCCGGGTTCACTTCCGGCACGATCAGCGGCACGTCCTGATCGTAGCGGAAGGCCGACGAATTATCGATGACGACGCAGCCCTGCTTGCCGATCTTCGGCGACCATTCCTTCGACACGTTGCCGCCCGCCGACATCACGCAGATGTCGGTGTCGGAAAAATCGTATTGATCAAGCGCCTTGACCTTCAGCGTGCGGTCGCCGAAGGACACTTCGGTGCCCTGGCTGCGCCGCGACGCCAGCGCCACCACCTCGCTCACCGGGAAGCCGCGCTCGTCCAGAATGTTGAGCATTTCGCGGCCCACATTGCCCGTGGCGCCGACTACCGCAACCTTGAAACTCATCTGGTATCTCCTGTCCCTCTCCGCTTGGTTATTGGAGAAAACCCGCCGGCCTCATGCGGGTTTCGCCCCCCGGGCCGTACCCGGGAGAGGGTGGTTAGGCCAAGGGAATCACACCGTTTTGGTGGTGGTTTTGGCCGTAGTTTTGCTGGAACGGACGGACGCGTCTAAGCGCCCAGCCCAATGCGTTACATTGTGGCTGGGGGAGTCGAATGCAAGAAGAGCCATCGAAAGGCCGCGCATCGGAAACCATCCCGTTCGACGCGGGCTTTTACGCAGTTTGGCAAAAGAGTCAATTGGCGTAGCGCCTCTCCTTCTCCCCTTGTGGGAGAAGGTGGATCGGCGCGCAGCGCCGAGACGGATGAGGGGTGTTCCAGCAGAGTGAGGCGTTGGCTTTCCCTGGAACACCCTTCATCCGGCCGCTTCGCGGCCACCTTCTCCCACAA
>NZ_JAIUHU010000030.1:0-29478 GCF_020165275.1 Mesorhizobium sp. Ca11 | reverse complement strand
GCCCACCAAGCACAACAGACTTCGCGGCCAAAACCCCTCTGCGAGCCTGTTCTCGCTAACTGCGCAACAGGCCCACAAGGGGAGAAGGGAGAGGTGGCGCTTACCCCAAAAACGCCTTCGCTTTCATCGTCTCCGGTATCGTCACGCCAAGCCGGCTCAGCACTGTCGGCGCGAGCTGCAGCTGGTCGAGCAGCGCGTCGGCCTCGGGCCCCTTCGCAGGCCCGAAATAATAGAGCGCGAAATCCTGCATCTCGTCGTCATGGCCGCCATGGTGGCCGCGATCGGTCTGGCCATGGTCGGCCGTCACGATCACTTCATAGCCGGCTTGGCGCCATTGCGGCAGGAAGGCAGCGAGCATGCCGTCCATCGCGTAGCAGGCATGGTCCATCTCGTGGCAGTCATGGCCGAAGCGGTGACCCATCGAATCCAGCGTGCAGGTGTGCAGGATGCCGTAGTCGATGCCATGGCGTTTGGTCAGCATCGTCAGCGTCGCGAACAGGTCGACATCGCTTGGCGTCATCTGATTCTCGAGATTGTAGCCGGTCATGGTATGGAAGCGGCCATGCGTGATCGGCCCGCTTGGCTCGTCGAACTCCATGTCCTCGACAAGATCGAACGGATACGAACGGAAGAATTCCGACCAGTAGGAGTGGGTCACCGCGCCCGTC
This sequence comes from Mesorhizobium sp. Ca11, assembly GCF_020165275.1. Lineage (NCBI taxonomy): Bacteria > Pseudomonadati > Pseudomonadota > Alphaproteobacteria > Hyphomicrobiales > Phyllobacteriaceae > Mesorhizobium > Mesorhizobium sp. Ca11. The sequence continues at coordinate 28,810 of NZ_JAIUHU010000030.1, read as the reverse complement.
CTGCCGCCGGCCTTGCTCACTTCCGAAAAAATGTCCGGCTGCGTGACGCGAAAACGGTTCTCGTTGGAAAGGATGCCGTGCACTTGCGGCGTGACACCGGTGTGGATCGAGGCGTAACAGCAGGCGGAGGTCGACGGCAGCACCGAGCGCATCTTCCACACCTGCGCCTCGCCCGATTGCGCCCAGCCTTCGAGATTGCCCATCAGCCGGCGCCAGTTCCGGTAGGGCACGCCGTCGAGGATGATGAGCAGCAGTTTGGATTTGAGCGGCACGGAACGTCCCTGTGCGTGTTCTTCGAAACGAAAACGCCGCGTGTGGCACGGCCAAGCGGCGCTGCTTTTAGATAGCCTGATATCAGGCGTTCAGCCAGCACTGGCAGAGAGCGTAGCCGTCCATCATCTCGCCATGGGATTCTTCACCCAGCCACTGACCTTTCTTGGTGTTGGCGGCGCCGCAATTCCGTGCAAAAGCCGCTTAACAGCTCTGCCGGAATTGCGTCAGTTGCCGGCGCTTTCCATGCGCCGTCCCTTGATGGCCTTCTCCAGCCAGCCGATTTCCATTTCGGGAACGGAGGACAACAGAAGGTCGGTGTAGGCGTCGAAGGGCGGCGTCAGCACCTTGCTTTTGGATCCGTAGCGCACCACCTCGCCGCGATACATCACAGCGATCGAATCGGCGATCGACTTAACCGTCGCCAGATCGTGGGTGATGAAAAGGTAGGCCACCTTCTCGATCTGCTGCAAGTTGAGCAGCAGCTTGAGGATGCCGTGGGCGACCAACGGATCGAGCGCCGAGGTCACCTCGTCGCAGATGATCAGCTTCGGCTTGGCGGCGAGCGAGCGGGCGATGCAGACGCGCTGCTTCTGGCCGCCGGAAAGCTCGGCCGGATAGCGGTCGACGAAGCCCTTGCCCATCTCGATCTCGTCGAGCAGCTCGGCGACGCGCTTGTCGCGCTCGCGGCCCTTCATGCCGAAATAGAACTCCAGCGGCCGGCCGATGATGGTGCCTACCGTCTGGCGCGGATTCATCGCCACGTCGGCCATCTGGTAGATCATCTGCAGCTGGCGAAGGTCCTCCTTCGGCCGGTCGGCGAGCCTGTTGGCAAGCGTGCGGCCGTCGAAGACAACGCTACCTTTCTCGGGCGGCAAGAGACCGGTGATGGCGCGCGCCAGCGTCGATTTGCCGGAACCGCTCTCGCCGACCACGGCCAGCGTCTGGCCTGGAAAGATGTCGACCGAAACGTTCTTCAGCACCTTGACGTGGCCGCCGCCATAGGCGGCCGTCACGTTCTTCACCGATAGCATCGGCGTCGTGCCCGGCTGCTGTTCCTGGTGTTCGATCTGATGCACCGAGACCAGGGCGTTGGTGTATTCCTGGCGCGGCTCCTTGATGATCTGGTGGGTGCCGCCCCATTCGACCAGCCGGCCGTGACGCAGCACCATGATCTCGTCGGACACCTGTGCCACGACGGCTAGATCGTGGGTGATGTAAAGGGCCGCGACATGGGTGTCGCGGATGGCATCCTTGATCGCTGACAGCACGTCGATCTGCGTCGTCACGTCGAGGGCCGTCGTAGGCTCGTCGAAGACGATCAGGTCCGGCTCCGAGCACAACGCCATCGCCGTCATCACGCGCTGCAGCTGGCCGCCCGATACCTGGTGCGGGAAGCGTTGGCCGATCGTTTCGGGATTGGGCAGGCTGAGCTTCCTGAACAGGGCGACGGCGCGTTTCTCGGCCTCGGCGCGGGTCGCGGTGCCGTGCAGGAGCGTAGCCTCCACCACCTGGTCCATCAGCCGGTGCGCCGGATTGAAGGCCGCCGCAGCCGACTGGGCGACATAACAGACTTCGCGGCCGCGCAGCTTGCGCAGGCCTTCCTTGCCGCCTTTCAGTATGTCGCGGCCGTTGAGGATGACCTCGCCGCCGGTGATGCGCACGCCGCCGCGGCCATAGCCCATCGACGACAGGCCGATGGTCGACTTGCCGGCGCCGGACTCCCCGATCAGCCCAAGCACCTTGCCCTTCTCCAGCGTCAGCGAAACGTCGTGGACAAGCGTGATGGTCCTAGGTGCTTCGCCCGGCGGATAGACCGTCGCTTCGATGCGCAGGTTGCGGATGTCGAGGAGAGGACCGGACTTTGCTTTGCCGTCAACCATCAGCCGCGTCCTCCCTTCAGGCTCGTCGTGCGATTGAGCACCCAGTCGGCGACGAGATTGACCGAGATCGCAAGTGCCGCGATCGCCGCCGCCGGGATGAGCGCCGCCGGAATGCCGAACACGATGCCGTCCTTGTTCTCCTTGACCATGCCGCCCCAGTCGGCATCCGGCGGCTGCACGCCGAGGCCGAGGAAGGACAGTGTCGACAGGAACAGCACGGCATAGATGAAGCGCAGCCCGAGTTCCGAGACCAGCGGCGACAGCGCATTGGGAAGGATCTCGCGGAAGATGATCCAGCCGCTGCCTTCGCCGCGCAGCTTCGCCGCCTCGACATAATCCATGACGTTGATGTCGACGGCGACCGCGCGCGACAGTCGGTAGACGCGAGTCGAATCGAGGATGCCCATGACCAGGATCAGCGTCACCAGGTTCGACGGCAGCACCGAAAGCACGACGAGGCCCATGATCAGCGTCGGGATCGACATGAGGAGGTCGACGAGCCGCGACAGGATCGTGTCGTACCAGCCGCCGAATACCGCCGCCGAAAAGCCGAGAATGGCCCCAAGCGAGAAGGACAGTGCCGTCGCCAGCACCGCGATGAACAGCGTGATGCGGGCGCCGTAGATCATGCGCGACAACAGATCGCGGCCGAGATTGTCGGTGCCCAGCCAGTGCGCGGCCGACATCGGCTCCCACACGTCGCCGATGATCTCGGCGTTGCCGTGCGGCGCGATCAAGGGCGCGAAGATTGCCGCCAGCACGAACAGCGCGGTCAGCACCAGGCCGACCAGCGATGGCAGAGGGATGCGTCTGATATCGAGCATATCGGCCGCCCCCCTACTTCGGATGCCTGAGTCGCGGATTGGCGACGATCGCCGCAATGTCTGCGATGATGTTGAGGGTGATATAGACGGCGGCGAAGATCAAGCCGACCGCCTGCACGACCGGCACGTCGCGCTTCGTGACGTGGTCGACCAGATATTGCCCCATGCCTGGATAGACAAAGATCACCTCGACCACGACGACGCCGACCACCAGATAGGCAAGGTTGAGCATGACGACGTTGATGATCGGCGCGATCGCGTTCGGGAAGGCATGCTTGCGGATAACGGCAGCGGCCGACAGCCCCTTGAGTTCCGCCGTCTCGACATAGGCCGACTGCATGACGTTGAGGATCGCCGCGCGCGTCATGCGCATCATATGGGCGAGCACCACCAGAGTCAGCGCTGCCGCAGGCAGCGCGATGGCCTGCAGGCGCTCACCCAAAGACATTCCGTCATAGACGGTCGAGATGGCCGGGAACCACTGGTGCTGGACCGCGAAGTAGAAGACGAGCAGATAGCCGATGAAGAACTCCGGGAAGGAGGTCGAGGCAAGCGCCACGCCGGAGATCAGCTTGTCGACCCAGCCATTGCGGTAGCGCACCGCGATCAACCCAAGCGTGATCGCCAGCGGGATAGCCACGATGGCCGCCCAGAAGGCCAGGAACAGCGTATTCCACAGCCGTTCCTTGATCGAAGTCGCGATGTCCTGGCCGCTCGACATGGCGGTGCCGAGATCGCCGGTCAGCACGCCGCCCAGCCAGTGGAAGTAACGGATATAGGCAGGCTGGTTGAGCCCGAGCTGCTCGCGCAGATTGGCCAGCGACTCCGGGGTCGCCGATTGTCCTAGGATGGCTTGCGCGACGTCGCCGGGCAGGATCTGCGTACCGGCGAAGATCAGGACCGAAACGGCCAGCAGAAGGAGGATGCCCAGCGCAATGCGCTGGGCCACCAGTTTCACGATGGGTGAGGACATCTCCGCAAGGCCGTGCTCAGGCTTCGAGCCAGCACTTCGCCAGCGCGTAGCCGTTGCAAAGCTCCTGATGCGGATCCTCCACCCAGCCAGCCACCTTGGGGCCTGTTGCGTCGATGAACTGATTGAACATCGGCAGAATCAGGCCGCCTTCGTCGCGCACCATGACGGCCATGTCGTGGTAGATCGCCTTGCGCTTGGCCTCGTCGAGTTCGGCGCGCGCGGCCAGCACCATCTTGTCAAAGTCCGGGCGCTTGAAACGCGTGTCGTTCCAATCGGCGGTCGACAGATAGGCGGTCGAGTACATCTGGTCCTGGGTCGAGCGACCGCCCCAATAGGAGGCGCAGAAGGGCTGCTTGTTCCAGACTTCGTTCCAATAGCCGTCGCCGGGCTCGCGCTTGAGCTCGATCTTGATGCCGGCCTTGGCGGCGCTCTGCTGGAAAAGCTGGGATGCATCGACAGCGCCCGGGAAGGCGACGTCCGAGGTCCTAAGCAGCACAGGGCCGTCATGGCCGGACTTCTTGTAGTGGAATTTGGCCTTGTCCGGATCGTACTTGCGCTGCTCGATCTCGGTGAATAGCGGGTAGGAGGCGTTAATCGGGAAATCGTTGCCGAGCGAGCCGTAGCCGCGCAGCACTTTTTTCAACATCTCCTCGCGGTCGATCGCCAGCTTCAACGCCATCCTGAGATCGTTGTTGTCGAACGGCGCCGTGTTGCAATGCATGATGAACACGTAGTGGCCCGGACCGGAGTGGTTGCGGATGGTGACGCCAGGCACGCGCTTGATCAGATCGACGATCTTCGGCTCGACTCGGTTGATCATGTTGACCTGGCCGCCCTGCAAGGCCGCCGTGCGCGCTGTCGCATCGTTGATGACGATGATTTCGATCTGGTCGGCGTGGCCCATCTTGTCGCCCTGCCAGTAATTGGCGAAGCGTTCGCCGCCATGGCGCACGCCGGGCTCATTGACCTTGACCTTGTACGGCCCGGCGCCGATGCCTGCATCGGCCTTGTCCTTGCCGCCGTTCGGCTGCACGATCAGGTGATAGTCGCTGAGGAGGTAGGGGAGGTCGGCGTTGGGCTCCTTCAGCGTCAGCACCACTTCCTTGCCGTTGACCTTGATGGTGTCGATGCCCTTCATGTAGCCCAGCGCGCCGGACTTGGACTTCTCGTCCGAATGACGCTCGAGTGTGGCCGCGACGTCTTCTGCGGTAACCGTCTTGCCGTTGTGGAATTCGATGCCGTCGCGGATTTTCAGCGTCCAGACCTTGGCGTCGTCCGAAGAGCCGATCTCCTCGGCGATGCGGTTCTCCAGCTTGCCGTCGGGCGATAGCTCCACGATCAATTCGCCCCACATTTTGCCGAAGGCGAAGGGCACCTGGGTCATGAACAGGGCCGGATCGAGGCTGTTGGTGGATTCACCGCCGACCAGGCCGGCCTTCAGCGTGCCGCCCTTGACCGGGCCGGCAGCGCGCACGGCGCTGGAGAGCAGCGAGTTGGCGAAGGTAGCGGTGACGCCGAGCGCCGCGGCGCGACCGAGAAAATCGCGACGGCTAAGTTTTCCGGCCGCGACTCGCCGGCTGAGATAGTCGAGTTCGTTGGACATTATGGTTCCTCACTCTGGGTATCCGACCTTATGGTCGTTTCTTGCTATTAGAGGAGATAATGACCGTAAGGGAAAGCGGCAGGCAAGACCGAATGCGACATACGGTGGCGTAAATCGCACGTCGCATTTGGACCAATCTTGTTCCGGCTCAAACCATGGAGCGGGGAATCGTCTGCTCGAAGTCGCGTTCGAAGACCAGCTTTTCGCCCTCATAGGCTTCGATTCTGGCGCTGACGATGAAGTTTGCGGCGTCCGATCGCATCTCGGCAAAAGTCTCGGTCCGCACCGACCATTCATTGCGCGACAAGGTCTGCGTCCAATGCGTGGCTCCTGTGGCCGACAGCGGGTCGTCGGGATGGATCGTCCATATCTCGCGCACGACGCTGCCATTGGCCAGCCCATGGTCGATGTCGCGCACCTCGCCGAAATCGTCGGTTATGGAAAGCCTAACCAGCCCGGTCTTCTCGTCGCGATCGACATGGCGTTCGGAATTCGCCTGCCTGATCGTCTCGGTCGCCCACGGCGTCGCGCCTTCCGGCTCAGGGAACGAAACCTCATCCCTTCTTGCCAGCGGACGCAGCGGCAGCCTCAGCGTCGCCGTCGAGAGATCAAGCCGTACCGGTTCCGGCGAGGGCCAGATCATCGGCCAGTAAGCGGTCGAAACGGCGATGCGCAATTTGTGGCCGGCCGGCACACGATATGCGCATTGGTCGAGCACGACGCGCGCCGAAACCGTCTCTCCGGGAACCAACGGTTCGGGAAATTCATGCGAGTTGCGGTGGGTCAGATTGAGCACGCCATAGGAGATCAGCTCCGAGGCGCCGTCCGGATGCACGTCGCAGAGCCGCACCGCGATATTGGCCTGGGGCCGATCGGAAGCGACCCGGACCTCGAGCTCCGGCGCCCCGACAATGTCGATCGCTTCGCCGAGCTCGGGTTGGTCGAAACAAACCGACAGCGCGTCATCGGGGCGTTGGTCGCCCGGCAGTTCCGGCCCGAAGGTGAAGGGAAAATATTCGCCGCCGGCAAGTCCGCAGGTCTGTGGCGACGCGGCGATCGCGGGCTTGGCGCCGTCGGGGATGAGCTCGATCGTCTCAAGCTTGATGTTGGCCGACGGCCAGGTCTGCTCGGCCACCCAGCGGCCCGGCCGCTCGGGATGCCAGCGCGCCGGGCGCACGCTGTCCATCACATAGGCGCGATAGGCCGGATCGGCCTCGACGCCGGTTTCAGCGCCCTTCAGCCAGCGGTCCCACCAGCGGAGCGCTTCCTGCAGGAAGCCGATCGCCGGCTTGGGCCCGGCGTAATGCGGGTATTTGTGGATCCAGGGACCGACGATGCCTTTGACCGGCGACTGGATGTTGGTGACGAGATTGGAGATCGTGTTGCGGTAGCCGTCATGCCAGCCACCGATCGACAGCACGGCCGCTTTCACCGCCGAAAAATCCTCGCAGATCGAGCCGCGTTTCCAATAGGCGTCGCGATGCTGGTGGCCGAGCCAGAGCGGCAGAAGGAAAGGCTGGTTTTCCAGCCGGCTAAGCCACAAATCCCGCCAGCGGTTGCCGCCGGCAATCGCCGGATCCGGAGGCCGCGACGAATAGGACAGCATCGTCGAGGCCCAGCCGAAATTTTCCAAGAGCAGGCAGCCGCCTTTGTAGTGGATGTCGTCGGCATAGCGGTCGACCGTCGAGCACAGGCTGATCACCGCCTTCAGCGCCGGCGGCTGCTTCGCCGCCACCTGCAGGCAGTTGAAGCCGCCCCAGGAAATGCCCATCATGCCGACATTGCCGTTGCACCAGGGCTGCGCGGCCGCCCAGGCGATGACGTCGCAGGCGTCCTGCAATTCCTGCTCGGAATATTCGTCGTCCATCAGCCCTTCGGAATCACCATTGCCGCGCATGTCGACGCGGATCGAGGCGTAGCCGTGGCCGGCGAAATAGGGATGGGTGAGCTGATCGCGAAAGATGGTGCCGTCGCGCTTGCGGTAGGGCAGGTGCTCGAGGATCGCCGGCACCGGATCGTCAGTCGCGTCCTCCGGCATCCAGACGCGCGCCGACAGCCGGCAGCCATCCGGCATGACGATGCCCATATCGGGAAATTCGACGACTTTGCGGGGGAATTCGGTGACGGTTTTCATGGGGCGCATAACGCTACGCAGCGTGGCGAGTTTCAATCGCCAATCGCGACTGGAGCATCAAAAAATGCGACCTGGGTCGTTAGCGCAATTCATCCACCAATTCGGGGTGCTTTTCCAGCAACGTCATCAGCTGAATGGTCGGGCCGCTCGGCTCGATGAGGCCTCTTTCATATTTGTCGAAGGCATTCTCGCCGACCTTGAACAGAGACCCGGCTTCACGCTGCGATAGCCTTAGTTTGGTGCGCATACGCCGGATTGTGGCCGGGGCAGGAACACCATCCGTCTTCTCCTTGAGAAGGCGGAGCGCCGCATCGACAGCAATCATGTCATCCCCGATATGCACGCTCTCACCATCCGAAGCTGGATAATAGCCGGGCAGGTCGACCGTCATGCTCTCGCCCTTGTAGGTCACGGCGAATGGACGAACCCCGCGCGTCAGCGTCTCTCCTGTTTCCGGGGAGGTCATCGTTTCAGGCCTCTCTTTTTTTGCCATGGCTATTTCTCCTTGAATGCCACAACCGTGAATTCAGTCACGACATCCGCCTGAAATTTCACATAGAGGATCAGGTCGCGCGCTGGGACATGGTAAACATCTTGCCAGACCCGATGATCCGCGAACGTTGTCATCGATTTTACGAACATCTTTGGTGTCATGGTGCCAATCACCTCGACGACACTCGTGCGATCGAAGCCGAGACCAATGGCATCGCGCAGCGCTGATATCGTGATTGCCAGCGTATCGGCAGACCCAAACGTCGTCTTGATCGCATCAAGATCGTAAGTCGGTCTGCGCTTCTCCATACTTCAATATGCCACCATAAAGGTGGCAAATCAAGATTCGAAAATTGCTCAGTTCAGCGGAATGTCGTTGTCGGCCTTGCTTGCCTGATAGGCCTCCGACAGCTCGTCATAGCGCGCCGAAATCCTGCCGATCCGAGCCTCCAGCCGCTTGCGTTCAGCCTCGGGCAAAGCCCTGACCAGCCTGCGTATGGAAAAGCTCTTCCAATAGGCGTTCTCGGCATTGTAGCCGCCCGGATCCAGGGTGAAGACCTCTTTCAGGATTTTCAGATCATGCGGGATGGCAAAACTGTCGCGCGAATCCTCGTGGCTGAAGAGATAGTAGAAATTGTCGAAACCGGTCCAGGTGATCGCCGACAGGCAGAGCGAGCAGGGCTCGTGCGTGGCGACGAACAGCGCATCCTTGGTGTCGACGCGCTCGGCCTTGGGCATTTCGTAGAAGCGCTTCAGGCAGTGCACCTCGCCATGCCAGAGCGGATTTTCCATCTCGTTGTTGGTCTCGGCCAGCACCAGCGAACGGTCGTCTTTCCGCAGGATCGCGGCGCCGAACAGCTTGTTGCCATGGGCGACGCCTTGCGCCGTCTTCGGCACGATGTCGTGCTCGATCACATCGAGCAGGCGGTCGATCAGCGAAATGTCGGTCATGGGAATCGCGAGCTTTCAGGGAAGGTGGATCTCGTAAGGATGCGAGAAATAAAATTCCTCAAGATTGGAGCCGTCGCCGCCCCGGTCGACGATGAGGAAATCCTGTTCCTCGCCGATCGGCGTCAGCACGCCGTGCCAGAGGTTCCGGCGGTAGTTGATGCCTTGTCCGGGGCCGGCGAGAAAGGCATGCGGCTCACCCGGGCCGTCCTCGGTGTCATGGCAGACGACCACCAGGAACGGCCGCGGCGACAGCGGGATGAAGGCCTGGCTGCCGAGCGGATGGCGCTCGACCATGGTGAGCTTCAGCGGCATCTCATAGGGCGTGCCGCGCACCATCGAGATCAGCACGCGCGCGTTCGGGCCTGCGGCTTCCGCGGTGGCGAGGTCGTGATAGCGCATCGCCTTGCCAGCATTGATCGGGTAGCGGTTATCGCCGCCCATGTCGATGACGTCGCCGAAGGGCGCGAAGGTCTCGCGGGTCAGCGGTCGGGCGACGATGCGGCTCACCGCGCCTTGCCCCCAAGATAGCCACCAAGCCTGGCGTGCCGGTTGACGTCCTTGTAGAGCAGGTAGCGGAAATTGCCGGGGCCGCCGGCATAGCAGGCCTGCGGACAGAAGGCGCGCAGCCACATGAAATCGCCCGCTTCGACCTCGACCCAGTCCTGGTTGAGGCGGTAGACCGCCTTGCCTTCCAGCACGTAGAGCCCGTGCTCCATGACGTGGGTTTCGGCGAAGGGGATGACCGCGCCCGGCTTCAGCGTCACGATGGTGACATGCATGTCGTGGCGCATGTCGGCCGGGTCGACAAAGCGGGTCGTTGCCCAGCGCCCTTCCGTGCCCGGCATCGGGCTCGGCGCCACGTCCTGGTCGCTCGAGAAGAAGGCTTCCGGCGCGTCGAGGCCTTCGACCGCCTCATAGGCCTTGCGAATCCAGTGGAAGCGAACGGCGCTGCCGCTCTCGTTGCGCACCGTCCAGCCGCTCGACGGCGGCAGGAAGGCAAAGCCGCCGGGGGCAAGTACATGTTTTTTGCCGGCAAGCGAAACGGTGACCTCGCCCTCGACGACGAACAGCACACCCTCGGCGCCAGCGTCGAGTTCGGGCCGATCGCTGCCGCCCCCGGGCAGAACTTCGACGATGTATTGCGAGAATGTCTCGGCGAAGCCCGAGAGCGGCCTTGCGATGATCCAGGCCCGCGTCTCGTCCCAGAACGGCAGTGGGCTGGTGACGATGTCCTGCATCACGCCCCTGGGGATGACCGCATAGGCCTCGGTGAAGACGGCGCGGCCGGTCAGAAGCTCGTTCTGGCCGGGATGGCCGCCATGCGGGGCGTAATAGGTTCGCTCGGCAGTCTTGATCATATCCATCGGTCCTGGCCCTCAGAGCAATTCCAGGAAAAGTATGAAGCGGTTAGGTCGGCGGCTTCGCCGTGGCCTTCCATACGGAATTGCGTGAAAAACAAACATTAGAGTGGGAGCATGTCTTTCAGGCGAAGCAGCGCGATGCGTTCGACCTGTTTGCAGGCGGTTTCGAGCTCGGTGCCGCGGCTGTTGCCGATCCGCGCCTCGAACTCCGCCAGGATTTCGTCCTTGGTCTTGCCCTTGACCGCGATGATGAAAGGGAAGCCGAAGGTGGTGACATAGGCGGCGTTGAGTTTCGAGAACAGCTCGCGCTCCTTGTCGGTCAACGCGTCGAGCCCGGCGGAGGCCTGCTCCTTGGCCGATTCCGGCGTCAGCCGCTTGGCCGCCGCCAGCTTGCCGGCGAGGTCCGGATGGGCGTTGAGGACGGAAAGCCGTTCGACCTCGCTCGCCGCGCGGAAGACGCGGCAGAGCGCATTGTGCAGGCCGCCCGCGCTGTCATGCGCGGGCCCGAGTTCCAGTTCGTAGGCGCGCTCGGCGATCCAGGGCGAATGCTCGAACACGCCGCCGAAGGCATGCACGAATTCCTCGAACCCCATCCGCGACGGCCGCAGCGCCGGTGCCTTGTAGGGGTGCGTATCGCGCCAGTGTTTGGCGATGTCGATGCGCCGTGTCAGCCACACCTTGTCATGCGATTTCACATAGTCGACGAAGCGCTTCAGCGCCGCGACCCGTCCGGGACGGCCGACCAGCCGGCAATGCAGGCCGATATTCATCATGCGCGGCCTGCCCGCCTTGCCCTCGGCATAGAGCGTATCGAAACTGTCCTTCAGATAGGCGAAGAACTGGTCGCCGGAGTTGAAGCCCTGCGGCGTCGCGAAGCGCATGTCGTTGGCGTCGAGCGTGTAGGGGATGATGAGCTGCGGCTTCTCCAGCCCGTCGCGGTCGAACCAGTAGGGCAGCTCGTCGTCATAAGTATCGGAGACGTAGTCGAAGCCGCCTTCCTCGGCGACGAGCCGCACCGTGTTCACCGAAGTGCGGCCGGTGTACCAGCCGGTCGGCCGCGCGCCGGTCACCTCGTAGTGCAGCTTGATCGTCTCTTCGAGATCGCGCCGCTCGTCCTCGGCCGAGTGGTCGCGATAGTCGATCCATTTCAGCCCGTGCGAGGCGATTTCCCAGCCGGCCTCCTGCATCGCCGCGACCTGGTCGGGCGAGCGCGCCAGCGCCGTGGCGACGCCATAGCAAGTCACCGGCACTTGCGCTTCGGTGAACAGCCGGTGGAGCCGCCAGAAGCCGGCCCGCGCGCCGTATTCATAGATCGATTCCATGTTCCAGTGGCGCTGGCCGACCCAGGGCGCCGCGCCGACGATCTCCGACAGGAAGGCTTCCGAAGCCTTGTCGCCATGCAGAACGCAGTTCTCGCCGCCCTCTTCATAGTTGACGACGAACTGCACTGCGACATGCGCGCCGCCGGGCCATTTCGGATCCGGCGGATTTGCCCCGTAACCGCGCATGTCCCGATCGTAACGCATTGCCGCTCCTGCCCGATGGTCGAGATGAAGATATCGAAAGGAGTGCGCATGCATTCCCCCGAAAATTTTTGAAAGTGCTTTTTGCCACGCTCCGCTCGACCGGGGCTTATGCATAGCCTTTAATTGGCGCACAATTGACCTGAAACTGAACCGGGATGGGAGGCGGCCAGTGGCAGAGACCTCGAAAGCCGATGGCGGGCGCCTGACGACCCATGTGCTCGACACCGCGGCCGGCCGGCCAGCAAAGGGCCTGTCGATCGGCCTTTTTCGCATCGAGGGCCAGGGCCGCACGCACCTCAAGACCGTCGCCACCAACGATGACGGGCGCTGCGACGCGCCGCTGCTTGCCGGCGCCGATTTCCGCACCGGCGAATATGAGCTGGTCTTCGCCGCCGGCGACTATCTGCGCGGCCAGGGGATCGACCTGCCGCAACCTGCTTTCCTCGACATCGTGCCGATCCGCTTCGGCATGGCGGAAGCACGGCACTACCACGTCCCGCTCTTGATTTCGCCTTACGGCTACTCGACCTATCGGGGGAGCTGAGACATGGCTGAGACCCGCAACGAAATACGCTTCATCCTGAACGGCAGCGACGTGGCGCTGAAAGACGTCGCCCCCGATGCGACCTTGCTCGACTGGCTGCGGCTCAACCGCTCGCTGCGCGGCACCAAGGAAGGCTGCGCCGAGGGCGATTGCGGCGCCTGCACGGTGCTGGTCGGCAAGCTCTCCACCGAAGGTCTCGTCTATGAAAGCGTCAATGCCTGCATCCGCTTCGTGGGCTCGCTCGACGGCACCCATGTCGTCACCGTGGAGCATCTGCGCGGCGAGCCGGGCAAGTTGCATCCCGTGCAGCAGGCGATGGTCGATTTCCACGGCTCGCAATGCGGCTTCTGCACGCCGGGCTTCATTATGTCGCTCTACGGGCTGTGGATGAAGACGCCCGACCCGTCCAACGCGGCGATCGAAAAGGCGCTGCAGGGCAATCTCTGCCGCTGCACCGGCTATGAGGCGATCATGCGCGCCGCGCACGCCATTTCGAGCTACGGCAAGGCGGCTAAGGATCCGCTGGCCGTGGAGCGCGACGACATCACCGCGCGGCTGAAGGTACTGCGCGATGGCGCCAGGGTCGAGATCGGGTCGGGCAAGGCGCGGCTGATCGTGCCGGCCAGTGTCGACGATTTCGCGGCCTTCCTCGAGAAGGAACCGGGCGCCACCATCGTCGCCGGCTCGACCGATGTCGGCCTGTGGGTCACCAAGCATATGCGCGACATCTCGCCGGCAATCTTCATCGGCGGCCTCGACGGCTTGCGTACGACCTCGGAAAAAGACGGCGTCATCACCATCAGCGCCGGCGTGACCTACACCGAAGCCTTCGAGACGCTGTCGAAGCGCATCCCGGCATTGGGACCGCTGGTCGACCGCATCGGCGGCGAACAGGTGCGCAACATGGGCACCATCGGCGGCAACATCGCCAACGGCTCGCCGATCGGCGATATGCCGCCGCCATTGATCGCGCTCGGCGCGCAGCTCACGCTGCGCAAGGGCGAGGCCCGCCGCACCATACCGCTCGAAACCTTCTTCATCGCCTATGGCAAGCAGGACCGTCAGCCTGGCGAATTCGTCGAATCCGTGCATGTGCCGGTGCCGGCAAAGGACACGAAGTTTGCCGTCTATAAGGTCACCAAGCGTCGCGACGAGGATATCACTGCGACGCTCGGGGCATTCTACCTGACCTTGGCCAAGGATGGCGCGGTAGCCGACATCCGCATCGCCTATGGCGGCATGGCGGCGACGCCGAAGCGCGCCGCGGCAGTCGAAAAGGCGCTTATTGGCAAAACCTGGAGTGAAGCGACGGTAGAGGCCGCGATGGCGCAATACGCCAGCGACTTCACGCCGCTGACCGACATGCGCGCGACCGCCGAATACCGGGCGCTGGCGGCAAAGAACCTTCTGCTGCGCTTCTATATCGAGACGACCGGAACGAAAGCGCCGTTCCAGGTCTCGCGCAACGAGGCCGCCTGATGAACAAGCACGCCACTCCCAATCTCAAGGCGGAAAAGATCGCAGGCGGTGTCGCCACCGACCAGCGGCACGATTCCGCGCACAAGCATGTCAGCGGCGCCGCCGTCTATATCGACGACATGCCGGAGCCTGCCGGCACGCTGCATATTGGCCTCGGCCTGTCGAAGATCGCGCACGGCACGCTGAAAAGCGTCGACCTGTCGGCCGTGCGTTCGGCGCCGGGCGTGGTCGATGTGCTGACCTATGCCGACGTGCCCGGCGAGAACGATGTTTCGCCGAGCAACATGCATGACGATCCGGTGCTCGCCGAGGGCAAGATTGAGTTTTACGGCCAGCCGATCTTCGCCGTGGTTGCCGAGACGCGTGAGGAAGCGCGCCGCGCGGCGCGTCTCGCAAAAATCGAATATGACGAGCTTTCGGCCGTCATCGACATCTGGAACCTCGACCCGGTCAACGACAAGCAGGTCACCACGCCGTTGATCCTGAAGCGCGGCGATGCCGCCGCGGCGATTGCCGCCGCTCCGCGCCGCATCAAGAACCGCATGTGGCTCGGCGGCCAGGATCATTTCTATCTCGAAGGCCAGGTCTCGCTGGCGATCCCCGGCGAGGACGACGAGGTCATCGTCTATTGCTCGACGCAGGGCCCGAGCGAGACGCAGCATCTGGTCGCCCATGCGCTCGGCGTGCCGAGCCATGCGGTGACAGTCGAAGTGCGCCGCATGGGCGGCGGCTTCGGCGGCAAGGAGACGCAGGCCAATCAGTACGCGGCCATCACGGCGATCGCCGCCAAGAAGCTGAAGCGCGCGGTGAAGATCCGGCTCGACCGCGACGAGGACATGACCGCCACCGGCAAGCGGCATGACTTCGCCATCGACTATGAGGTCGGCTTCGACGACGAGGGTAATATCCTGGGCGTCGACTTCACCTATGCGTTGCGCTGCGGGTTCTCCGCCGACCTCTCCGGTCCGGTCGGCGACCGCGCGCTGTTCCACTGCGACAACGCCTATTTCTATCCTGCGGTGCATGCGAAATCGGCGCCGCTCTACACCAATACCGTCTCCAACACCGCCTTTCGCGGCTTCGGCGGCCCACAGGGCATGGTCGGCGCGGAGCGCGTCATCGACGAGGTTGCCTTCGCCGTCGGCAAGGACTCGCTCGAGATCCGCAAGCTGAATTTCTACGATCCGATGGAGGCGATCGGCGAGCGCAGCGTCACGCCATACCATCAAAAGGTCGAGGACTGCATCATCCAGCGCATCGTGGCCGAGCTGGAGGCAAGCGCCAACTATGCGCGGCGACGCCGCGAGATCAGCGCCTTCAACAACAACAGCCGCTTCATCAAGCGCGGACTGGCGCTGACTCCGGTGAAGTTCGGCATCTCGTTCACCAAGACGGAGGCGAACCAGGCCGGCGCGCTGGTGCATGTCTATGCCGACGGCTCCGTCCATATGAACCATGGCGGCACCGAGATGGGCCAGGGCCTGCACCTCAAGGTGGCGCAGGTCGTGGCCGAGGAGTTCCAGATCGATCTCGACCGGGTCAAGATCACCGCCACCACCACCGCCAAGGTGCCGAACACCTCGCCGACGGCCGCGTCGTCCGGCGCCGACCTCAACGGCATGGCGGCGCAGGACGCCGCTCGCCAGATCCGCAAGCGGCTGACCGATTTCGCCGCCGACAAGTATCAGGTGCCGCACGACCAGGTCGTGTTCCTGCCCAACCGGGTGCGCATCGGCAACCAGGAAGTGGCCTTCAACGATCTGGTCAAGCAGGCCTATATCAATCGCATCCAGCTCTCGGCGGCCGGTTTCTACAAGACGCCGAAGATCCATTGGGACCGCAGCAAGGGCCGCGGCCATGCCTTCTACTATTACGCCTATGGCGCGGCCTGCTCGGAAGTCTCGGTCGACACGCTGACCGGCGAATATGTCGTCGAGCGCACCGATATCCTGCATGACGCCGGCCGTTCGCTGAACCGGGCTATCGACCTCGGCCAGGTCGAGGGCGGCTTCATCCAGGGCATGGGCTGGCTGACGACGGAGGAGCTGTGGTGGGACGACAGCGGCCGGCTGCGCACGCATGCGCCGTCGACCTACAAGATCCCGCTCGCGTCCGACCGTCCGAAAATCTTCAACGTCAAGCTGACCGACTGGTCCTCGGCCTATGAGCCGACCATCCACCGCTCCAAGGCTGTAGGCGAGCCGCCGCTGCCGCACGGCATGTCGGTGCTGCATGCGCTGTCGGACGCCGTCGCGAGCGTTGCCGGTCACAAGATCTGTCCACGTCTCGATGCTCCGGCGACGCCGGAACGGGTGCTGATGGCGATCGAGAGGTTGAAACGGGAAGCCGCGAAGCCGGCTTAAAACGTGCAATTCGGGCCGAAAAACCCTATATTTCCCAAGTGGAAATGCAGACGATGAACTCGAAGGCGCAACAGCTGAAGGAATTCCTCGGCCGGGTCGGCCGGGCTGCATTGGTGGAGGTGGCGGCGACGAAGGGTTCGACGCCGCGCGAAGCCGGTGCCTTCATGCTTGTCTCGGCATCGTCGATTTTCGACACCATCGGCGGCGGTCAGCTCGAATATATGGCGATCGACAAGGCGCGGCAGGTATTGAATGCAGGGCAGCGGTCGCGATCTCCGGCCGGTGAAGCCCGTATCGAGGTCGATGAGATCTGCGCAACGCTGGACGTTCCGCTCGGGCCGGAAATCGGCCAATGCTGCGGCGGCCGCGTCGAGGTGTCGATCCGCCTCGTCGATGCTTCGCTGGAGCAGCAGCTGATCGCCAACGCTGAATCGGAAGAGGCGCGTCTGCCGCATGTCTATCTGTTCGGCGGCGGCCATGTCGGTCAGGCATTGGCAGCTTCGCTGGCGCTGCTGCCGATCCATGTCTTCGTCGTCGAGACCCGCGCCGAGGCGCTGGAAGGCATGCCGGAAACGGTGGAGACGCGGCTGGCATCGTTGCCCGAAGCCGTGGTGCGCGAGGCGCCGGCCGGATCGGCCTTCGCTATCCTGACCCATGATCATGCGCTGGATTTCCTGATCGTCGCCGAGGCGCTGAAGCGCGACGACAGCGCCTATGTCGGCATGATCGGCTCGAAGACCAAGAAGGCGACCTTCAGGAACTGGTTCCTGAAATCCGCCGAGGGCAGCGAAGCGCAGTTCGCCCGGCTCGTTTCGCCGATCGGCGGCAATGCGGTGAAGGACAAGCGCCCATCGGTGATTGCCGCGCTCGCCGCCGCCGAGATCATGACGGCGCTGGTGTCGCACGGCGCCCAGCCGGCTGCTTCGGCCGCGCCCGAAAAGACGATGGCGGGCTAACCTGCCGGCCATGTTGTGAAAGCCGGGAAGCGCCTGGCTATTCTTTTTCCTGCGTGTGCGCCTCGAGGAACCACAGCAATTTGTCGAGCGAGCGCGAATAGGCGGTGAAGATGTCCGCCGTATCGCGATCGCCGGCGTCGTCGGCCTCGTCGATTGCTTCGCGGGTCAGCTTGGCGGCCGTGGCATAGCGGTCGATCAACGCCGCCAGATGATCCTTGGTCTTGTGGATGTCGGTCGGATAAGGCCTCAGCTTGGTCGCCTTCGACACTTCCTGCGAGGTGCCGTGCGCGGTGCCGCCGAGCTGCACGGCGCGCTCGGCGATGATGTCGACATGGCCGTCGATCTCCTCGCGGAATTCGTCCAGCATCTCGTGGATGGCGATGAATTGCGGGCCCTTGACGTTCCAATGCGCCTGCTTGGTGATCAGCGCCAGGTCGATGGCGTCGGCAAGCCTGGCGTTGAGCAGATCGATCGATTCCTTCTTGGCATCGGATTTGAGGTCGTTCTTGGTGACGATGGCGTCCATGGTCGGCTCCTGTCCCGCTGCGTCGCATGATGAAAGCTGAAGGCGGCCCGAACGACCGCCAATCGTCAGAACGGCGATGACCGGAATTTCGTTCCGCGTTGGATCGAGGAGCACCATTCCCGATTGCAGGTGTGACTGGCGCTCACCGCTGCTTGCTGCTTTCCTCATTTCCCAAAGTGGCGCGAAACGTGTTTGTTGCGCCTCACGGATAACGGGGTCAGGAACATGGACATATTGAAGATCGCCGCATTTTCGGACGGGAACACCGGCGGCAATCCCGCCGGCGTGGTGATTGGCGAGACGCTGCCCGACGTCGCCGACATGCAGCGTGTCGCGGCGGAAGTCGGCTTCTCGGAAACCGCCTTCGCTGCGCCCGAGGGCGACGTCTGGCGCGTGCGCTATTTTTCGCCGGAGTCGGAAGTGCCGTTCTGCGGCCATGCCACGATCGCGCTCGGCGCGGCGCTGGTCGGAAAGTTCGGCGACGGCATCTTCAGGCTGACCCTCAACCAGGCGGACATCACCGTCGAAGGCTTTCGCGATGGCGCCAATTTTGCCGCCGCCCTGCAGTCGCCACCGACGCGCAGCAAGGCCGCATCGTCGGAACTGGTCGGCGAAGCGCTCGCCTTGCTTGGCTATGAGCCGGCCGATCTCGACCCCGCCATTCCGCCGGCGCTCATCCATGGCGGCGCCGATCATCTCGTGCTGGCGCTGAAGTCGCGCCAGGCGTTGGCGGCCATGGCCTATGACTTGAAGCAAGGCCAGTCCTTCATGCGGCGGGAAGGCCTGGTCACCATCCTCCTCGCCCATGCCGAGGCGCCGCGCCTCTTTCACACGCGCAACCCCTTCGCGTCCGGCGGCGTCTACGAGGATCCGGCGACGGGCGCCGCGACCGCTGCCTTTGCCGGCTACCTGCGCGATCTCGGCTGGCCGCATGGCGGCGCCATCGACATCGTCCAGGGCGAAGACATGGGCATGCGCTCGCGGCTCCATGCCGATATTCCGCCGGCGCCGGGCAGCTCGATCAGGGTTTCCGGCACGGCCAGGCTAATGGACTGATCCGAAGCAATTCCAGGAAAATGCGCCGCAGTTAGGTTCGGCGCCTTTCGCCGTAGCCTTCCGTCCGGAATGGCGACGCCACCGGCCGTTACTTCCCGGCCAGGAGGTCCTTGATCAGCCGCTGGCAGCGCTCGGCCATGAAGTCGAGCAGCAGCCGCACCTTCGGATCCTGCAGCTTCTTGTGCGGATAGACGGCGGCGAACTGCACCGGCGTCGGCGGCGCCTGGGGCAGGATCACCTTCAGCCGCCGGTCGCGGATGAACGGCTCGACCTCGAAACGCGGCTTGTTGATGATGCCGCGCCCCGATAGTGCCCAGCCGGTCAGAACGTCGCCGTCGTCGGTGTCATAGGGACCGTGCACCTCGAATTTCTGCGGTCCGTTCGGCGTCTGCAGCGTCCAGACATATTCGCGCGCGCCGGCATAGCGCAGCATCAGGCAGTCGTGCTTTTTACCGATCAGCTCCTGCGCCTCGGTCGGCTCGCCGCGCGCTTCCAGGTATTTCGGCGCCGCCACCAGCACGCGCTCGCATTCCATGATGCCGCGCATCCTGAGGCTCGAATCCTCGATGATGCCGAGCCGGAAGGCGACGTCGATGCCTTCCTTCATAATATCGACATTATGGTCGGAGAGCCGAAGCCTCACCTCGATATCGGGATATTTGTCGTGGAAGTCCGGAATGCCTGACGCGATCAGCCTCCGGCCGAGGCCGAGCGGCGCCGTAACCCTGATAGTCCCGCGCGGCTGGCCGGAGAGCGCCGCGACCGCCGCTTCCGCCTCGGTGATCGCCTCCAGCACCTGCTTGGCGCCGGTGTAGAACACCGTGCCATGCTCGGTCGGCATCAACTGTCTTGTCGTACGGTTGAACAGCCGCACCCCAAGATGTTTCTCCAGTTCCTTGATGCGGTTGGAGGCGACCGCCGGCGAAATGCGCATGTCGCGCCCCGCCGCCGAAAGATTGCCGAGCTCGACGACACGAACGAAGACAGCGATGTTGTCGAGATAGGCCATGTGTGGCTCTCAAGCGGCTGCGCGAAGGTGTGTGGAGATTCAGCTGATGCCGGCCTGCAAACGCCGGGTTCCTGCGCTTCCGGTGCTCACGTACTTCAACTACGCTCCGCTCCGGTTCTCGAAACTCGCCGTTTTCGGCTCGGCCTGACCTGAATCCTCACACACCTTAGGCAACCCTAGTATTTTCCATTTTTTTTTGAAAGTCATCGCGCACCTCGCCTCTTTTCGTTTGCGCGCCAGACCGTAAAGTCGCTCTCATCGGCAGGGACGAGTGCAATGATGGATTTCGCGATTTTCTGGGACTGGCTGAGCTTCGCGGTCCGCTGGCTGCACGTCATCACCGGCATCGCCTGGATCGGCTCGTCCTTCTATTTCGTCGCGCTCGACCTCGGCCTGCGCCAGCGGCCCGGCCTGCCCGCCGGAGCCTTCGGTGAGGAGTGGCAGGTGCATGGCGGCGGCTTCTACCACATCCAGAAATATCTGGTGGCGCCCGCCGAGATGCCGGAGCACCTCACCTGGTTCAAATGGGAATCCTACGCCACCTGGCTGTCGGGCTTCGCCATGCTCTGCGTGGTCTATTACGCCGGGGCCGATCTCTTCCTGATCGATCCCAACGTGCTCAACATCTCGGTGCCGGTCGGCATCCTCTTGTCGCTGGCCACCATCGGCGTCGGCTGGATCGTCTACGACCTGCTCTGCCGCTCGCCGCTGGGCAAAAGCGACACCGGGCTGATGCTGGTGCTCTATTGCGTGCTGGTGTTCATCGCCTGGGGGCTGACGCATCTTTTCACCGGCCGCGCCGCTTTCCTGCATCTTGGCGCCATCACCGCCACCATCATGTCGGCCAATGTCTTCATGGTCATCATCCCCAACCAGAAGATCGTCGTCGCCGACCTGATCGCCGGCCGCAAGCCGGACCCGAAATACGGCAAGATCGCCAAGCAGCGCTCGCTGCACAACAACTATCTGACCTTGCCGGTCCTGTTCCTGATGCTGTCGAACCACTACCCGCTGGCCTTCGGCACTGAGTTCAACTGGGTCATCGCTTCGCTGGTCTTCATCATCGGCGTTTTGATCCGGCACTATTTCAACACCGTGCATGCAAGGAAGGGCAACCCGACCTGGACCTGGCTGGGCGCTGCCGTGCTGTTCATGATCATCATCTGGCTGTCGACCGTGCCGAAGGTGCTGACCGGCGAGCCAAAGATCTCCGCCGCATCCGCCGCCGCGCAGGTCTACATCGCCTCGGCGCATTTCCCGGCCGTGCGCGACACCGTGCTTGGCCGCTGCTCCATGTGCCATACGGAGGAGCCGGTCTATGAAGGCATCTACCATGCGCCGAAAGGCGTGCTGCTCGACACTGATGAGCGCATCGCCGAGCATGCGCGCGAGATCTACATCCAGGCTGGCCGGGCGCATGCCATGCCGCCCGCCAACGTCACCCAGATAACCGACCAGGAAAGGGCCCTTCTGGTCGCCTGGTTCGAAGGCGCCGGAAAGTAAGCATGACAGCGAAAATTCTGCGCGGCCGCACGCTCTCCTTCCTGCGCTGGCCCGAAGCGATCGACGACCATTCCGCCTGGCGCTACGAGGAGGATGGCGGTCTGCTGATCGAGAACGGCAGGATCGTCGCCGCCGGCTCCTATGCGGAGGTCTTGAAGAAGGCGGCTGCCGGTGTCGAGACGATCGACCATCGTCCGCATCTCATCTTGCCCGGCTTCATCGACGCGCATGTGCATGTGCCGCAGATGCAGATCATCGCCTCCTACGGCGCCGAGCTGCTCGACTGGCTGAACAAATACACCTTTCCCGAAGAGTCGAAATTCCAGAACGCGCAGCATGGCCGCCGCATCGCCAGGGTCTTCCTCGACGAGATGCTGCGCCAGGGCACGACGACCATCGTCGCCTATTGCTCGGTGCACAAGTGTTCAGCCGAGGCTTTCTTTGCCGAGTCGCACGAGCGCAATATGCTCAACATCGCTGGCAAGGTGATGATGGACCGCAACGCCCCGGACGGCGTGCTCGACACGCCGCAGACCGGCTATGACGATACGAAGGCGCTGATCGCCGAATGGCACGGCAAGGGCCGCCAGCTCTATGCCATCACGCCGCGCTTCGCCATCACCTCTACGCCCGAGCAGATGGAAATGGCCGGCGTGCTATGCCGCGAGCATCCCGATCTCCACATGCAGACGCATCTGTCGGAAAACCACGCCGAGATCGCCTTCACCCAGGAGCTCTATCCCTGGTCGCGCGACTACACCGACGTCTATGAACATTACGGCCTGCTCGGCAAGAAGAGCCTGTTCGGCCACTGCATCCACCTGTCGGAGCGCGAGGCGGACGCGCTGTCACGGTCGGGTTCGGTCGCGGTGTTTTGTCCGACCTCCAATCTCTTCCTCGGCTCCGGCCTGTTCGATTATCAGCGTTACCGCCGGCGCGGGAAGCCGCTCAGGATAGCCGCGGCCACGGATGTCGGCGGCGGCACCAACTATTCGATGCTGCGCACCATGGATGAGGGCTACAAGGTGATCGCGCTGAACGGCGAGAAGCTGAACCCCTTCCAGTCCTTCTGGCAGCTGACGCGCGGCAATGCCGAGGCGCTGTCCGTGGCCGACAAGGTCGGCACGCTGGAAGAAGGCACGGACGCCGACATCGTCGTGCTCGACGCCCATGCGACGCCGGGCATGCGGCTCAGGATGGAGACCGTGGAGACGCTGGCGGAAGAGCTCTTCCTGCTGCAGACGCTGGGCGACGATCGTGCCGTGCGCGAGGTCTATGTGGCAGGCCGGCCGGCGAAGAGCGCGATTGTGGCGGGATAAGTCCCGACAATGGGGTAGATCTTCGAGTAGGGCAAGATGATGGCTGCGCCTGGTTGCCAAGTGGTTCCCCCACTCCGTCGCCGCTTCGCGGCGCCACCTCTCCCCCCTCCGGAGGGAGAGGAAAGGGGCCAACTGGAAAGGCGCCAGCTTGAATCGCTTCGCGCCTTTCCTCTCCCCCGTCGATCGGGGGAGAGGTGTCGAGCGAAGCTCGACGGAGTGGGGGTCGACCCTGGCGCGTCCGCGACGGATGCTTGACCAGACAGAGCTTGTCGTACAAACGACGGTGGGATTTCGGAGAAAGAGACATGGCCATCGCCGACGACATCGCTCTGATCAAGAAACAGGAAGCCACGCTGGTCTTTCCGGCCTTCGATGAGGCTGTCGCCTTCAAGATCGGCTCCGCCATCAGGGACCGGGCGCTGAAGGAAGATCTTCCGATCATCGTCGACATCAGGACTTTCGATCGGCCGCTCTTCTATGCGGCCATGCCGGGTTCCAACGCGTCAAATCCCGATTGGGCGCGGCGCAAGATCAATGTCGTGAAGCGCTATCTCAGAAGTACCTATCGCCTGGTGCTTGAGCAGCAGCGCCCGGACCGCACTTTCAAGGTCGGCGAAGCGCTCGACATTGCCGATTATGTGCTCGCCGGCGGCGGCTTTCCGCTCACGGTGAAAGGCGCCGGCGTCATCGGCGTCATCGCCGTCTCGGGCCTGCCCGAACGCGAGGATCATGGCGTTGTGGTCGACGCGCTTTGCGCGCATCTTGGCATCGATGCGAGCGCGCTCGCGCTGCCGCCGGAAGAAAAATGACCGACCCGAAAAGCTTTCTCACCTCGATCTTCGACGCCGCCGTCGCCGCCGCCGATCCGGAAAAGACGATCCGCAATCATTTGCCGGCGAAGCCGAAAGGCCGCACCATCGTCATAGGCGCTGGCAAGGGCTCGGCGCAGATGGCGGCCGCCTTCGAGAAGGTCTGGGACGGACCGATCGACGGCTTGGTTGTCACCCGCTACGGCTATGGCGCCAGATGCGAGCGCATCGAGATCATCGAGGCGGCGCACCCGGTGCCGGATGCCGCTGGCCTCGAGGCGTCGCGCCGCTTGCTGGAGAAGGTGCGGGGCCTGACCGCTGACGACCTTGTGGTGGCGCTGATTTCCGGCGGCGGTTCGGCATTGCTGCCGTCGCCGGCCCCCGGGCTGACGCTTGCCGATGAGATCGCCGTCAATGAAGCGCTGCTTGCCTCCGGCGCGCCGATCGCGGCGATGAACACCATCCGCAAGCATGTCTCGACCATCAAAGGCGGACGCCTGGCCGCCGCCGCTCATCCGGCCCGGGTCGTATCCCTGGTCGTGTCCGATATCCCGGGCGACAATCCGGCGCTGGTCGCATCGGGACCGACCGTTCCCGACACCGGCAGCCGCGCGGATGCGCTGGCCTCGATCGCCGCCTATGGCATGAAGCTGCCGGGCTCCGTCATGGCCCATATCCAGTCTCCGGCCGCCGATGCGCCGCGCCCCGACGATCCGCGCTTCGGCGGCAATGAAGTGCACCTGACCGCCTCGGCCGGCGTCTCTCTGGAAGCCGCAGCCGCCGAAGCGAAGCGGCAAGGCATCGACGCCGTCATCCTTTCGGACGCGATCGAAGGCGAGGCGCGTGAGGTCGGCGGCGTCCATGCCGCGATCGCGCGCGAGGTGGCGACGCGCAATCGCCCCTTCGCCAAGCCGGTGCTGATCCTGTCTGGCGGCGAGACGACCGTGACGTTGCGGGCAAAGGGCAAGGGCGGCCGCAATTCCGAATTCCTGCTCGCCTTTGCCATCGGCATCGACGGCGTGAACGGCATCGATGCCTTGGCCGCCGACACCGACGGCATCGACGGCTCGGAGAACAATGCCGGCGCCTTCGCCAACGGCTCGACCGTGGCGCGCATGCGCGCGGCAGGCGTCGACGCCAAGGCGATGCTCGCCGGCAACAATGCCTGGACGGCGTTCAATGCGGTCGGAGATTTGTTCGTCCCCGGGCCGACCGGCACGAATGTGAATGATCTGAGGGCGATTCTGGTTAGGTAGCGCGATAAGCGCTGACGTCGTCATTCCAGGGCGAAGCAGGAGCGAAGCTCCGTCGCGAAGACCCTGGAATCCATTCCGTGACCTGAGCCGTAGGATGCAGCGCACCGTTGCGGCGCTCGTATGTCACGGAATGGATCCTCGGGTCTGCGCGCGTCGCTTCGCTCCTTGCTCCGCCCGTGGATGACGAAGCGACGAGCGTTTCGGCCAATCTCCTAAGTCGCAGGATACGTGCGTCTACGCGAGGTTTGTTCGGGCGACCTAAATTGATCACGCCCCCATCAGCCCCTTCACCTTCCGCATATCCTGCAAAAACCGGTCCCGCTCCGCCTCCTTGTCCTCATGATCGCGGATGCGCAGGATGAAGGAGGGGTGGATGGTCACAAACACGCGCAAGCCATCCTCGCGCTCGATCACATCGCCGCGCATCTTGGTGATCGGCACGGCCTTGCCGAGCAGCGACTGCGCCGCCGTCGCGCCGAGCGCCACCACGAGGTTCGGCTTGACGAGGTCGAGCTCCTTGTCCAACCACCAGCGGCAGGCCTGGATTTCGCCGGCATTGGGCTTCGAATGGATGCGCCGCTTGCCGCGCGGCTCGAATTTGAAGTGTTTGACCGCATTGGTCACATAGACCTTGCGGCGGTCGATTTCGGCGTCGTCCAGGATGCTGTCGAATATTCTGCCGGCCGGGCCGACAAATGGTTTGCCGGCCAGATCCTCCTGATCGCCTGGCTGTTCGCCGACGAAGACCACGTCCGCACTTTCCGGTCCTTCGCCGAACACGGTCTGCGTTGCGTCATGCCAAAGCGGGCAGCGTCGGCAGCCCTTCGCCTCTTCGCGCAACTCCGCAATATCTTCGGCTTCAGGCGCCACCACATCGGCCGGCTCGGGCGTCGGCCAATGCTTGGCCTTCACCTTGGCATGGCGCGGTACTGGGGTGGTTGGCATCCGGTCGATCATCTCTGACGCGGCTCTGTCTGCTCCTGCTGTCAAATCTGGAATGAGCGAGGCCGCGGGAAGGTTCCGCCAATATTTCTTCGGCATCTCCTGCCGTCGGCAAAACGTGATCGCCGGGCCTGTCAGGCCCTGTGCTCAAACCTCATGCAAATAGAGATGATAGTCCAACTCGCTGACGGTGCGTGCAACGCGCAGATATTCCGCCTGCTTGATCGCCACGAAGGTTCGGTGCAGGTCGGGGCCGAGCGCCGACTTCAGGAAATCGGAGCCTCTGGCCGCCTCGATTGCGGCGCGCCAGTCGGCCGGCATGCTCGACTTTTCCGTTGCCTGCTCATAGCCGTTCCCGGTCGTCTCGAGGCCAGGGTCAAGACCCTCGTCCAGGCCCTTGACGATGCCGGCCAGCACCGTTGCGGCGACAAGGTACGGATTCGCGTCGACGCCCGACGGCCGGTGCTCGATGCGGCGGTTCCTGGCGTCGCCCGCCGGCACGCGCAGCGCCACCGAGCGGTTGTTGACGCCCCAACTGGGCGCCACGGGGGCATAGGATTGCGAGACGAAGCGGCGCCATGAATTGGCGTGCGGCGCAAACACCAGCATGGATTCCGCCATGGTGTGGATGAGGCCGCCAAGCGCGTTGAGCAGGCTTAGCGACCATTTCTCGCCGGCTGCCTCGGTGAAGACGTTGCGGCCGCCATCGTCCTGCAGCGAGACATGGAAATGCATGCCCGATCCGGCATAGGCCTCGATGGGTTTGGCCATGAAGCAGGCGGTGACGCCGTGCCGCCGCGCCTGCGCCCGCACCAGCCGCTTCAGCATGACGAGATCGTCGGCCGCCCTCATCACGTCCTTGCGGTAGTTGAGCGTCAGTTCGTACTGGCCGGGCGCGTATTCGGAAATCACCGTCTCGGCTGGAATGCCTTGCGCCCTCGCGGCTGCGTAGATGTCGGAAAATAGTGGCTCCATGCCATGCAGATGGTCGACCGAATAGACTTCGGTCTTGGCCGAGCGGCGGCCGTCGAGCACCGCGCGGGCAGGCTGAACCTTGCCATCCGCGTCGCGCTCATTGGACAGCAGGAAAAACTCAAGCTCGAAGGCGCCCGCCGGATGCAGTCCGCGCGCCGCCAGCAATTCCACCTGCCTTGCCAGCACCAGCCGCGGGTCAGAGGTCATCGGCTGGCCGTCGAGGTGGTGCATCGACATCAGCACCTGGCCGCGCGGCGGGTTGGTGCCGAAGAGCGGGACCAGCGTGCCGGGGATCGGCCATGCCCTGAGATCGCCGTCGCCGGTATCCCACACCAGTCCGGTTTCGTGCACATCCTCGCCGGTGATGTCGAGGCCGAGGATCGAGATCGGCAGATGCCGGCCGTTCTCGAAAATGCCCATCAGCTCGTGCCGGCGCACGATCTTGCCGCGGCCGATGCCGTTGGCGTCGGTGAGCACGATGTCGAACGCCTCGATCTCGGGATGCGCGTCGAGAAACGCCTTCGCCTCGGCGGGAGTCGAGCCGGAAGGAGAGGTGGTAGCGGCGTTCAGATTGTCCATCGCCGCTTTTCTCACGCCGCAAGCTTGCCCGCAACCGCGGCGAAGGCGGCGATCAGTCGGCTCACTTGCGCCGAAGTCGTTGCCGGTGAGATCAGCATCATGTTGTGGAACGGCGCGATCAGCACGCCGCGATTGACCAGCGCGACATGGATGGCGGCTTCGAGTTCCGGCGCATGCGCCTTCTCGGCCTCGCCGCCGTTTTGCAGCGGTCCGGGCGCACAGATGAACTCGACGCGGGCGCCGACCCGCGCGACATGCCAGGGCAGCTTGCTTCGCTGAATGACGGCGGAGAGCCCCGCATCGAGGCGGCGCGCCAGCCGGTCCATATGGGCGTAGGCTGCCTCCGTCATCACCTCTTCCAGCGTGGCGCGCATCGCCGCGAATTGCAGCGGGTTCGCCGACAGCGTCGTGCCCATGCCGGAATAGCCGGGCTCCTTGGTCTGGTTGTAGGCGCCATAGCGCGTGGCGACCTCCTCGCTCATGCCCCAGATGCTCGCCGGCACGCCGCCGGCCACCGGCTTGCCGAGCACGAACAGGTCCGGCTCCAGCCCGTGCTTGCGCGTATAGCCGCCCGGGCCGGTCGAAATCGTGTGCGTCTCGTCGATCAGCAGCAGCGTGCCGGCCGCGCGGGTCAGGCGCCGCAGCGCGTCGTGGAAGCCGGGTTGCGGCAGCACCATGCAGGAATTGGTCAGCACCGGCTCGGTGATGACGCAGGCGACGTCACGGTCGGCAAGTGCTGCTTCCAAGGCTGCAACATCGTTGAATTCGACAATCTTCGTGGCTCGCGTCAGGTCGCGAAACTCGCCGGCCAGCCCAGGCCGGTTGACCGGTTTGCCGTCGATCAGCCGCACCATCGTCTCGTCGACCGAGCCATGATAGCAGCCGTTGAAGACCAGGATCTTCTCGCGCCCGGTCACCGCGCGGGCGACGCGCAGCGCAAAGCGGTTGGCGTCGGTGGCGGTGGTGGCGATCTGCCAGTAGGGCAGGCCGAAGCGCTGCTGAAGCAGTGGGCCGATCGCCAGCGCATCCTCGCTTGGCAGCATATAAGTCAGACCCCGAGCGGCCTGCCGGCGGATGGCGCGGGCGACCGCCGGCGGCGAATGGCCGAGCATCGAGCCGGTGTCGCCGAGGCAGAAATCGTCGAGCCTATTGCCGTCGATGTCGGTGATGGTAGCGCCCTTGGCGCCGTCGACCAGGATCGGGAACGGCGTCGGCCAGTCGCTCATCCAATGCATCGGCACCCCGCCGAGGAAACCGGCAATGCCGTTGCCGAGCTTCGCCTCGGATTTCGGCCGCGCCTTGCGGAAGGCGGCCGCCTCCGTCTCGCGCAATTCGGCGATGCGGGCGACGTCGATGCCGCCGATTGAAGTCCGGTCGATTGAATGCATGAAGTCCCCCTCAGGCAGTAGGCAGTAGGCAGTAGGCAGTAGGCAGTAGGCAGTAGGCAGTAGGCAGTAGGCAGTAGGCAGTAGGCAGT
>NZ_JAIUHU010000003.1:0-454862 GCF_020165275.1 Mesorhizobium sp. Ca11 | reverse complement strand
CCGCGGACGGCACGACGACCGTCCGCGGCGACCCCGATCATCCGGCCAATTTCGGCAAGCTCTGCTCGAAGGGTTCGGCTCTCGGCGAGACGCTCGGCCTCGAAGGCCGCTTGCTGCAACCGGAAATCGGCGGCAGGCCGGCGAGCTGGGACGAAGCGCTCGACCTTGTGGCCGCGAAATTCTCGCAGGCTGTAGCCGAGCACGGCCCGGACTCTGTCGCCTTCTATGTCTCCGGCCAGTTGCTCACCGAGGACTATTACGTCGCCAACAAGCTGATGAAGGGCTTCATCGGCTCGGCCAATATCGACACCAATTCACGGCTCTGCATGGCGTCGTCCGTCGCCGGTCATCGCCGCGCTTTCGGCGAGGACCTCGTTCCCGGTGTCTATGAGGATTTCGAGTGCGCCGACCTCATCGTGCTCACCGGCTCCAACACCGCATGGTGCCATCCGGTGCTCTATCTGCGCATGCTCGCGGCGCGAAAGGAACGCGGAACCAGGATCGTCGTCATCGACCCGCGCCGCACCGCAACCGCCGACGAATGCGACCTGCATCTGGCGCTCGATCCGGGCACGGATGTGCTGCTGTTCAACGGGCTGCTTGCGCATCTCATGCAGGCCGGAAAGATCGATGCCGATTTCATCCGCGAGAGTACCTCGGGCTTTGATGCCGCAGCTTCCTTGGCCGGTGCCGATGCGCCGTCGGTCGCGCGCGTGGCAAAGGGCTGCGGGCTGGCGGCAGCCGACGTCCAGGCCTTCTATGATCTCTTCGTCGAGACCGAGCGAGCGGTGACCGTCTACAGCCAAGGCGTCAACCAGTCGGCGCACGGGACCGACAAGGTCAACGCCATAATCAACTGCCATCTCGCCACCGGCCGCATCGGCAGGCCCGGCATGGGGCCGTTCTCGGTCACCGGGCAGCCGAACGCCATGGGTGGGCGCGAGGTCGGAGGGCTGGCCAACCAGCTCGCCGCGCACATGGATTTCGGGGACGAGGCCAATATCGACCGGGTTTCCCGCTTCTGGAATGCGCCAAACGCCGCGCGGCGCGGCGGCTTGAAAGCCGTGGACATGTTCCAGGCGGTCGCGGACGGCCGCGTCAAGGCCTTGTGGGTCATGGGCACCAATCCCGCAGTCTCGATGCCCGACGCTTCGCGTGTGCGCGCTGCGTTGTCCAAATGCGATTTCGTCGCCGTCTCGGATGTGACCCGCACCGACACCACGCGCTATGCCGACGTGCTGCTGCCGGCCGCCGCCTGGGGTGAGAAGGACGGTACGGTCACCAATTCGGAACGGCGCCTCTCGCGCCAGCGGCCGTTCCTGCCGCCGCCCGGCGAGGCGAAAGCCGACTGGCGTATCATCTGCGAGGTCGCCGCGCGCATGGGCTTTGGCGAGGCCTTCGCCTACCGGACGCCGGCCGCGATCTTCCGCGAGCATGCAGCACTCTCCGCCTTTGAGAACGACGGCAAGCGTCTGTTCGACCTTGGCGGCGTGGCTGATCTCAGCGATGAAGATTATTCCGCCTTCGTGCCGCGCCATTGGCCCGCGTCGGAGCGAGGCGGCCACCAGATGAGATTGTTCGCCGACGGCCGTTTCCCGACACAAGACGGCCGCGCGCGTTTCGTGCCGGTGCGGCAGGAGGCGACGGCCTTCACGGTCGACGCGGACTATCCGCTTGCCCTGAACACCGGCCGGCTGCGCGACCAGTGGCACACCATGACGCGCACCGGAAACGTGCCGCGTTTGATGGCGAATGCGCCGGAGCCCGCGGTCGATCTTAATCCGGCGGACGCGGCCGCGCATCAGCTCAAGGATGGCGATCTCGCTCATCTTTCAACCCGCTTCGGCTTTGTCCGCGCCAGGGTGCGCGTGGCCGACGCACAGCGGCGCGGCCAAGCCTTCATGCCCATGCATTGGAGCGGCCAGTTCGCGGCCAGGGCAGCAGCCGGCCTCTTGTCCTCACCGGTCACCGATCCGCATTCCGGCCAGCCGGAGCTCAAGCATGTCCCCGCCAGGATCGCGCGGGAAGAGGCTGGCTGGGCGGGTGTGCTCATCACGCGGCGCGATCTCAGGCCGACCGGTTTCGTCCATTGGAGCCGGCATGCCGTCGAGGGCGGATGGGTTTACGAGCTCACCGGAACCGAGCCGCCGGACCAGGGCATTCTCCTGGCGCGCAAGCTGCTCGGCGCGCAGCGACGGGATCAGCTCCTGGAATACACCGACCGTCGCGGGCTCGCCTATCGCGCCGCCGCCATCGACGAAGGCGGCGCCATGGCCGAAGCCCTGCTGGTCGCCGCTCCGGACCAGTTGCCCATGCGCGACTGGCTGGTGTCGTTGCTCGCCACGCGCCAGCCGCTCTCGGCTACAGACAGGCACGCGCTTCTGTCCGGTCGCTCGCCGGTGCCCATGCCTGCGATCGGGCGCGTCGTGTGCGCCTGCTTCCATGTCGGCGCCAACCAGCTCGCTTCGGCGGTCGCCTCGGGATGCGACAGCCTCGAAGCGATCGGCTCGACGCTGCGCGCGGGCACCAATTGCGGCTCATGCCGCTCGGAGATCAGGGCGATCATCGACGCCCGCCGTGTGCAGGCTGCCGAGTAACCCATGCGTGTCGCCGTCGCCGGCATCGAAACGTTCTACTCCGGGTCTTTCTGCACTGGTCCCGCATAAGGCTACAGCGCGGTTTTGGCTCAGACGCTCGCGATCGCCAAGAGCCAGGCCAGAATGTCGAGCAGCAGAAAGAGCAGCGCGATCTGCAGAGCCACGCGCAGGCGCTGGATGATTCGCCAGTTGGCGGCCATGTCCGCCTTGATGCGAAGAGCAAGGGCGCGGTGCATCGCCGACATCGATGCCGGCCCGTCGCCATCGACATATTGATGCAGCAGTTCTTCCGGATCGAAGCGGAATGAGTATTGGTGATAGGGCCAAAGCATAAAGACGATGAGCCCGCCGATGCTGAACAGCAGGAACACCGCAATCCATTCCCAAAGCCCGAGCCCATCGGAAAGGGCCGCGCCGCCGAGCAGCGAATTCGCGAATGCTGTGGCGAAGATCAGGCTCCCGGCGCGGGTGCTCATGTTCTCCACCACGGTCTGCTGATGGGTGAGACCTCTCACCGCCTCCTGGTAGATGAACGCAAGACGAGGGTCATCGTCGGCGGGACTGTTTGCAGCAGCACGCGAACGCTCGGCCATCAGGGGTGCCTCTCCGATGCGACAGGGATGAGCCGCCTTAAAGTGCGTCGCCCGAAAACGGATTCGGGCGACGCACTTTAAATCCTTATTTTATGCATGTCGTTGCAGCAAAACCGCTGCGCACTTTTGCGCGACATGCCTTAGCTCAAATACTACCGGTCCTCGATGATCCTCAAATATGCCGCCGTCACGAACAGCACGATGAAGCCGAAGAGTATGCGGCGGCCGCCTTCGGGTATCTGCAGGATGGTGAGCAGCGTCGTCAGCACCGTCAGGATCAGCGCGCCGACGATGGTGCCCGTGTAGCCGCCGCGACCGCCGAAGATCGAGGTGCCGCCGATGACGGCCGCCGCCACCGAAGGCAGCACCAGCGGCTCGGCGAGCGACAGCGATGGCGCCTTGATCAGGCCTATATAGAGCAGGCCGGTGATGCCGGCGAGCAGGCTGGAGAGGACATAGAGCGCCGTGATCACCTGCCAGTAGCGGACGCCTGACAGGCGCGCGGCGCGTTCATTGTCGCCGACGGCATAGAGCAGGCGGCCGAAGCCGGTGCGGTTCAGCATGAAGACGATCAGCACCGCCACCGGCACGAACAGGAAGAGCGCGTTGGGAAAGCCGTAGGTGAGGCCGGTGCCCAGCCAGTTGAGGAAATCGGGAATCCTGGCGCCGGACGCGATCACGGTGCGCTGGTAGACCTGCAGGAAGCCGGTGCCTATCAGGCTGGTGCCCAGCGTCATGATCAGCGGATGCACCCGAAACACGCCGACGCCGATGCCGTTGACGAGGCCGATCAGCACGGCAGGCAGCATGGCCAGCAGGAAAGCCACCGCGGGATCCTGGTTGACGATTTGCGTCGCCATGATGAAGGCGCTCATCGTCGCCACGGTGCCGACCGAAAGGTCGATGCCGCCGGTCAGCATCGTCATGGTCTGGCAGCCGGCGAGGATCGCCAGCGGGATGGCGAACTTCGCCGTGTTGGCGATCCAGCGCTCGTTGACGATGCCCGGACGCAGGACCTGCAGGATCGCCACGAGGATGATCAAAAGGATGATCAGCGGGATGAGCGGCCGGTCCGCCATGAAGCGCTTCAAGCGGCGGCCGAACGAGACCGGCTGGGGCATGGTCGCGATGTCAGTCATGGCGTTGCTCCCACCGGACGGCCGCGGATGGTGATGAAGGCGCCGAACATCACGACCGCGACCATGATCGCGCCTTCGATGATGGCGGTAACGTTCGGATCGATGGCCAGAAGCGTCAGATCGGTGCGCACCAGCCGCAGCACGAAGACGGCGATGATCGGCCCGAGCAGGCCGCCCTTGCCGCCGCCGAGCGCGACGCCGCCCAGCACGACGGCGGCGACGCTGGCGAGCAGATAAGGCCCGGGAATGGGCGCGCCAATGCCGGTGCTGATGGTGAGAGACAATCCGCCCATCGCGGCGAACAGGCCGGAGAGCGCATAGGCGACGATCCTGGTGCGCGCCACCGGCACGCCGCTGCGAAAGGCGGCGAGTTCGTCGCTGCCGATGGCATAGATGGAGAGGCCAAGCCGCGAGCGCCTGAGCGGAATCCACACGATGCAGAGGCAGACGACGAGCAGCACCAGGGCTTTCGGCACCCAGGCGTCGGCCCAGTCCGGCAGGCCGGGGATGGGCGCGGTGCCGATGACGCTGGCCTTCAGCCACTCGGCGGCGGCGCCGCCGGGCGCACCAAGCACCAGCAGCGCCGCGCCCTGCAGCACGAACAGCATGGCCAAGGTGACGACAATGTCGGGCACCCGCGTGATGACGATGAGGACGCCGTTCAGCGCGCCGAGCACCAGCCCCATGGCCAGCACGAAGGGCACGACGAACAATGCATATTCCTCGCCGGCGCCGTTCATCATCGAGGCAGCGGTCACGCTGGTCAGCGCCATCATGGCGGCGACCGACAGATCGATGCCGCCGGCGATGACGACGACGGTCTGGGCCGCGACGGCAAAGGCGTAGGGCAGAACCGCCCGCGCCAGCGAACCGAAGTCGCCGCTGCCATAGCCCGGCTGGATCAGCTTGGTGACGACGAAGACAAAGATCAGCAGGGCGAACAGGCCTGCCACCCAGCCCTGGTTTCGCAAGAAGCGGCTCATGACGCGGCCTCGGCGCTGGAACCAGGTTTGACCTCGGCAAGGATGCCGACATCCGCCCTGGCGCCGCGCGGCAGGCCGTAGGCGGCCCGCATCAATGCCGCTTCGTCGGCGTCTTCGACCGGGAAAGTGTCGACGACGCGGCCGCCGAAGATGACGATCACGCGGTCGCAGACACGCTGCACCTCTTCCATCTCGGATGTGTAGAACAGCACCGACTTGCCCTGGCCGGCAAGCTCGCGCAGCAGCTTGTAGATCTCCTGCTTGGTGCCGACATCGATGCCGCGCGTCGGGTCGAAGCAAAGGATAGTGCGGGCGTTGGCGGCGATCCAGCGGGCGATGGTCACCTTCTGCTGGTTGCCGCCGGACAGGCGCTGCACTTCGCCCTGGGCGCGGGTGTCGATCTGCAACCTGCCGATGGCGCCGGAAACCACCACCTGCTCGCGGCGCATGCGGATCGGGCCCCATTTGCGCGGCGCCGCGCTGAAGGGCAGCGCGATGTTCTCGCGCACCGAACGCTGCATGGCCAAGGCCTCGGCGCGGTCGCCCGGCACATAGGCGATGCCGGCCTGGATGGCGTCGCTCGGATGCGAGAATTTGACCGGCGCGCCGTCGACGTCGATGCTGCCGCCGGTCGGACGGATCGAGCCGGCAAGCGCGGCGAAGAGCTCGTCCTGGCCTTGACCTTCGAGTGCAAAGACGCCGGCGACCTCGCCATTGGCGAGATCGAAGGAGACGTCGTTGAGCTTGGTGCCTAGCTGCAGGTTGCGGACCGACAATCGCGGACGACCGTCGCCGGCAACCGCCCCTTCATTCGCCGCGCGCGCGGCGACGCGCGTCTTCTCGATGCGGGTGCCGAGCATCATCTCGACTATTCTTTCCTCGATGCCCGGCTCGATGTCGACGACGCCGACAGTTGCGCCGTCGCGCAGCACGGTGGCGCGGTCGCAGAGCGCGGAGATCTCGACGAAACGGTGCGAGATGAAGATGACGGAGCGGCCGGCGTCGCCCTGGCGGCGCACGACTTCAAGCACTTTCTCAGCGAGGTTCGCCGGTAGTGCGGCGGTCATCTCGTCGAGAAGAAGCACGTCGGGCTCGACGGCGAGCGCGCGCGCCAAGTCGAGCACGCGCAGGATGGCCAAGGGGATATGACGCGCCGTCTCGCGGATATCGAGGTCGGGAATGCCGAGCTCGCGCACCCAGGCGCGGAACGGCTCGACCGGCGTGCCGGTGAGCCGCAGATTGGATAGGACATCGAGGTCGGGGATCAGCGAGGGTTCCTGGTAGACCGGCAGCAGGCCGGCGCGGCGGGCGGCGGCGGGCGAGCGGACATCGAGCTGCTGGCCGCGGATCAGGATGCGGCCGGCGTCTGCCTTGATCGCCCCCGTCAGGATCTTCACCAGCGTAGACTTGCCGGCGCCGTTGGCGCCCATCAGCGCATGCACCTCGCCCGGCAACACGGACAGCGAGGCGTTGCGCAGCGCGGCAACCGCACCATAGTTCTTCGCTACGCCGGAGGCGTCGAGGAGAGGGCTTCGCGGCAACGGGTTTGTTGTCAAATCGTGTGGTTCTCGTTCCAAAAACCGATGCAGGCCGCGGCTGACCTCCTCCTTCTCCCCTTGTGGGAGAAGGTGTCGCCGAAGGCGACGGATGAGGGGTGCTCCAGCGGAGTGAGACGTTGGCGTTCCCTGGAATACCCCTCATCCGTCTCGGCGCTGCGCGCCGATCCACCTTCTCCCACAAGGGGGAGAAGGCAGAAAGGCGTCTCGTCGCTTATTCGCCTGGGCCCTTGCAGGCGATGATCTGATCCTTGGTGTAGGTCGTCCAATCCGGGATCGAGATCGAGACAGGCCATTCGGGGCTGAGCGAGGGGTCGACGACGCTCTTCAGCTTGGCCTTGCCTTCGTCGGTGGCGTTTTCCCAAAGCTGCGGCTCGACCAGGACGGTCTGCTGCGCCGGCTTCTTGCCGTCGAGGATCTGCAGCGCCAGCGTCACGCCGGCGCCGCCGATCGAACCGGGATTGGTGACGGCCGCGCCCACCAGGCCCTTGACCGAGCTCAACTGGCCGACGAAGCCGGCATTGTCGGCGCCGACCACAGGCACCATCGGCGCCTGCTGCTCGACCAGGGCGTCGACGATGACGTTGTCGATGCCCGAGGTCCAGATGCCGTTGATCGGGGTGCCGGTGGCGAGAAAGGACAGGATCTGCTGCTTGGCCTGATCCTGCTGCCAGCCGGTGAAGACTTCCTGCGCGACCTTCACGTCGGGGAATTCGGCGAGCGCCTTCTTGAAGCCTTTGTCGCGATCCGAGTCGGCCGAAGCGCCGGCGGCGCCGCGCATGTAGAGCACCTCACCCTTGCCGCCCATCTGCTGGAACAGCCACTTGGCGCCGAGATAGGCATATTGTTCCTGGTTGTTGGAGATGATGTAGGCGGACGGCTCGGTCACCGCCTGGTCGACGGCGACGACGACGATGCCGGCCTTTGTCGCTTCCTCGAGACCGGCCTTGATGCCTGCCGGATCGGCCGGGTTGACGACGATGGCGTCGACCTTGGCGCTGATCAGGTTGCGGATGTCCTCGAGCTGGCCGGCGGCATCGGTGTTGCGATGGGCGATGTTGAGCTTCGCCACCTCGCCGGATGCGAGCGCCTGCGCCTTCATGGCGCAGATCATTTCCTCGCGCCAGCCATTGCCCTGCACGGTGTTGGAAATGCCGATCGTGTACTTGCCGGCGGCGGCCGAGGCGCCCGCCGAGGCAAGCAGCGCGGCGCCGGCAAGGAGCGAGGCCACGGTCAGATGTCTTTTCATTTCAGTACTCCTCCACATTGATCTTTTCAGTTCGGTTCCAGGCTCTGATTCAGTCGGAGCCAAGCTTTTCGTCATTTGATGAAGGGGCGCAGCACGTCGCGGGCCAGCAGGAAGCCGCGCTTGACCTTTTCGTCCGTCCCTTCGAAGCGCCGGTCCTCGTGCTCGATGATGACCGGCCCGTCATAGCCGGCCCGATACAGGCCCGAAAAAATCCTGCTCCAGTCGATGTCCCCAAGCCCCGGCATGCGCGGCACCTGCCAACCTATGCCAGCCGAAAGGATTCCGCGCTCGTACAATCCATCATGATCAATCATCAGGTCCTTGGCATGCACATGCAGCATGTTTGCGCCGAACTCGCGGATGAAGCGCTCCTTGTCGATCATCTGCCAGACGAGATGCGAAGGATCGAAGTTCATGCCGACATCGCCGCCCCAGGCTTCGAGGATGCGGCGCCAGACATAGGGCGAGTAGGCGATGTTGTGCCCGCCCGGCCATTCGTCATAGCTGAAGATCATCGGGCAGTTCTCGAAGGCGAGTTTTACGCCGTGCCCGCGGGCGTGGGCGACGATCGCCGGCCAGACTTTTTGCGCATCCTCCCAGTTGGCATCGATGGTCTTCGAAGCGTCGCCGCCGCAGAAGGTGTTGACGAGCGGCACGCCCATGCGGCTGGCAAGCACGATCACCTTCTTCAGATGGTCGATCACTGCTTCGCGATGCGCTTGGTCGGGATGGAGCGGATTGGGATAGAAGCCGAGACCTGAGATGGCCAGGCCCTTGCCGGCGAGCTCGTCCGCGATGTCCTTGGCCTCAGCGGCCGGGACGTCCACGTCGATATGGCTGGTGCCGGCGTAGCGGCGGCTGGCGCCGGAAGTCTTCGGCCAGCAGGCGATTTCCAGCGCCTCGAAGCCGGCCGAGCACGCCCAGTCGGCGACTTCGCCGAGCGGCGTGTCGGGAAACGGTGCTGTCAGCAGTCCAAGCTTCATGATCCCTCCCGGTTGCTAACTATGCAGATCGCGCCGGCTGCTTCAACCGCGCATCGGTTGGCCCAGCGCAGACCTGTCCGACAAAGCCCATCGGATCGCCCGAAAGCAAACCATCGAGCCCGGCGGCGACATGGGCACGGAATTTGGCGTTGGCGGCCAAGGCCGGGTCGAAGATAGCGTCGATGGCGAGGATCGAATCGACGAGCGCTTTGCTGTCCGCACCGAGGCGGTCGGCGATGGCGGCGATCTTGTCGGCAAAAGGATCGGACACCTGCCAGGCGCGGCCGAAGCGGGCAGAAGCCTTGATCAGATAAGCCATCCAGCCGGCAACCGGCACCGAGAGAAGCGCGATGCTCCCGCCCTTCGCCAGCCGGTCGCGGATCGGGTTGAGCAGGCGCTGCACGATCTTCTGCGAGCCGTCGGTGGCGATCTGGTGGTTGCGATGTCGGATCGCCGTGTTGGTGAGGCGCGACAGGCTCTGCTCGACATAGGCCGCCGGCTGAATGCCGGGCACGGGCGTCAGTGTCGGCAATGTTTCCTCGGTCAGCATGCGCCGGACGAAACGGGCCAGAACTGGGTCGGCGATGGTCTCGAACGTGTGCTCGAAGCCGCCCAAAACTCCGAGATAGCTGAGCGTCGTCTGGGCACCGTTTAGCACGCGCATCTTGAGGTGCTCGAATGGCGTAACGTCGTCGACGAAGGTCGCGCCGACAATGTCCCAGCGGGGCACTCGGCCGGCGAAGCGGTTCTCGACCACCCATTGGCGGAAGCGCTCGCCCACCACCACGGCGTCGTCGCGATAGCCGAAGCGCTGCTCGACGGCGTCGATATCGACCTCGGTCGTCGCCGGCGCGATGCGGTCGACCATGGCCGAGGGGAAGGCGACATAGGCTTCGATCCAGTCCGCCAGCTTCCTGCTGCGCCGCTCGGCGAATGTGCGTACGACGTTGCCGAGGATGACGCCGTTGGTCGGGATGTTGTCACAGGAGAGCAGCGTCACCGGCCTGCCATGCGTGGCCATGCGCAATTCCAGCGCGCGCGCCAGGATGCCGGGCACGCTGCGCGGCGTCTCGGGATTGGCGAGGTCGTGCACGATATCGGGATGGGCGAGGTCGAGCGCGCCGATCGAGGGGATGTGGCAATAGCCTTTCTCGGTCACCGTCATGGTGACCGTCGCGATGTCGGCCGAGGCGAGCACATCCAGCGCCGGCGCCGCGCTGTCCTGGCTGTCGACGACGCGAACGATGCTGCCGATGACGCGCGCCTCGACCTCGTCGTTCTGACGGATGAGCCGCGTGTAGAGACCGTCCTGGCGCCCCAGCGTGCCGGCCAGCAGGGGAGGGCGGATGTTGATGCCGACCAGTCCCCAGCGGTCGAAATCCTTCGCCAGAAGATCGTCGGTGTATTCGGCCTGATGGCAACGGTGGAAGGCGCCGACGCCGATATGGGCGATGCCCGGCTTCAGCGCGGCGCGATCGTAAGCCGGCGTGCGGACCTCCGACGGTAGGCGGCCGAGCAGGGCAGGGCCGAGATTTTCGGGCGGCGACACGCTCACCGGTTGGCTCCGATCACCCATTGTTCCTGGTCGATCAGCGCGCCGGTCATCGGGCCGGCCGCGTCGGAAAGCAGGAAGACGGCAAGATTGGCGATGTCGGTCACGGACAACAGCCGGCCGAAGGGTTGCGTCGCATTGGCCGCGTCGAGCCAGCCCGGACCGTGGCCGAGCGTCTCGGCCTGCATGACTCGTTCGGCCGGCGTGTCGGTCCAGCCGACATTGATGCCGTTGACGCGGATGCGGTCGAAGCGGTGCGCATTGGCGGCGTTCTTGGTCAGCGTCGCCAGCGCGCCCTTGGTGGCGGAATAAACGGCAAGCTCCGGCGAGCCGCAATGCGCGTTGATCGACAGGATGTTGACGATCGAGCCGCCCTGTCCGCGTTTCTTCATATCGGCGATTGCCGCCTGCATCAGGAAGAAGGGCGCGCGGGCGTTGACGGCAAACAGCGATTCCCAGTCGTCGAGCGTGGCATCGACGAAGGAAGCGCGGTCGGTCAGGCCGGCGGCGTTGACCAGGCCGTCGATGCGGCCGAAGAGGTCGATGCAGGCTTGCGCCAGCCGCGCCGGGGCCTCGGGATCGCCGAGATCGGCAGCAGCGAAGGCGGCGGGAGTGCCCATGGCCGAGAGTTCGGCGGTGACAGCATTGCCACGCTTCTGGTCCCGCCCGGTGATCAGCAGTCCGGCGGCGCCGGAGCGAGCAAGCGTCTCAGCGATCGCCCGGCCGATGCCTTGCGTCGCGCCGGTGACCAGCACCACCTTGCCGTCGAGACGAACCTCCATTCCTCCTCCCGGAACAAAGTTTCCATTTTTTCGAATATGGAACGACGGTTCTCTTTAGTCAATCGTGCTAAAGCGGTTCACCGTTTTCATGCAACCGGTGAACGGCCTATCTGCCTGCCTTTCGCAATTCCGGACGGAAGGTTACGGCGAAGACGCCGAACTTAACCGCTCACACTTTTCCTGGAATTGCTCTTGTCAGCCTGTCCGCTGCGCGACGACGCCGTGGACCAATGCCATGCCGACCGCGAGCGAGGCGGCAAGCGAGCGAAAGCCGCCAAAGTCCTGCTCGACCACTTCCAGCCAGGTGTCGGAGAGTTTTGCCAACGGCGAAAAGGTGCTGTCGGTGATGGTGAGAATGCGCGCCTTGCGCTCATGCGCCACGGCGACGAGGTCGGGCGTGATCGAGTTGTAGGGGCTGAAGGAGACGGCCAGCACCGCGTCGCGCGGCGTGATGCAGCCGACCTGGTCGAGCGCGGTCGAGCCGACATTGTCGACCAGCACGTTGCGCACGCCCTGCTGCGAGAGCGTCAGCGACAGATAGGTGGTGACGGGGAAGGCGCGCTTGCTGCCGATGACATAGATCAGCTCCGCCGCCGCCAGATGATCGACCATCGTCTCGAAAGCGGCGATATCGAGATCGTTGCCGATGCGGCCGAGCGAGGCCTGGCAGGCACCGACCATGCCATTGAGGAAATGCAGGTTGGCGTTCGGCTCCGCGGCCTTGTCCTGGCCGCCTTGCGTGTCCGGCCAGGAGCCTTTCATGCGGTCCTTGAACAGGAGCTGGAAATCGGAAAAGCCCGAATAGCCGAAGATCTGGGCGAAGCGCACCAGGGTCGAAGGCTGCACGCCGGCCTGGTCCGCCACCTGCGCGATCGTGCCAAGCGCCACCTCGCTCGGATGCTGCCAGAGAAAGATCGCCACCTGGCGAAGACGTTTCGGGAAATGCACAGTCCCCGACGCAAGCACCGCCCGCAATTCCTCGTAGGTTTGCGGTTTCGTGTAGCCAAGTGCTGCCAGCGAACGGCTCCGTTTTCTTGCCGCCGTCTCCAGACTATCTGTGAACGGTTCGTCAGCCGCTCCGCGATGGCCGCTCATAGAAATATGCCTCATCGTGACCCAACCGTCGGATGCGTCATCGGATCCTGTCCTCCGGAAGCGCCCGATCGCCTGGTCCCTAGGGTTAAAAAGCTAACGCGGCACAATCGTTTTACAAAACAAAAAATAGAAATATCATTTCGAAAACATCCGCGCCGGCCGGCATGCCGAACCTTGGGAGAATCGCAGTCATGGTCTATGCAACTGCCGACGGAACCTCGCGTCAACGCCTGCGGGTCGGCATGGTCGGAGGCGGCCGCAACGCCTTCATCGGCGCCGTGCACCGGCTGGCGATGCGGCTCGACGACCAGATCGCGCTGGTCGCCGGTGCGCTGTCCTCCGATCCGGAGAACGCAGCCGCCTCCGCCGCGGAGATCGGCATCGCGCCGGAGCGCAGCTATGCCGACTACCGCGCCATGGCGAAGGCCGAAGCGGCGCGGGCCGATGGCATCGAGGCGGTCGTTATCGTCACGCCCAACCATCTGCACGCGCCGATCGCCACGGCGTTCCTCGAGGCCGGCATCGACGTCATTTGCGACAAGCCGCTGTCGACGACGCTTGCCGAGGCGGAGGCGCTGGTGGCGCTGACAAAAGCGAAGCAGCGCCGCTTCGTCATCACGCTCAACAATACCGGCTACGCCATGGTCCGCCAGGCGCGCGAAATGGTGGCGGCGGGCGAGCTCGGCCGGATCGTTTCGGTGCATGGCGCCTAAATCCAGGACTGGCTGACCAGGCCGATCGACGCCGAGGGCCAGAAGCAGGCGGAATGGCGCACCGATCCGGCGCGCGCCGGACAGTCGGCGGTGCTCGCCGATATCGGCGTACATGCTTTTAACCTGGCAAGCTTCGTCTCCGGCTTCGAGGCCGAGGCGGTTTCCGCTGACCTCTTCACCGCCGTGCCGGGACGGCGGCTCGACGACAACGCGCATGTGCTGCTGCGCTGGGCGGGCGGGGCGCGGGGCACGATCCTCGCCAGCCAGACCTCGCCCGGCCACTACAACGACCTTTCGGTGCGCATCTATGGCGAGAAGGCCGGGCTCGAATGGTTTGGATCGCGGCCGGAGGAACTGCGCTTCTCGCCCTATGGCGAGGAAACCCGCACCCTGGTGCGCGGGGGCAATGGCTCGACGGCGGAAGCCCGGCGCGTCTCGCGCATGCCGGCGGCGCATCCGGAAGGCTATATCGAGGCCTTCGCCAATTTCTACCGCGACGCCGCCGAGATTATTCGCGCGCATCGATCGGGCGGTGCGGTTGATGCCGCGCGCGCGGCGCAGGTACCCGATGTCGTCGACGGCGCGCGCGGCGTGAAGTTTGTCGCCGCCGCGGTGGAGTCGAACGCGGCGGGAGGAGCTTGGACGGCGGCGAGGTTTGGGTGAGGACAGTCGCACTCTTGACGGCTTTGCCGAACTCAGTCTCCGATGGCCGCAAACGCAGTTGGATGAAGCTGCCTCGGTTAACCATGAAGCGCGCGCAGATCGAAGAGCAGAACCGTTACCTCCTGCGGCGCCAGCGCGAATTCCGCCAAGCTGCCGATGTCGTCACGCAGTCCTGGATGGCGTTCCCCGAGATCGAGGCGATCGCTGTCATAGGATCAGTGGCAAAACCACTCTGGAAGGAGATTCCGAGGTTCAGCGACTTCCGCCGCGCGCGTATCGAAGTTTGGCATGAATGCAGCGACCTCGACCTCGCTGTCTGGGTCGACTCGCAACACCGGCTTGGCGAGTTGCGC
This sequence comes from Mesorhizobium sp. Ca11, assembly GCF_020165275.1. Lineage (NCBI taxonomy): Bacteria > Pseudomonadati > Pseudomonadota > Alphaproteobacteria > Hyphomicrobiales > Phyllobacteriaceae > Mesorhizobium > Mesorhizobium sp. Ca11. Next base: position 440,604 of record NZ_JAIUHU010000003.1, on the reverse strand, counting down.
CGTAAGGGCGCCGCGGCGCTGCGGCAGGCGTTCGAGGCCGGGCTTGGCATCAGTGTCGCTGACCATCAGCTCGACGTCTTCCTGTTCGAGCCCGGCACTGACCGTTACCTTGGCCGGCTTTGCTCCTTCAACCGCTGTCCGAAGGGAAATCGGGATTGTCTGGTTCCAGGCTGCGGGACCATACCCTTCAACAAGCGCATCGCGGATTTCCGGCCTCACACCGATTTGTTGGAGCCGATCACATATTCTACTCTCTACCGCCGGGATCGCGGCTTACTGCGTTCCGCGCTTGAATTGCCGAATGTCGATGAGGCTGGCTGAGCGACTCTCGCAAGCTATCCCTTGATCGCCGATCCCACGATCGAATCGACGAAGAAGCGCTGCAGGAAGACGAAGAGGATGAGCGGCGGCAGCACGGCGAGCGTGGCGCCGGCCATCACCAGGCCGGTGTTGACGGCGCCGCGGTTGTAGCTGAGCAGCCGGCTGAGGCTGATGACGATCGGGTAGGCGTCGGCATTGCCCTGCAGCACGGTGAGCGGCCACAAATAGCTGTTCCAGTGATAGACGAAGGCGAAGAGCGCGAGCGCCGCGATCGCCGGCGCGACGCTCGGCGCCACGATCTTGAACAGGATGAGGAGCTCGGACGCGCCGTCCATGCGCGCGGCATCGATCAACTCGTCCGGCACGCCGGCGATGAACTGGCGCATCAGGAAGATGCCGAAGGCGTTGGCGAGGTTGGGCACGATGATACCGGCCAGACTGGCGCTCAAGCCCAGCGAGCCGACCATGCGGTAGAGCGGGATCAGCGTCACGATCGGCGGCAGGAACATGGTGGCGATCAGCACAGAGAAGAGCAATGAGCGGCCGGGGAAGGAGTATTTGGCGAAGGCGTAGCCGGCCATCATGCTGGTGACGAGGATGCCCGCCGTGGTGACTGTGGCGATAACAAGCGAATTCCACATGGAGCGCCCGACATTGATGACGCCGGCGACCTTTTCGTAGGCCTCGAGCGTCGGCGTACGCGGGATCCAGACCGGCGGCACGTGCATGGTCTCGGCCGGCGTCTTCAGGCTGGAGAGCACCATCCAAGCAAGGGGAAAGGCGGAGGCAACCGCGACCAGAAGCATTGCGGTGGCAAGCAGCGCCTTGCGGCCCGAAGGGCGCCTAAGGGACAGTGATCGGGCAGTCACGCTCATTCGCTGTCCTTGCGATTGGCAAAGGCAAACAGCGCCGAGACGCAGACGATCAGCGACAGCATCAGCATCACCGCCATGGCCGAGCCCAGCCCGCCCTGCGCGCGTTCGATGCCGACGCGGCGGATGTGGTAGGTGAGCACGTTGGTCGAGCCGACCGGTCCGCCTTGCGTGATCAGCGCCACCGGCTCGAATACCTGCACCGCATTGATGATGGCAATGACCGCGCTGAACAGAAGCGTGCGGCGAAGCAAGGGCAGGGTTATGAATCGGAACTGCTCGCGTCCGTTGGCGCCGTCGAGCGTCGCAGCCTCATAGAGGCTGCCGGGGATCTGCGTCAGTCCGGCGATGGCGAGCACCGTGAAATAGCCGACCTGCTGCCAGACATTGAGGAGCACGATCGAGATCAGCGCCGAGCGCGGCGAGGAGAGCCAGGGTTGCGGGCCGATGCCGACCAGCCCAAGCAACTGGTTGAGCGGACCCTCGCTCGGGGAATAAAGCTTCGACCAGACCAGCGCGACCGCGATCATCGGCACCATGTAGGTCGAAAACAGCACCGTGCGCAGCGCCGTGCCGCCGGCGATTTCGCGCTGGTAGACCAGCAGGCCGAAGACGACCGACAGCGGCAGGATGAGAACGACGGACAGCGCGGTGTAGACCGTAGTGTTGAGCAGCGCCGTCTTGAAATCACGGCCGACCGAGGTCGGGCCGAAGATTTCCTGGAAATTGCCGAGACCGGTGAAGCTCGCCTCGGAAAAGGGCGTCTGCGTCGACCAGTCCTGGCAGGACAGCCAGACGGTCAGCAGCATCGGCAGCAGCACGAACACGCCGATCAATGTCACGGCGGGCGCAAGCATGATGCCCGCCGAGGCACGAAAAGCTTTGGCCATTCACCTGCTTCCGATGGCTCCGGGTCAAAGACCCGAGCTTATTTCGCCGCGCGCTCCAGGATCGACGTGGCGTCGGCCTGCGCATTCGCCTGCGCATCCTTGGCCGAGACCTGGCCATACTGCAACGCCTCGAGCGTCTGCTGCAGGGATTCCGAGAATTCCTGGCCACCGAGCACGACAGGAAAGGGGCGCGCATCGGCAAGAACCGAGACGTAGCCGGACAGGAATTCGGAGCCGAGCTTGTCCTTATGCGCCTCAATGTCGGAGGTGCGTGACGGCAGGATGCCCATCGACATCAATATGTCGGACATGGCCGAGGCGCCGTTCTTGCCCGACTTCGGGCTGTTCAGCCAGGCGAGGAACTCCCAGGCCGCCTTCTGCTCGGCCTCGCCGGCCTTGGCGTTGACGACGGTCATCCAGGAATAGGAAATCGAATGCGGCTTGTCGCCGCTCGGGCCGACAGGGATGGGAGCGGTGGCGATGTTTGCGAACTTGTCGCCCATGCCGGTCTTCAGCGCGCTTTCCCACCAGTTGGCCATGATGATCATGCCGGTCTTGCCGGAGACGAAATTGTCGAGGAACGGGCCCGTGGTGTTGGCGTCCGCCGTTGCCATCGCCGGATTGCTCGCGCCGGACTTTATCAAGTCTTCATAGAGCGCGAAGGTTTCGCCGGCCTGGGGACTGTCCAGCGCCGGCTTGCGGTCCTTGACCAGGTTGCCACCATTGGAGACGAGCAGCGAGGCGAAAGGATGGACCACGCCCGCCGCCCATGAGTTGATCATGCCGAAGCCCTGCTGGCCCTTGGCCTTGTCGGTCAGCTTCGCGGCGGCATCCTTGAGTTCGGCCCAGGTTTTGGGCGGAGCGGCGATGCCCGCTTCCTTGAACAGTTCCTTGTTGTAGTTCAGCGCGTAGACGTCGATCTCGTTCGGAATGCCGTAGAGCGTCCCGCCGACCGAGGCGGCGCTGACGACGCCCGCCGGCCAGGCGCTCTTCACCTCGGCTGCCACCGCATCGGGAGCGGGGGCGACGAGCTTGTCCTTTGCCAGTTCCGGCAGCCACAGATCGTAGATACCGCCGATCGTCGGACCATCGGACGAGCCGCCCTGCGAGCGCAGCGTGGTCAAGAGATCGCCGAAGGGAACCGCACGCACGGTGACGGCGACATCCGGGTGCTCCTTGGAAAAATCCTTGGCCGCCGCTTCGAGCAGCGCCACCGTCTCCGGCGACCAATGCGTCAGGTAGGAGATGTTGACCGATTGCGCCCAGCCGGTCGCGGGCAGCGCAATAAGCCCCGCGGCGAATCCAAGCTTCGAGATCCAGGCAAGCGACATCGGCGTCCTCCACATAAGCCATGACCAGAGTAGATGACGTTATGACAAGTTTGAGCAAAGGTGCAAGCCCCCTCGCACATGGACGTGCGGATCATGCTTGCAGATGAAAAACTCGATGATGTCGATCCAGTCAGATTACGTAATAAATCAAAAGGATGAGATGCGGTTTCCTGGCCGATCGCCGATCAATAGGTAGCCGTCGACGTCTTTGCGGCTCTTGCGAGCGGCATCATGTCGTTATAATGACATCTGAAAAAATGCTGACCGGAGCCGCCATACATGACACGGGTTCTCGCCATCGATCTCGGCGGCACCAATCTGCGCGCCGCGTTCCATACGGGCGATATCGGCGAACTTGTGCCCCAGGTCCGTGAGTCGGCGCCGGCGAGCCTCGACGCGTTCGTGACGCGCGTCCGCACGCTTGCGGCCGCAGGCGAGGCCGAAGCGCTCGGGCTGGCCGTGCCGGGACTTGTCGAGGGCTCCGCATGCCGCTGGATACCGAATCTGCCTTGGCTCGACGGCGTCGACGTCGCGGCGCTGTTTCCCGACCTTCGCGTGGCGGTCGGCAATGACGCGCAGATCGCGCTGCTCGCGGAAGCGGCGCACGGCGCGGCCAAGGGTGTTTCCGATGCGATCCTGCTTGCGATCGGCACCGGCATCGGCTCGGCGGTGCTGGCCAATGGCGGCATCGTCGCCGGCGCGCATGGCGGCGCCTGTTCCTTCGGCTGGGCCAGCGCCGACGTCAGGGACCACGGCGAGGATCGCAGCGGCTGGCTGGAACGTGTCGCCTCCGGCCGTGCGCTGGACGCCCTTGCCGCACAGATCGGACTGGCCGACAGCCGCCAGCTGATCGCCGCCGCCAAAGCAGGCCAGCTTGCCGCGCAGACCCTGCTCGAGGTGCCGGCGCGCCAACTCGGCACGGCGCTGGCCGGCGCGGTCGGGTTGCTCGATCCAGGAGTCATCCTGGTCTCGGGCGGCCTGGCCGATGCGCTAGATGTGATTGCGCCGCCATTGCTTGCGGCGCTACGGCGTCAATTGCCGCCGCATCTGCGCGGCATCGAACTTAGGCCTGGATTGTTCGGCTCCCGCGCCGGCCTGGTCGGTGCTGCGCTTGCCGGACATGCGGGAAGCGGGTGGAGGCAGATCCGATGAGCGAAGCGAGCTTTCAGCAGCCGGACCGCAGGCGACCGGAGCCGCTCTGGTATCAGGTCGAGGAGGCGATCCGCGCCATCGTCAAGAGCGGCGAGTGGGCGACCGGCGACCAGATCCCGGCCGAGGACAGGCTCTGCGCGCTATTCGGCGTCAGCCGCATCACGCTTCGCCACGCGCTGCGCAATCTTGAGGAAAGCGGACTGCTCAGGCGCGAGCATGGGAGGGGCACTTTCGTGCGCTCGGCGACGCTGGTCGCCGGCACGCGCGAGCTCACCTCCTTCACCCAGGAGATGGGCAATATCGGCGTGGTCGCCGGCTCGCGCCTGCTCGACTGCAGCCTGACGACGGCGAATGCGGCGGCGGCCGGCGCGCTGGAGATCGAGGAGGGCGATCCTGTCGTGCGGATCCGGCGATTGAGGCTGGGCAACAACGAGCCGATCGGCATCCAGACGGCGCAACTGGCGGCCGCGCGCGTGCCGGGCTTTCTCGATGCCGGCCTGCTCAAGGGCTCGCTCTACGAGGCGCTGGAGCGTCAGTACGGCATCGTGCCGGCCGAGGCGCGCGAGAACTACCGCGTCGGCGCGGTCAGCGCCGCCGACGCCGAGCTGCTCGACCTGCCCGCGGGCAGTCCCGCCTTCGTCGTCGAGCGCATCACCATCGACGAGCGCGGCCCGTTCGAATTCACCGTCTCGGTCATGCGCGGCGACCGCTACGAGATACGCTCGACGCTGCGCGCCGGCCGTCTCCCAAACACCAGAAGCTGACACGATCAACAGGAGTACCGAAGTGTCCGATCTCTACATCCCCCGTCTCGCCGCCCTCCTCGAACAGGCATCGAAGGCCAATGAAGAAGCCTTCGGCCAGGCGGCGAGCCGCTTCGCCGACACGCTGCAAAATGGCGGGCTGGTCCATCTCTACGGCTCGGGCCATTCGGTGCTGCCGGCGCAGGAGATGTTTCCGCGCTATGGCAGCTTCGTCGGCTTCAATCCGCTGACCGACCCGCGCGTGATGTGGCACAACGTGCTCGGCGCAGGCGGCGTGCGCGAGCTTTTGTGGCTGGAGCGGACCGAGAAATATGCCGAGAAGTTCCTCGACCATCAGCCGCTGAACACGGGCGATTCCATCATCATCTTCGGCCATAGCGGCCGCAATTCCTCCGGCATCGACACCGCGCTCTATGCCAAGAAGCGCAGCATCTTCGTCGTCGCGGTCACCAGCAAGAACAATCTCGACAAGCCAGCCACGCATTCCTCCGGCAAGCGGCTGGCGGACGCCGCCGACCTCGTCATCGACACCTGCTCGCCGATCGAGGACGCGGTGGTGCCGATCGAAGGCTGGAGCCGCCCGGTGTCGGGCTCGTCGACGGTGCTGGCGATGATCATGGCGCATGAGTTGCTCGCCCGCACGGCCGAGCAATTGTCGAAGCGCGGCATCGAGCTGCCGGTCTTCGCCTCGCCGACCATTGCGGGCGTGACGCTGCACGACACCGACGTCATCTACGGCGTCTACCGCGAACGCATGATCGAGGCGCAGAAGAAGCACCTGCCGACCTTCCAGGCGACGATGCGCGGGGAATGATCAGGCGGGAGGCGCATCAGGCGCCTCCCGCGAGTCGCTCAAATTCGGCGCCGCCTGGTTGCGGAATGCCTGGGCGGTGCGTCATTCTCATCGGGATTGGGGATCGGCTCCTCGTCGGGCAGCCGGTCCGGCTCCGGTTCGCGCACCGGTTTCGGTTCCGGGATGGGCGGCGGCGTGGGCACGGGCGTGGGAGATGGGTCCGGATTGGGGAGAATGGCCATCGCGTTTTCCTTCCGTTCGATGCCTTGGCAAGGCCTGCTGCGAATCCCAAAAACGGGGATGTCCTGCCCGACCTGAACTGATGGAGGTGACCGCTGCATTCGGACGCTTCGTCTGGAGCGATCGGCGGCGCAAGCTGGCAGAACGGCCACGCCCGCGGATGGTTCCAACACGATCGCGGCGTGCGACGGCGGCAGACAATGATCAAATGATTCCACCTGCCTATTTCGGCTCTTGCCGGCGTCGGTCGGCGCCTTAAATCCCGTTGTGGACGGGGGCCATCTGCCGACACAGGAGACGGCCGTGAAGCACCAAACCCTTGATCAGATCAACGCCGTTGCCGACGTTCATACCGAAGCACCGGCTCTCATCGCCAATCGCGGTCAGCGTCTTGAGCGCTGGGCGCAGCTTCTTGAACAAAATCCCGGCCGCCGCCTCACGGCGCTGGCGGGCACCGAATACGCCTCAGCCGATGTGCGCCAAAGAATGCGTATCGACGGCTCGGCGATCACCATCGCTTTCGAGGATCCGATCTTCCGCGCGCAAGGCCTGCGGGACGACACTTACGGCGAAGCCAAGCGCTTCTTCGAAATGAGCGACTGGCAGCTGCATGAAGTCGTCTGCCATTGCCATGTCGGCGCCAACATGCCGGCCCGCTGGGCGGCCTCGCGCGTGCGGGCGGCGATCTCCCCGGGCGCCGGCATTCTTGCGTGGCTGAGAGCGGTGTTCATGCGCTAGAGCGGGTCCGTCGGCGGGATCGCGTCGGGCTCGCTGATTGACGCAGACGAAGGAGAGGCGCCGGGCTCTCCTCCGCGTCAGCGATCGATCTCGCCGAACACGATGTCGAGCGAGCCGATGATCGCCGCGACATCGGCCACCATGTGCCCGCGCGACAGGAAATCCATCGCCTGGAGATGGGCGAAGGATGGCGCGCGTATCTTGCAGCGGTAGGGAACGTTGCTGCCGTCCGAGACCAGATAGACGCCGAACTCGCCTTTCGGCGCCTCGACAGCGGCATAGACCTCTCCGGGCGGCACGCGGTGGCCTTCGGTATAAAGCTTGAAATGATGGATGGTCGCTTCCATCGAGCGCTTCATGGTGGCGCGCGACGGAGGCGTGATCTTCTGGTTGGGCACCGCGACCGGGCCCCGGCCATCGGATGAGCGCAGCTTTTCCAGGCACTGCCGCATGATCCGCACCGACTGGCGCATCTCTTCCATGCGCACCAGATAGCGATCGTAACAGTCGCCGTGCTTGCCTATGGGGATATCGAAATCCATTTCGGGATAGCATTCATAGGGCTGCGCCTTGCGCAGATCCCAGGCGGCGCCCGCGCCGCGCACCATGGGGCCGGAGAAGCCCATGCCCCAGGCGTCGTCGAGCGAGATCACGCCGACGTCGACATTGCGCTGCTTGAAGATGCGATTGTCGGTGAGCAGGCCCTCGAGATTGTCGCAGACCTTCAGGAACGGATCGCAGAAATCCCAGATGTCGTCGAGCAGCTTTTCCGGCAGGTCCTGGTGGACGCCGCCGACGCGGAAATAGTTCGCGTGCATACGCGCGCCTGAGGCGCGTTCATAAAACACCATCAGCTTCTCGCGTTCGGCGAAACCCCATAGCGGCGGCGTCAGGGCGCCGATATCCATGGCCTGCGTGGTGACGTTGAGAAGATGCGACAAGAGCCGCCCGATCTCGCAAAACAGCACGCGGATCAGTTGGCCGCGCCGGGGAACGGACAGCTCGAGCAGCTTTTCGGCGGCAAGGCAGAAGGCATGCTCCTGGTTCATCGGCGCGACGTAGTCGAGTCGATCGAAATAAGGCAGGGCCTGCAGATAGTTCTTGTATTCGATCAGCTTCTCGGTGCCGCGATGGAGCAGGCCGATATGCGGATCGGCGCGGTCGACGATCTCGCCGTCCAGTTCCAGCACCAGCCTGAGCACGCCATGCGCCGACGGGTGCTGCGGCCCGAAGTTGAGCATGAAGTTGCGGACCGCGGCTTCGGTCATGACAGCCTCCGCAAGAGTGAGGATCGAAGGCGAACCGCGGCCCGTCGGCCGCCGTTCGGCTGCGTCATGCCCCCAAAGGTCAAGCCGTCGTTTGGATGATCAGCGTCAGCGTGCCGTCACCGTCGATGTTGGCGGCAACGACCTGCGAGGAATTCAGTCCGTTCGCATGCAGAACCGACGTCGCCTCGGGCGAGGCGTCGACCGAGTTCTGCAGCTTGGCCAGTTCCTTGGCGGTCGTCCTGGTGACTATGGCTTCGGCCTGCGCCTTCACTTCCGAGGGCAGGTCCTCCATCGCCACCACGACGATGTTGGTGACGTTCTGGGCGGCATCGTCCTGGCCGGGCTGCGGCTGGCCGGGGATGGGTTCCTGGGCAGGGGGCGTCGCTTGCGGCGGCTGCGGATCGACGCGTTGAGCGGAAGCGGGTTGCGCCAATGCCATTGCCGACAGCGTCAGGACCATCGTCAACATGCGCATCGTCTTTCCTTTCCATCTGGAAAACCTGACGACACAACCCAGGCGCCCGGCGATGGTTCCCGGATAATCGCCGGCGCGGCTGCTTAAAGAGCCCGCATTGTCCGCAACGTCACCGAATAGCGATGGCGTTCGACTGGCGGAATGCTGTGCTCCCACTCGTGCCTGGCCGGCCCTGCCATGAGGTAGAGCGATCTGGGCTCGACCTCGATCGTTTCACGGTCCCACGCCGCGCCGTTCTTGCGGCGCAGCCGGAAGCTGCAGGACGCCAGCAGGGAAACGCCGGCGACCAGCTCGAAATGCGGCTTGTCCCGATGCCAGCCTATCCCCGCGCCCGGGCGATATTCGTTGATCAGCACTTGCGCGAACTCTGTTGCGGGGATGCACGCAAAAGCGGCGACCTTGGCGCGAAGCGGCAGCAGGAAGTCCGGTATGGGCGGCGCTTCGACGACCTGGCGGCGTTCGTAATCGTAGCGCAAGCCGAAGCCGATGACCTGCCTGTTGGCAAGATGGCCGTGGAAATCGAACGGCTTGAAGGGCAGGCCCCGGATATGACGGACCAGCTCGTGTTCTTCGTCGCGGGCAATCAGATCCGGCTGGTAGGAGAAGCCTGCGGGCATGGGTGGCTGGCTTGCAGGCCCACCGAACAGATCGCCCTGGAAAGCGTCGCCGGCAGCCCGGTTTTTCAATGATGTCATGCGGCTCAGATAGGCAATCGGGCCCCTTGTGCAAGCCGGCACGGCGGAACCTCGCGGCGCACGAAGAATTAAGCGTTGGAAGCAGGAGGCGGCACATGCCTTCCACCGCGATCCGGGCTATCCATTACGATCCGTCGAGGCGGGTCCTCTCGGTATGGTTCGTCCCGACCGGCAAGCGCTATGACTATGAGGACGTAGGACCCGAGGTCTACACGGCTTTCAAGGCGGCCTTCTCAAAAGGGCAGTTCTTCAACGAATTCGTGCGCGACCGTTTCAGATATCACCTGGTCGAGCATGAAGGCTCGGCCTGCTCCGAAAAATATAGAAATCAATGAAGTTAAATGGCGGAGAGAGCGGGATTCGAACCCGCGTTACGGTTTCCCGTAAACACACTTTCCAGGCGTGCGCCTTCAACCACTCGGCCACCTCTCCGTCTTGGCATCTCGCGTCGGCCGGTTTTGCCGCGCGGGTTGGGGAGATGCTCCCATGGGAAGTCCTCAACGGATATCTGGTGTGCCCTCAACCGGCAGGCAACCCTTCCCGGCACCGCTAGCCGTCTAGGCAAACAGGCGCGGGGCTCATCTAGTCGATCCTAAAGCGAAAGCCAAGCCATATTGGCATTGCCGCGGCTTTTGCCGTGTATGGGCGCAAAGGCGGGTCCAGGGGGCGATGCGTTCGAATGATGTGCACAGGCCGATGGCGGCGCGCCGGCGACGCTTGACTTCGCCTCCGCCCGGCTGTCGACTGCGCCAAATCTTTGTTTCGTGCAGTCCCGGTGGACGGTTGCGAGCTTTCCCTGGAACTGCAGGTTCGGTTTTGCAGTTCCCGCCGGAAAGCCGCGAGGCGGCTTTCCCGGAATTGCTTGGGCGAGGGGCATCGTCCCGACATGGCATCGATCGACCAGCAACCCGCGGGGCGGCCGGACGGCGGGCTTTCCCTCATCCCGGTGGCGTGGCTCGTCATCGTTATGGGGCTGTCGGCCTACGGGCTGATCTCCTCCTGGCGGCTGATCGGCGACTTCAGCCTGCCCGACAGCGTGTTCTTCCTGGTCTATGGCGGCCTTACGGGCGGCGTCATCACCATCCTGTGGGGGCTGTACCTGCTTGGCCTTGCCTTCAACCGGTCGGCCCGCTTTCCTCGCCATTACACGATCTGGCAGATCGCCATCATCATCTGGCTCCTGGTGCGCCAGGCCTATGTGTTGCTCGTGTCCGACTTCGTCTTCTCGGCCGAGGCGCTGGGCTTCACCGTCGCCGAGATCGCCATCGGCCTACTTTGCATTTACCTGCTGCGCAACGGGGCCGGCGCCGAGACGATCTACGCCAATCCGGAGACCGAGCGGCCGCCGGTCTTCGTCTCGATCCTTGCCGCGCTGCTCGGCATCATCCTTGGCGGCGCGATCGGCGCCTGCGCCGGTTTCTTCGCCGGTTCGCTGATAGCGGACCTAACGCATATGAGCTGTTTCGAGGGCGCCTGCGGATTTTTCGCGGCTTTTGTCGGCCTGGGCGGCCTGATCGTCGGCGCGGTCGCCGGCGGCATTTTCGCCATCTGGCGGGTGAACCGGCGCAAGCCTGCGCGGGCTCGCTAATTTCACGGGCCGCGATTGCGCGGAAACCACGCACGCTCTATGTCGGTTTACGGGGCAGGCGGGAGCGTTCCCCGGGGAGAGCGTCGATGTTGCGTTTCATCTTTCGGCTGGCAGCCATGGTTGCGCTGTCGATCTCGGTGATCATGGCGGTGATCGATACGACACGCTCGGTCGCAGCCTCCTCGCTGGTGCTGACGCCGCTCAATGCAAGCTGGCTCGCGGTCTCGCCCGATACCCGTGCGGCCTTCGAGACTTTCGTGCGCGCCAAGGCAAGCCCGCTGGTCTGGGACGGCGCCGTCGCATGGGTGCTCGCACAACCAGGTTTTGCTGTTTTCGCGGTGCTGGCCTTCCTGCTCTACGCCATCGGCTACCGGCGCAAGCGCCGCGGCGCGGAATTCGCCCCAAGTCCCTGAAGGCTCTTGTTTTGACGCTGTTGCGGACGGACGGCCACGGCGAAATCGCCGGTAACCGCTTTTTCCAACAGGTCAAAATTCCACGTGAATTTTATTTCGCGCCGTGCCAGATTGACCGCGAGCGGGAGGGGCAAAACACTTCCTGCCTGGCACCGCAAGCCTGCCGGAGAACCGGGCGGGCAGGCGGCGCATAACGGAAAAATAACCGACAGGGTGTGGATCACATGAAACGTATCGTTCTCGGCCTTCTGGCCGCAACCGCAATGGTTCTTCCGGCTTTCGCCGCGGATGTCCAGCCGGCCATCCTCTATGATCTGGGCGGCAAGTTCGACAAATCCTTCAACGAGGCCGCCTATCATGGCGCGGAGAAGTTCAAGGCCGAGACCGGCATCGCCTATGTCGAATTCGAGGTCTCCAACGCCTCGCAGCGCGAGCAGGCGCTGCGCCGCTTCGCCGAGGACGGCCGCAACCCGATCGTCATGGCCGGCTTTGCCTGGGAGGACGCGCTGAAGAAGGTCGCGGCCGAATATACCGATCTCAACTTCGCCATCATCGACGATGCCGTCGACCTGCCCAATGTCCGCTCGCTGGTGTTCAAGGAGAATGAAGGCTCCTACCTCGTCGGCATCCTGGCGGCGATGGCGTCGAAGTCGAAGAAGGTCGGCTTCGTCGGCGGCATGGACATCCCGCTGATCCGCAAGTTCGAATGCGGCTATGTCGGCGGCGCCAAGTCGGCCGGCGCGACGGACGTCATCCAGAATATGACCGGCGACACGCCGGCCGCATGGAACGACCCGGCCAAGGGCGGCGAGATCGCAAAGACGCAGATCGACCAGGGCGCCGACGTGGTTTACGCGGCTGCCGGCGGCACCGGCGTCGGCGTGCTCCAGGCGGCGGCGGATGCGGGCAAGCTCGGCATCGGCGTCGATTCCAACCAGAACGGCCTGCAGCCCGGCAAGGTGCTGACCTCGATGCTGAAGCGCGTCGACGTTGCCGTCTACAATGCCTTCATGGACGGCAAGAACGGCACCTTCAAAGGCGGCGTCGAAAATCTCGGCCTCAAGGAAGGCGGCGTCGACTACGCCATGGACGACAACAACAAGGCGCTGGTGACCGATGAGATGAAGGCGGCCGTCGAAAAGGCCAAGGCCGACATCATCTCGGGCAAGGTCCAGGTGCACGACTACACCACCGACAACGCCTGCCCGTATTGATCTGCGGCTGAAGCAAGGTTTGAACCGCCGGGCCAACGCCCGGCGGCTTCGCTTTGGAGAGGGAACGATGCGGCCGACGATCGAGGCCATGGCTGAAGGCGACGTCGAAGCAATCGCGGGGCTTCGCCTCGCGGCTTTCTTCGAAGGCACGGACCGGACACTCGACGAGGACATGGCCGGGTTGCGCGGGTTGATCGCCGGCGACGGCTCCGAGGCAGCCTTCGTTGCGCGCGACCGTGGCCGGCCGATCGGGAGCTGCCTGCTCGTCCGCAGCGAAATCAGTTCGCCGCACGACTTCTCGCCATGGCTGGCCGGGCTGATCGTCGAGGATGGATATCGCGGCAGCGGCGTCGGCACGGCGCTGGTCAGAACCGTTGAGGCTCGTGCTGTCTCGGCCGGTATCGGCAAGCTCTATCTCTACACCTGGCAGGCGCGCGGCTTCTACGAGGCGCTTGGATGGACGGCGGTCGAGACCTTCGAGCAGGACGGCGCGCCGATGCTTCTCATGTCGCGTGAGCTATAGCGTGCCGGCGAGATAGCCGAGCGCAAAGGCGGCCAGCAGGGCAAGCACAATAACAAAGCCAAGCCTGCCGCGCGGATGGAGGCCGACGCGATAGGGCTTGCGCTCGAGCCGGTGGATCATCGGCGGCGGCGGTTCGGCCTCGGCGGCAATGCCGGCGAGCCGTGCCTGCATCTGCGGCAATTCGGCAAGGCCCTGCGTGACCAGCTCCCAGCGATTGTCGCGCCCTTCAGGTGCCGCGGGATCGAAGGCGCGCAAGCGCTCGGCCAGCCGCAGCACCGTGTCGCGAAAGGCGGGATCAATCTCGAGGTCGCGCTCGGCGCGGGCGCGTTCCCTGTCGTTCATCAGGCCAAAGACATAATCGCCGGCCCTGGCGACGTTGTCGCTTTCACTGGACATGGCCGTCTTTCCCCATGGCTTCTCACCAATGCGGCGGCTTGGTCACCGGCACGTCGGAGGCGGTCTGCTCCTCCAATTCCAGGAAACGGTCGGCGAGGGCTGCGAGCTTGCGCTCCATGCGCTCGATCACCTTCCACTGTTCGGCGATCTGGCCGGACAGTTCCTCGATGGTCTTTTCCTGCTCGGCGGCGCGGATTTCCAGCGTCGTCAACCGATCGTCAGGCATGGCCATGCAAAACCGACCCTTCGAATGTGAAGCCTCCACCCAAGCAGATATTCGTGGGATGCCCGAATATCTGCTTAGGCCCTGTTGGTTCTCGCAGGTTCTGATCGCAAAACCGTGGACAGTTTTGCGGAACTTGCTCAGGTTCGAAATTGACAAGGGCGCGGCGATTTGTCGAGAGTGAACGGCCGATTGGCATAAGCGGGGCATCATGCTAGGCCTTTTGACCAAGCGATAAAAAATAACAGTGGGAACAGGCTGCATGGCGCAAGCCGCAATCGAGCTCATAGGCATCAACAAGAGCTTTGGCGCAGTGCGCGCCAACCGCGATATCAACCTGGAAGTGGCGCGCGGCACCATCCACGGCATCGTCGGCGAAAACGGCGCCGGCAAATCGACGCTGATGTCGATCCTCTACGGCTTCTACCAGGCCGACAGCGGCGAGATCCACGTCGGCGGCAAGCCGGTGTCGATCAACACCTCCAACGACGCCATCGCACTCGGCATCGGCATGGTGCATCAGCATTTCATGCTGGTCGACAATTTCACGGTGCTGGAGAACGTCATCCTCGGCGCCGAAAACGATGTGCTGCTGAAGAGCAGCATCGCCAAAGCGCGCTCGGAACTCGACCGGCTGGAGCGCGAATACGGGCTCGAGGTCGATCCCGACGCCGTCATCGAAGAGCTGCCGGTCGGCCTGCAGCAGCGTGTCGAAATCCTCAAGGCGCTCTATCGCGGCGCCGAGATCCTGATCCTCGACGAGCCGACGGGAGTGTTGACGCCGGCCGAGGCCGACCACCTCTTCCGCATCCTCAAGCAATTGAAGGATCAAGGAAAAACCATCGTGCTCATCACGCACAAGCTGCGCGAGATCATGGCGATCACCGACACGGTTTCGGTGATGCGCCAGGGCACGATGGTGGCGACCCGGGTGACGAAGGAGACCACGGTCGGCGAACTGGCCGAGCTGATGGTCGGCCGGCGCGTGCTTCTGCGGGTCGAGAAGGGCCAGTCGGACGCTGGCGCCGTAAAACTCTCGGTCAAGAACCTGACGGTGAAGGATTCGCGCGGCGTCACCATGGTCGACAATGTCTCTTTTGACGTGCGCGGCGGCGAGATCGTTGGCATCGCCGGCGTTGCCGGCAACGGCCAGTCCGAACTGCTCGAAGCGATCTCCGGCATCAGGCATGCGGTTTCCGGCGAGGTTATGCTCGACGGCAAGCCGATCGATCTCACCGGCAAGGCCGATCCCGGCGAATTGCGCGACCGGGGGCTTGCCCACGTCCCGGAGGACCGCCACCATGTCGGGCTGGTGCTCGCCTTCGAGGAGAACGAGAATTCGATCCTCGGCTACCACGACGACGAGCGGTACCTCAAGGGGCCGTTCCTCGACGTCGATGCCATCATGGCCGACGCGAAGGACAAGATCGAGAAATACGACATCCGCCCCGGCAATCCGCGGCTGAAGACGGCGAACTTCTCCGGTGGCAACCAGCAGAAGATCGTGCTGGCCAGGGAGATGGAGCAGGATCCCGGCGTGCTGATCGTCGGCCAGCCGACGCGCGGCGTCGACGTCGGCGCCATCGAATTCATCCACAAGCGGCTGATCGCCATGCGCGACCAGGGCAAGGCCGTGCTGGTGGTATCGGTCGAGCTCGACGAGATCCGCTCGCTGTCCGACCGCATCCTGGTGATGTTCGCCGGCCGTGTCGTCGGCGAGCGCGGCCCTGACGCGACCGAAGGCGAGCTCGGCCTGCTGATGGCCGGCGTCGAGCACCAGGAGGCCGCCGAATGAGCACGCCTTACGCCAAGCTGCCTGCCTGGGCCGATTATGGGTTGATTCCGCTGATCAATCTGTCGGTTGCCTTCATCGTTGCCGGCTTCGTCGTCATGCTGGTCGGCGAAAACCCGTTTCGTGCCGCCGTCATCCTGGTCGAAGGCGCCTTCGGCAAGGGCACGGGCATCGCCTTCACGCTCTTCTACGCCACGACCTTCATCTTCACCGGGCTGTCGGTGGCGGTGGCGGCGCATTGCAGCCTGTTCAACATCGGCACCGAGGGCCAGGCCTATATAGGCGGCCTCGGCATCGCGCTCGTTTGCCTGAGTCTCGACAGCGTGCTGCCCTGGTGGGCGATCTTTCCGATCGCGATCGTAGCCGCGGCGGCGTTCGGTGCGCTGTGGGGGCTGATCCCCGCCTATCTGCAGGCCAAGCGCGGCTCGCACATCGTCATCACCACCATCATGTTCAACTTCATCGCCGCCTCGGTGATGGTCTATCTCTTGGTCGGTGCGCTGAAGCCGGCCGGCTCGCAGGCGCCGCAGACGCGCAATTTCCTCGCCGGCGCCGAGCTGCCGAAGCTCAACTGGATCATCGAATTGTTCGGCGCCAAGATCCGTTCCGCACCCCTCAACATCTGCTTCCTGCTGGCGCTGGTCATGGCCTTCCTGGTCTGGCTTTTGATCTGGCGCACCAGGCTCGGCTATGAGATGCGCACCTATGGCCACAGCCCGAAGGCGGCGCGCTACGCCGGCATATCGGAAACCCGCATCATCATCACCGCGATGATGATCTCGGGCGCGCTGGCCGGTATGATGGCGCTCAACCCGGTGATGGGCGACCAGCACAATGTCGCGATCGATTTCGTGTCCGGCGCCGGCTATGTCGGCATCGCGGTCGCGTTGATGGGCAGGCTGCATCCGGTCGGCATCGTCCTGGCGGCGATCCTGTTCGGCATGCTCTACCAGGGCGGCGCGGAGCTTGCCTTCGAGATGCCGGCGATCAGCCGCGACATGATCGTCATCATCCAGGGGCTGGTCATCCTGTTCGCCGGCGCGCTCGAACACATGTTCAGGCCTTACATCCAGGCGCTGTTCGCCTCGGTCAGCCCGAAATCGGTCGGCATGCAGGCAGTGAACGGTAAGGGGGCCTGAGATGGACATGTTCAACGCCATCATCCAGGTGCTGGATTCGACCATCCGCCTTTCGGTGCCGCTGCTGCTCGCCTGCTTGGCGGGTCTTTATTCGGAACGGGCCGGCATCTTCGACATCGGGCTGGAAGGCAAGATGCTGGTCGGCGCCTTTGCCGGCGCATCGGCCGCCGCCGTCTTCCATTCGGCGCTGATCGGCCTCGGCACGGCGGTCCTGATCTCGGTCGCTTTCGCCCTGGTGCACGGCTTCGCCTCGATCACGCATCGCGGCAACCAGATCGTCTCCGGCGTGGCGATCAATTTCATCGCTGCCGGATCGACCATCATCCTTGGCCAGGCCTGGTTCCAGCAGGGCGGGCGCACGCCGGCGCTGCAGCCGGCCGAACGCTTCGAGGCGATCGTCTGGCCCGGCGCCGAGGCGATCAAGGACGTGCCGATCATCGGCCCGATCTATGCCGAGCTGATCTCCGGCCATTCGATCCTGGTCTATTTCGCCTTCGCCATGGTGCCGTTCACCTGGTGGGTGCTGTTTCGCACCCGCTTCGGTCTCAGGATGCGCGCGGTCGGCGAAAACCCGGCCGCGGTCGACACGGCCGGCATCTCGGTCGCCTGGCTGCGCTACCGCGCGCTGATCTGCACCGGCATCCTCACCGGCGTCGCCGGCGCGTATCTTTCCATGGTGCAGAATGGCGGCTTCGTGAAGGACATGACTGCGGGCAAGGGCTATATCGCGCTGGCTGCGCTCATCTTCGCCAAATGGAAGCCGGTCAACGCCATGTTCGCCTGCCTGTTGTTCGGCTTCCTCGATGCTGCGGCCATTCGCCTGCAGGGCTCACCGCTGCCGATCATCGGCAAGGTGCCGGTGCAATTCATGCAGGCGCTGCCCTATGTGCTGACCGTCATCCTGCTCGCCGGCTTCATCGGCAAGGCCATCCCGCCGCGCGCCGGCGGCGTGCCTTATGTGAAGGAACGCTGAGGTCGGAGAATGCCGGGCGGATTTTCGTGCGGCGGCGACCGGTATTTGAACAAGATCGTGGGAGAGAAGAACCGGATGTCGCATGATCTTTTCGAGGCGGCGAAGACGGCGATGGCAAAGGCCTATGCGCCCTATTCGAAGTTCCCTGTGGGGGCAGCACTGCGCACCGAGGACGGGCGCGTCTTCACCGGCGCCAATATCGAGGTGGCATCCTATCCGGAAGGCTGGTGCGCCGAGACGACGGCGCTCGGCCATTACATCATGGGCGGCGGCGGCAGGATCGTGGAGATCGCGGTGATCGCCGAACGCATGGCCAAATGCTCGCCATGCGGCGGCTGCCGGCAGCGGCTGGCGGAATTCTGCCGGCCGGACACGAAGCTTTATCTCTGCGACAACGCCGGCGTGGCCGAGACGGTGACCATGGGCGACATGCTGCCCTACGGCTTCAGGGGCGACATCTTGAAATGAAGAGCGGGTTGAAATGAAGGAAGCGCTGGATCATCTGGTCGAGAAGCTGGACGGACTGGCGCCGACCGCGGCGCTCGTGCTGGGCTCGGGCCTGGGCGGGCTGGTCGACCAGGTCAAGGATGCCAGGCGCATCTCCTATGCCGAACTGCCGGGCTTCCCGCGCAGCGGTGTTTCCGGCCATGCCGGCGAGGTGGTTGCCGGGCATTTCGCCGGCACGCCGGTGCTGATGCTGTCGGGGCGCGCGCATTATTACGAGCATGGCAATGCCGCGGCGATGCGGCCGGCGCTGGAGGTGCTTGCCGGCATCGGCATCTCGCATTTGATCCTCACCAATGCCGCCGGCTCGGTCGATCCTGAAATGGGGCCGGGCTCGGTGATGCTGATCACCGACCACATCAATTTCTCCGGCTCCAATCCGCTGATCGGCGAGCCGAGCGACCGCCGCTTCGTCGGCCTCACGGAGGCCTATGATGCCGGCCTGCGCAAAGCGATCGAGAAGGCGGCGAAGGCAACCGGAACGGCCCTGCATCAAGGCGTCTATATGTGGTTTTCCGGGCCATGCTTCGAGACGCCGGCCGAGATCCGCATGGCCCGCGTCATGGGTGCCAACGCCGTCGGCATGTCGACCGTGCCGGAGGTCATCCTCGCCCGCTTCCTCGGGCTCAAGGTCGCCGCCTGCTCGGTCATCACCAACCTGGCGGCCGGCATGACCGGAGCGGAGCTCTCGCACCAGGAAACCAAGGATATGGCGCCCATCGGCGGCGCGCGGCTGGCGACGATCCTGCGGCGCGTCTTCCAGGACGGCTTGCCCGACTGATGCTGCCGCAGGAGATCATCCGCCGCAAGCGCGACGGCCACAGGCTCTCGGCCGACGAGATCGCGGACTTCATCGCGGGGCTGACGGCCGGCACCATCTCCGAGGGCCAGGTCGGCGCTTTCGCGATGGCCGTGTTCCTCAACGGCATGAGCCGCGAGGAAGCGGTGGCGCTGACGATCGCGATGCGCGATTCCGGCGATGTGCTCGACTGGTCCGACCTGCCGGGCCCGGTCACCGACAAGCATTCTACGGGCGGCGTCGGCGACAATGTCTCGCTGATGCTGGCGCCGATCGTTGCGGCCTGCGGCGCCTGTGTGCCGATGATCTCGGGCCGCGGGCTCGGCCACACCGGCGGCACGCTGGACAAGATGGATGCCATCCCCGGCTATGCCAGCCAGCCGGACGTGGCGCTTTTCCGCAAGACGGTGCTCGAGACCGGTTGCGCCATCATCGGCCAGACCGCCGATCTCGCGCCGGCCGACCGCAGGCTCTACGCGATCCGCGACGTCACCGGAACGGTCGAATCGGTGCCGCTGATCACCGCCTCGATCCTGTCGAAGAAGCTTGCCGCGGGCCTGGGCTCGCTGGTGCTCGACGTCAAGGTCGGCAACGGCGCCTTCATGGAGAAGTCGCGCGATGCCGTCGCTCTGGCGAACAGCCTGGTCGAGGTCGCCAATGGCGCCGGCTTGAGCACCTCAGCGCTGGTGACCGGCATGAACGAGCCGCTGGCCTCGGCCGCCGGCAACGCGGTCGAGGTGAAGAATGCCGTCGATTTCCTCACCGGGCGATATCGCGACCGGCGGCTGGAGGAGGTGACGCTGGCGCTGGCGGCCGAGATGCTGCAGTCGACGGGGCTCGTCTCGTCCAACCAGGACGGCATCAGGCGCGCCACCGAAGCGCTTGCCGGAGGCCGTGCGGCGGCCGTCTTCGCGCGAATGGTGTCCGTGCTTGGCGGTCCCGCCGATTTCATCGAGAACGCGGAAAAATATTTGCCGACTGCGCCCGTCGAACTGGCCGTGAAGG
This sequence comes from Mesorhizobium sp. Ca11, assembly GCF_020165275.1. Classification (NCBI taxonomy): domain Bacteria; kingdom Pseudomonadati; phylum Pseudomonadota; class Alphaproteobacteria; order Hyphomicrobiales; family Phyllobacteriaceae; genus Mesorhizobium; species Mesorhizobium sp. Ca11. Next base: position 420,496 of record NZ_JAIUHU010000003.1, on the reverse strand, counting down.
CGGAACAGGATGGATTCGTGACCGGCATCGCCACGCGCGATATCGGGCTTGCCGTCGTCACGCTCGGTGGCGGGCGTAGCCATCCGGACGACAAGATCGATCATGCCGTCGGCTTGACCCGGCTGTTGCCGGTCGGCGCCGAGCTACGCTCGGGCGAGGCACTGGCGCTGGTGCATGCGCGTACCAATGCGGAGGCCGAGGCGGCGGCGGCGGCCGTGCGAGCTGCTTATACGATCGGCGGTTCCAAACCGCCCGCCGAAAAGACCGTGTTCAGGCGGATACTGCCGCGCTAGAGCAGTTCATCGTTTCGCGGAAACGGTGAACTGCTCTATCCTTTGTGGCTGACGCAATTCCGGACGGAAAACCGCTGCGCACTTTTCCTGGAATTGTTTACGTCGGATTTACTGAACGAGCAGCAGCGAGCCGTCCTGGACCTGGTATTTCTGCAACCGCTGCAGGAAGCTCATGCCGATCAGGTTGGTCTGCAGCGCCCTGTCGTCGAGCACCATCGCCTGGACGTTATCGACCGAGATCTTGCCGATCTGCAGGCGGTCGACCGTCACCGCGGCGGCCTTTACCGCGCCGTTGGCGGTGCTCACCGATCGATTGAAGTCGGACGGATTGAGCGAGACGCCGATCCTGCGCGCCGTCGAGGTGTTGATGGCGACCAGCGTCGCGCCGGTGTCGATCATGCCGTCGATCTGGCGGCCATTGAGCTTGAACTGCGACGTGAAGTGGCCGCGCGCATCGGCATTGACCAGCACCTGGCGGCCGAGCGGCATCGGCGCGGCTGGTTTGTTCGGGACCGAAGCGAGATTGACCAGGGGCTGAGCCTCCGGGGCTGCCGGCTGCGGGGCGGCGGCCGATTTCAGGAGGCCGTCCACCAGATGCGGGTTAGCCTGATAGACGATCGGAATCGAAGCCGAAGTTCCGGCAAAGATGCCGAGGATGAGAAGCTTGCGCAGCATGGATGCCCCTAAAGCGTTTTCACCGTTTCACGAAAACGTCGACCCGCTCTATCCCTTTGGTTTGGAGCAATCCCGAACGGAAAACCGCTTCACACTTTTCCTGGAATTGCTCCCGAAGGCCTGCATCCTTATGCCGATATGGTGTGTGCGACTTTAACGCGTGCGGGAACCGCAAGCTTGCGTAAACGGCCAGTTAAGAACGGCGCTCACTTTGTGCCGTACATGCGGTCGCCGGCGTCGCCGAGGCCCGGCATGATGTAACCCTTGTCGTTCAACTGCCGGTCTATCGAGGCGGTGAAGATCGGCACGTCCGGATGCGCCTTGGTGAAGCGCTCGATGCCTTCGGGGGCGGCAAGCAGGCAGAGGAAGCGGATGTTGGTGGCGCCGCGCCCCTTCAGCTTGTCGATCGCGGCGATCGCGGAATTCGCGGTCGCCAGCATCGGATCGACGACGATCACCAGGCGGTCGGCAAGATCGCTCGGCGCCTTGAAGAAATACTCGACCGCTTCAAGCGTCTCGTGGTCGCGGTAGAGGCCGATATGGGCGACGCGTGCGGCCGGCACCAGGTCGAGCAGGCCCTCGAGCAGCCCGTTGCCGGCGCGCAGCACCGAAGCAAAGACCAGCTTCTTGCCCTCCAGCGTCGGTGCCTCCATCTCCTCGATCGGCGTCTCGATCATGGTCGTGGTCAGCTCGAGATTGCGGGTCACCTCATAGCCGAGCAGCAGCGAAATCTCGCGCAGCAGCCGCCGGAAGCCGGCCGTCGAGGTCTCCTTCTTGCGCATGATGGTCAGCTTGTGCTGGACGAGGGGATGGTCGACGACGGTGACGCCCTGCATGATGTGCTCCGACTGTTCGGGGTAGTAGTCAGTAGTCAGTAGTGAGTAGTGAGTAGTGAATAGTGAGCCGATTTGCGAGTCCTCGCCTCGGGGAAAGCTCCGGCCCTCAACCGATCTATGCGCGATCGGCCAAATGCATAACTACTGACTACCGACTACTCCCCTACTCACTCACCGCACCTTCGCGTCCAACCGGCTTAGCAGCATCGCCTTGGTCTTCTTGTCCACGAAGGCCGCTTCGATGGCCGTTCTGGTGATCCCGGCGAGCGCCTTGTCGTTCAAGGCGAAATGCTCGGCGGCGATATCGTATTCGCGCTTCAGCGAGGTCCAGAAGTAGGGCGGATCGTCGGAGTTGAGCGTCACCTTGCAGCCGGCTGCGCGCAGCGCCGGAAAGGGATGGTCGGCGAAGCTGTCGAATACTTTCAGCGCGATATTGGAGCCCGGGCAGCATTCCAGCACCACGCCTTCGGCGGCGATGCGGCGGACCAGGTCCGGATTCTCGATGGCGCGAACGCCGTGGCCGATGCGGGAGGGGCGGATGTGGTCGAGGGCGGCCGCCACACTTTCCCAGCCCATCAGCTCGCCGGCATGGATGGTGATGCCGAGACCCGCTTCGCGCGCGATCTCGAAGGCGCGGACATAATCCTCGAAGTCGCCGATGCGCTCGTCGCCGGCGACGCCGAAACCGGTCACCAGCGGGTGGCCGCAGCGTGCCGCGAAGCGCGCCGCCTGCTCGATCGCCTCGACCCCGACATGGCGCACGCCGGTGACGATCATGCGGCCCTCGATACCGGTCTTGGCCTTGGCGCGGGTCATGCCTTCGCCCAGCGCATCCGTATAGGCTTTTGGCGACAGGCCGGCCTTTTTGGCGTGGTCCGGCGAGGTGAAGATCTCGGAATAAATGGCGCCGTCCCGGGCGAGGCTGGTCAGATAGTAGTCGGCGAGGCGGGCATAGTCCTCCTCCGTGCGAAACAGGTCGGAAGCGAAATCGTAAGCCGCGAGAAACGAGGTGAAGTCCTGCCAGACGAAGGAGCCGTCCTGGATGTAGGGCGAAGGGTCCTTGCCGTATTTGCGGGCTTGGGCGACGACGAGCTCGGGCGCCGCCGCCCCTTCGATGTGGCAGTGCAGTTCGGCCTTCAAAATCATGCGGTCATCCCGTCCGATGTGCTGCTCTCGCGCAGATTCTGGCCGGAAAATCATGCGTGGCCTTTCCCTGCCGGGTTTTGAAGGCGCGGCCGAAAACCGCGCCTTGGACAATAGCGTCGGCACCATCGATCGGCTATGGTCCCGCCGGTTTTATGGCGGATCAAAATAATGTCGGTTGAGAGAACCACGGCCGCGGGCGGCATGGAAACCTCCTATGGTTTCAGGAAGGTCGGGGAAGGCGAGAAGCAGCCCCTGGTCAATGACGTCTTCCATAAGGTGGCCAATCGATACGACCTGATGAACGATCTGATGTCGGCCGGGTTGCATCGGTTGTGGAAGGACGCGATGGTCGCCTGGCTGAATCCTCCCAAAAAGGCAGGCTGGAAGGTGCTCGATGTTGCCGGCGGCACCGGCGATATCGCCTTTCGCATCATCGAGGCCAGCCAGCGCCAGGCCCATGCCACGGTGCTCGACATCAACGGCTCGATGCTGGCCGTCGGCCGCGACCGCGCCGAGAAGCTGGGGCTTGCCGCAAACACCGACTTCGTCGAGGCCAATGCCGAGGAATTGCCGTTCGAGGACGACAGCTTCGATGCCTATACGGTTGCGTTCGGTATACGCAACGTGCCGCGCATCGAGGTCGCTCTTGACGAAGCCTATCGGGTGCTGAAGCGGGGCGGACGGTTTCTGTGCCTGGAGTTCTCCGAGGTCGACATGCCGCTGCTCGACAAGGCCTATGAGGCCTGGTCGTTCAACGCCATCCCCAAAATCGGCAAGGCGGTGACCGGCGATGGCGAGCCCTATTCCTATCTCGTCGAATCCATCCGCAAGTTCCCCAACCAGCAGAATTTCGCAGCAATGATCACCCGCGCCGGCTTCGCCCGCGTCACCTTCCGCAACTATTCGGGCGGCATCGCCGCCCTTCATTCCGGCTGGAAGCTTTGAGGCGCGGCACCTTGCAGCAGGCCCCTTTGAAGCAGGCAGCGCTATGAGCAGCGTCGCTGCCGCCTTCAGGCTCGCCAGGGCCGGCTGGGTGCTGGTCCGCGAGGGCGTCGTCGCGGCGCTGCCGGGCGAAGAGCTTTCCGGAATGCCGAAATTCGGCTGGCGCATGGCGCGGCTTTTCACCCGCCGCCGGGCGCTGAGCTATCAGCGGGGCGACAGGCTGGCGCGGGCGGTGGTGCGGCTCGGACCTTCCTACGTCAAGCTCGGCCAGTTCCTGGCGACGCGGCCCGATGTCGTCGGCAACGACATGGCGCTGGACCTCGCGCTCTTGCAGGACAAGATGCATACCTTCCCGAGAGCGGAGGCGGTCCATGCGATCGAAGCCTCGCTCGGTCGCAGGATCGACGATCTCTATTCGAGCTTCGGCGAACCGGTGGCGGCGGCCTCTATCGCGCAGGTGCACGGCGCCGAAATCGTGCGCGAGGGTAGCGCTTCGCAGGTGGCGGTGAAAGTTATCCGGCCCGGCGTGCGGCACCGCTTCTTCCAGGATCTTGAAAGCTATTTCCTTGCCGCCCGCCTGCAGGAGAAATACATCCCCGCGTCGCGTCGCCTGCGCCCGGTCGAAGTGACCGAGACGCTGGCACAGACCACCAGAATCGAGATGGATCTGAGGCTCGAGGCAGCCGCGCTTTCCGAACTCGGCGAGAACACCAAGGACGATCCGGGCTTCCGCGTGCCGGCGGTCGACTGGGAGCGCACCGGACGCGATGTCCTCACCATGGAGTGGATCGACGGTATCAAGATGAACGATCTCGCCGGCCTTGCCGACGCCGGCCACGACCTCAAGGCGATCGCCGCCAATCTGGTCCAGTCGTTCCTCAGGCACACGTTGCGCGACGGCTTCTTCCATGCCGATATGCATCCCGGAAATCTGTTCGTCGAGGCGAACGGCACCATCGTCGCGGTCGATCTCGGCATTGCCGGCCGGCTCGGCAAGAAGGAGCGGCGCTTCCTCGCCGAGATCCTCTACGGCTTCATCGTGCGCGACTATCAGCGCGTCGCCGAGGTGCATTTCGAGGCGGGCTACGTGCCGCGCCAGCACAATGTCTCGGCCTTCGCGCAGGCGATCCGCGCCATCGGCGAGCCGATCCACGGCCAGTCGGCGGAGACCATATCGATGGCGAAGCTGCTGACGCTGCTGTTCGAAGTCACCGAGCTGTTCGATATGGCGACGCGGACTGAGCTGGTGCTTTTGCAGAAGACCATGGTGGTTGTCGAAGGCGTCGCCCGCACGCTCGATCCGGCCTTCAACATGTGGAAGACGTCCGAGCCTGTGGTCAGCGACTGGATCGCGGGCAATCTCGGCCCGCGTGGCATGCTCACCGACGCGCGCGACGCGGGCAGAGCCCTTGTGTCGCTGGCAAGGCAGGCGCCGGATCTTGTGGCACGCACCGAGCGGCTGTCGCGCGAGATCGATTTGATGGCGGAAAACGGCCTGCGCTTCGACGAAGCGACCGCGCGCGCGATAGGGAGAGCAGAAGCGCGCCACACCCGCTCCGGCCGCGTGGCGCTGTGGGTGATCGCGCTGACGCTGATTTACGTAGCATGGAAATTGCTCTGACCGCCACACGGCTTGTCGCCGATTGATTGCATTGCTATCATTGCAAGCGCCACCTCACGCGAGTGCAATCACATGGCCAGCATCACGATCCGCAATCTGGATGACGGGGTCAAGGACCTGCTCCGGCAACTCGCGGCCGAAAATGGCTGCTCGATGGAGGAGCAGGCACGAGCGATGATACGCGCCGCGGTCGAAGGCCGGGCAGGGCAGGCCGACCGCATCGGTCAGATCGAAGAAAAGCTGCGTGCGCTGACAGGCTCAAAGGAGCAGGCGGCGCCAGTTGTCACCGCATCCGCGAAATCAGTTTCGCGAGGCTCGCTCTCCGGAAAGCACATCCTGCTCATTATCGGCGGCGGCATCGCGGCTTACAAGGCGCTCGATCTGATCCGGCGGCTGCGCGAGCGGGGCGCTTCGGTGCGGGTGGTGATGACGTCGGCCGCGCAGGAATTCGTCACCACGCTGTCGGTCGGCGCGCTTTCGGCCGACCATGTCTTCACCGAGCTGTTCGACCGCAATGACGAGCACGATGTCGGCCATATCAGGCTGTCGCGCGAGGCCGACCTGCTGGTCGTTGCGCCGGCAACCGCGGACCTGATGGCGAAGCTCGCCAACGGTCATGCCAACGACCTTGCCTCGACGGTGCTTCTGGCCACCGACAAGAAGGTGCTGATGGCGCCGGCGATGAACCCGAAGATGTGGGGGCATCCGGCAACGCGGCGCAATCGGGCCACCTTGCAGAAGGACGGCGTCGCCTTTGTCGGCCCCGCCAAGGGCGAGATGGCCGAAAGCAATGAAGTGGGCGAGGGCCGCATGGCCGAGCCGCTGGAGATCGTCGCCGCGATCGAGGCGATGCTCGACGAGAAGCCGAAACCGCTTGCCGGCCGCAGGATCATCGTCACCTCCGGCCCGACGCATGAGCCGATCGATCCGGTGCGCTACATCGCCAACCGCTCGTCCGGCAAGCAGGGCCATGCCATCGCGGCCGCCTTGGCTAAGCTCGGCGGCGATGTCAGGCTTGTCTCCGGCCCGGTCACCGTCGCCGATCCGGCCGGTGTTGCGACCACCCACGTCGAAACGGCCGCGCAGATGAAGCAAGCGGTCGAGAGCCTGCTGCCGGCGGATGCCGCCGTGTTTGTTGCCGCCGTCGCCGACTGGCGCACGGAAAACGCCGCCGGCGAGAAGATTAAGAAGGTTGCGGGCAAGGGACCGCCTTCGCTGCGGATGGTCGAGAACCCCGACATCCTCGCCGGCATCGGCCATCACGCGGAGCGACCAAGCCTCGTCGTCGGCTTCGCCGCCGAGACGCGGGATCTGATCGCCAATGCCGAGGCCAAGTTGAAAAAGAAAGGCGCGGACTTCATCGTTGCCAACGACGTCTCGCACGAAAGTGGCATCGGTCCATCCGGCGTGATGGGTGGCGACCGCAACAAGGTGCGCATCGTCTCCAGGACCGGCGTCGAGGAATGGCCGGAAATGAGCAAGGACGAAGTGGCGGTGCGGCTCGCCGCGCTGATTGCCGAGCGGCTGCAGCAGACTGTCGTCGTCTGAGACCGAGCGGCAAGCCGGCACTTCGGCCGCGGCCGCCGTGACATCCCCGTCAACCCGCTGCCAATCTCGGCCGGTTTGTCGCTGAAAATATCCTCAGCGCTGCCAGGCAGCCGAACACGCCGAGGGGCACGAAGGCCAGAAACAGCCAGCCGGCGACGCCTGCGGCCGCTTCACGGTTCAGACCTTCCGAGAAGCCGCTGGCATTGGCGACGATGCCGGCAAGCGCTGCGCCTACCGCATAGCCGATGCGCTGCATGGTCGGCACGGCGGCCGAGGCGATGGTCTGCTCACCGTCGCGGGCCGAGGCGACGATGACGCGCGTGAGGAAGGGCCAGCAAACGCCGAAGCCGCCGCCCTGCAAAAGGGCGCAGAGCAGGATCAGCGGGATCGAGCCTGCCGGGATTGTGTAGGCGAAGCCGGCGAGGCCAGAGGCGATCATCAGGTCGCCGACGACGATGATCAGCCTCTCGCGCTCCAGCGGTGCATTGGCGATGAGGATCGACAGGATCGACCAGGCGATCGATTCTGCGGCGATGATGTAGCCGGTGGTCAGGATCGGAATGCCGTGCAACGTGGTCAGAAGCAGCGGCCCGTAAATGGTGAAGGTGCAGGTCGCCACGGAGAAAGCCGCAACCATCGTCATGCCGCTGCCAAGCGGCGAGCGCCATGAAAACAGAGGCGACGGGAAGAGCCGGGATTGCGGTCTAAACGCATCCACGCGGAAGAAAAGCGCCAGGCCGGTCAGGCCGAGGAAGAGGAGCAGCGACGAGCGCAACAGGGCGATATCGATGCCGGCGGCGGCGATCAGCACGACGCTGAGGGCGAGACAGGCAAGCGCGGGATAGGGAAAGGGCGGTGCCTTGCCGCCGCTCGCCTGCGGCTTCCTCGCTTCAGGCGTGTCGAGCACGACGAAGCTTGCCAGCGCCATCGCCGCGCCGCCGAAGGTGAATACGCCGAAAGCCCAGCGCCACGACAGGAATTCGGTCATGAGAGCGCCGAGCATCGGGCCGCTGAAGGCGGCGACGCCCCAGATCGCGGACATGATGCCGAAGAGCTGCGGCCAGATATTGCGTGGAAACAGGCGCTCGACCGAGACGAAAGCCAGCGATACCAGCGCGCCGCCGCCAAGCCCTTCGACCAGTCGCCCGACGAGGAACAACGGCATGGAAGGCGCTGCGGCGCAGATCAGCGCGCCGGTCGCATAGAGCAGGGCCGCGACCATCATGTTGGAGCGCAGGGCGACATAACTGACCAGCCGGCCGGCCGCGGCGCCGGCGACGATCGCGCCGAGCTCGTAGATCGCCAGCGACCAGCCGACCAGCTGCACGCCCGCCAGTTCGCCGACCATGGCCGGCATCACCGTTGCCACCATTGTTTCGTTGGTGGCATGCAGCAGGATGCCGAGGCTGACGAAGCAGAAGCGCGCCAGGTCGCCGCTTGCCCACAGCGCCCGCCAATCCACCCTCTTGCTGGCCACCCTGTTGCTGGCCACCTTGTTGCCGCTCGCTGCCGTCACGCCGATCTCCTGCTTGTTTTGCGCACCTCATCCGCGTTGCGAACGAGGGGCAAGATCCAGTTCGGCAGGGCTTGTAGAACCTCAAGCGCAGTTGAGCTCAAGAGGCTTTTTCGCGGATTTCGAGGCAAGCCACCATTTGCGTCGAAGCGATCCGGCGTTCCAAAGCACTCGGCCCGGAACAGATGTTCCAGGCCGAGTGCGGCGCAATGAATTTGAAAAGCCGAGGGCTCACTTGTAGGAGTGGACGAGGTCCAGCGACGCTACCGTGACGGCCAGGTTGAGGCCGGTCTGTGCCTGGACGCTGAGCGGCTCCAGCATGAAGGCGCTGTCCAAGCCGCCGACCAGGACGTTGGCGCCGCCGCCGGTCACCACGCTCGCCTCGGCGTTGACGCCGTAATAGCTGCCAGCGAGATCGCCCGCGTCATGGCTGCGGGTGGCGGCAAGCACCGCCCAGACGAGCTGGCCCTGATGCGTCTTGCCCACGTCCACGCCGAGCTTGGAGATCATCCCGGTATAAATCTCGGCCGGGCCGTGATGGGAGGGGCGGAAGACGCAGGAGACGCCCTTGTTCGACGTGATGACATAGCCGACACCGCCGTCGATGGTGCAATCGAGCGTGCCGAGCCGGAGCGTGCCGGCGCTGACCGGAGAAGCGAGGACCGTGGCGGCAAGCGCGGCAGCGGCACAGGCAAGTGTCTTGATCATTGGAAAGTCCCTTTCGCGAAAATCTTGGCCCGGCTTAAACGATCGAGGTGCACGGAGCGTTCCGCCGAAACTTTGACGCGAACATGGCAAGGGTTAACGCATTGCCCTGGGCGGTTAACGGATCGCTATCGGCGTCTCCGCAGCGCATCATCGCGGCCGCCGACGGCGATTGGGAACGACGCCTAGGCGCCGTGCAATACACCCTTCCGGCGTCGGCTTGATCAGCTGGCGTTGCCGCCGGTGCGCGACAGACCGTCCTTGGCCGGCTGGTAGTTGGGGTCGAGGTGGACAGCCTCGCGGTAGGACTTCGCGGCCCTTCCCTTGTCGCCGCGCTTTTCGTAGATCAGCGCCTGGTTGGCCCAGGCCTCGGCGTTCTTGCCGTCGAGCTTGATGGCCATGTTGAAGTCGGAGAAGGCGTTGTCCTCGTCGCCTGTCGCCAGATAGGAGAGGCCGCGGCCGTTGTAGGGCTCGGCGGCGTCCGGCGCCAGCGAGATCGCGGTCGAGAAATCCTCGATGGCGAATTTGTGCTGGCCCTGGCTCTGATAGATCAGGCCGCGATTGTGGTAGGCGCGGGCATCGGTGGTGTCGAGTTGGATCGCCTTCTGGAAGTCGTTGAAGGCATCCTGGGTGCGGCCCGCCTTGCGGTAGAGATTGCCGCGGCCGATATAGGCTGCGTCGTAGTTGGCGTTGATCTGGATCGAGCGGTTGTAGTCGGCCAAAGCGGCTTCCTGATTGCCGAGGAAGCGCTGGATCAGCGCGCGATTCGAATAGGCCTGGTAGAAGTTCGGATTGAGCTGGATCGCCTGGTTGAAGTCCTTGAGCGCCGCCTGGTACTGGCCGCCGCGGCCATAGGCCGAGCCGCGCACGTTATAGCCCTCGGGATCCTGAGGATTGCGCTGGATGACCGCCGAAAGCGAGGAGATGTTCTCGCTCGACGCCTGCGCCTTGTCGATCGAGTTGAACTCACCCGTCGGGGTCGTCTGGCATGCTGCAAGCGTCAGACCCGAAAGCAGGGCCGCCGTCAGGGCGAAGCCGCGAAAAGCGGTTTTGCGCTCCACGGTAATTGCGTTCATCTTTGTCCTCACTGCCGCAGCGCCGTCAGTCCGTTCCCTCTCCGAACCGGCTCCAATACATAAACAAAAAGGTGGCGGCGATTCCGCATCGCGCCACCTTCGGTATCCTTCGAAAAGGACGAAAAATAGGCGTTATGAGCGCGGCGAGCGCGATGCGCCGGCGGCACCAGCCGGAGCCGGGCGCGGGGTCATCGGCAGCAGGCCTTCGCGCTGGGCGCGCTTGCGGGCCAGCTTGCGGGCGCGGCGCACGGCCTCGGCCTTCTCGCGGGCACGCTTCTCGGACGGCTTCTCGTAGTGACCGCGCATCTTCATTTCGCGGAAAATACCTTCGCGCTGCATCTTCTTCTTCAGCGCGCGAAGCGCCTGATCAACGTTGTTATCGCGGACGAGTACCTGCACGGGCAATCCTGTCTTCGGTTTGAAATCATTAGGCAAACAGCCATAGCTGACATGCCTCCGCGGCGAATTGCACCGCGAATTGTGGCGGCTGATAGCAGAATCAGGCTGGGATGTCCACCTCCGATTGCGCGAACCGGCGATCAAAAACCCGAGCGCTGCGCCCGCATGTTCGCTCGCGCTACGCGGTCGCCAGATGGTGGCGCGCAAAGTCCTCGAAAAACTCACCATAATCGCAGGTGATTTCCTCGCCGGCGGCGATGTCGCGAATGGCGGTGGCGCCGCCATATTGCGAGAAATCGGTATTCGGCCGCTCGGAGTGATTCATGAAGCGGCCATTGTCCACCTCATAGACCATGAAGCCGGGCTTGTCCGGGCTCGGATAGGCATAGCGGTCGAGCAACTCGCGCAGATGCGGCGGCGCCGTCTCATATTTATCCAGCGGGATCAGCCGGTCGAAATCCGGATCGAGGCGCCAGATCGAAGCGCCCTTACGGATCGGCTCGGCGGCGAAGACCCCGACCCCTTCGATGGCGCTCTGGGCAACATAGGTTCTGATCAGCAGCATCGTTCCGGTCCGATTTCGACGGAAACGAAAATCGTCAAAATGAACGGGAATGCAAGGCCGCATCGCAACATTTTGGCGGATGGGCATGTCTGTCGTCTGCCAAAATAGATCATGTCCGGTTGATCGAGACACCGCCATCGGCAAACAGCGCGGTTCCGGTGGTGAAGCTCGACGCATCCGAGGCAAGGTAAAGCGCGGAGCGGGCGATCTCTTCCGGCTGCGCCATGCGCTTCAAAGCATGAATGCCTTCGACGAAAGCGCGCGCCTCGGGCGTGGTCGTGGTTGCGCCGGGCGTGTCGGTGCCGCCGGGCAGCAGTGCGTTGACGCGCAGCCCTTGCGGACCGTATTCGGCAGCGAGCACCTGCGTCAGGCCGATCAGTCCGGCCTTGGCAGCGGCGTAGGCCGCCATGCCCGGCATGCCGGCGGTGTAGCCGACGAAGCTCGAGGTGAAGATCAGGGAGCCGCCGCCGCGCTCCAGCATGGCCGGTATCTGGTGCCTTGCGGCGAGGTAGGCGCTGGTCAGATTGGTGTCCATCGTCTCGTGCCAGGTGGCTGGCGCCATATCGGTCACCGGTCCCATCACGCCGACGGCGCCGGCATTGTTGAAGGCGATGTCGAGGCCGCCAAACCTTGCGACGGCGAATTCGACGAGCGCCTTCGTATAGGCCTCGTCCCTTACATCGCCGGCAAGCGCGGCTGCCGTGCCGCCGGCCGCTTCGATCTCGCCGACGAGCACATCGAGCTCGGCCTGACGCCGGGCCGCGACGACCAGGGATGCGCCTTGCTCGGCAAACAGTTTGGCGGTGGCGCGGCCGATGCCGGAGCTCGCGCCGGTGACGATGGCGACCTTGTTTGTAAGGGTGAACATGTCTTTGCATCCTTCCTCTGTACCGGGCTTGCCGGCGGTTGGATGCTTGGTCGCAGATGAGGATTACGGCGGCCACCCGAAACCGGCAAAGGCGCCATTGCCCTACTGCGGCAACAGCCAAGCCAGCCGATCCAGCGAGAAGGCGTAGCTGAAGGCAATCAGCAGAGCCATGACGATGCCAATGGCCGCGTGACCGGTCAGATAGAATCCCGCGGCGCCGCCGCACAGGATGACAAGTTCCAGCGCCAGCCTGAGGGCGCCGGGCACAGGCACCGGAGCTCGACCCGACCGGCTCGGATCATTGAGCACGGCGAAAGTGCCCCACAGCACCGCTGCGACGAGCGGCAAGGCGACGGCAAGAATCCAACGGCTGAAATCGACGGCAAAGCTCCAGCCGACCATGCCGAGCCCAAGCAGCGCTGCAAGTTCCAGCAGGAAGCGCAGGGTCAGATTCCACCAGGCATTACCCATTGTCGTCCCCCAGCATCACGCGACAGGAGTGTCGGCGAACGGAACCACGGAAGCCAGAGCAGACGCTTCGTTTTTTGACCGTGGCGCAAAACGGCAAGCGCCGTCGCAAACAGCGCAAGGATGACATCGCGGTTTCGCTAGTGATACACCTCGCAAGCCGGGGCAGGGATGCCCGGCCGCAAATCCGCGAAAGCTACTGGCGCGAGGCTTAACGTGAAGAAATACTCGGTATTCGCCATTGCCCGCGAGGCGATGCGCGGCCACAGAGGCTGGGAAGAGCAGTGGACGTCGCCCGAGCCGAAGAAGGAATACGACGTCATCATCGTCGGCGCCGGCGGACACGGCCTGGCGACGGCCTATTATCTGGCGAGCGAGCACGGCATCACCAATATCGCGGTGCTGGAGAAGGGCTGGCTCGGCGGCGGCAATACCGGCCGCAACACCACCATCATCCGTTCCAACTACCTCTATGACGAGAGCGCCGGCATCTACGATCATGCGCTAAAGCTGTGGGACGGGCTCAGCCAGGAGCTCAACTACAACGTCATGTATTCGCCGCGCGGCGTCATGATGCTGGCGCACAACGTGCACGACGTCCAGGTGTTCAAGCGCCATATCCATGCCAATCGCCTCAACGGCATCGACAATGAATGGCTGACGCCCGAACAGGCGAAGGAATTCTGTCCGCCGCTCAACATCTCCAGGGAAGCGCGCTATCCGGTGATGGGTGCCGCGCTGCAGCGCCGCGGCGGCACGGCGCGTCACGACGCGGTCGCCTGGGGCTATGCGCGCGGGGCTTCGGCGCGCGGCGTGCACATCATCCAGAATTGCGAGGTCACCGGCATCAAGCGCGCGGCCAATGGCGCTGTGAGCGGGGTAGAGACGACGCGCGGCTTCATCGGCGCCAAGAAGGTCGGCGTGGTCGCTGCCGGCCATTCCTCCGTGATCATGAACATGGCGGGCGTGCGCATGCCGCTCGAAAGCTATCCGCTGCAGGCGCTGGTGTCGGAGCCGGTCAAGCCGGTGGTGCCCTGTGTGGTGATGTCGAACACGGTGCACGCCTATATCTCGCAGTCGGACAAAGGCGAGCTGGTGATCGGCGCAGGCACCGACCAGTATGTCTCCTATTCGCAGACCGGCGGCCTGCACATATTGCAGCACACGCTCGACGCCATCTGCGAGATGTTCCCGATCTTCACCCGCATGAAGATGCTGCGCTCCTGGGGCGGCATCGTCGACGTGACCCCCGACCGTTCGCCGATCCTGGCGAAGACACCGGTCCAGGGCCTCTACGTCAATTGCGGCTGGGGCACGGGCGGCTTCAAGGCGACGCCCGGCTCGGGCAACGTCTTCGCGCACACGATCGCCAAGGACGAGCCGCACCCGATCAACGCGCCCTTCACGCTTGAGCGCTTCCGCACGGGACGTCTCATCGACGAGGCCGCCGCGGCGGCTGTGGCGCACTGACGATGGGCCAAATGACCCTTATGCCGCTTTGCGATCAACCGGCCGGCGTCCGCGTCGGCCATGGCGAGTTGTAGGATCCACCGAAAATGCTTCTCATCCGCTGCCCCTATTGCGAGGAAGAGCGCCCGGAACTCGAGTTCCGCAATGCCGGCGAGGCGCATATTGCGCGCCCGACCAACATTGCCGCCGAGAGCGACGACGATTTCGAGAAATTCTTCTTCATCCGCGCCAACCCGAAGGGCGTCATCTATGAGCGCTGGCGGCACATCCATGGCTGCGCCCGCTTCTTCAACGCGGTGCGCGATACGGTCACCGACAGGTTCGTCATGACCTACAAGGCCGGCGAGCCGAAGCCCGCGAAGCTGCCGGGAGCCTCAAAATGAACGCCGCCTTCCGCATTTCCGGCGCCGGTCGCCTCAGCCACGCGAAGACTGCCTCCTTCAGCTTCGACGACAAGCCGTATATCGGCATCGAGGGCGACACGCTGGCCTCGGCGCTGCTCGCCAACGGCGTGCACCTGGTCGGCCGCTCGTTCAAATATCACCGTCCGCGCGGCTTCCTGTCGGCCGGCGCGGAAGAACCCAACGCGCTGGTGCAGATCGTGCGCGACGATGCGCGCAAGACGCCGAATGTGCGGGCGACAGTGCAGGAGCTCTATGACGGGCTGACGGCCAACTCGCAGAACCGCTGGCCGTCGCTTGCCTTCGACGTCGGCGCCGTCAACGACATCGCATCACCGATGTTTTCGGCCGGCTTCTACTACAAGACCTTCATGTGGCCGAAATGGGCCTGGAAGGACCTCTACGAGCCGAAGATCCGCGCTGCCGCGGGCCTCGGCGTTTCGCCGGACAAGCCGGATCCCGACCACTATGCCGCGCGCTACGCGCATTGCGAGGTGCTGGTGCTGGGCGGCGGCGCCGCCGGCATCGCGGCCGCGCTCGCCGCGGCCGAAACGGGCGTGCGGGTGATCGTCGCCGACGAGCAAGCCGAATTCGGCGGCAGCCTGCGCTTCGAGAGCGGCGCCAGGATCGACGGCCAGGACGGCTATGCGTGGGCGCAAGCGGCGATCGCGAAGCTCAAGGTGATGGACAATGTGCGCGTGCTGTCGCGCACGACCGCCTTCGGCTATTACGCGCAGAACTTCGTCGGACTGGTCGAGCGGGTCAGCGACCATCTCAAGAGCCCGGGCCGGGAGCTTGCGCGAGAACGCCTGTGGCAGGTTCGCGCCAAGCGCGTCGTGATCGCCACTGGCGCCATCGAGCGCCACATGGTGTTTGCCAACAACGACCGTCCGGGTGTGATGCTCGCTTCGGCGGCGCGCACCTACCTCAACCATTACGGCGTCGCGGTCGGCAGGAATATCGGCGTCTATACGGCCAACGATTCCGCCTACGCCGCCGCGATCGACCTCAAGAAGGCCGGCATCAACATCGCGGCGATCGTCGACCTGCGCGACAACCCGGCCGGACCGGTGATCGACGAGGCGAGGGCGCTCGGCATCGAGATCAATTTTGGCCGTGCGGTGGTCAGCGCCGGCGGCAAATTGCGCGTGTCGTCAATGAGCGTGCAGCCGAAGCATGGTGGCGGCGAGCGGACCATCCCGGTTGACGCGATCCTCATGTCGGCCGGCTGGACGCCATCGGTGCATCTGTTCTCGCAATCGCGCGGCAAGGTCGCCTTCAACGACGAGACCAAGCGCTTCGTGCCGGGCACCTACGCGCAGGACTGCGTCTCGGTCGGCGCCTGCAACGGTACCGACGGGCTGGCCGCCTCAGTCGACGAGGCTTACGCGGCGGGCGCCAAGGCGGCGAAGGAGGCCGACGGCAAGGTTGGCAAGGGCGCCAAGCCCAAGGTCGACGCCGGCGAGAACTGGTCGCGCGGTATGTTGGGCGCCGCGCCCGGTGCCGGCCCGGGCACGACGGTCAAGGCCTTTGTCGATTTCCAGAACGACGTCACTGCCAAGGACATCCGCCAGGCGGTGCATGAAGGCATGCACTCGATCGAGCACGTCAAGCGCTTCACCACCAACGGTATGGCGACCGACCAGGGCAAGACGTCGAACATGCACGGCCTGGCGATCGCCGCCGAGACGCTCGGCAAGCCGATCCCGCAGGTCGGCCTCACCACCTTCCGGGCACCTTACACGCCGGTGACGTTCGGCTCGATCGTCGGCCACGCGCGCGGCGCACTGTTCGACCCGACCCGCCGCACGGCCACGCATGGCTGGGCCGCGTCGCATGGTGCTGTGTTCGAGGATGTCGGCCATTGGAAGCGCGCCTGGTATTTCCCCAAGGCGGGCGAGGACATGCATGCCGCCGTCAACCGCGAATGCGTGACGGTGCGCAAGGCCGCCGGCCTGTTCGACGCCTCAACGCTCGGCAAGATCGAGGTGGTCGGGCCGGACGCGGCGAAGTTCATGGAGCTGCTCTACACCAATCCCTGGGAGAAGCTCGAAACCGGCCGCTGCCGTTACGGCATCATGCTGCGCGAGGACGGCTTCATCTATGATGACGGCGTCGTCGGCAGGCTGGCGCCGGACCGCTTCCACGTGACGACCACCACCGGCGGCGCGCCGCGCGTCATGAACCACATGGAGGATTACCTCCAGACCGAGTTCCCGCATCTCAATGTGTGGCTGACCTCGATCACCGAGCAATGGGCTGTCATTGCCGTGCAGGGGCCCAAGTCGCGCGAGATCATCGCGCCGCTGATCGAGGGCATCGACATGTCGGACGAAGCGATGCCGCATATGTCGGTGCGCGAGGGCAGGATCTGCGGCGTGCCGACAAGGCTGTTCCGCATGTCCTTCACCGGCGAGCGCGGCTTCGAGGTCAACGTGCCGGCCGATTACGGCGAGGCCGTGTGGGAAGCGCTGTGGGCCGAAGGCCAGAAGCATGGCGCGACCGCTTACGGCACCGAGACGATGCACGTGCTGCGCGCCGAAAAGGGCTACATCATCGTCGGCCAGGATACCGACGGCACGGTGACGCCGAACGATGCAGGGCTCGACTGGGCGGTCGGCAAGAAGAAGACCGATTTCGTCGGCATTCGCGGCCTGACCCGGCCGGACCTCGTAGCCAAAGGCCGCAAGCAGCTGGTCGGCCTGAAGACCAAGGACCCGAAGGTCGTGCTGGAAGAGGGCGCGCAGATCGTCGCCGACCCGAAGCAGGCGATCCCGATGAAGATGATCGGCCACGTCACCTCCAGCTACTGGTCGGAGAATTGCGGTCGCTCGATCGCGCTGGCGCTCGTCGCCGGCGGCCGCGACCGCATGGGCCAGACGCTCTATGTGCCGATGCCGAACGGCACGATCGAGGTGGAAGTCACCGGCATGGTGTTCGTCGACGAGAAGGGAGAACGCCTCAATGGCTAAGGCCGCTGCCAAGACAAAAGCCGCTGCTGCTTCCACCTCCGTCGAGCGTCGGCCCGCGCTTGCCGGCCGCACGCTGTCGGCGCCGGGCGTCAAGGTCGAGATGCTGCCGCCGGCTGAACGCATCTCGCTGCGCGCCCCCCAGGCTTCCCTTGCAGCGCTTTCCAAGGCGCTCGGCCTCACGCTGCCGACAAAGCCCAAGACTTCGGCGACCAAGGACGGGCGCACGGCGCTGTGGCTCGGGCCCGACGAATGGATGATCATCGACGAGGCGGGCAAGGATCCGCTCGCCGATTGCGCCAAGGTGACAATGCTGCATTCGGCGGTCGGCATCTCGCACCGCAATGTCGGGATTTCCGTTGTCGGACCTGCCGCCGCGGCGACGGTCAATTCGGGTTGTCCGCAGGACCTATCGCTCGAGGTTTTCCCGGTCGGTGCTGCCTCGCGCACCATTCTCGGCAAATCCGAGATCGTGCTGCTGCGCAGCGCGGCCGATGCGTTCCGGGTGGAATGCTGGCGTTCCTTCTCGGACTATGTCTTTACTCTGCTTTCGGAAGCGGCAAGCGACGCGGCGAACTGAGCTTCGCGGCGTCGGTTTCAAGGAACCATCGCCAGTCCATGCCGTTTCTGCGGCTTGCGAGGGAGATTGCCGATGCCGTCCAAATCCGCGCCGAAGGCGTCCAAGAAGACAGCTGCAGTCCGCTCGCTGGAGCAGGAGCGGCGCCATGAGATCGAGGAAGAGGAACTCGAGGAAGGCCTCGAGGACACATTTCCGGCCAGCGATCCGGTATCGATCACCAGCACTTCCATCCCCGGCGGACCGGCAAAGCCGAGTAAGGCCAAGACCGCGGCAGGAGCGAAACCGCGCAAGAAATAGTCTCGAGCAGGTCCTCAGGGGCGCGGGCAGAAACGAAAAAGGGCGGCCAAATGCCGCCCGTTTTCGTTCGAAGTCTTGCCAATAGTGCTCAGAGGCCGGGCACAAACCAGGGGCTGACATCGATGCCGAGCCGCGGGCTCTTTGTCGTCTTGTTGGCGTCGGCCTTTTCCACCGAACCGGTCGGGGTGCAGTCGAGCTTCACGCTGGCGTTGGTCTGAGCGCAAGCCGCGGGGGCGTGCTTGGCCGGCTGGCTTGCGCCAGCGAAAGCGGTACCCGAGAAAGCCAGCACGGTGGCGAGAGCAAGGATGGTGTTCTTCATTTTCCGTCTCCAGTCAATCTTTTCCGTACGCGTACGATGCGGTGTACAAATACGGTTAATGAAGTCGGAATTCAAGGAGGGATCTGTACATGTACGACAAATTTTTTTGAACACAGGAATTCGGCGCCGCAAATCAAGCGAAGCGGTGCAAGTCGGCGATCAAAGAGATCAGCAGTTGACGGGCGTTGCGGTCAGCGGCGGAATATCCTGCGCCTGCAACCCCGCCAGCGTGAAATCGCACATGCGCTTCACATAGGCCTGGGCGTCGCCGAACGGATAGAAGGGAAAGGTAATCAACAGCGAAATCGTGCCGTGGCCCACGGTCCACAGCATGGTGGCGATGGCGCGCGGGTCGCCCTTGAGCCTGCCGGCGGCAACGCAGGCCTCGACGCGTTTGATCAGCACCTTCATGGCCGGATTGCCTTCCTCCATGTCCTCGTAGCTGCGTCCTTCAGGCAGCTTGGTCTTCTCGGTCATGAAGACGGTGCGATATTCGTTGGGGTTGCCGAGCCCGAAAGCCGCGTATTCGGTCATCACCGCCTTGAGCGCCTCGATCGGATCGTCCGCGGGATGCTCCTCGATGCGCCGCGCGAGCGTTTCGAAGGCGTCTTCGGCGAGTGCGAACAGAATGTCCTGCTTGTCGGCGAAATAGGAATAGACCGACATCGGCGCGTAGCCGACCCGCTTGGCCAGCTTGCGGATGGTCAGGCCCTCATAGCCCTCTTCCTGGACCAGCTTGTGAGCCGCCGCGACCAGTTCGGAGCGAAGCTCCGCCTTCTGTTTTTCGCGGCGTTTCTGAACGCTTAGCGCCAATATACGCTTGCCTTTGTGATTGGTTGCCTGACGAAATTATATACGCTGTACGGAAACGGACAAGGGCGCCTCCAGTTCCCTTGCGTGCGCTCTGCGTTTTAACGCAATCCGGATGGAAACAGCTAAGGCCCTTTCCTGGAATCGCTCAGATCGCGCCAATGCCGCCGTCGAGCGCCAGAGCGTGGCCGGTCATGAAGGAATTGGCCGGGTCGGCGAGGAACAGGATGCCGGTGGTGATCTCGTCGACCTCGCCGACACGCTTCATCGGCACGCCGCGCGTGAGCTCGGCCATCGCTTCGGCTTCGGGCGCTCCGGTGAAACGCACGAAGCCGTCGACCATCGCGGTGCGGGTGTGGGCCGGGCAGACCGCGTTGATGCGTATGCCCTTGCTGGCGTATTCCACGGCAGCCGAGCGCGTCAGCCCGACGACGCCGTGCTTGGCGGCGGCATAGACCGAAAGCTTCGGCGCGCCTGAGAGGCCGGCGACCGAGGCGATGTTGACGATGACGCCGCCCTTGCCGCTTTCCCTGAATTGCCGTTCCAACTGAGGAATCTGGTGTTTCATGGCATAGAAGACGCCGAGCAGGTCGACCTCCACCACGCGGCGCGCTTCCTCCGAGGTGACCTGCGGCAGGCGTACGAAGGAGTGGACGATGCCGGCATTGTTGACGGCGATGTCGAGCCGGCCGAACTTTTGCACGGCCAGCTTCACCAGATCCTCCGAGAGCTTTTCGTCGGCGATGTTGCCGGCAAGGTGAGCCGTCTCGGCGTCGAGCGTTGCGGCGAAATCGCCAAGCGCAGACTCGTCGAGGTCGGACAGAACGAGCCGTGCCCCCTCCGCGGCGAAGGCCTTTGCCGCGCCGCTGCCGAGACCGCCGGTCGTGCCGGTGATCAGCACCGTCATCCCATCGAAACGGCCCATTGCCCGGCTTCTCCGCGTTCAGCTGTTCTCGTCAATCAGTTCCACCGCGAGCGCGGCGAGCAGTTTTACCGCCTGGCCGTAGGTCCTTGCCTTTTCCGGATTGGAGGCGTTGCCGTCCAGCGCGCGGCGGTAGACGCCCTGGCAGATCGCCGCCAGCCGGAAAAAGGAGAAGGCGAGGAAGAAGGTCCAGTTGTCTATCTTCTCGATGCCGCGCCGTCTGCAGTAGGCCTCGACATAGGCTACCTTGGAAGGCAGGCCGGCAGCGGCGCGGTCGATGCCGCCGAGGCCGCGAAAGCCCGAGGCATGCGGCAGACGCCACTGCATGCATTGATAGGCGAGGTCGGCGAAGGGGTGGCCGAGCGTCGACAGCTCCCAGTCGAGCACCGCGATGACTTTCGGTGCGTCAGGCGCGAACATCATGTTGTCCAGCCGGTAGTCGCCATGGACAAGCGAGACACGGCCGTCATCGGCCGGCATATGCGTTTGGAGCCACGCAATCAGCCTGTCCATGTCGGTTATGGTTTCGGTTTCGGAGGCCTTGTACTGGCTGGTCCAGCGCGCGAGCTGGCGCTCGAAATAGCTGCCGGGCCGGCCGAAATCGCCAAGTCCGACGGCGTCCACATCGATATCATGCAAGGCGGCGAGCGTCGCATTCATGGCATCGTAGATCGCGGCGCGCTCGTCATTGCCGGATGCGTCCGGCAGCGATGGATCCCAGAAGATGCGGCCGTCGAGATATTCCATGACGTAGAACATGCGGCCGATCGGGGAGTCCTCGCCGGAAAGATGCAGCATGCGCGGCACCGGCACCGCCGTGCCGGCAAGCGCCTGCATCACCCGGAATTCCCGGTCGACCTGATGCGCGGATTTCAGCAACTGTCCCGGCGGCTTGGCGCGCAACACATAGCGGCCGCTGGCGGCGGTCAAAAGATAGGTCGGATTGGACTGCCCTGACTTGAATTTTTCAATCGCCGACAGGCCGGCAAAACTCGGGATATGCGCCTCGAGGTAGGGCGCAAGGGCCGCCTGGTCTATGGCACCGGCCTCGCCGCTCATGCGTTCTCGGGTTGGCGCTCAATCAGCGTCAAGGTCAGCCAGCGCGCCGTCAGCGCCGGCTTCTTCGAGCCTTCGATCTCGATGGTCACGTCATGTGCGGTCTGCACCCAGCCGGACGGCCTGACCTTGACGTCCGCCAGCACGAAGCGGGTGCGGATGCGCGAACCCGTCTTCACCGGCGCCAGGAAACGCAGCGTGTCGAAGCCGTGGTTGACGCCCATCTTGCTGTTTTCCAGCGGCGGCATGGTCTCGAAGGTCATTGCCGACAAAAGCGACAGCGACAGGAAGCCATGCGCGATGGTGCCGCCAAACGGCGTCTCGCGCGCGGCGCGCTCAGGATCGCAATGGATGAACTGGTGGTCGTCGGTCGCATCGGCGAACTGGTCGATCATGCGCTGCGTGACCGTTCTCCAAGGCGAGACGCCGACCTCCTTGCCGACGCTTGCCAGAAGCGTATCGAGACTGATCGGTTCCACACTGATGTCCTCCGCAACCCGCCCGGATCGCGATTCCTCGAACCGGGCACCTTATTCCTTGAACAAAGTCATGCCATGCTGCACCGACTGGCCGCCGTCGATAGGCAGGATGGCGCCGGTGACATAGCTTCCGGCTCGGCTGCACAAATAAAGCGTTGCGCCGGCAATGTCATCCGCCACGCCGATGCGGCCGAGCGGAACATGGTTACCGACATGTTTCGCCTGCTCCTCGGTCGCGGTGGCAAAGGCCGTCATGCGGCTCTGGAAAGGACCGGGCGCAAAGGCGTTGACGGTGATGCGGCGGGCGGCGAACTCGATCGCCAGCGTGCGCGTCAAATGATGCACCGCCGCTTTCGAGGCGGCGTAGGAATAGGCGTCGTCGGCCAGCGGCTGGGTGCCCATCACCGAGCCAAGATTGATGACGCGGGCAGGATCCTCGTCGCTCGCGGCGGCATCGAGAAGCGGCAAGAGCTCCCGCGTCAGGTGGAAGACGGCGGTGACGTTGACGCCGAACACCTTGGCCCAGGCGTGGTAGGGGAAATCCTGCAGCGGCGCGCCCCAGGAAATGCCGGCATTGTTGACAAGAATGTGCAGGCGTTCCGTGCGCGCCTTGACCTCGGCGACTAAAGCGGCGATGCCCGCTTCGCTGGACACGTCGCCGGCAAAGCCCTCGGCATGGCCGGTGCCGCCAAGCGCGTTCAATTCGTTGGCGACTTTCGCGCAATCCTCGCCCTTGCGCGAGGCGATCATCACCTGCGCGCCGGCGCGTACCAGCCCGGTCGCCACCATGCGGCCGATGCCGGTCGCCGCACCCGTCACCAGCGCGGTCTTGCCGGCGACCGAGAACAGCTTGTCCAGATAGCTCATCGTGTTTCTCCGCATCCGGCCGGCCAGGACTCGCCCAAGGACTCGCGTTGACAAGGCTAGCCGAAGTACGGTCATCCTTGCCACGGGTAAAGATCTATCTTCGGAAAGGCCGGAAGCGATGGCGGACATGAATCTCGGCATGACCGAGCGGCTGAAGCCGCTCCATGAGTGCGTGGCGGCGATGGTGCGCGACGAGATCGCGCCGCTCGGCGAAGAGTTCCTCGCCGAAGTCGGCAAGAATGGCGACCGCTGGGCCTATACCGCTAGGCAGACGGAAATCCTGGACGGCTTGAAGAAGACGGCGCGCGAGCGCGGCCTGTGGAACTTTTGGCTGACCGATTCCAAGCGCGGCTACGGCCTTTCCACCGTCGAATACGCCTATCTGGCGGAGGAGATGGGCAAGGCGCATCTCGGCGCCGAAACCTTCAACTGCTCGGCGCCTGACACCGGCAACATGGAGGTGCTGGAGCGATACGGCTCGGAAGCGCACAAGCGCGACTGGCTGGAGCCGCTGCTCGAGGGGAAAATACGCTCGGCCTATCTGATGACCGAGCCGGACGTGGCGTCCTCGGACGCCACCAACATTTCGATGCGCTGCGAGCGCCGCGGCGAGCACTATGTGCTCAATGGCGAGAAATGGTGGGCTTCCGGGGCGGGCGATCCGCGCTGCGCCATCTATATCGTCATGGTCAGGACCGGATCGGACGAGGAGCCGCAGCATCGCCGGCATTCGATGATCCTGGTGCCCTCGGACAGCAACGGCATCGCCAAGCTGCGGCCCATGCAGGTCTATGGCGATGACGACGCGCCGCATGGGCATATGCATCTGAGATTCGAGAATGTGCAGGTGCCGGCGGAGAATTTGATCCTCGGCGAGGGCAGGGGTTTCGAGATCGCGCAGGGGCGGCTCGGGCCTGGCCGCATCCATCATTGCATGCGCGCCATCGGCCAGGCCGAGATGGCGCTGGAGATGCTGTGCCAACGCTCGGTGCGGCGCGAGGCCTTCGGCCAGCCGCTGGCAAAGCTCGGCGCCAATTTCGACATCATCGCCGAATGCCGGATGGAGATCGAGATGGCGAGGCTCTTATGCCTCAAGGCTGCCTGGATGATCGATCAGGGGGACGCTCTCGCGGCCGCGCCCTGGATCAGCCAGATCAAGGTGGTGGCGCCGCGCGTCGCGCTGAAGGTCACCGACGAGGCAGTCCAGATGTTCGGTGCGCAAGGCATCAGCCAGGACACGCCGCTCGCCCGCTCGTGGACGCATTTGAGGACATTGCGGCTGGCCGACGGGCCGGACGCGGTGCACCGGCGGCAGGTGGCGCGCACGGAACTGAAGAAATACACGCAGGAGAAGGTCTGACGGCCATGACGCTTCCTTCGCAGATGCAGGGTCTGTTGCTTGTCGGCGACGGTTACACCAGGACGCCCTCGGCGGCCGCGCTGGAGGCGATGGAGCCTTACCTCCAGCCCGGCAGCATCGAGGTGCCGGCGCCCGGTCCCTCGCAGGCGCTGATCAAGGTCAGCCTCGCCTCGATCAACCCGTCCGACATCGCCTTCATCAAGGGCCAGTACGGCCAGCCGCGGGTAAAGGGCCGGCCGGCGGGCTTCGAAGGCGTCGGCATCGTCGTCGCCACGGGCGACGATCCCCATGCAAGGAGCCTTGGAGGGAAACGCGTCGCCTTCGCCACCGGCGTGTCGAACTGGGGCGCATGGGCGGATTATGCGGTTGCCGAGGCCGCGTCCTGCATTCCGCTTCTCGACACCGTGCGCGACGAGGTCGGCGCAGCGATGATCGTCAATCCGCTGACGGCCTTGGCCATGTTCGACATCGTCAGAGAGGAGGGCGAAAAATCCTTCATCATGACCGCGGGCGCCAGCCAGCTCAGCAAGCTGATCATCGGGTTGGCGAAGGAGGAAGGTTTCCGCCCGATCGTCACCGTGCGTCGCGACGAGCAGATTCCACAGCTGAAGGAGCTCGGCGCCGCCCATGTGCTCAACGAGAAAGCGGCGGATTTCGAGGTGACATTGCGCGAGGCGATAAAGGCCGAGCAGCCGCGCATCTTCCTCGACGCGGTCACCGGCCCGCTGGCTTCGACCATCTTCAATGCCATGCCGAAACGCGCGCGCTGGATCGTCTATGGAAGGCTCGACGCCGAGCCGACCGTGATCCGCGAGCCCGGCCAACTGATCTTCCAGCACAAGCGCGTCGAAGGGTTCTGGCTGGCCGAATGGATGCGCCAGTTCCGCGACAGGCTAGGCCCGGCGGTGCTGGAAGCGCAGAAGCGCTTTTCCGACGGACGCTGGTCGACCGACGTCACCGCGGTCGTGCCCCTCGACGAAGCGATGGCGAGGCTGCCGGCCGAGCTCGCCAAGCCAAACGGAAAGGTGTTCATCAGGCCGTGAGGCAATCGAGCGCCGATCGCAGTTGTTCAGACCAGACCAAAGCCTTGAACACAAAGCTGTGATCAACCCGACAGCGGCGGAAAAAAGCCGCTGTTGCGCCGTCATTGCCTCGCGCCGGTAACAGCCACGTTCGGATGTTTTATTCCATTCGATGTGATATCTCGCCGGCGGTAAAAAACCAGGCGGCGATGGGAAAGTCCTGGTCGGAATTCGGGGTGCGCTATGATGGTAACCAAGCCGGTTTTCGACCGTTTGGGGCTTTGGCTTTGGATCGGGTCGTTTCTGCTTGTGCTTGGTCTGGCGCTATGGTCGCCCGATGCGCGTTCGGTGGTCCATATCTACAGGCATGGCAGTGAAGCTTTTCTGGATCGCCAACCGCTGTATCAGGTCGAAGTTGCCATGGGGTATCTATACGCTCCCGCCTTCGCCGTCCTCTATGTTCCCCTGCTGAAGCTCGGGCCGTATCTGGGCAATATCTTGTGGCACATGCTGGGCTTCAGCGTCCTGACCTTTGCCGCAATGCGTCAGGTGCGCAAGCTTGGCGGCCAGGAACAGACATGGCTGCTGTCCTTCGGTCTTTTTGTTGCCTTGCCGGTGGCGCTGGCAGCGCTTCGCAATGGCCAGGCGACGATCCTGCTCACAGGGGCGTGCTGGTTCCTTACACTGTCGACACTCGAGGGGCGCCGGGCCGAAAGCTTCTTCTGGGCCATGCTTGCGATCATCGCCAAGCCGACCGCGATCATCATACTGTTTCTGACGGGGGCGCTGCGTCCCCGGCTGATACCGGTGCTGGTGCTGGCGGTGCTGGTCGCGCTCGCGATACCCTATGGCTTTGCGTCGAGCGACTACGTCAACGCGCAATATCATGATTTCTTCCGGCTTCTGACTTCGATGACGGTGGACCCGACCGGCCCCTTCGTTCCGGCCGACTTCACGGCGCCTTTCATGCGATTTGGCATCCCGATTTCCGAGTTTGATGCGACGATCGTGCGCGTCGTCGCGGGTTTGCTCACGCTTTGGCTGGTGCTCCAGCTCGATCGCAGGCTGGACGCCAACATCAGCGGACTCGCCATCTTCCTCGCCGCGGCATTCTACATGTGCGTCTTCAATCCGCGGGTCGAGCAGAATACTTACGCCATGGTGGCGGTGCCTGCCGGTCTCTCCATCGCCCTACTTTGGCGGGAGAAGGGAGCCGGGGCCATGTGCTGGTTCTTGGCGGCGTTCCTCTTCGTCACCGGACTGACCAGTGCCAACCTGCAACTGCACGATCTTTTCCACCCGTGGTTCCGGCCGATCAGCGTCAGCGTAATCGCCTGCGTGCTCGTCGGCTGGTTCTGGACGCAAGACAGACAGAAGGCGCCTGCCGCCGGGGCCGTCGCGCATGGCTGAGATGCTCGACATCATCGCGCCGTTCTTCGACGAGGCCGAATCCGCCATCGCGTTTGTCGGGCTGCTCGACAAGCTGGAAGTGGCCGTGGCGGAGCGCTTCGGCATGACAGTCCGCAAGATACTCGTCGACGACGGCAGCCGCGACGGCAGCGCCGAGACGTTCGCGGCCACGCTCTCCGGCTCCTGGGAGATCGTGCGGCTCAGCCGTAATTTCGGCAAGGAAGCGGCGGTGCTCGCCGGGCTCGATCATTCCCGTGGCGACATGGTCCTGATCATGGACTCGGACCTCCAGCATTCCATGGATATCAGCCTGAGGATGATCGGCGAGCTGGTCGAGCATCCGCAGATCGATGTCGTCTACGCGCAGAACGACCGGCGCGAGGGGAGCTGGCGGCGCAGCCAGCTGGCGCGGCTCTTCTACAGGCTGATCAACAGCAGCCAGCGCTTCGATATTCCCGAAAATGCCGGAGATTTCCGTGTCATGCGCGGCGCGGTGGCGCGTGCCTTGACAAGCGTGCGCGACAAGCGCCGCTTCAACAAGGGTCTGTTCGCCTGGGCCGGCTTCCGCCAGAAGGCTGTGCTTTACTCGCCGGAAAACCGCGGCGGCGGCACGTCGAAATGGACAAGGTTCAACCTGATCGCGTTCTCGCTTGAAGGGTTCACCTCGTTTTCCGTGATCCCGCTGCGCGTCATCAGCCTCATCGGATTGCTCGCGGCATTCGCAGGCCTGGCCTATGGCGTGAAGGTGCTCTTCGAGGTGCTGTTCTATGGGATCGCCGTGCCTGGCTACCCCAGCATCATGGTCGCCGTCGTGCTTTTTGGAGGCCTCAACCTGGCGCTGCTCGGCCTGATTGGCGAGTATGTCTGGGTCACGCTCAGCGAAAGCAAGGACCGGCCCGTCTATATCGTGCGCGACGTGCTGCATGGCAATGCCGCCGAGCAGGTTGCCCCCGGCAAATGACCCGGCCGATCCGCCTGATCGCCGACGATTACGGGCTTGCGCCGGGGGTATCGAGCGCGATCCTCGACCTCATCGAGCGCGGCCGCCTGACCGGGACCAGTTGCATAACCGGGTTTGCCGAATGGGAAGAGGCGGCGGCGCGCATCAGGCCGTTGCGTCAACAGGCCGCCATCGGGCTACACCTGACCCTCACCGATCAGATAGCCGCAACCGGTTCGTCCAGCCTGGCGCCAGACGGCAAATTGCCTGGGCTTGCCTCTCTTGCGCTGCCGGTCCGTCGAGGGCGCATCGACGAGCAGGACATTCATGCCGAGCTCGACGCCCAGTACGACCGCTTCACCGAAGCGCTGGCCGGCCCGCCCGATCACATCGACGGGCACCAGCATGTGCATTTTCTTCCCGTGGTACGGAATTGGTTGCTCGCCCGGTTTGGGGAGAGCGCACACAAGCCCGCGCTGCGCGGCGCGCCCGGGCTTACCGGCCTGGACGCGGCGGCCAAGATCGCGGCGATCGCCACGCTGGCCGCGGGCTTCAACAGGTCGATGCAGCGGGCCGGCTTTAACGTGATGACGCCGCTCTACGGCATCTATGACTGGCGGCAGCCGCAAAAATTCGCTCCGACGCTGCGCGCCGCGGTCGACACCTTGCCCGAACAAGGGGTGTTCATGTGTCATCCGGGTCAAGTCGATGACATTTTACGGGCGCGAGACCCGATGCAGGGCGCGCGTGAGGTCGAGTTCACGGTTCTCAGTTCTGAGGATTTCGGCGCCAGCCTCGAACGGGCCGGAGTGCGCGTCATGGACGGCAAAGCATGAGCGCCGGTCAGCCGCGGCGTTCGACCGGCAACAAGATCGTCCGCTTCGCCTTGGTCGGGCTGGTCAACACCGGCATCGATCTCACCGCATTTTTCCTGCTGCTCAAGCTCGTGGTGCCGGCTCTGGCCGCCAATGTCGGTGCCTGGTTCGTCGCGGTGCTCTTCTCCTTCGTAGCGAACCGCTTCTGGTCGTTCGAGCGGGACCCGGACATCCGGCTGCATCGGTCCTTCCTGCGTTTCGTCTCGCTCGGGGCGCTGATTTCGCTCGGTGTTTCGAGCCTGTCGATCGCTGTACTGGCGGGGGTTGTCGGCGTCTGGCCGGCCAAGATCCTCGGCGTCGTGGTGGCCGCCGTGCTGAACTTTTTGGCGGCGCGCTGGTCGATCGAGGGCAGGATCGTAAAGTAGCTGCTCGGCCGGCTCCGCGTCGATATAGGCGGCTTGGGGACGGATTCAGATTTCAGGTCTGTCCGACCTGAAATCATCCGGCTCTATCGCAAGCTCTCCAGGTCGCGCATGCGCTTGGCGCCGGCGGCTTCCAATTGCCTCGTCACGGCGGCGATCAGCGTTTCTGCGACGACGAAGAGTGCGGCGGACGAATCCCAGGCCGAGGGCACGGCGGTGCGTCCGGCGATCACGTGTCGGGCGAAGCGGGCGATCGGCGAAAGCCACTGGTCGGTGAAGAGAATGATCTGCACGCCGCGATGGTGAGCCTTCTCGGCGAAGCGCACGAGACTTTCCTGATAGCGGCGGATATCGAAGATCACCAGGACGTCGCGCTTGCCCATGTCGATCAGCCGGTCGCGCCAGATGCTCTCCTGGCCGGCGAGGTGATAGACATCCGGCTGGATGATGGCCAGGTGAGCGGCCATGTAGCGCGCCAGCGGATCGGTGAAACGGCCGCCGATGAGGAAGGTCTTGCCGCGCCGCTCGGCAAGTCTCGTGGCAATGTCTGCCAGCTGTCTGTCGGTGAGGTGCCGGAAGGTCTCGCGCATGTTGTCGAGCGTTGCCTCGAGCATCGGCGAGATGGCGCCGCCGGCCGAGCTTGGATTGAGCGTGCGCGAAGCGGGCGACTGCAATTGCGCCGCCAACTCATCCTGCAGCGCCGACTGGAATTCAGGGTAGTTCTGGAAGCCGAGCCTGGCCACGAAGCGCAGGATCGTCGGCGAGGACACGCCGGCTGCGGCCGAGAATTCGGCGACCGTCTTCAGCCCGGTCAAGGGATAGTTGGCAATCAGCGTCTGGGCGGCGCGGCGCTCGCCGGCCGGCATCGTCCCGATGCGGTCCGAGATCAGTTCGGCAATGCTGGAAATCATGGTTTTCCCCCGCCCGTTGGCCGCCCGCCGCCGTTTTCCCGAATTCGCGTTTGACAAAGCCGGTCAAACTGTATGAAATCATTCATAGGGACGCAATGAGACAAAATACGTAACATTCGATACAGCGCCCCCAGGGGACGGCAGTATGGAGAGAGCACGGCCCGCCAGCCTTGCACCGTCTGAAACCGTGAGGGTGACGAACCCCGGCGGCTCAAGCCCCTTTGTCTTCACCTGCGACCATGCCTCCAACGTCCTCCCCGCCGAGTTCGGGACGCTCGGCCTGCCGGCCGAGGACCTTTCGCGCCACATCGCCTGGGACCCGGGCGCGCTTCCTGTCGCGCGCCGCATGGCCGAAGCGCTTAATGCCACCTTGATCGAGACCCGCGTGTCGCGGCTCGTCATCGATTGCAACCGGCCGCTCGACGCGCCGGACCTCGTGCCGCCGATTAGCGAGACGACGGCCATCCCGGGCAACACAGATCTTTCCGAGAGGCAGCGCGCCGCGCGCGTCGACCTTGCCTGGCGCCCGTTCCACGACACAATCGCCCAGATCATCGACGAGCGGCTGGCGCGCGGCCAGGAGACGCGGCTGGTGTCGGTGCACTCCTTCACGCCGGTCTACAAGGGCAAGAGCCGGCCATGGCATATCGGCATCATCCATGACGAGGATCGCCGGTTGGCGGCGCCGCTGATATCGGCGCTGCAGCGGCTCTCCGGCGTCACCGTCGGCGTCAACGAACCCTATTCGCCGGCCGACCGCGTCTATTTCACGCTGGAGCGGCACGCGCGTTCGCGCGGCCTTGCCTGCGCGATGATCGAAATCCGCAACGACGAAATCTCCGGCGAGACCGGGCAGCGGAAATGGGCGGACCTGCTCACCGGCATATTCTCGAATCTGGAGCCTGACGAGGCCAGGGGCTCCCGACAACGCGCAATGGGAAAGTCAGTGCAATCGGCCAGCTAAGAACCAGATAGGGGACTTCCAAAATGAGACCTGAAGAAATCGACAAGTCTGAGGACGTAAAAGTCCTTCACAGCATGGGATATGCCCAGGAATTGGCTCGCCGCATGAGCGGCTTCTCCAACTTTGCCATTTCCTTCTCGATCATTTGCATCCTGGCGGGTGGCATCACCTCGTTCCCGCTGGCCATGGCCACCGGCAGCGGTTTCGAAGCGACCATCGGCTGGGTTATAGGCGGTCTGTTCGCCCTTGTGGTCGCGGCTTCGCTCGGCCAGATCGGTTCGGCCTATCCGACCGCCGGCGGGCTTTACCATTGGTCGTCGATCTTGGGCGGGCGCGGCTGGGGCTGGGCGACGGCCTGGATCAACCTGCTTGGGCTGATCTTCGTCGTCGCTTCGGTCAATGTCGGCGTCTATGCGCTCTTCAAGGACCTCGTCTGGGCCGGCGTGTTCGGCCACGATGTGTCGGCTTGGGGTTATCAGGAGCAGGTGATCGGGGTCGTGATCATCACGGTGACGCAGGCGCTATTCAACCATTTCGGCATCAAGTTGACCACCGCGCTGACCGACTTTTCGGGCTATCTCATCCTGGTCGTTGCGGTGGTGTTGACCGCGATGTTCCTGATCTGGGGCGCGAGCTGGGATTTCTCGCGACTGACCACTTTCGTCAACAACACGGGTGATGCGGGTGGCGGCTATGTGCCGACGGCACGGACGGCGCTGGTCGCCTTCCTGATCGGTCTTCTCTATCCACTATACACCATCACCGGTTTTGACGCCTCCGCCCATACCTCGGAGGAGACCCACAACGCCCGGGTGGCAGTGCCGCGCGGCATGATCCATTCGGTCCTCTGGTCATTGGTCTTCGGCTTCGTCATGGCCGTCTCTTTCGTGCTGGCAAGCCCGGATCTGGCGGCGACTGCCAAGGACGGCGCGAACGCCTGGTTCAATCTCTTCAATAATCTGCCGGCGCCGTTTTGGTTGAAGAGCATCATCGCCATCGCGATCGTGGTAGCAAACTACATCTGCGCGTTGGCTGGACTGACCTCCACCTCGCGCATGATATTCGCCTTCGCGCGTGATGGCGGGCTGCCCGGCTCCTCCATGTGGAAAACCGTCAGCCCGACATGGCGCACGCCGGTGGCGGCGATCTGGCTCGGAGCCGTCCTCTCGGTCGCAGCGACGCTTTACTCGCCGGCCTTCGCGGCTTTGGCGGCCGGCTGTGCCCTGTTCCTCTATGTGTCCTATGCGATGCCGGTGGCGGCTGGCCTTCTTGCTGAAGGCAAAAGCTGGACCGAATTCGGCCCGTTCCGCCTGGGTGTGTGGTCCAAGCCGTTCGCCATCATCACCATCCTCGGCGTTCTGGTGTTGATGTACGCGGGTATCCAGCCGCCCTTCGATATCTTGATCAACTATGCCATCGGTTTGATCATCCTTCTCGCGGTGCTGTGGTTCGGCATAGAATCCAAGCGGTTCAAGGGCCCGCCGATCGGGGCCGATATTGCTCGCCGTCAGGCGGAAATTGCGGCAGCCGAAGTGGCGGTTGGCGAGACCGGCCACTGATACTTCGCTTCATGGCCATGGCCGGCGCAACGCCGGCCATGGTTTGTTTCTCCCTTTTCAATCGACAAGCGCTGGAGTGCCAAAGGAATGGCCGGGAATTTCTCGTTCGATCAGTTGAAGAAAGCGGTCTCTAACGGCGAGATCGACACGGTGCTGGCCTGCATCGTCGATATGCAGGGCCGGCTCTCGGGAAAACGCTTCCTGGCTCAGTATTTCGTCGATTCCGCGCATGGCGAGACGCATGGCTGCAACTATCTCTTGGCCTGCGACATCGATATGGAGCCGGTGCCGGGCTACAAGGCGGCGAGCTGGTCGAAGGGCTATGGCGACTTCGTCATGAAGCCGGACCTGTCGACGCTGCGGCGCATTCCCTGGCTGGAGAAGACGGCGCTGGTCATCTGCGACGTGCTCGACCATCACGACCATGAGGATTTGGCGCACTCACCCCGCGCGATCCTGAAGAAGCAGGTCAAGCGCCTGCAGGAGCGCGGCTATATCGGCTATTTCGCCTCCGAGCTCGAATTCTATTTGTTCAGCGAGACCTACGATTCCGCGCGCAAGAAGCACTGGCAGGGGCTCGACAGCGCCTCGCCCTATATCGGCGACTACCAGATCGGCATCACCAGCAAGGAAGAGGGCGTCATGCGCCGGCTTCGCAACGAGATGGAAGCCGCCGGCATTCCGATCGAGAATTCCAAGGGCGAGTGGGGTCCCGGCCAGGAAGAGATCAACGTGCGCTATGCCGAAGCGCTCGAGATGGCCGACCGCCACGTCATCCTGAAGAACGGCGCCAAGGAGATCGCCGATTCCGAGGGCAAGGCGATCTCCTTCATGGCCAAGTACAATTACGGGCTGGCCGGCAATTCCAGCCATATCCACAATTCGCTGTGGAGCGCGGACGGCAAGACGCCGCTGTTCTTCGACAAGACGGCCGACTGGACGCTGTCGAGCCTCGGCCAACAATGGGCGGCCGGGCAGCTCAAATACGCCAAGGAGTTCACCTGGTTCCTGGCGCCCTACGTCAATTCCTACAAGCGCTTCCAGGCCGGCACCTTCGCGCCGACCAAGATCATGTGGAGCGAGGACAACCGCACCGCCGGCTTCCGGCTGTGCGGCGAGGGCACCAAGGGCATCCGCATGGAATGCCGCATCGGCGGCGCCGATCTCAATCCGTATCTCGCCTTCGCCGCCCTGATCGCGTCCGGCCTTGCCGGCATCGACGAGAAGCTCGAGCTGCAGAAGCCGTTCGTCGGCGACGCCTATCAGGCCTCGCGTCTGCCCGAGATCCCGAAGACGCTGCGCGACGCCACCGAGACACTTTCGAAGTCGAAGATGCTGAAGCAGGCCTTCGGCGACGACGTGATCGAGCACTATGTGCACACCGCCCGCTGGGAGCAGTTCGAATATGACCGCCGCATCACGGATTGGGAGCTGCACAGGGGCTTTGAGAGATACTAGGGGGCTGGGTTAGCGTCGGCGCCGCCCTCACCCTTACCCTTCCCCCGTGAAGAACGGGGAGAGGGGGTCGCCCGCGCAGGAGCTTCTCCCTTCTCCCCGTCACTATACGGGGAGAAGGTGCCGGCAGGCGAATGAGGGGCGGCGCCAAGCCAAGTGATTTTCGATTGTTGTAAAACTGCGAGGAAGAAATGACCGAAACGGTCAAACTCAAATCCCCCATCGACGGATCGATCTATGCCGAGCGGCCGGTCGCGAGCGACCAGGCGATCAACGCGGCGGTCGAGCGCGCCAGGGCGGCGCAAGAAAAATGGGCCGAGACGCCGCTCGTCGAGCGCGGCAAATACATGTTGGCAATGCTGGAAGCCCTGGTTGCGATGACCGACGAGATCGTGCCCGAGATCGCCTGGCAGATGGGCCGGCCGGTACGCTATAGCGGCGAGTTCGGCGGCGTCAAGGAACGCACCAACTACATGGTCGAGATCGCCGAAGCCGCGCTGAAGCCGGTGCTGGCCTCCAACCCGAAGGACGGCTTCCGCCGCTATGTGAAGAAGGTGCCGCTCGGGGTCGTGCTGGTGATCGCGCCTTGGAACTATCCGTATCTCACCGCGGTCAATACGATCGTGCCGGCGTTGATGGCGGGCAGTGCCGTTATCCTAAAGCATGCCGCGCAGACGTTGCTGGTCGGCGAGCGCTTCCAGCAGGCTTTCGACAAGGCCGGCCTGCCAAAGGGGCTGTTCCAGAACCTGGTCATGAACCACGCCCAGACCGAGAAGCTGCTCGGCTCCGGCAAGATCGACCATGCCAATTTCACCGGCTCGGTCGGCGGCGGCCGCGCCATCGAGAAGGCCGCGGCCGGCACCTTCATGACGCTCGGCCTCGAGCTCGGCGGCAAGGACCCCGCCTATGTGTTGCCCGACGCCAAGATGGATCATGCGGTCGCCAATCTGGTCGACGGCGCTTTCTTCAATTCCGGCCAGTGCTGCTGCGGCATCGAGCGCGTCTATGTGCACGAAAAGGTCTATGACGAGTTCGTCGAGGGTTTTGTCGCAGAGACCAGGAATTATGTCGTCGGCAATCCGCTGGAGCAGGCGACGACCATGGGACCGATGGCGCAGGCGCGTTTCGCCGATCTGATCCGCGAGCAAAAGGCCGAGGCGCTGCGCAAGGGCGCCAAGGCGCACATCGGCACGAAGGTCGAGAACGACAGGCCAGGCTCGCCCTATCTGGCGCCGGAAGTGCTGACCGGGGTGGACCACCAGATGAGCGTCATGCGCGAGGAAAGTTTTGGGCCGATCGTCGGCATCATGAAGGTGCGCAATGACGAGGAGGCGATCGCGCTGATGAACGACAGCCCCTACGGACTGACGGCGTCGATCTGGACGCGCGACACGGAGCGCGCGGTGGCCATCGGCGACCGCGTCGAGACCGGCACGGTGTTCATGAACCGCTGCGACTATCTCGACCCGGCGCTGGTCTGGACCGGCGTCAAGGACACCGGCAAGGGCGCCGCGCTCTCGGCCATCGGCTATGACAATCTGACCCGGCCGAAATCCTATCACCTGCGCGAAGCAATCTGACTTTTTGAAAGACAAGACATGTCCAAGCTGATCTCCAAATGGAACTACCCCACCACCGTCCGTTTCGGCGCCGGACGTATCAAGGAACTGCCGGACGTGCTGGCTGCCGCGGGCATCAAGCGCCCGCTCTTCGTCACCGACCCGGGCCTGGCAAAACTCCCGGTCGTCGCATCGACGCTGAAGATCCTTGACGACGCCAAGGTCCCTTACGGCGTTTTTTCGGAGGTGAAGCCGAACCCGGTCGAGTCCAACCTCACCGCCGGCATCGCCGTGTTCAAGAAGGGCAAGCATGACGGCGTCATCGCCTTCGGCGGCGGCTCGGCGCTCGACCTCGGCAAGCTGATCGCCTTCCAGGCCGGGCAAACGCGCCCAGTATGGGATTTCGAGGATGTCGGCGACTGGTGGACCAGGGCCAATTCGGACGCGATCGCGCCGATCATCGCGGTGCCGACCACGGCGGGAACCGGCTCCGAGGTCGGCCGCGCCGGCGTCATCACCAATGAGGAGACCCACACCAAGAAGGTCATCTTCCATCCGAAGCTTCTGCCGGCGATCGTCATTGCCGATCCGGAGCTGTCGGTCGGCATGCCGGCCTTCATCACTGCCGGCACCGGCATGGACGCGCTTGCGCATTGCCTGGAGGCCTATTGCGCGCCGGGCTACCACCCGATGGCCGACGGCATCGCGGTGGAAGGCATCCGTCTGGTGTTCGAGAACCTGCCCAAGGCCTTTGCCAACGGCAAGGATCTGGTCGCCCGCGCCCATATGATGAGCGCCGCCGCCATGGGCGCCGCCGCCTTCCAGAAGGGGCTGGGCGCAATCCATTCGCTGTCGCACCCGATCGGCGCGCTCTACGACACCCATCATGGCATGACCAATGCCGTGTTCATGCCTTATGTGCTGGCCTTCAACCGCGAGGCGATCGACGAGCGTATCGCCAGGCTCGCCGCCTATTGCGGCATCAAGGGCGGCTTCGACGGCTTCGCCAAGGCGATCGTCAAGCTGCGCAAGGAGCTCAAGGTGCCGCATGCGTTGCCCGGCCTGATCAAGGGCCTCGACATGGACAAGAAGCGCAAGACGCTGATCGCCGACATGGCGGTAGTCGACCCGACCGCCGGCGGCAACCCGGTCAAGCTCACCAAGAAGGCGGCGCTGACGCTGCTCGAAAATGCGATCGCCGGCTCCGTCTGAGAGCCGGCTTTCAATGCCGAAGAGTTGACTGAAGAGGCGTTCCAAAGGGGAAGGGAGAGGGCAAAGGGCAAGGTGAATAACCATTAGCCGGAAAATTAAGCGCGGGCTAATTGCTACAGTCCGTTAAAAAGAGTTAACTTTTTTTGCCGCGGGGATCGGGTTTCAAAAAGCCTTCATCCGGCTGTCACACGAAAACGATACCCGCATCGCAGGCGCTTAAACGCGCCAGTTCAACGGAGAGAACACATGTTCAAGTTCACGGGGAAAGTGCTTTCCCTCTCGGCCGCGGCGCTCTTTGCGTCGACGGTGATTTCGTCCGCGGATTCGCTGGACGATCTCGTCAAGGCCGCGAAGGCTGAAGGCCAGCTCACCACCATCGCGCTTCCGCATGACTGGTGTGGCTACGGGGCAGTGATCGACGGTTTCAAGGCTAAGTATCCGGGGATCACCATCAACGAGCTCAATCCCGACGCCGGCTCGGGCGACGAGGTCGAGGCGATCAAGGCCAACAAGGACAACAAGGGCCCGCAGGCGCCCGACGTCATCGACGTCGGCCTGTCCTTCGGCCCGACCGCCAAGGCCGACGGCCTGCTGATGCCTTACAAGGTGTCGACCTGGGACTCGATCCCGGACAGCGCCAAGGATGCCGATGGTGCCTGGTATGGCGATTATTACGGCGTGCTGTCGTTCATGGTGAACAAGGACCTGGTCAAGGAATCGCCGACCGACTGGGCCGACCTGCAGAAGCCGGAATTCGCCAATTCGGTCGCGCTCGCCGGTGACCCGCGCGCGTCGAACCAGGCCATCCAGGCGGTCTATGCCTCCGGCCTGTCGTCGGGTGCCGCCGCTGGCGAAGCTGCCGGGAAAGCCGGCCTCGAGTTCTTCAAGAAGCTCAACGCCGCCGGCAACTTCGTTCCGGTCGTCGGCAAGCCGGCGACGCTGGCCCAGGGCCAGACGCCGATCCTGATCAACTGGGACTACAACGCGCTCGCCGGCCGCGACACGCTGAAGGGCAACCCGCCCGTCGACGTGATCGTGCCGAAGACCGGCGTCGTCGCCGGCGTCTATGTGCAGGCGATCAGCGCCTTCGCGCCGCATCCGAATGCCGCGAAGCTGTGGATGGAATACCTCTATTCCGACGAAGGCCAGATCGGCTGGCTGAAGGGCTATTGCCACCCGATCCGTTTCAACGATCTCGCCAAGAACGGCAAGATCCCGGCGGACGTGCTGGCCAAGCTGCCGCCGGCTGAGTCCTATGCCTCGGCGGCTTTCCCGACGCTCGACGAGCAGGGCAAGGCCAAGGAAGCCATCAGCAAGAACTGGGACGCCACTGTCGGCGCCAACGTCAAGTAAGACTTGAAATGCACCGGGCGGCCGTCTGGCCGCCCGGCTTTCCCTCGAAGACGGTGCCGGGCACATGACCGATCTATCGCTTTCAAATCAGTCTATTGCCACCAAGCCCGCGCCGCCGACCGAAGCGACTGCTTTCCGCCTGCCGACGCAATGGATCGGCGTGGCGCCGTTCTTCGTCTTCGCCCTTATGTTCCTGATCATGCCGACGCTTTATCTCGTCATCGGCGCGTTTCAGACCGGGGAAGGCGGGTTTACGCTCGACAACGTCCTGCAGTTGGTCAGCGATCCTTCGATCGCCAATTCCTATTGGGTTTCGATCAAGATCAGCTTCTGGTCGGCCATCGTCGGCGCTTTTGCCGGACTGGCGATTGCCGTGGCCATCGTGCGCGGCGGCCTGCCCAGCTGGGTTCGCTCCGCGACGCTGACCTTCTCGGGCGTCGCCTCGAATTTTGCCGGCTTGCCGCTTGCCTTTGCGTTCATCGCAACGCTCGGCCGCGTCGGCATCGTGACGGTGCTGCTGCGCGACATATTCAACCTCAACATCTATGCCCTGGGGTTCAATTTCCTGACCACGTGGGGG
This sequence comes from Mesorhizobium sp. Ca11, assembly GCF_020165275.1. Classification (NCBI taxonomy): domain Bacteria; kingdom Pseudomonadati; phylum Pseudomonadota; class Alphaproteobacteria; order Hyphomicrobiales; family Phyllobacteriaceae; genus Mesorhizobium; species Mesorhizobium sp. Ca11. The sequence continues at coordinate 382,109 of NZ_JAIUHU010000003.1, read as the reverse complement.
CTGATCGTCGTCTATCTCTTCTTTCAGATCCCGCTGATGGTGGTGATCATCGTGCCGGCGATCGACGGCTTGAAGAAGGAATGGAACGAGGCGGCCGCCACGCTTGGCGCCACCCAGTGGCAGTACTGGCGCATGGTGGTGATACCGGTGCTGTTTCCGAGTTTCCTCGGCACCGTTATCCTTCTGTTCGCCAACGCCTTCGGCGCCATCGCAACGGCCTATGCGTTCGCCGGCCCGCAGCTCAACATCGTTCCCATCAAGCTCTATTCGCAGATCAACGGCGACGTGCTGCACAACCCGCAACTCGGTTACGCGATCGCCTTCGGCATGATCGTCATCACCGGACTGGCGAATGTCTTCTACATCTGGTTCCGGACCCGTTCCGAGAGGTGGCTGAAATGAAGTCGGGCAAATTCTGGGCCTGGGTCGTCTTCGGTATTGGCACGGCCTATTTCTTCATTCCGCTGCTGGCAACGTTCGAGTTTTCGTTGCGCATGCGGCGCGGCGTCCATTCCTTCGACGCCTATCAAGTCGTGCTCGGCGATCCGCGCTTCCAAGCGACGTTCCTGTATTCGGTGGTCGCCGCGATCTTCACCATCATTCTCGGCGTGCTGATCGTGGTGCCGGCCGCCTACTGGATCCGTCTCCGATTGCCTCAAATCAGGCCGATCGTCGAATTCATCACGCTGCTGCCGCTGGTCATTCCGGCGATCGTCATCGTCTTCGGCTATATCCGTATGTATGGCTCGAATTCGCCGCTGCCGTTCCTGGCCAGCGATCTCGGCGCCAGCGCCTTGCTGGTGATCGGCTATGCGACGCTGGCGCTACCCTACATGTACCGCGCCGTCGACACCGGCCTTCGTACCATCGATGTCAGAACGCTGACGGAAGCAGCCCAAATCCTCGGCGCCGGCTGGGGCACGATCATCACCCGCGTCATCCTGCCCAATGTGCTGATCGCGGTGCTGTCGGGTGCCTTCCTGACCTTCGCCATCGTCATCGGCGAATTCACCATGGCAAGCCTGCTCAATCGGCCGGCATTCGGCCCTTACCTGCAGAATATCGGCGCCAATCGTGCCTATGAGCCGGCTGCACTTGCGATCATCGCCTTCGTCATCACCTGGGGCTGCATGTCGCTGATCCAGATCCTGTCCCGCTTCGCGCCGAAATCGGCGAACCGCCCAAATTGATCGAGAGAACCACGCCATGGCCGACCCATTCCTCTCCATCCAGCACGTTCGAAAATCCTTCGGTGCCACCACCGTGGTGGAGGACTTCAATCTCGACGTCGAGCCGGGCGAATTCGTCTCCTTCCTGGGGCCGTCCGGCTGCGGCAAAACCACGGTGTTGCGTATGGTCGCCGGCTTCGAGGAGCCCTCGGCCGGCAAGATCGTCGTCGGCGGCAAGGACATAACCAGGCTGAAGCCCAATCAGCGCAATGTCGGCATGGTGTTCCAGGCCTACGCGCTGTTCCCGAACCTGACGGTGGCGCAGAACATCGCCTTCGGGTTGAAGGTCGGTGGCATGCCGAAGGCCGATGCCGACAGGCGGGTCGCCGAGATGCTCGATATCATCAAGCTGCCGCAGATGGCCGACCGCTATCCCTACCAGCTTTCCGGCGGCCAGCAGCAGCGCATCGCGCTCGCGCGGGCGATTGCGCCGAAGCCGAAGCTGCTTCTGCTCGACGAGCCGCTGTCGGCGCTCGACGCCAAGGTGCGCGTGTCGCTGCGCGAGGAAATCCGCTCGATCCAGAAGAAGCTCGGCATCACCACCATCTTCGTCACGCATGACCAGGAAGAGGCGCTGTCGATCTCCGACCGCATCGCGGTGATGTATGGCGGCAGGGCCGAGCAGGTGGGCACGCCGTTCGAGATCTACAATCGGCCGGCGACCAAATTCGTCGCCAATTTCGTCGGCACGCTCAACGTGCTGGAGGGCAAGGTCACCGACGCCGCTTCCGGCAAGGTGCAAGTCAACTCGCAGGAAGTCTCGCTGAAAGGCAAGCTCAACGGTTCGAAGTCAGGCGACACGCTGTCGCTGGCGCTGCGGCCTGAAGCCATCTCGCTGGGGCGCCAGCCCGGCCACGACACCAGCCTGTCGGGCGAAATCGCCGAAGTGCATTTCCTTGGCTCAGTCATCCGCGTGCGCGTCGGCATCGGCGGCAACACGGTATCGCTCGATACCTTCAACAACTCGGCGACACCGCCCCCTGCCGTAGGCGACAAGGCGGACATCTCCTTCTCATCGGGCGACATGCTGGTTCTGCATTGACGGCTCTGGCCCGTCCTGATGCCGATAAGACATGCCAGACGGTTCTCGGTGATATACGGCCGTCATCGGCATGTCCTGCGAGCACCCCTATGAGGCGGCGCGGGTTTGCCGGATAAATCAACAGTATCCTGTCTCCGGGTACTGACAAGCTTCGCGCTTCGCCGCTACGATGAGCCATGGCGCTGTTCGAACTCACCCTTGTCCTGCTGCTCATCGCCGTCGCGCTGACGGCGGTATCGCGATGGCTGGAGGTACCTTACCCGTCGCTGCTGGCGCTTGCCGGCGTTGGGCTTGCCTTCGTGCCGGGCGCGCCGATGATCGAGATCGATCCGGAACTGGCGCTGGCGCTGTTCATCGCGCCGGTGCTGCTCGATGCCGCCTATGACACTTCACTGCGCGACCTGAAGCGCTACCGGCTGTCGCTTGCCCTGCTGGCGCTTGGCGCGGTCGTCTTCACCGCGGTGGTCGTTGCCTTTGTCGGCTGGAAGATGGCCGGGCTGCCGATCGCGGCGGCGATCGCGCTCGGCGCCATCGTCGCGCCGCCGGACGCAGTCGCCGCAAGCGCGGTGCTCAATCAGTTCAAGGTGCCGCACCGTCTGACTGCGATCCTGCAGGGCGAGAGCCTGCTCAACGATGCTACGGCGCTGCTGATCTACCGGATATCGGTTTCAGCCGCCATCGGCACACTCATGCTCAAAGACGCAGTGCCCGTCATCCTGCTTGCAACGGTCGGCAGCGTTATCGCCGGCTATCTGTTCGGCCGAGTGTCGCGGCTCACGCTGACACGCATCGAGGACGCGGCAAGCAGCACCGTGGTGCAGTTCGCCGGAACTTTCGCCGTCTGGATCATTGCCGACAAGCTCGGCCTCTCCGCCATCATCACCATCGTCGTCTATGCCATCACCATCGCGCGCACCACGCCGCGCCGCATGTCGGCCAGACGCCGCGTCAGCGCCTATTCGGTCTGGGAATCGGCGGTGTTCGTGCTCAACGTGCTGGCGTTCGTGCTGATGGGCCTGCAGGCACGGTCGATCATCGGCCGGCTGGCCGACGATGGGCAGGGCAAGGCATTCGTCTTCGCCGCGACGGTTCTTACCGTCGTCATCGTGGCGCGCCTCGTCTGGGTGGCGGGGTATGTCGCGATCATCCGATGGTTTGCCCGCAACGACAGCGAGGAAGAAAAGCAGGATGCGCCGACATTTGCCGGTGCCGCGCTTGTCGGCTGGTGCGGCATGCGCGGGCTGGTGACGCTGGTCGCCGCCATTGCCTTGCCGGCCGGCTTTCCCGGGCGTGACCCGATTGTGCTTGCCGCTTTCGCGGTCGTGCTCGGCACGCTGGTGCTGCAAGGCATGAGCCTGAAGGTTCTGCTGCGCTGGCTCAATTTCCCGCGCGATACGACGATCGATCGCGAGGTGGCCGAAGCGCGCGTCGCCATCATGCAGGCCGCGCTCGATGTGCTGAGCCGCAAGACCTCGTCGGCTGCCGCCGTCGTGCGCGAGCAGTACGAGGCGCAGCGGCGGATCGCCGAAAATCCCGACGACGCGCAGGCCGCGACGGAATACGACCGGTTGCGCCTCTACGCCATCAAGCGGCAGCGCGACACGCTGGAGGAACTGCGCAGCAACGGCACGATTGGCGACGAAGCCTATCACCGGCTGGAGGAGGAGATCGACTGGTCGGAACTTGCCGCGTCGCCCGCCGGAAGCTTCCAGCCGCTGACGACTTATTAGAGCGCCGGTTCGCCGATTTGCACTGGACTATTCCGCTTGCCCCGCCGGTCCATTGCAACGCAAGGGGCGGGGCGTTACTGCGATCACCAGAAGTGAGCCGGTTAATCAATGAAGCTGATCAGCTACAATATCCAGTATGGCTACGGCAGCGACGGGCGCTACGATCTCAGCCGCTGCGCCAGGCTGGTGGACGGCGCCGACATCGTCGCGCTGCAGGAGGTGGAGCGGCATTGGCAACGCAGCAACGAGGACGACCAGCCCGAGATCCTGTCCAGCTTGCTGCCCGGCTATTACTGGGCTTACGGCCCGGCCTTCGACATGGATGCCAGCGAGAAGCGTGATGGCCGCGTCGTCAACCGCCGGCGGCAATTCGGCACGATGGTGCTGTCGAAGCTGCCGATCGTCTGGTCGCGGCTGCACACTTTGCCGCAGCGGCGGACGCTGAGGCCGCTCAACACCCGCAATGCGGCGCTCGAATGCATGATCCGCACGCCGGCGGGACCGTTGCGGGTGCTTTCGTTGCATCTGGCGCATATCGCGGCTGAAGAGCGGCTGGAGCAGATCGACTACCTGCTTGCCGAACATCGCCGCGCGCCGTCCGACGGCGGCCCCTGGAGCGGCGTCGACGACGAGCCGCAGCGCAACTGGTCGAACGGCCAGCCGGAACCGGAAAACCCGTTGGCGGCGATCTGGCTGGGCGACTTCAACATGGAGCCGGGCAGCGCCGAATACCGGCGCATCGTCGGCAATACGCCCTACCATCGCGGCGCTGCCTATATCGACGGATTCGTCGATGCCGCGGCCTTCGCCAGCGGGTCGGGGCCGGACTTCCATACGCACGAAAAGATCATCGACGGCAGGCTGGCGAAACGACGGCTCGATCATTGCTTCGTCGGCGGCATGCTGGCCGACCGGGTGCGTTCTGTGAGCGCCGATATCGGCGAGGTGAGTTCCGACCATTTCCCGCTCAGGATCGATATCGATCTGGAAATGCCGGGCATCGCGTCAGGCCTGGCGGGCAGGTGAGGCAGGCATGACGCTGTTCGTCGTCCTGGCGGTGCTTTCGGCGGCGGCCATGCATGCGATCTGGAACGCGCTGGTCAAGGTGCATCTCGACCGCTTCCTGTCGATCACACTGATGACGCTCGGCATGGGCTTTGCGGCGCTGGTCGCGCTTCCCTTCGTCGAGGTGCCAAAGGCCGAAGTTTGGCCTTACATCTTCGCCTCGATGATCTTCCACATGGGCTACCGCACTTTCTTGATCGGCGCCTACAAGGCCGGCGATTTCGCTCAGACCTATCCGCTGGCGCGCGGCACCGCACCATTGCTCTCGGCGCTCGGCGGCATCGTCCTGATCGGCGAGGTCCCGGCGCCATTCGCCATCCTCGGCATCGTGCTTCTGTCGGCGGGCACGCTGGTCATGTCGTTCCGGGGCGGGGCGCATCTGGAGAAGCTCAATCTGCGCGCGGTCGGCTTCGCGCTCGGCACATCGATCTTCATCGCCAGCTACACACTCTCCGACGGCAGCGGCGCGCGGCTGGCGGCAACCGCGCAAAGCTATGCGGCCTGGCTGTTCGTCTGCGATGCGACGTGGGCGCTTTTGCTGTGCATCTTCTTTCGCGGGCCGCGGTCGCTGCCTGTGCTGGCGCGCGACTGGAAGGCCGGGCTGTTCACCGGCGTGCTCAGCGGCGCGGCCTATTGGATCGTGATGTGGGCAATGACCAAGGCGCCGATCGCCTCGGTCGCGTCGCTGCGCGAGACCTCGATCCTGTTTGCCATGCTGATCTCGGTGCTGGCGCTGGGCGAGAAGATGACCGTCTGGCGCGCGGCCGCGGCGCTCGGCATCGTTGCCGGTGTCGCGGCGCTCAGAATGGGTTGAAGACAGACCCTCAGCCGAGCACGGTCATCACCTGGCCACGCCTTTCCGGACTGAAGCGGATGACGACGATGATGCAGACGGCGACCACGCCGGCAAACAGGGCCAGCGCATAGCCGTAGCTGCCTCCCGGCGCTTCGGCAATGCCGGCCTGATAGGGACCGCCATAGGAAGCGGCGAGATTGCCGGCCTGGTAGATGAAGCCGGGCAAGGTCGCCCGCACCGAGCCTGGCGACAATTCGTTGAGATGCACCGGGATGACGCCCCAGGCTCCCTGCACCGCGACCTGCATGATGAATGCGCCGATTGCCAGCATGAAGGGCGTGGTCGTGTAAGCCCAGAGCGGGATTGCCGGCATGGCGATCACGCAAGCGAGCGTGATGGCGTTGATGCGGCCAATCTTCTCGGACAGCGCGCCGAAGGCCAGGCCGCCGACGATCGCGCCGATATTGGCGACGATGGTGATCCAGCTCACCGTGTGCGTGTCGAAGCCGTGCTGCTTCTTCAGGAAGGTCGGATAGAGGTCCTGCGTGCCATGGCTGAAGAAGTTGAAGAACATCATCAGCACCACGGCGTAGAGCGCGATCCGCCAGTGCTTCCGCAACGTTTCTAAAAGGCCGGGCCGCGTCTGGGCGCGGCCTTCGACGAAGGCCGGCGATTCCGGCACATGCGAGCGGATGAAGAGCACGATCAGCGCCGGCAGGAAGCTCAGGAGGAACATGGCGCGCCAACCGAAGGTGAAGTCGCCGATCTTCTGCCCGTAGAGCAGCCCGTAGACGACCGCGGCCAGCAGATAGCCGGCCGGATAGCCGCATTGCAGAATGCCCGAGACCGTGCCGCGCGCGCTTGGCGGAATGGATTCCATGGCGAGCGAGCTGCCCAGACCCCATTCGCCTCCCATGGCTATGCCGAACAGGGCACGCAGCGCCAGGAATATGCCGAGATTGGGCGAGAAGGCGGCCAAGGCGCCGATCACCGAATAGCTGACGATATTGAGCATCAGAATGGGCTTGCGGCCGTATCTGTCGGCAAGCACGCCGAAGAAGAACGCGCCGATGAAACGCGTCGCCAGTGTCAGGAACAGTGCTTTGGAGACCGCCGGCACGTCGGTCTGGAATTCAGCGGCAATATCGGTGAGCAGGAATGTCAGAAGGAAGAAATCAAAAGCGTCGAGCGTCCAGCCGAGGAACGATGCGGTTACGGTTTTCTTCTGCTCGGGGGTGAGGTTCAAGGCAGTGCTCCTTTTGCATCCCCCGAAAGCACGATATGTTCCAGGGCGGGCAAAAGAGAACGGGACGGCCGCCGGATTTGAGCCGGCGAGCGGTCACATTTGCGTCACCTCCAGATCAATGACCATCAGCCCGTCGGTGCCGCCTTCGAGCGCGGCGACCAGGCGCGCGCCGGCGCGCTGATGCGCCTCGTGAACGAGGTAGGCGTCGCGGGCGTTGGCATCGCGGAAGTCGATGGTGAAACCGTGACCGAAGCCGCGCCCGAACGGCTCCGGGCTGACATTGGCGCTGAATTGGACCCTGTCCATGCCGGCGATAACGGCGCGCAAGGCTTCGAGATCAGCGTGAATCGCCGCGCGCTCGATTTCAGGGACGTCGTCGCGAAAGCGGACAAAGACGCAATGCCGGATCATCGTTGATGCCTCATGCCGCCTGGTTGCCCTTGAACACGGCCGGCGGCAGCGGCTCGCGGCCGAGGATGAGATCGGCGCCTTTTTCCCCGACCATGATCGTCGGCGCATTCGTGTTGGAGGAGGGAACGCGCGGCATCACCGACGCATCGCAGACGCGCAGACCTTCGATGCCGCGCAGCCTCAAATCCGGCGTCACCACGGCCATCGCATCATGCCCCATGCGGCAGGTGCCGACGGGGTGGTGGTCGGTCTTCGACGTGCGGCAGGCGTAGTCGAAAAGGTCCGCGTCGCTTTGCAGGGCAGGGCCGGGCAGCACCTCGCGCAGCACATAGGGCTGCAGCGCCTTCTGCCGCATGATCTCGCGAGCCAGCCGCAGGCCCTTGATCGACATGTCGCGGTCGTAAGGATCGGACCAGTAGTTCGGATCGATCAGCGGGTGGTCGGCGGGGTCGGCGCTCTTCAATCGCACCGTGCCGCGCGAGCGCGGGCGCAGGAAGGCGGAGTTCAGCGTCACGCCCGGATTCTTCAGCTTCTCGACGCCTGCCTCGATGCCGGAGCCGAGGCCGAGATGGAACTGGATGTCGGGCGAGGCGGCGGTCGGGTCGGCGTACCAGAAGCCGCCGGTCTCGAACAGGCTTGAGGCGACGGGGCCCTTCTTGAGCAGCAGATATTGCAAGCCGGCCCACATCGTGCGGTGCAGCTTGGCGTAATTGTCATAGGTATGGTCGCCGGTGCATTCGGCGATGACGAAAAGGTCGAGATGATCCTGCATGTTGGAGCCGACGCCGGGCAGGTCATGCACGGGCGTGACGCCAACCGACTTCAGATGATCGGCCGGGCCGATGCCTGATTGCAGCAGAAGTTTCGGCGAGCCGATGGCGCCCGACGAGACGATCACCTCGCGTTCGACGCGCAATATGGTCTTCTCGCCGCCCGGCTTGTCGACGATCTCGACGCCGACGGCGCGGCCCTTCTCGACGACGACGCGGGTGACGAGCACATCGGTCCTGACCGTCAGGTTCTTGCGGCTGCGGATCGGCTTCAGATAGGCCACGGAGGCTGATGAACGCCGCGCATCCTTCTGGGTCAGCTGATAGTAGCCGACGCCTTCCTGGCTGGCGCCGTTGAAGTCGGGGTTGAACGGAATGCCCATTTCCTGCCCGGCGCGAAAATAGGCCTCGCAGATCGGCAGCGGCGAGATCGGGTTGGAGACGCCGAGCGGTCCCTGGTCGCCATGGAAATCGTTCGCGAAGCGCTGGTTGTTCTCGGCGCGCTTGAAATAGGGCAGCACATCGCGATAGCCCCAGCCGGCCAGTCCCTCTTCCTTCTCCCAGGCGTCATAGTCGCGGGCATTGCCGCGCGTGTAGATCTGGGCGTTGATCGATGAGCCGCCGCCGACGACCTTGGCCTGCGTGTACCAGAAGACGTGGTCCTTCATGTGCCTCTGCGGCACTGTCGACCAGCCCCAGGAGGCGATACCCTTGGTCATCTTGGCAAAGCCCGCCGGCATGTGGATCAGCGGATGCCAGTCCTTGCCGCCGGCCTCCAGAAGCAGGACGGAATTCGACGGATCCTCGGTCAGCCGGTTGGCGAGAACGCAGCCGGCCGGACCGGCGCCGACGATGATGTAGTCAGCCATGGTTCCTCACAAGCGTGGCACGGAGAGCGCGCCGTCGACATCGATGACCGATCCGGTCGAAAAGGCGAACTTTCCGGAGGCAAGCGCGGCCACGACAGTGCCGATATCGCCTGCCTCGCCCCAGCGTTTTGCCGGCACCAGCCCACCCTCGATCAGCGCGTCATATTTGGCGGAAACGCCAGCCGTCATATCGGTTCGGATGATGCCCGGCCGGACCTCGAACACGCCGATATTTTCTGGTGCAAGCCGCAGCGCCAGGTTTTTCACCCACATCGAAAGCCCGGCCTTGGAGATGCAGTAGTCGGCGCGTTCCGGCGAAGCCATGGCGGCGCTGACCGAGGTGATGGTGATGATCGATCGGACGGCGTTTGCGGATGCCGCAAGCATGACCTTGGCGACGGCCTGGCTGAGGAACACTGTACCGCGCAGGTTGATATCCAGAGCGCGGTCGAAATTCTCCGGCTTCAGCTCCAACAGATCGCCGCGCACCACGGCGCCGACGCCGGCGTTGTTGACCAGGCAATCGATGCGGCCGAAGGCGTTGGTTGCAGCATCAACGAGCGCAGGGTGGCGTGCGAGATCAGCGATGTCGCATTGGGCGTAAGCGAACTTCGCGCCACGCCCGGCGATGTTTTCGGCGAGACCGCCGACGGGTTTGTTGGCAAGGTCGGCGACGAGGAGGTCGAAGCCGGCGTCCGCCAGCGCCTCGGCGCAGGCGAGGCCAATACCCCGAGCGCCGCCGGTGACGATGGCTGCCGGGCGGGTCATTGGAGACTAGCCTTTTGAACGTTCGCGCTGCCCCTCATCGCCCTGCCGGGCACTTCTCCCCGTATAGTGACGGGGAGAAGGAAGCCTTTGTCGCCGGCTTCGCCAGTCGCAAGCGTTGCAGAATGGGTGCCGGCGTTGCGGCCAGCCTTCTTCTCCCCGTTTACGGGGAGAAGGTGCCGGCAGGCGGATGAGGGGCGGCGCCGGCCTATCATGAAGAAAGCTCCGTCTTGCGGATATGGTCGGCAACGCGCAGCGCCTGCGCGGCGATCGACAGCGCCGGGTTGACGGCGGCCGATGTCGGCAGGAAGCCGCCGTCGACGACGAACAGGTTTTGATGATCCCAGGCGCGGCAGAAGGGGTCGAGCGGCGATGTTGCCGGGTCGTTGCCGATCTTCACGGTGCCGCATTGGTGCGACGGCGTGCGCTTGTCGAAGGGCCGCGACAGCACGATCGGATAGCCGCAGGCGCGAAGGTTCTCGCGCATGACCTTGGTCAGGCCATCCAGCGACTGCATGTTGGAGCGCCGCCATTGCATGATGATCTCCTTGCCGTCGACCATGATGCGGCTTTCGGGATCGGGCAGGTCCTCGCACATCAGGTACCAATCGACGGCGTGGCCGGCCATGAAGTCGAGCACGAATTTCGGCATCCTCTTCACATTGGCCTTCAGCATGTTGCCGTCGATCTTGCCGAGCAGCTGCACATTGCCGAGCGGCTTGCCGTCCTTGCCGTCGGACAGGTAGTAATCGTTGAGCATCAGCGTCTTCTGGTAGACGCTATCGTTGCGGCGGCGCGGGTCGATCGCCAGCATCGCACTCGAATTGTGGTTCATGAAATTGCGCCCGACCTGGTCGGAGCTGTTGGCGAGGCCGTTGCCGGTAGCGGAGGGCGAGCGCAGCAGGATGGCGGCCGAATTGATCGCGCCGGCGGACAGGATGACGAGCTTCGGCGACAGCGTCTTGTGCTCGCCGTTCTGGGTGTAGTGGATGGCGGCGATCGACTTGCCGTCCGGCGCGGTTTCGAGCCAGTCGACATGCGCGCCGGTCTCGAGCCGGATGTTCTTGTCGGTGAGCGCCGCCGTCAGCGGTCCAGTCTGGGCGTCGATCTTGCCCTGGCCGGTGTTGGGGAAGGCGTCCCAGCCCGTCCTGCCGTCCTTCAGCCAGGCCTCGATGTCGACGCCGAGCGGTAGCGAGGCAGGATGGAGTCCAAGGCTCTTCAGCTCGGCGCGGGCGCGCGCGATCGGCGGCTCGTCCGGCACCGGCTTGAAGGCGTAGGGGATCGAATGGAACGGCTCGGTCGGGTCTTCACCCAGCGTGCCGCGCACGCGAAAAAGCTGCTCGGCCTTCGAATACCACGGCTCGAATTCGTCATAGGAAAACGGCCAGGCCGGCGAGACGCCGCCGAAATGCTCGAGCTCGGAAAAATCCTCCTTGCGGTAGCGGATCAGGACGGCGCCGAAGAACTTCGAATTGCCGCCGACATAGTAATAGTTGCCTGGGTTGAAGGCGGCACCGCCGGCCTCGCGCCACATCTCCTTCGGCCGGTAGTGCTCGTCGATGAAGATGGAGCGCGTCGAGCGCGCATGCGGCGTCGCGGGCAGCGGCTCGCCACGCTCCAGGATCAGGATCGAGGCGCCGCTGCCGGCCAAGCCGGAGGCGATCGTGGCGCCGCCGATGCCGGAGCCGATGATGACGATATCCGGGTTTGCCATAGCTTTTTAAAGGATGCGCTTCTCGGTCGCCGGGTCGAAGAACACCGCCTTGCTGAGGTTGAAGGCCAAGGGCGTGCTGGTGCCGGGCTGGATATTCGCATCAGCTCTCAGCCGCGCCACCACGCCCTTGCCGCCCAGATTGGTGACGGCAAAAGTATCCGATCCCGCCGGCTCCACCACTTCGATATGGCAGTCTGCGGTGGCGATGTTCGAACCGTTGCGTTCCGCACCTTCCGGGTCGGTCAGCGCTTCGGGGCGCACGCCGAAGATCACCGGCTTGTCCTTGAAGGCCGCAAGGCCGGTGGGCGCGCCGGGCATCGGCAGCACGATCGGCTGGCGCGCTTCGCGGTCCAGAACCACCGACAGCCCGCTGCCGTTAGCATCGATCTTGGCCGGGATCAGGTTCATCGCCGGCGAGCCCATGAAGTCGGCGACAAAGATGTTGGTCGGGTTGTTGTAGATTTCGGCCGGCGTGCCGAATTGCTGCACCTCGCCGTCGCGCATGACGGCGATCTTGGTCGCCAGCGTCATCGCCTCGATCTGGTCATGCGTGACATAGACGATGGTCGTGCCGGTCGTGGCGTGCAGGCGCTTGATCTCGATGCGCATGTCGACGCGCAGCTTGGCGTCGAGATTGGAGAGCGGCTCGTCGAATAGGAAGAGTTTCGGGTCGCGCACCAGCGCCCGGCCCATGGCGACGCGCTGCCGCTGGCCGCCGGAAAGCTGGCTGGGCTTGCGGTTGAGGAGATGGCCGATCTGCAGGATCTTCGCCACCTTGTCGATCGCCGCCTGGCGTTCCGCCGCCGGCACGCCGCGCATCTCCATGCCGAAGGCGATGTTGCCGGCAACCGTCATATTCGGGTAGAGCGCATAGCTCTGGAACACCATGGCGATGTCGCGCTTCGAAGGATGCAGGTCGTTGATCGCGCGGCCGTCGACGCGGATCTCGCCCTCGGTGATCTGCTCCAGCCCGGCGATCGTGTTGAGCAGCGTAGACTTGCCGCAGCCGGAAGGGCCGACGAGCACCAGAAAGCCGCCCTTTTCGAGCTCGACATTGATGCCCTTCAGGATCTCGACATTCCCGAAGCGCTTCTTCAGCCCATCAATTTCCAGAAAAGCCATGGTCGTTCCTTCCGAATGTGGTCAGCCCTTGACCGCGCCGGCCATCAGCCCGCGCACGAAATAGCGGCCGGCGACGACATAGACGATCAGGGTGGGGAGCGCGGCAATCATCGCCGCCGCCATGTTGACGTTGTATTCGACGACGCCGGTCGAGGTGTTGACAACGTTGTTCAGCGCCACCGTCATCGGCATCACGTCGCCGGAGCCGGCATAGGCGGAGGCGAACAGGAAGTCGTTCCAGATGTTGGTGAACTGGTAGATCACCGTCACGACGATGATCGGCAGCGAATTGGGCAGCATGATGCGCCGAAATATCTGGAAGAAGGACGCGCCGTCGACCTGTGCCGCCTTCACCAACTCGGTCGGAAAGGCCTCGTAATAATTGCGGAAGAACAGCGTTGTGAAGCCGAGGCCGTAGACCACATGGACGAAGACCAGGTTCACGGTCGAATTGCCGAGACCGAAGTTGAACCCGGTCGCGTTCTGCAGGGTGACGCCGAAGCGGCCGAGGCTGCCGAGGATCGTCGCCATCGGCAACAGCACCGACTGGAACGGGATGAAGCAGGCGAACAACATCATGGCGAAGACTAGCGTGTGGCCGCGGAAGCGCCATTTGGTCAGCACATAGCCGTTGAGCGCACCGAGCAGCGTCGAGATCAGCACTGCCGGCACGACCATCTTGATGGAGTTCCAGAAATAGCCCTTCATGCCGACGCAGGTCAGGCCCGAGCAGACTTCGCTCCACGCCTTTATCCATGGCGCGAAAGTCGGCGCATGCGGCAGCGACAGCATGTTGCCGTTCTGGATCTCGTCCATGGTCTTGAACGAGGTGACCAGCATGACGAAGAGCGGCATCAGATAGAAGATCGCGAACAGCCCAAGCAGCCCGTAGATGACGATGCGGTTGAAGGTCCTCGCACGGGCGCCGCTTGCGGCCTGGCTGGCGGGTGAAGCGACGGCGCTCATCGCGACTTCTCCCTGAGCTCGGAATAGAGATACGGAACGATGATGGCGGTGATGGTCATCAGCATGATCACCGCGCTTGCCGAGCCGACCGCCATTTCGTTGCGCTTGAAGGTGAACTCATACATGAAGTTGGACGGCAGCCAGGCCGAGCCGCCGGGCCCGCCGCTGGTCAGCGCCACGACAAGGTCATAGGACTTGATGGCCAGATGCGCGAGCACGATGAAGGCCGACAGGAAGACGGGCCTGAGCAGCGGAATGACGATGCGGCGATAGAGCTGGAAGCTAGACGCGCCGTCGATCTGCGCGGCCTTCATGATCTCGCCGTCGATGCCGCGCAGGCCGGCCAGGAACATCGCCATGACGAAGCCGGACGCCTGCCAGACGCCGGCGATCACCACGGTGTAGATGACGAAATCCTTGTTCTTGATCCAGTCGAAATGAAAGCTCGTCCAGCCCCACTGATGCAGCGTCTGTTCCAGTCCGAGGCCGGGATCGAGGAACCATTTCCAGGCGACGCCGGTGACGATGAAGGAGAGCGCCATCGGGTAGAGGTAGATCGGCCTGAGCACGCCTTCGCCGCGGATCTTCTGGTCGAGCAGGATGGCCAGGAACAGCCCGAGCGCCAGGCAGATCAGGATGTAGAGGAAGCCGAATATGCCCATATTGGTGATCGAGGTGTACCAGCTCGACGGCGGGTCGCTCTCGAAGGTCCAGCGCCACAGCCGCTGATAGGCGCGGGCTCCGGTGACGGCATAGGACGGGAATGTCTTGGAATTGGTGAAGGACAGATAGATCGTCCACAGGATGAAGCCATAGACGAAGACGATCGTCGCCGCGAAGCTCGGCGCCAAAACGATCTTCGGCAGCAGGTCCTGCAGCCGCGACCGGACCGTCGCTTCGGGACGAGCGTCGTGCTCCGGTGTCAGCTTGATCTGGGTTTCGGCAACTGTGCTCATCGGCTCATCCAGTACCGGTTGGTTGGAACCCGCCCGGCGCGAAAAAGCGCCAGGGTCTGTCCCGCACCTTTTGTCGACAGGAGACCTCCCCCGCCGAAGCGGGGGAGGGTTGTTTCAAGTGAACCTTACTTGGCGTCGTCGATCGCCTTGACCAGCTCGGTCACGGCCTCGTCGGAGGTCTTGATCTGACCATGGACGAACTTCGACACGACATCCTTGTAGGCGTTGGCGACGGCCGGCGGGGCGCCGTAGCCCTGGGCCAGCGAGCCGAACAGCGTGCCGCCTTCATTGGCCTTCTTCAGGTCGGCGATGCCCTTCTTGCCGCAAGCGTCGAAGTCGGTGTCCGGCACGTCGGTGCGGGCCGGGACAGAACCCTTCACCACGTTGAAGGCCGACTGGAAGCTCTTCGACAAAGTGGCGGTGGCCAGAGCGACCTGGGCAGCCTTGCGGTCTTCAGGAACGTTGAACATGCCGAACATGTCGGAGTTGTAGATCACCGAGCCGTCGGTGCCCGGGAAGCGGTAGCACAGGAAGTCGGTGCCCGGGGTCTTGTTGGCGGCGTGGAATTCGCCCTTGGCCCAGTCGCCCATGACCTGAACCAGCGCATCGCCCTTGATGACCATGGCGGTGGCGAGGTTCCAGTCGCGACCCGAGAAGTTCGGATCGACATATTTGACGAGCTTGGCAAGGTTGTCGAACGACTTCTTCATCGTGTCGGACTTGAGCGACTCCTCATCGAGGTCGTTCATTGCCTTCTTGTAGAACTCCGGCCCGCCGGTCGACAGCACGACGGAGTCGAACATGGTCGCCTCTTGCCAGTTCTGGCCGCCGAGCGCGAGCGGGATGACGCCGGCCGCCTTGGCCTTGTCGAGCAATGCCACGAAGTCGTCGAAGGTCTTCGGCTCGGTGCCGCCGATCTTGTCCATCACCGCCTTGTTGATCCACAGCCAGTTGACGGAGTGGACGTTGACCGGAGCGGCGACCCACTTGCCGTCATAGACGGAGAATTTCTGCAGGGCAGCCGGAACCGACTTGTCCCAGCCTTCCTTCTTGGCGGTCTCGGTGAGATCGCCCATGACGCCGGCGGCGGCATAGTCGAGCACGGTGTAGCCGAGCATCTGCGATGCGGTCGGGTAGTTGCCGGCCGCGACCATCGCCTTCAGCGCGGTCATGGCGGCGTCGCCGCCGCCGCCGGCCACCGGCACGTCCTTCCAGGCATAGCCTTCCTTGGCCAGATCCTGCTTCAGCACGTTCAGAGCAGCCGCTTCGCCGCCCGACGTCCACCAATGCAGCATCTGCACTTCCTTGACGTCCGCGGCATGCGCCGAGAACGCAAAGCTCGTCGCAAGAGCCGTTCCGATAAGCAGTTTGCGCAACATGTACTACCTCCCTTGTTGCATTCACAGAACCGGCGGGGTGGCCGCCGGGGCCTCCCAACTCAGCCGACCCACCATCCGGTGCGCTGGCCGCGATGAAACTGGATAGTCTTTTCCTCGGTATAATCCTCGACGGCGCGTTTGCCGAGTTCGCGTCCGAGACCGGACTGCTTGTACCCCCCGAAGGGCAGCTCGGGGTAACCTTCCATGAACGTGTTCACCCAAACCGTCCCCGAACGCACACCGCGCCCCACCGACATGCACGTGTCCATGCCGGCGCTCCATACCCCTGCTGACAGACCATAGGGCGTGTTGTTGGCAATGTGCAATGCCTTTTCAATCGTTTCAAAAGTGAGCACGGACAGCACCGGCCCGAACACTTCCTCACGGGCGATCGCCATATCCTCCGTGACGTTACGGATGATGGTCGGATCGAGATATTGACCGGCATTGGACGCAAGCCGGGCGCCGCCGGTGAAAACGTTGCCGCCATCGGTTTTCGCCGCCCTCACATAGCCGGCTACCTTTTCCATATGGTCGGCCGAGATCATGGCGCCGACCTTGGTTTGGTCGTCGAGCGGATCGCCGACACGGACCTTCTGGGACAGCGCCTTCACCATATTGAGAAAGTCGTCGGCGATCGCCTCATGCACGATCAGGCGGCTGCCGGCATTGCAGCATTCGCCGGCGTTGAAGAAGCCGCCGAACACCGCGGCATCCGCCGCCGCCTCGAGATCGGCGTCCGGGAAGACGATCTGGCCGTTCTTGCCGCCGAGCTCCATCGAGACCTTCTTCAAGGAATCGGAAGCGGCCGCCATGGTTATCTTGCCGACGCGGGTCGAGCCGGTGAAAGAGACCATCTCGACCAGCGGGTGGCTGACCATCGGCGCGCCGACATCGGCGCCGAAACCGGCGAGGATGTTGACGACGCCGGCCGGCAACCCAGCCTCCAGCAGGATGTCGCCGAGCACGAAAGTCGACGCCGACGTCATTTCGCTGGGCTTCACCACCGCCGTGCAGCCGGCGGCGAGCGCGAAAGGCAGCTTCTGGCTGACGATCAGGAAGGGGAAATTCCACGGCGTGATGATCGAGACGATGCCGATCGGTTCGCGCAGCACCACGCCCAGTATGGAATCGCCGAGATTGGCGTAGCTCTCGCCATGCAGCGTGCGGGCAAGCGAGGCGGCATAGCGCCAGATGTCGATCGCGCCACCGATCTCGCCGCGCGCCTGGGCGATCGGCTTGCCGGATTCCAGCGCGTCGAGGCGGGCGATCTCTTCCAGCCGGGTCTCGATCAGGTCGGACGCCTTCAGCAGAACCGCCGCGCGTTCCGACGCCTTCATGCGCGGCCACGGGCCGGTCTCGAAAGCCTTGTGCGCGGCCTGCACCGCCGCCTCGACTTCCGTCGCGCCCGCTTGCGCGTAACGGGACACGACAAAACCGTGGCCGGGGCTGGCGCGTTCGATGCTGCGGCCGTCGCGGGCATCGACATGCTTGCCGTCGATCAGCAGCTTGTAGGCCTTCGGCGCTTGGGATGCCTCAGCCGGCATGGCAATGTTGAGCGGTGCGTTCATCATCTTTTCTCTAGGATCTCGAAAAGGCTGGCTTCTGCTTGGCCTTGAAGGCGCCGACGCCGGCTTTGAGGTCGGCCGTCAGCGCGATGAAGCCGCTGGCCAGCGCCTCGGTCGCGGCGGCATTTTCCTCGCCCTCGGCGATGCCGATCATTAGCTTGGCGGCCTCGGTCGCCAGCGGACCGCGCTCGGCGATCTTTTCGGCCCAGGCCCTCGCTTCCTCGAAGGCCTTGCCTGTTTCGACCAGCCGGTCGACGACGCCGTGCGCGAGCGCCTCGGTTGCTAGGAAAATCTCGCCGCCGATCGCCATCCGGCGCACCATCTGTGCGCCGAAGCGGCGTACCGCGCGCTGCGTGCCCGACCAACCGGGAACGACGCCGATCGAGGTTTCGGGGAAGCCGAGCTTGACCTGCATTTCGGCGACGCGGAAATCGCAGGCCGCCGCCAGTTCCAGCCCACCGCCCAGCGCATGACCGGAGAGCACGGCGATGGTCGGCTGCCTGAGCCGCGCCAGCCGATCGAAGACGCGGTGGCCGTAGCGCACCCATTGCACCTGGAAGTCGGCGGCGCTCATGGCACCCCAGGCCTCGACGTCGCCGCCGGCGCAGAAGCCCTTGCCTTCGCCGCGGATGAGCACGGCGCGAACGCCCTCGGCCAGTTCCGCTTCGTCGAGCGCCGCTTCGAGCGCACGCAGCATCGGGATGTCGAGCGCGTTGAACTTTTCCGGCCGGCGCAGCGTGACGATGCCTATGGCGTCGTCCCGCTCGAAGGTGACAAGCTCAGCCATGCGCGCCTCCGAGCGAAGCGCCGCCATTGAGCGACAGGCCGATCGGCCGGTCCTGATAAAGCGCCACAGGAGTGACCTTGAGGTCGTTCGCCACAGCGAGCGGGATCTCGGCCTGCGCCAAGACATCGCGTTCGAGATCGACGCCGGGTGCCAGTTCCGTCACCATCAGCCCGTCCGGCGTCAGCTTCATCACGCAGCGCTCGGTGACATAGGTGATGTCCTGCCCCTGGGTGACCGCCCGCTTGCCGGAGAAGGAGATATGCTCGACCTCCGCGACCACCTTCTTGATCTTGCCTTCCTGGTCGATGCGGATCGCGCCTCCAGCCAGCGACAGCTTGGCGCCGGCATTGAAGAAGCCGGAGAAGACGATCTTCTTCGCGCGCGCGGTGATGTCGACGAAGCCGCCGGCGCCGGCCGTCACATGCGGCCGCGCCGAGAGCTTGGAGACGTTGACCGAGCCATGGCGGTCGATCTGCAGGAAGGAGAGCAGCGAGGCGTCGAAGCCGCCGGCCTGGAAATAGATGAACTGGTGCGGCGAGGGCATGATCGCCTCGGCGTTGGAGGCACAGCCGAACTTGAAGTCGAGCAGCGGCACGCCGCCGACCGCGCCCTGCTCGATCACCCAGGTGACCTTGCCGTGCTGGCCTTCCTCGAGAAGGATGCGCGGCACATTGGCCGAGATGCCGAAGCCGATGTTGACGGCCATGCCGTCGCGCAATTCCATGGCGACGCGCCGCGCGATGACCTTCTGGATGTTCATCTCCGGCGTGCGGAAGGTCGACAGCGGCCGGAAGATCTCGCCCGAGATCGCCGGGTCGTAAGGCGTCTGCGTCGTCTGCAACTGGTCGGGCGCCACGACGATATGGTCGACCAGCACGCCGGGCACCCGCACATCGTGCGGCTTCAGGGTGCCGTTCTCGACGACGCGCTTGACCTGCGCAATGACGATGCCGCCATTGTTGCGGGCAGCCAGCGCCTGCTCCAGCCCGCCGAGATAGGCGCCCTCATGCTCGTAGGTGAGGTTGCCGCGCTCGTCGGCCGTCGTGGCGCGGATGATCGAGACGTTGGGCACGATGGCGCGGAAATAGAGCCATTCCTCGTCGTCGAACTGCTCGACCGAGACGATCGGCTCGCTGGCCGCGGCGTTCATGGCGCAACCCTGGTGGCGCGGATCGGCAAATGTGTCGAGGCCGACCTTGGTCAGCACGCCGGGACGTTTGGCGGCGGCCTCGCGATGCATGTCGAACAGGATGCCGGATGGCACGTTGTAGGCGGCGATCGAATTGTCGCCGATCATCTTCCAGATTTGCGGCGGCTCGGCAGAGGAGGGGCCGGACGGATAGGAGCCGCAGAGCGTGCGCTTGAGCAGGCCTGGCTTGGCGAGATGGTCGATGCCCTTGATGCCGTACATGTCGCCGGCGGCGATCGGATGCAGCGTGGTGATCGCTTGCGGATGGCCTTCCGCGTCGAAACGCTCACCGATCGCGGCAAGCACGGAGTCGGGGCAGCCGAGCCCGCTCGACGACGACACCGAGACGACCATGCCATCCTTGATCAGGCTGGCGGCATAAGCCGCCGAGACGAGCTTGCTCACGCGATGCCCCCAAGTTGCGGGTCGATGGCGACGGCCTTGCCGGTGTTCGACGATTGCAGTGCTGCTTCGGCCGATGCCAGCGACCAGACGCCGTCCTCGCCGGTGGCGGCAGGCCGCCCTTCGCCGCGGATCGCGGCATGGAAGTGGCGCAGCGAGCGGGTGTATAGATCCTCGCGGTCGAAGCTCAGCTCTTCTTCTCCGCTCGAGCTGCGCAGATGCACCGAGCCGACCGGCTTCTGCGTCATCACATTGGCGGCGATCAGCGAGCCTTCCGAGCCATGCACCTCGAAGCCGGTGCCGGCGAATTTCGTGGTGAAGCCCTCATGCGACTGCGCGATGACGCCGGACTTGAAGCGCCAGATGCACATGGCGCCGTCCTCCAGTCCGCCGCCGGCCATGCCGGCGGCTTGCGTGAAGGCCGAAATCTCGACGGGGTCGTCGTCCAGCACGAAGCGCAGCGTGTCGGCATCATGCACGGTTGTGTCGAGCACAACGCCGCCGCCGGCCTCAGGCTTGGCGATGCGCCAACCCTGCAGGTTTTCCGGCAGATAGACGGAATGAAAGACGCGCACCGCGATCGGCTTGCCGATGCGGCCGGCGGCGATCGCCTCGCGCATGGCGCGGTGCGCGCCGGCATTGCGCAGATGGTGATTGGTGCCGAAGACGATACCGGCAGCTTTCGCGGCGACAACCATCTCACGCGCATCGGCGCTGGTCAGCGCCAGCGGCTTCTCGCACAGCACATGCTTGCCGGCCTTGATCGCGGCAAGCCCCTGCTCGAGATGCAATTCGTTGGTGGTCGAGATGTAGACGGCGTCGATATTCGAGTTGAGCAGCGCGTCGAGAGACGAGACGGCGCGTGCGATGCCGTTTTCCCTTGCATAGGTCTCGGCCCGTTCCGGGCTGGAGCTCATCACGGCGGCGACCTCGCCGTCGGCCTGCGCGCGGATGGCATCGATCATGAACTGTCTGGCGATCGTGCTGGCGCCGATCAGTCCCCATCGCACGCTCACGCCGCGTCTCCCACTTGGCTGTTGCGGTCCGGGCCGCTGCTTTCCCGCACGACCAGGCTGACGGCACCGATATGGTTCTCGGCGCGCGTGGTGCGCGACTGGATCATCTTCAGCATGACGTGCGCCGCGCGCTCGCCGAGGCCTGCGGTGTCGACGGCGACGCTGGTCAGCGCCGGGCTGTAGTGCTCGGCCTCGGCGACGTCGTCGAAGCCGACGACGGCAAAGTCTGCGCCCGCCTCGAGACCGCGTTTGCGCAATGCCAGCATGACGCCGAAGGCTACCGCATCGTTGAAGCACAGCGCCGCGGTCGGTGGCTGCGGCACGGCAAGGGCCGTCTCCAGGCAGGCCATGCCGCCCTTGCGGCTGGTCTCGCCCTCGACGATCAGCCGGTCGGAAGCTGGGATGCCGAGCGTTTCGCAGGCTTCGAGGAAGCCGCCCAGGCGCTCCTGATAGACAACGAGATCGGATGAACCGCCGAAGAAGGCCAGGCGGCGATGGCCCCTGCGGATCAGATGTTCGGCGGCAAGCACCGCGCCGCGATGATTGTCCGGCGCGATCACCGGAATGCGGCTGTCCGGCAGCCTGCGCATGGTGAAGACGATCGGGACGCCGGCCGTCTCGATGCGGCGGAAGGTACCGGGCGTGGTGCCGCGCGCCGGCGAGACGATCAGGCCGGCGACGCCCTGTTCCATCAGCGACTTCAGCACCTCTTCCTGACGTACCGGGTTTTCCGCCGTGTTGGCGATGAAGGGGACGACGCCCGCCGCCTGGAAGACGCGCTCCATGCCGACCGCCAACTCGGCAAAAAAGGGGTTGGTGAGATCGTTGATCACCATGCCGATGACATTGGAATGGGCCTTGCGCAGATTGGCGGCGCCGCGGTTGTAGACATAGCCGACATCCTCGATCGCCTTGCGCACCTTGACCGCGGTTTCAGGCCGGATCAACCCGCTGCCCTGCAGCACGAGCGACACCGTCGATTTGGACACGCCGGCCTCGCGAGCGATGTCCAGGATCGTCGCCTTGGGCCGGCTGGCCATCCTCGTCATGTCCTCCAAGTTTCGAGAAAATCTATTGGAACGTTCTAATCATCGATCCAAATCCGAGTCAATCACGATTCCGCTGAGATTCGAAAAATTGATTGGAGCGGTTCAAAAGGTCAATGAATGTAAGGGATATCCCAAAGGAGACACGATGTCTTCCGGCTTGGATGCCGTGAATCATAAAGGTTCTTGATTTATTGGAACGTTCCATTTATAGCGACCGCAAGGGAGAGTTCCATGGACATCACCTTGCCTGCGGCAAACGGCGACCGCGTCAGCTACCGGCTTGTCGGCAAACCGGTCGAACCGATCGAGGGCGCACGCTTTTCGCGCATCGCCTATGCCGCCGCCCATGTCGTTGCCGATCCCATCGCCATGACCGATCCGTGGTCGCGGCCGGCGGTCGACTGGAACAGGACGATCGCGTTCCGTCATCATCTGTGGCGGCTCGGCTTTCGCATCGCCGAAGCCATGGATACCTCCCAGCGCGGGATGGGTTTCGACTGGGCGAGCGCGAAGGAGCTGATCCGCCGCTCGATCGCGGAAGCCAAAACGGTGCCGGGCGCCGACCTCGCCTCGGGGGCGGGGACCGATCACCTGGCGCCGGCTGCGGCCAAGACGCTCGATGACGTCATCGGCGCCTATGAAGAGCAATTCGCCTTCATCGAAGGCGAGGGCGGCAAGGCGATCATGATGGCGAGCCGCGCGCTCGCGGCGGTGGCCAAAGGGCCGGACGATTATGCCCGCGTCTATGACCGCATGCTGTCCCAGGCATCGGGCAAGGTCATCCTGCACTGGCTTGGCGACATGTTCGATCCGGCGCTCAAGAATTATTGGGGCAGCAACGATTTCGACGCGGCGCTCGACACGGTCGTCGCCATCATCGAGCGGCATGCGGGCAAGGTCGAAGGCATCAAGATATCGCTGCTCGACGCGGAGAAGGAAGTGCGGCTGCGCGATAGGCTGCCCGACGGGGTGGTGATGTTCACCGGCGACGATTTCAACTATCCCGCACTGATTGCCGGCGACGGCAGGAAACACTCGCATGCGCTGCTCGGCATCTTCGACGCCATCGCGCCGGTGGCAAATGCCGCGCTGGCGAAGCTGGCGGAGGGCGATAAGGCCGGCTATGACGCGCTGATGGCGCCGACCGTGCCGCTGTCGCGAAAAATCTTCGAGGCGCCGACCGAATACTACAAGGCCGGCATCGTCTTCATGGCCTGGCTGAACGGGCATCAGGACCACTTCACGATGGTGGGCGGCATGCAATCGGCGCGCGGCATATGCCACTACGCGGATGTCTTCCGGCTCTCCGACCAGGCCGGGCTGCTGGCCGACCCCGATCTTGCCATCGCCAGGATGAAGAACCTGCTGGCGGTCGCGGGCGTTTAAGCAGGTTCCCCGTGCGGGGATTTGCGTTTCGGCGATAAATCGTATTCGCTTGCCGAAAATAGGCGCGGGCGCACATGGCAATGGCGGACAAAGTCGCCCCGGCAGACAAGGTCGCCCTGGCAAACAGGGTTGCGCTTGTCACCGGGGTTACCGGGCAGGACGGGGCTTATCTGGCCGAGCTGCTGCTCGGCAAGGGCTATGTTGTCCACGGCGTCAAACGCCGGTCGTCTTCCTTCAACACCGAGCGCGTCGACGACATCTATGTCGATCCGCATGAGAGCGGCACGCGCTTCTTTCTGCATCATGGCGATCTGACCGACGCGACCAATCTGATCCGCCTCGTGCAGGAGACGAAGCCCAGCGAGATCTATAATCTCGGCGCGCAAAGCCATGTCCAGGTGAGCTTCGAGACGCCGGAATACACCGCCAATGCCGATGCGCTGGGGACGCTCAGGCTTCTCGAAGCGATCCGCATTCTCGGCCTCGAGAAATCGGTGCGCTTCTACCAGGCCTCGACCTCGGAGCTCTATGGCGATGCGGTCGAAACTCCGCAGAACGAGAGCACGCCGTTCCGGCCGCGCTCACCCTATGCGGCAGCCAAGCTTTATGCTTACTGGATCACGGTCAATTACCGCCAGGCCTATGGCATGTTCGCCGCCAACGGCATCCTGTTCAATCACGAGAGCCCGACGCGTGGCGAAACCTTCGTCACCCGCAAGATCACCCGCGCCGTTGCCGCGATCCATCACGGCCTGCAGGAGACGCTCTATCTCGGCAATATCGACGCACGTCGCGACTGGGGCCATGCGCGCGACTATGTCGAGGGCATGTGGCGCATCCTGCAGCATGACGAGCCGGACGATTTCGTGCTCGCGACCGGCGAGGCGCATTCGGTGCGCGAATTCGTGGAACTCGCCTTCGCCGAGGCCGGACACCGCATTCGCTGGCAGGGCAGCGGTGCCGATGAAGTCGGCATCGACGCAGCCACCGGCGCCGCGCTTGTGCGGATCGATCCGCGCTACTTCCGGCCGACCGAAGTGGATACGCTGGTCGGCGATGCCGCCAAGGCAAGAAAGGTTTTGGGCTGGTCGCACACCATCGGCTTCAAGGACCTGGTGGCGGAAATGGTTCGGGCCGACCTGGTGCGCACCGCCGGCGCTACTTGGCGCAACGGCAGTTCAACCTAGGACTCGGCGCTTATGGACAAGAGTTTCGATCTCAAAGGAAAGCGCATTTTCATTGCCGGCCACCGCGGCATGGTCGGCTCGGCCCTGGTGCGCCGCCTGGCCGGCGAGGATTGCGAGATCGTGACCGTGGCGCGCAGCGAGCTCGACCTTCTCGACCAGGCCGGCGTGCGCCGCTGGATGGAGGCCCGGCGGCCGGACGCCGTGATCATGGCGGCCGCCAAGGTCGGCGGCATCCTGGCCAATGACAGCTTCCCGGTGGATTTCCTTTACGAAAACCTCGTCGTGCAGACCAATGTCGTCGAGGCCGCCTTTCGCAGCGGGGTGCAGAAGCTTCTGTTCCTGGGCTCGTCCTGCATCTATCCGAAGCTTGCGCCGCAGCCGATCCCGGAAGACGCGCTGCTCACCGGCCCGCTCGAACCCACAAACGAATGGTACGCCGTCGCCAAGATCGCCGGGTTGAAACTTTGCCAGGCCTACCGGCGGCAACATGGCGTCGATTACATCTCGGCCATGCCGACAAATCTCTACGGTCCGGGCGACAATTTCGACCTCGACAGCAGTCATGTCGTGCCTGCGCTGATGCGCAAGGCGCATATGGCGAAGCTAACCGGTCAAAAGACCCTGCAGGTGTGGGGTTCGGGCCGGCCGATGCGAGAATTCCTGCATGTCGACGACGCCGCCGACGCCTTTGTCTGGCTTTTGAAGACTTATTCCGGCGACGGCCACGTCAATGTCGGTAGCGGTGAGGACATCACCATCGCGGAGCTTGCCGGCACCGTCGTATCGGTCGTCGGCGCCGGCGCCGAGATCGCGTTCGATCCGACGAAGCCGGACGGGATGCCGCGCAAGCTGATGGACGTCTCGCGCCTGTTCAAGACCGGCTGGAGGCCGGCCTATTCGCTTCGAGATGGATTGGAACAGACCTATGCCTGGTTCCTCGACCATGTCGAGAAAGGCGATATCCGTCTTGGCACTGCATGATTCTCAATCGAAACTCATCGCGGCGACCAGGGAGGACGGTTTGGGCGGCCGGCTTTTGGCTATGGTCAACGCCAAGGCGTTTGCCGACTCGCTCGGCTATCGCTTTGGCTTTGCCTGGAAGCCTATCCATGACGACAAATTTCACTCGGTTGAGAAAGTCGACAAGATATTCTCCGCCGATTTTATCGAGAAGCACTGGCTGGGGGAGACGGTCGAACCATTGGGTTTCGATGTTCTCGGAGAGGTAGCCTTTAGCCGTGCCAGTCTCGATGCCGCGGCGGCACGGCGAAGGTTTCGCGGCTGGATCTGCAACGAGTTTGAGATACTGGATCATTTTCGTGGCGGACCCCAACTCGTCCAACGATCGGAGACATTGCGAGGTTTCGGGTTTTCCAAGACCGTGAATCAGGCGCTCGACGCCGCCGACAAGTGCCCGTTTCCGGGGCCGATCGCCGCTTTGCATCTTCGCAGCGGCGACATCGTGCGCGGCAAGTATCGCTTCATGCTGCATTTCAGCGACAAGGTAGTGGCCTCGACCTTGGTCAAGGCTGTCGCGTCAGAGCTTTCGTCAAAAGGCCTGACAACTCTTCTGATCGGTCAGGATCGTGAAACGCTCGAATATCTGCGGTCGGAAACGGGAGCCTTGCTGGGCGACGATCTGGGATCGGCGGAATTCGCAGATGAGACGCTCAAGGCATTTTTCGAGATGAGGCTGATGGCGCGGTGCCAGAAAATCTATGCAGGCGGCAGCGTCTATGCGTCCGTCGCATCGATGATGGGCGATGTCGGTCTCGTCCATCCGAAAACCTTGTTCGACGGTTCGAGAGCCGCGGAAGTGATTCTGGCCGAACTCAGCCGACATCAGGGCGATTACCACCCGCTCGAGGCGGCCTTCGGCTATCAAACCGCGTTTCTCGATCTCGAGGATCAAATCAATCCCGCGCGAGCAAGAGACATCCTGGAAAAGGCTCACGCGCTGGATCCGCACAACGACGTCTATCCGCTCAAAATCGCGGCGGCCTTTTTTCGCGAACGCGACTATCGGTCCGGCGAAGCCGTTTTGAAGGCGCTCATGACAGGACAGTTCGAAGCCTCTCCCGCAATGCCGTTGCGCGCGATTGGCGTGCTGGTCTGCCGAACATGGCGCGGTGATGTCATGTCGAAGGATTTCGAGTCCTTCTTCGCGGCGGCCGCAGAGGGGCATCCCTACGCCGCGGCGTGTTCGGCGCATATTCTCCATGCAACATTCGGGAAGGTGAAGCCGGCTCTGCGGATGATTGCGAAGTCGCTGGAGGCGGAACCGGCCAATGCCTTGTTCAAGAGAATCAAACGGCACATACGGCCATTGACGACGCCTCAGTCCGGTCCTCTGGCGAAGGCGCGGCTGCGACTCTGGAAGGCGGGGATTCGAATATAGGGACCGCCGCTGCGGTCTTTGCCGCGGCTGCATTAGGGAGATCAAAAGCGGTAGTTCAGACTCAGAGAAACCGTATGGGTGCTGGGCTTGACGAATGTTGGACCAACCAACGCGCTGTCGTCTTGGAAATTATGATCCGAGAAATGCGCGTAGGCGTAATCAAGGCCGACAACCCATTTGTCATTGAGCGCGTAGTCGGCGCCGACACCGATCGTCCAGCCGGTATAAGTCCTGTCAAACTTGGTATCGCCAAAACCGAGAACGCTATATCCGGTATCGTGCAGGTGCAGGAAGGCCACGCCGCCCTTAACGTAGGGTAGGAAATTGCCCATCGCATATCCGGCCTTCGCAACGATATCGCCTTGCCAATCGGCAGCGGTCTCGAACGTTTCAGCGTCGATTGTCGGCACCGTCTTCTTGTTGAACACCGCAACCAGGCGGGCCTCCGCTCCGAGAACGAAATTGTTGTCGAACTGGTATTGATAGCCTACTTGGCCGCCAACCGATGCCGAGGTGCTATCACCATCGTATTCGCTAGGATCGTTATTGGGGATCGTCACATCGCCCTGGAGAAAATTGACGCCGGCCACTGCGCCGATATAGGCGCCAGTCCAATTGTAGGACGTGGGCTCGACCGACAATGCATCCGCAGCAAAGACTGGCGAACAAAACCCAACAAGCATTGCCGACGTGAGTAGAACTTTCCTCATAATTCGCCTGTGGCTCCCGATCCGCCATTGCACCTAAGGGTTGATAGCATGGCTTTCAGGGTTGCGCTGTAACACAGCGGCAACAGTGGCGCTGGAGGAGCTTAGCCCTGACGTGCCCCGCGCGACCAGAGCCGGGCGGAGGCTGCAATATACCTAGCCGGTGTGCTCGGGGTCCACTGGCGGAGATCGGCTAATTTAGTGGTAGGATGGTGGGCGTGACAAGGATTGAACTTGTGACCCCTGCAATGTCAATGCAGTGCTCTCCCGCTGAGCTACACGCCCATCCGAAGCCGCGCATACACCACTTTTGATCCGGCGCGTCAATAGCGGGAATGTGGAAAGACGGCTTCCGTTTGTCGCATCGGCGCGGCGCGTCGTCGATGCCTGCCGAAGTGGCTCAGGCCGCCTGCAGCATCTTCTCGACCTCGTTGACGAGATCGCGCAGGTGGAAGGGCTTCGACAGCACCTTGGCGTCCTTGGGCGCCTTGGAATCCGGATTAAGCGCGACTGCGGCAAAGCCGGTGATGAACATCACCTTGAGGTCCGGATCGATCTCGGTGGCACGGCGGGCAAGCTCGATGCCGTCCATCTCCGGCATGACGATGTCGGTCAGTAGCAGCGAAAAAGGCTCTTCGCGCAGCCGCTCATAGGCGCTGGCGCCATTGTCGAAATCGCTTACCTGGTAGCCGGCGCGTTCCAGCGCCTTGACGAGGAAGCGGCGCATATCGTCGTCGTCTTCCGCCAGCAGAATGCGTGCCATCATATCCCGTCCGAATCACCCGCCCCAAGCCTGCCGCCGGGCAAGGCTGTTAACCATGCTGTATATGAGGATGTGTCGGTAAACATCAAGTGAATGAAGGGCGTCCCGCATCCGGTTCAAGCTGCGATTTCGTCGCCCGAAATGCTGGACATGCCGCACGCAAGGTGGCAAGTTTTACGTCATGATGCAGTGCTGTTTCCTGGTTCGTGCAAATTGAGAACGGCAGCCGAGGATTTTTCGGTCGTCCCACCCTTCGAAATCCGATCGGGCGCCGAGCAGCGCGTCCCTTTCCTGTTCAACTCACCGCATAGCGGCCGTCACTATCCGGAGCGCTTCCTGGCCATGGCGCGGCTTGACCGCAACGCCATCCGCCGGTCGGAGGACTGCTATGTCGAGGAGCTTTTCGGCGGCGCCGTGCCGCTCGGCGCGCCACTGCTGGCGGCCAATTTTCCGCGCGCCTATCTCGATGTCAACCGCGAGCCGTGGGAACTCGATCCGCGCATGTTCGCGGAGCCGGTCCCGTCCTTCTGCAACATCCGTTCGGCGCGTGTCGCCGGCGGGCTGGGCACGGTGCCGAAGCTTGTCGGTGAAGGCCTCGATATCTATCCCGGCCGCCTGCCGCTGGCTGAGGCCGTGGCGCGCATCGAAGCGGTGTACAAGCCTTATCACGAGACGCTGAAGCGGCTCCTGACCAGAACGCATGCCAGGTTTGGCTATGCCGTGCTGATTGACTGCCACTCGATGCCGGCCAGCATACGCGTCGGCGACAACGGTGTGCGGCCCGACTTCATCATCGGCGATCGGTTCGGAATTTCGGCCTCGCCGGCGCTTACCGAGATGGCCATCGGCCTGCTTGTCCGCATGGGCTACACCGTCGCGCATAACAAGCCCTATGCGGGAGGGTTCATCACCGAACATTATGGCAGGCCGGCGCGGCATCTGCATGCGTTGCAGATCGAGGTCAATCGCGGGCTTTACATGGACGAGCGGACGTTCCAGAAATCGGCCGGCTTCGACGCCTTGGCCTGCGACCTGACCCGCTTCTCGGCCGACCTGATGTCGATGCCCGACCACCATTTCGTCGATTTGCCGCTTGCGGCGGAATGACGGCGCGGTTGGCGCGCCGAGTTCTTGCATACGCAATTCCGGACGGAAAACCGCTTCACACTTTCCCGGAATTGCCTGAAAAAAAGACCGCATCGTTTTCACGACACGGTCGAAGTCTAGGGAGGAAACGCCCAAGGAGGGCATGGACAGGAAAACCTGTCCGATGACAAAATTATTGTGCGCCGCACAAATGTCAATCGACAGCGGGCTTTTTTAATTCAATATGATGTGGAAATTCCGCTTCGGCGGCTCAGATGTGACATTCGGGCAACAGAAAACGGGCGTCTGACCGGTCTTCAGCGCGCCTGTTCGGCGAGAAACAGGCAGCCGGCAACGGCCGCGATGGGGGAGAGCGACTTGGATATCAGCACCGATTTCATGCGGCGCATCGCGCATGCCGCCGCCGCCGAAACCCTGCCGCGCTTCCGCAGCCAGGGGGCGGTCACCAACAAGCTTACGGGAAGCTTCGATCCGGTAACGGAGGCCGATCGCGAAGCCGAGCGCGCGATCCGGACGCTGATTTCGTCCGAATATCCCGAGCACGGCATCCTCGGCGAGGAGCATGGCAGCCACAACCTCGCCAGCCGACATGTCTGGGTGATCGACCCGATCGACGGCACCCGCGCGTTCATTTCCGGCATCCCGGTGTGGGGAACGCTGGTCGGGCTGACCGTCGACGGCGAGGCGGTCGCCGGCATGATGTCGCAACCCTTCACCGGTGAGCTGTTCTACGCCAACGCTTCCGGGTCGCATTATGAAGGACCGGGCGGCCCGCGCCGGCTCGCGACCCGCAAGACGACCGAACTCGCGCAAGCGACGCTGTTCACGACTACGCCGGCATTGTTCCAGGGCGATGCGCGCAAGCGCTATGACCAGTTCGAGACAAAGGTGCAGCTCGCCCGCTACGGCACCGATTGCTACGCCTTCGCCATGCTGGCGGCCGGCAGCATCGACATCGTCGCCGACCCGGGCCTGAAGCCCTACGACATCGTCGCGCTGATCCCGATCATTGAGAAGGCCGGCGGCGTCATCACCACTTTCGAAGGCGGGCCGGCGGAGAAGGGCGGCGATATACTGGCGGCCGCGACGCCCGAGCTTCATGCGGCAGCGATGGCGGCGCTGCGCGGCTGATCGGGCGCGCTCAGGGAGCATCACCCGTGCCGGGGATGAAGGCGTCGAAAGCCGCCAGGAGCTGCTCGCGGTAGATGTCCTTCTCCTGCAGGATCTCGTGTTGCGCGCCGTCAATCATCAACAGCGAGCCGACGCGCAGTTTCCTGGCATAGGCCTCCACCGCCTTGGTCGAGACCACCCGGTCGGCGCCGGCGGCGACGATCAGCATCGGCACCTTCACCCTTGCCATGAAATCCGGATCGCTGACGGCTTTCGCGGCCGCGGCGGCGGCCCTCAGCCAGCGGATGGTTGGACCGCCGAGCGCGAGCTGCGGCCAGGCCTCGTAGATTCCGACATTGCGCCGGTAGCGCGCAGGATCCGAGGTCACCTTGTTCACCTCGAAAGCGGGCGGCACTTTCGGGCGCGGACCGAGCGCGGCATAGAGCCGGCCGAGACCCAGCGCGCAGAAAACCGTGCAGACGCGCCGGACCGTGGCGATCGAGACCGGCAGGTCCGGCACCTCGAGAAAAGGAGCCAGCAGCACCATGCGTCGCACCCGGTTGACCATCGACGGCGAGGCAAGCAGCGCAATCACCGCGCCCGTGGAGTGCGCGAGGATGTAATAGGGGCCGCGGCAGTCGGGCAGCACGATTTCTTCGAAGAATTGCTCGAGATCGCGCGTATAGTCACGGAAGCTACGGACATAGCCGCGCTGGCGGTCACGCAGCAGGCGGCTGGAATCGCCCTGGCCGCGCCAGTCGAGGATGGCGACGCCGAAGCCGCGATCGGCGAGATCGCGGATGGTCTCGAAATATTTCTCGATGCATTCGTTGCGCCCGGTCAGCAGAACCACCGTGCCCTGCAGCGGGCGGCTGACAGCGGCAAAGACGCCATAGCGGATCTTCTTGCCGTCGCGTGTGGTGAAGAAGCCGCCCGCGGCATTCTGCGGCGCGGGATTGTCCTCGGTCAGATGGAAAAGATCCGTCATGCGGCGTCGTTGCTTGTTCTTTGCCCGGACGGGCGAGGCGTCGGCATGGTGATAGACGGCCAGGCGGCAAAAGCAAAGGCGTTGCGAGGATTTACGCGGTTGCCGCGCATGACCCCGAAAATCGGAATCGATTTCGGAAAGGATCATGCGCGAAATCAAAAGTGCTACTGCGTCCCTAGCGCGTCCAGAGGACGCGCGGCGCTGTAGCGCGGGGAAGGCCGGAAGTGCCTGCGGTGCACTTCCGGCCTCTGTCGATCCGGGAGGAAGGGACGTTGCACCCGGTTCGGCCTCGTCGCGGCGCAGGGACGGGGGCGCCGCTTGTCTCTCTGTCTTGACGTAATTCCGGACGGAAAACCGCTTCGCACTTTTCCTGGAATTGCTCGAACTTGACCGAAGCCTAATGCCGCATGACTGAACGGATGCCGAAGCCGTGGTTCATCCACCGTTCATGAACGTGGCTGCATTGCGACCAAGGAAAACCTTGAAATGGCTTTTTGAGCTTCCCAAATGAATGCTGTGGCCGCCGATGTCGGGGCCGCTGGCCTATCCGGAACGCCTTTCGAGGGTTTCGCACCGGGTCATACGCAAACCATGTTGCTCAAAAGGAGAACACTCATGCGTCACGTTGATTTTTCCCCGCTTTATCGTTCGACCGTCGGCTTCGACCGGCTGTTCACCATGCTCGATTCGCTCGGCCAGCCCGAGACTGCGCAGACCTATCCGCCCTATAATATCGAGCGCACCGGCGAGAACGCCTATCGCATCTCGATGGCCGTTGCCGGCTTCTCGGAAGACGAGATTTCGATCGAAGCCCACCGCAACGTGCTGACCGTCAAGGGCGAGCGCAAGGAAGAGAACAACAGCGAGGGTTCCGAGCTGCTTTACCGCGGCATCGCCTCGAGGTCCTTCGAGCGCCGCTTCCAGCTCGCCGACCACGTCGAAGTGGAAGGCGCCACGCTGAAGAACGGCCTGCTCTTCGTCGACCTCAAGCGCAACATTCCCGAGGAGCTGAAGCCGCGCAAGATCGCGATCACCTCGTCCGCGGACAAGGCCAAGCAGATCGAAACCAAGGCCGCCGCATAACCCGCGGGGCCCGGAGTAGACAACGTCTCCCTCCCGAGACGAAAGCGGCGCCGCAAGGCGCCGCTTTTTATTGTGCCACCGGCAACGCGCGGTTCTGGCTCTTTTGAAGCATGCAGCGGCGGATCATGAAGGGCGATGTCCGATTTTTCCCTGCTGCTGACACTCACCGTTGCAATCACTTTCCTGCTCGCCGGTATCGTCAAGGGCGTCACCGGCATGGGCCTGCCGACGCTGGCCATGGGATTGCTTGGCACCATCATGCCGCCGGTGACCGCGGCGTCGCTGCTGATCGTGCCGTCCTTCGTCAGCAATGTCTGGCAGCTTTTCGCCGGCCCGAGTTTTTCGGCGATCCTGCGCCGGCTTTGGCTGATGATGGCGGGCATTCTGATCGGCACGATCGCCGGCTCGCGGCTGCTCGCCAGCGACAATGTCAAATGGACGACCGCCGGCCTCGGCGCGGCATTGATCGCCTATGCCGCCTATAGCCTGCTCGCGCGGCAGCCTGTCGTTCCCGAGAAAAGCGAGCGCTGGTCGTCGCCGGTCGTGGGTTTTCTCACCGGCCTGGTCACGGGCGGCACCGGCGTCTTCGTAGTGCCCGCCGTGCCTTACATCCAGGCGCTGGGCTTGAGCCGGGACGATCTGATCCAGGCGCTCGGTCTTTCCTTCACGGTGTCGACGATCGCCCTGGCGCTGGGCCTTGCCTCGCATGGCGTCTTCGAGGCGGGACATCTGGCGATGTCCTCGCTTGCCGTGCTGCCGGCCCTGCTCGGCATGTGGCTGGGGCAAATCCTGCGCCGGAAGATCAGCCCGGCAACTTTTCGCCGCTGGTTCCTGATTTTTCTGGTCCTGCTCGGCGTCGAGTTGTTGCTGCGGCCATTCCTCGCCTGATCTATCGGCTGCTTGCCGCGAGGATCGCCGCGACGTTCTGTCGGTGAACGGCTTCGTATGGCGCGAAATACTCGGTCGCCGTGGTGGCGAAAATCTCGGCGCCGAAGGTCCGCAGATCCTGCTTGGCTAGGTCGGGGTCTTGCCGGCAGGCAAGCAGCTTTCGGACGTAGGCCTCGGTGGCGTCGATGAAGCTTCTGTCATAGCCGCCGGCTTCGATCGCCTCAAAGGAACCGTGGTTGGGCAGAATTCGATCGAACTGCCAACTGGACATGCGCCCAAGGTCGACCAGATGCTCGCTCAGGCGCTCCGGCTCCGACACATAGGTGACGGAGTCTTCCAGCGTGTCGCCTGCCAAAAGCAGGCCGGCGTCGGGCATCAGCAGCACCGTGCCGTCATGGCTGTGGATCTCGACCTGGCGCAGTTCGATGGGGACCGCCCCGACCGTCAGGCTGAGGCTGTTGTCGAAAACCCTGTTGGGCAGCACGAGCGGCTTGATCGGCGGATTACCGCCCTCGATGTCGGCCCGGCCGCGTTCGAGCGCCAAGGCGGTGAGGCGGTTGGCGATGATCTCGCAATCCTCAAACACCTCGTTGCCGGCGATATGATCGTCATGCCAGTGGCTGAGCACGACGCGCATCGAGGTTACGCCCATCTCCTCAAGGGTTTTCCGGATGAAGCGGGCATGGGGCAGGGATATGTGCGTGTCATAGACAAGCGCCTGCGAGCCGTCGACGATCGCATAGGTGCAGATGCCAAGCGTGTAAGCGCCGTCGTCAAGCCAGTTCGGCTCGTGCGACCAGATGCGAACGCCTTCGATGCGGCCGTCATAGAAGCCCAGCACGTTCGGCGCCGGACGGACCAGCCGCATCGTCGAGCCGAGAGACGGCTTGGTCATCTGGCTGCTCCCGAGTGCCGCAAGCTCAGCCAAGCAACTGGCCGAGACGGTCGATCTCTTGCGTCGTGGTGGCGAAGCTGGCGACGAAGCGGTAGATCGCTTCACTATCGCCGAGGTGGCCATCGAAACCCTGCGGCACGCCCCATTCGTAGAATTTGGCGCCGGCCGCTTGCAGCTTTTCCGCGGTGGCCCGACCGAGGATGGCAAACACTTCGTTGGCCTGCGGCAGCCAGGCGAGCTTGCCGGCCGGCGCATCCTCGATCGTCTCGGCCAAATGCGCGGCCATCGCATTGGCGTGGCCTGCCATCCTCAACCACAGATCGTCGGTGAAATAGGCCTCGAACTGGGCCGAGATGAAGCGGGCCTTGGAAAAAGTCTGTCCGGCGCGCTGGCGCAGCAGGCGCAGATCCTTGCCGGCATCCGGATTGAGAACCACGACCGCATCGGCCATCCAGCAGCCATTCTTGGTGCCGCCGAAGGATATAAGATCGACGCCGCTCTTCCAGGTCATTTCGGCCGGGCTGACGCCGGTCGCTGCAATCGCATTGGCGAAGCGCGCGCCGTCCATGTGCAGCGGCAGCTTGTGGCGGCGGCTGACCTCGGCGATCGCCTTGACATCGTCGACGCTGTAGACCGTGCCGACCTCGGTCGCCTGGGTCACGGTGACCGCCATCGGCTGGCCGGCGGGGGCCAGGTCCTGCGAATATCGCTTGATGGTCCGGTCGAGAGCCTCCGGGGTCATGCGTCCCAGCGGTCCCGCCACCGGCGCCATGCGCGCGCCGCCGGTGTAGAAACCCATCGCGCCGAACTCGTCGACATTCATATGCGCTTCGTAATGGCAAAGCGCGATGCCGCCGATGCGGTTCAACGCAGCCATCGAAAGCGCGTTGGCCGCCGTGCCGGTCGCGACGAAGAAGACCTGCACCTCGCGCTCGAAGATCTCGTTGAAGCGACGATAGACGGCGCGGTCCAGATCGCCGTCGCCATAGGCGGTCGCGATGCCTGCGGCATGGCGCGACAGGTTGGCCGAAATGTCGGGATGGACGCCCGCCCAGTTGTCGGATGCAAAGAACATCGAAAAGTCCGTATCGTGATTGGCGAAAGCGGCGGGACTTGACCGCTTCGGCAGTCGAAGCGCAAGGGCCAATCGTCGGCAAAGCGGTGAAGCCAGCAATCGATCCCAAAATGCCTGGACCAAAGCTTGCGTTTCCGGGGCCTGTCACGAAATTTTGTGTCGCGCAGCGCCCAAGTTTTTTGTGAATCGGTCTTGTGCGGCTGTCTGATTTCTGCCATAAAAAATTTAGGACAGTAGTGCTGTCTTATTTTGTCGCACAAAACAGGCTGGACTGGCGTATCATCGCTGCCATTCCGGCCATTGTCGCGAGCGGCGGGTAGACGGCCCGGCTCTGGCCTGTACGATACCGGATGCGAACCGGGCGTATAGCCGTTTGGTTCGGTGGATTTCGCGAGACGTGCAGCAACATGGAGGGGAAGCATCATGCTTCCCAAGGCAAACCAGCGTCCTGAGACAGTCGGGGCCAAGGTGGAGAACGGAGGATAGGACGATGACGGAACTGACGCCATCTGCGATCAACGGCCAGGCCGCGCAGACGAAAGCGGCAGCCGTTAAAAATACCGTCCTGGCCAAAGGGCTGCGAACCGCCAACGGCATGACCGCGCAGGGCCTCTATGATCCGCGCAACGAGCACGACGCCTGCGGCGTCGGCTTCATCGCCAACATGAAGGGCTTGAAGTCGCACCGGATCGTCGAGGACGGCCTGGCGATGCTGGAAAACCTCACCCATCGCGGCGCCGTCGGCGCCGATCCGCTGGTCGGCGACGGCGCCGGCGTGCTGGTGCAGATCCCGGACGCTTTCTTCCGCGAGGAATTGGCGGTCGTGGGCGTCGAACTGCCGCCGGCCGGTCAATACGGCGTAGGCCATTGGTTCATGCCGCAAGACGCGGCGCTGCGCGCCCATATCGAAGAGATCATCGCCGAATCCGCGCAGTCGGAAGGGCTGCCGCTCATCGGCTTCCGCGACGTGCCGGTCGACAATTCGTCGCTGTCGAAGGCGCCGGATATCGTGGCGTCCGAGCCGTTCCATCGGCAGGTGTTCATCGGCCGCACGGCCGACATCCCGGACGACGAGGAGTATGAGGCGCGGCTTTACCTGCTGCGCAAGGTGATCTCGGGCCGCATCTATGCCGAGAACGACAACAAGGATGTCGGCGCCTATTGCGTGTCGCTGTCGGCGCGCACCATCGTCTACAAGGGCATGTTCCTGGCCTATCAGGTCGGCGCCTATTACAAGGACCTCAAGGATCCGCGCTTCGAGACGGCGCTGATCCTGGTCCACCAGCGTTTTTCGACCAACACCTTCCCATCATGGAAGCTGGCGCATCCCTATCGCATGGTCGCGCACAACGGCGAGATCAACACCGTGCGCGGCAACAACAACTGGATGGCGGCGCGCCAGGCCTCGGTCGATTCCGAACTGTTCGGCAACAACATCTCGAAGCTCTGGCCGATCTCCTATGAAGGCCAGTCGGACACGGCGTGCTTCGACAACGCGCTCGAGTTCCTGTTCCAGGGCGGCTACTCGCTCACCCACGCCATGATGATGCTGATCCCGGAAGCCTGGGCCGGCAACAAGCTCATGGACGCCGACCGCAAGGCTTTCTACGAGTACCATGCGGCGCTGATGGAGCCGTGGGACGGACCAGCGGCGGTGGTCTTCACCGACGGCCGCCAGATCGGCGCCACGCTCGACCGCAACGGCCTGCGCCCGGCGCGCTACATCGTCACCGACGACGACCGCGTTATCATGGCGTCGGAAGCCGGTGCGCTGCCGGTGCCGGAGGAAAAGATCGTGCAGAAGTGGCGGCTGCAGCCCGGCCGCATGCTGCTGATCGACCTCGCCAAGGGCCGCATCGTCTCCGACGAGGAGATCAAGTCGGAGATTGCGACCAGGCACCCCTACAAGACCTGGCTCGCCAACACGCAGCTGATCCTGGAAGATCTGAAGCCGGTCGAGCCGCGCGCGCTGCGCAAGGATGTCAGCCTGCTCGATCGCCAGCAGTCCTTCGGCTACACGCAGGAAGACACCAAGCTTTTGATGGCACCGATGGCCACCACCGGCCAGGAGGCCGTCGGCTCGATGGGCACCGACACGCCGATCTCGGCGATGTCGGACAAGTCGAAGCTGCTCTATACCTATTTCAAGCAGAACTTCGCCCAAGTCACCAACCCGCCGATCGACCCGATCCGCGAGGAGCTGGTGATGAGCCTGGTGTCGTTCATCGGGCCGCGGCCGAACATCTTCGACCTGGTCGGCACGTCGCGCCGCAAGCGGCTCGAAGTGCGCCAGCCGATCCTGACCAATGGCGATCTGGAGAAGATCCGCTCGATCGGCCACACCGAGGACCGTTTCGACACCAAGACGATCGACATCACCTACGGCTCGAACGAGGGCGCCGCCGGCATGCAAGGCGCTATCGACCGGCTCTGCGAGCGCGCGGAGGCGGCGGTCGCCGGCGGCTACAACATCATCATCCTGTCCGACCGCCAGGTCGGCCCGGACCGCATCGCGATCCCATCGCTGCTGGCGACGGCGGCCGTGCATCATCACCTGATCCGCAAGGGCCTGCGCACCGCGGTCGGCCTCGTGGTGGAATCCGGCGAGCCGCGCGAGGTGCATCATTTCTGCTGCCTGGCAGGCTACGGCGCCGAGGCGATCAATCCCTATCTCGCCTTCGACACGCTGCTCGACATGCACAAGCGTGGCGAGCTGCCGGAAGAGGTCGACGAATACGAGGTGGTCTCGCGCTACATCAAGTCGATCGGCAAGGGCATCCTCAAGGTGATGTCCAAGATGGGCATCTCGACCTACCAGTCCTATTGCGGCGCGCAGATCTTCGACGCCATCGGGCTGAAGTCAGACTTCGTCGAGAAGTATTTCACCGGCACAGCGACGCTGATCGAAGGCGTCGGCCTGGACGAGATCGCCACCGAGACGCTCAGCCGCCACAGCGACGCCTTCGGCAGCGATCCGGTGCTGCGCAACAACCTTGAGGTTGGCGGCGAGTACATGTTCCGCATGCGCGGCGAGGCGCATATGTGGTCGCCCGATGCGGTCGCCAGCCTGCAGCACGCCGTGCGGCAGGGCTCCTGGGACACGTTCAAGGACTATTCGGCGCAGATCGACAGCTCGACCGCGCGCGCCCAGACCATTCGCGGCCTGTTCAAGATCAGAACAGCGGACGAGACCGGCCGCAAGAAGGTCGCGATCGAGGACGTCATGCCGGCGGCCGAGATCGTCAAGCGCTTCTCGACCGGGGCGATGTCGTTCGGCTCGATCTCCAGGGAAGCGCACACCACGCTGGCGCGCGCCATGAACGCCATCGGCGGCAAGTCCAACACCGGCGAGGGCGGCGAAGAGGCCGACCGCTACCTGCCGCTGCCCGGCGGCGGCAAGAACCCGGAACGATCGGCGATCAAGCAGGTCGCGTCGGGCCGCTTCGGCGTCACGGCGGAATATCTGGTCAATTCCGATGTCATGCAGATCAAGGTGGCGCAGGGTGCCAAGCCCGGCGAGGGCGGCCAGTTGCCCGGACACAAGGTCGACGCGACCATCGCCAAGGTCAGGCACTCGACGCCCGGCGTCGGCCTGATCTCGCCGCCGCCGCATCACGACATCTATTCGATCGAGGATCTGGCGCAGCTGATCTACGATCTGAAGAACGTCAATCCGGCGGCCGACGTCTCGGTCAAGCTGGTGTCGGAGGTCGGCGTCGGCACGGTCGCGGCGGGCGTCGCCAAGGCGCGCGCCGACCACATCACCATCTCAGGCTATGACGGCGGTACCGGCGCTTCGCCGCTGACCTCGCTCAAGCATGCCGGCAGCCCGTGGGAAATGGGCCTTGCCGAAACGCACCAGACGCTGGTGCTCAACGGCTTGCGCTCACGTGTCGCGCTGCAGGTCGATGGCGGCCTGCGCACCGGGCGCGACGTCATCATCGGCGCGCTGCTCGGCGCCGACGAGTTCGGCTTCTCGACCGCGCCGCTGATCGCGGCCGGCTGCATCATGATGCGCAAGTGCCACCTCAACACCTGCCCGGTCGGCGTGGCGACGCAGGACCCGGTGCTGCGCAAGCGCTTCAAGGGCACGCCGGAGCACGTCATCAACTTCTTCTTCTACGTGGCGGAAGAGGTGCGGGCCTTGCTTGCCGACATGGGCTTCACCCATATCGACCAGATCATCGGCGACACCGATCTCCTGGAAAAGCGCGACGTCATCCAGCACTGGAAGGCGCGCGGGCTCGACTTCTCGAAGATGTTCTTCAAGCCGGACGCGCCGCACGAGGCGCTGCACTGGACCGAGCGGCAGAAGCATCCGATCGACGACGTGCTCGACCGCAAGCTGATCGAGCTGGCGAAGCCGGCGCTGGACGCCAAGCAGCCGGTCACCATCGAGCTGCCGATCCGCAACGTCGACCGCTCTGTCGGCGCCATGCTGTCGGGCGAAGTCGCCAAGCGTTTCAAGCACAAGGGCCTGCGCGAGGACACGATCAAGGTGAAGCTGACCGGCACTGCCGGCCAGTCCTTCGCCGCCTTCCTGGCGCGCGGCGTCTCCTTCGAGCTGGTCGGCGCCGGCAACGACTATGTCGGCAAGGGCCTGTCGGGCGGCCGCATCGTCGTCCGGCCGCCGCAAGAGGCCAAGATCGTCGCGGCGGACTCGATCATCGTCGGCAACACGGTGCTCTACGGCGCCACCGAAGGCGAGGCGTATTTCGCCGGCGTCGCCGGCGAGCGTTTCGCGGTGCGCAATTCCGGCGTGGCGGCCGTCGTCGAGGGCGTCGGCGACCACGGCTGCGAATACATGACCGGCGGCATCGTCGTCGTGCTCGGCAAGACCGGGCGCAACTTCGCGGCCGGCATGTCGGGCGGCGTCGCCTATGTGCTGGACGAGAAGGGCGATTTCGCCGAGCGCTGCAACATGGCGATGGTCGAGCTCGAGCCTGTCCCGGAAGAGGACGACCTGATGGAGAAGCTGCTCCATCACGGCGGCGACCTCGACCACAAGGGCCGCGTCGACGTCTCCGGCGACATGACCAGCCATGACGAGGAGCGGCTTTACCAGCTGATCTCGAACCACGTGCATTTCACCGGTTCGGTGCGCGGCCGTGAGATCCTCGACGACTGGCAGAATTTTAGGCCGAAATTCCGGAAAATCATGCCGGTGGAATATCGCCGCGCACTGATCGAGATGGAACGCATGCGTATGAGCGTGGCGGCGGAATAGGTTTTCGGGCACGGCCCGGAAGATGACTTTCCGGCCGGCCTCCTCACCAACAATCCTGACCTCCAGAGCATGATCCCGACAAGTGGGAACCGGTTTTCGGCGAAGGTCATGCTCCAACAGGTGCGGTTGCCACGGCAGCCTTATGGGGTTAACGGGTGCGCGACAAAAGCGTGCCTTCGGACAGCAGGGACTGGACTATGGGCAAGGTAACAGGCTTTCTCGAGATCGACCGGCAGGTGCACAAGTATCAGCCGGCCTCCGACCGCATTCGGCATTTCCGCGAATTCACGCTGCCGATGTCGGACAAGGAGGTCGAGAAACAGGCCGCGCGTTGCATGGATTGCGGCATTCCGTTCTGCCACGGGCCGACCGGCTGCCCGATCCATAATCAGATCCCGGACTGGAACGACCTCGTCTACAATGGCGACTGGGACAGCGCGATCCGCAACCTGCACTCGACCAACAATTTCCCGGAGTTCACCGGCCGCATCTGCCCTGCGCCCTGCGAGGAAGCCTGCACGCTGAATCTCGAGGACATTCCGGTCGCCATCAAGACGGTCGAGCAGGCGATCGCCGACAAGGCATATGAGACCGGCCACATCCGGCCCTATCCGCCGGAGAAGAAGACCGGCAAGCGGGTTGCCGTCATCGGCTCCGGCCCGGCCGGCATGGCGGCGGCGCAGCAACTCGGCCGCGCCGGGCATGACGTGCATGTCTATGAGCGCGAGAGCCGCCCCGGCGGGCTGATGCGTTACGGCATACCGGACTTCAAGATCGAGAAGCACTATATCGACCGGCGCATCGAGCAGATGCAGGGCGAGGGGGTGACCTTCCATTGCGGCGTCAATGTCGGCGTCGACATCAAAGCGGCCGATCTGCTCGGGGAATTCGACGCCGTGCTCTATTGCGGCGGTTCGGAGACGCCGCGTCCGGCCGGCATTCCGGGCAGCGATCTCAGCGGCGTCTATGACGCCATGCCCTATCTGGTGCAGCAGAACCGCCGCGTCGGCGGCGAGCCGATCCAGTCGGTGGCCTGGCCCTCGCACCCGATCATTGCCGGTGGCCAGCATGTCGTGGTGGTCGGCGGCGGCGACACCGCGTCCGACTGCATCGGCACCGCCTTCCGCCAGGGCGCGGTGCGCGTGACGCAGCTCGACATCCGTCCCCAGCCGCCGGAGAAGGAAGACAAGCTTGCCGTCTGGCCCTACTGGGCGACGAAAATGCGCACGTCCTCCTCGCAGGCCGAGGGCGCCGAGCGCGAATTCCAGGTGGCGACGCTCGAGTTCATCGGCGAGGAAGGCCAGCTGACCGGTGTTCGCTGCTGCGAGGTCGA
The DNA here is from genome assembly GCF_020165275.1 of Mesorhizobium sp. Ca11. Classification (NCBI taxonomy): domain Bacteria; kingdom Pseudomonadati; phylum Pseudomonadota; class Alphaproteobacteria; order Hyphomicrobiales; family Phyllobacteriaceae; genus Mesorhizobium; species Mesorhizobium sp. Ca11. The sequence goes on along the minus strand of NZ_JAIUHU010000003.1, from coordinate 339,891 downwards.
CGACAAGCGCAAGCCGATCGCCGGCAGCGAGTTCGTCATCCGCGCCGATCTCGCCTTCATCGCCATCGGCTTCGCCGGTCCGGCGGGCGACAGCCTGATGAAGGAGCTCCACGGCAAGATCAAAGTCGTCACCGACAGCCGCCGCTCGAACAATGTCGAGGCCAACGATCGCGATTACAGGACCAGCGTCGACAAGCTCTATGCGGCGGGCGACGTGCGCCGCGGCCAGTCGCTGGTGGTGTGGGCCATCCGTGAGGGCCGCCAGGCGGCGCGCTCGATCGACGAGGCGCTGATGGGATCGACGGTGCTGCCGCGGTAAGGCTTCAAAGCACTCACTGAGCCGTAAGCTTCTTGAAGCGCCTAACCGGCCAGCAGCTTTACCGCCCAGTAGAGGCCGATGGCCATCTGGACCGCGAACGCGGAAAATCGAGCCTTGACCGCGTTTGGACTTGTCGACGCCAGATGAATGGACGACTGGATTAGCCGCGCGGCAATAAACCAGTATGCAAGGGGGTCGGTGATCCCCGTCCGAGAAGTCATCATGGCAACGCCCATGAGGCCCCCGAATATCGGGAGTCCCTCAATGCAATTTGCGTGGGCTCGCGCAAGCCGCTGCAAAAAGGGCGAAAGACCTGCGTTATCCGGCGTGAAGCCATTTGCCGGGATGCGCCCACTCACCACAAGATGGGTGCGCAGGATCTCCATCCATACAAGCAGGAGGAGGGTCCAAGCTACGAACCCAAGCAAGGCATAGCCCGTCGCCGACATGTTCGCCCCCTGTAATCCCAGCCGAATAGAACAATGCCATTGTTCGGCCTGGCGTGAAATCGCTTTCGCGCAGACGATCTAAGGGTGATCTCCTTAACGGATATCCCGACGAATCCGATGGACGTCGATTAAGGGCTGGCGGGCGTGGAGTCCGGCTCGACGGCTGCTGTCGCCGGCTGCGTCTTCGGCGGCCAGGAAAAATCGTCGGCGCGGCCGGGCGAGGCGGCGGGCGCCTTGCCTTCGACGATCAGTCTTTCGCCGGGCAGGTTCGGATCGGCCCTGGCCGGCTGCGCGGCGCCGAGCAGCTCGGTGCCGCCGTCGAGCGCCGGGTCGCCGAGAAGCATCGGCGCGGTGCGGTCGACGATGACGGGCGCCGCTGCCGGTTTCGGCGCCTCGACCGGAGCGCCGGCCGGCGCCGACACGGTCGTGACGCTTCCCGGCGCCGCCAAGCCCAGGATCTTCGCCAGCGGCTTTTCCGTATAGAAGGCGAGCTTGCGCTTGCCGGCCTTGGTGACGTTGATGCCATCATCGGAACGCAGGCGAACAGGCTGACCGTTGATGTCCGGGCCGGAGGTGACGAAAGCGCCGTTCTCGTCGACGAAGCCGTCCCAGACGTCGACGAATTCGCCGCCATGCTTTTCGGCGACCGAATGGTAGATGTCGTTGAAGGCGAGCATGTCCGAGTTCATCTTCGACACACCGAAAGCCGGCATGCCGACCCACAGGAACGGCACCTTGGTGTCCTGGATGGCCTTGCCGAGCGCATCGGCGCGGCGCTCGTATTCCTTGGTCCAGTTCTCCGAGCGCGGCTGCTCGCGCACCTCGCCGACCCGCATCTGCTGGCGGTCATTGGAGCCCAGCATGACGATCACGGCCGACGGCTTCTCGGTCTCGATCAACGACTTGATCTCGACCGGCCAGTTATAGAAATCGTCGCGAACGAAGCCCGACGACCCGTTGGCGCGGGCGACAATCCTGACGGCGGGATTGTCGGCAAAGGCGGTGTCCAGGCCCTCGGCCAGCCCGCCCGCCAGAAAATCGCCGACCACCAGCACGACATGGGCGTCGTCCGCCTTCTCGACGATCGGCGTTTCCGGCTCGGCCGGCGGGCGCGGCTTGGATTTCTTCTTCGGCTTCGGCCTTGATTTCTGGATTTCGAACGGTGGCTCGACGCGTTCGCTGCGGCGCGGGAACAGAAGGTCACGCAACGACCAGCCGCGGCTTTCCTCCTGCGCGAATGCCGGTGCGTGGAAAGCGCCCGCGGCAGTGACGACGAGCACGGCCAGGGCGAGAACCAGGATCGGCGCCCGGCGAATGCCCTGCCTGATACGCGCAACCGAAACCAAACACCTCTCCATCCCTTGGCGCATGACCGGAAGACGTGGGAAAGTCATGCGCAAGCCGAAGCGCTACAGCATCCTTGCCGTCTTTGAGAGGATACTGGCGCTTCCCCAGGCTTTACTGCTTGCGGAGCCATTTGAGCACTTCCAGGCTCGGATAGCCATCCTGGTTCAAGCCGACCTTGGCCTGGTAGGCCATGATGGCGGCTTTCGAGCCATCGCCGATCTTGCCGTCGAACTTGCCGTCATAGTAGCCGTGATCTGAAAGCCGCTTCTGCAGTTCCTGCCGTTCCTCGAAGCTGAGCTTGGTGAAAGGCCGCTGCCAGTCCTGCACCAGGCCGGTGCCGCCGGCGATCTCGTCGGCCAGAAGGCCTACGGCCAAAGCGTATTTGTCGGCGTTGTTGTAGGCCTTGATGACGGAGAAATTCCTGATCATCAGGAAGGCGGGCCCACCTCGGCCGTCCGGCACTTTCAACGTCGCCTTGTCAGTCAGGTTCTTGAACGGCTTGCCGCTGGCCCTGACGACGCCGAGCGCCTGCCATTGGGCGATCGTCTTTGCGCCGCCGGGCAATTTGCCGGCCGGTATGGAGACCTCATAGCCCCAGGTCTTGCCGGCCTGCCAGCCGTTCTTCTTGAGCAGATTGGCGGAGGTCGCCAGCGCGTCGGGGATCGAACTCCAGATGTCGCGCTTCCCATTGCCGTCCATGTCGACCGCATAGCGCTGGTAGCTGGTCGGGATGAATTGGGTCTGGCCCATCGCGCCTGCCCAGGAGCCCATCAGATGGCTTTCATCGATGTCGCCGGTCTGCAGGATCTTCAAGGCCGCGATCAATTGGGTGCGGGCATATTTCGACCGCTTCGGATCGCCATAGGCAAGCGTCGCCAGCGAGCGGACGACGTTGCGCATGATGTCGTCGCGCTTGAGCGTCTCGCCATAGTTCGATTCCATCGACCAGATGGCCAAAAGGATGTTGCGGTCGACACCGAACCGCGCCTCGATGCGATCGAGCCACGGCCTCCATTTCTTCGCCATCGCCTGGCCGTTGGCGACTGCCTGGTCGTGCACGCGGTTGTCGAAATAGTCCCAGGCGGGCGCGGTGAATTCCGGCTGGGTACGGGCCTTTTCCAGCACGACCGGGTCGGCCTCGATGCCTCTCATGGACTGATCGTAGACCGCCCCCGAAACGCCGCCGGCCACCGCGGTTGCGCGGAAATCCGAGACCCACTGGCGGAATCCGGCATCGGCGAAAGCGGGTCCGGCGGGCATCAGCAAGGCCAGCGTGAGGCCGGCGGCCGTCGCCAGTGCCGTCAGGCGCCTCGCGGTGTTGCGAACGGACATCATTTCCTCCTTCGTCACATCAGGAAGATCATTCAACGCCGAACCGGGTTAGCATTTGGTTTACCATAGGTCCCGCGGGGAACGAAAAGAGGTGTCGCGGCTTTTAGTTCTCACGTTCACTGCTCGCCCTTAATCCAACATTCCGGCGTGAAAATGATTTCCGTCGGGAAATGTTTGGGGATTGCGGAGCGTGCCGCCGAGCGGATAATTGGCTGAAACGCAGGGGGTGTCAGCATGAAGCGCGTTCGCAAGGCAGTTTTTCCGGTCGCCGGCCTCGGCACGCGGTTTCTTCCGGCCACCAAGGCCATCCCGAAGGAAATGCTCACCGTCGTCGACCGGCCGGTCATCCAATATGTGGTCGATGAGGCACGCGAGGCCGGCATCGAGCATTTCATTTTCGTGACCGGACGCAACAAGGCGGTCATCGAGGACCATTTCGACGTACAGTTCGAGCTCTATGACACGCTTGCCCAGCGCGGCAAGGACGATCAGCTCGCCCGCCTGCAGCGGCTGCAGCCGGCGCCGGGACAGACGAGCTTCACGCGCCAGCAGGTGCCGATGGGCCTTGGCCACGCCGTCTGGTGCGCCCGCGAGCTGGTCGGCGAGGAGCCGTTCGCCTTGCTTCTGCCGGACATGATCATGCAGTCGGAAAAGAGCTGCACGAGGAGTATGGTCGAACTCTATGCCGAGACTGGCAACAATATCGTCGCCGTGCAGGAATGCGATCCGGCGGAAGCGCATAAATACGGCATCGTCGGCCGCGGCGAGGACGCGCATCACGGCTTCCGCATCACCGGCATGGTGGAGAAGCCGAAACAGGGGACCGCGCCCTCCAATCTTTACATCAACGGCCGCTACATCCTGCAGCCGGAAATCTTCGGCATCCTGGAGAGCCAGGAGCGTGGCGCCGGCAACGAGATTCAGCTGACCGACGCGATGCTGAAGCTGGAGAAAGAGCAGCCCTTCTACGGCTACCACTACAAGGGGCGCACGTTCGATTGCGGCTCGCCGGAAGGTTTCGTCGAGGCCAATGTCGCCTTCGCGCTCTGGCGTAGCGACATGAACGGAAGCATGGCCGGCGTCATCCGCACGCTGCTGGACGAGGTGCGGCCGGTAGAGCGGCGCGGCGCCGCGTCTTAGCCTATGCCGATATTCAGGTGAGGCCGGTCTGCGAACGGCAGTTTCCTGCGCTTCCGGTGCTCACGTACTTTGAGTACGCTCCGCTCCGGTTCTCGGAAGCCACCGTTCTCGACTCGGCCTGACCTGAATCTCGGCATAGGCTTGGCGGTTGCTGCCCTTCAGCGCTGGACCTTCAGGCCGAGATAGACACTGTTGGTCGTATAGTCTCGGCCAGGCAGATTGCTGGTCAGCTTCTCCGTCCTTACCCTGGTGGTGACCCCGGCATAGCGGTTCAACCACCAGGTCAGCCCGGCCTCGGCGCTCAGGATCAGATCGTGGCCGTCGGAGCCGGTGTAATCGCGCCAGTCGAGGCCGAGCGCCGAGTTCGCCGTCAGATTGGCGCGAATCTGGCGCTCGCCGGTCAGACGGCCGGAGTAGAGGATATCGCCGCTCTCATTAGCCGTCGTGGTTGTTTCGACCCTGGTCTTGCCGGTCAGGCCTATAGTGGTGCCGCGCTCGGGCGACCATTTGAGGTCGGCATCGATGCTCGGACCCGCTACCGCCGGAAGGCGGTTGTCGTCGATCGCCTCGCGCAGCCAGCCGACAGAAAATTCGCCGGACAACTTCTCGCCCATGTCGAGCTCGAGCCCGGCGCGCGCGCCAAGCCTGGTCGAGGATCGCTCGAAGCCGTCGGTGTCGACGCGCAGGTCATAGAGGCGCCGCCCGGCCTCGACTTCCGTGAACGGCGTCAGCGCCGGCGAAATCTCGTAACCGGTGCGCAAGGTCGCGGTGTAGAGCGTGGAGTCGCGATCCTTCTGCGAAACGGTGATGCCGTCGGAGAGTTCGGCATCGCCGTAGAAATCATGCGAGACCGCGCCGGTCAGCGCGTAGCGCATCTTGCCGACACTCTTTTCGAGACCGAGGCTGCCGTCGACGGTCTGGCGCAGCGGCTGTTGGGTGACACCGGCGATCGCATCCGGCGAGGAGGCCGATTCTGGCGCGGCCTCGTAGCCCAGCTTGGCGATGGCGCGCAGCTCGTTGTCGAGGTCGACATTGAGCTGGCCCTCGATACGGCCCTGCGCATCGTTGATCTTCTGGCCAGAGACGGTATTGCGGAACTGGCCGTAGCCGGTGATCAAAGCCGAATTTTCGCGCCAGTCGGAGGTCGCAGTGAAGCGCAGCGCCGTCTCGGACAGAACCGCCGATTTGCCGGTGCTGCTGGAATCGGCATTGGAGGTCGCGGTGAAGCCCTGCTCGAGCGTCGGCCGGAAGAGAAAGGTGCCGACCTTGACGCCCGGCGCGGCGAAGGGATCCTCCTCCGGCTTGACCTTCCGGCCTTCAATGGAGGCGGTGCGCTCCTGACCGGGGTCCAGCTTCTGCTTGTCGACGCTGTCGATGGTGACGGCACGGCGGTTGCTGCCGTCATTGTCGTCGGTGGCGGTGGCGTCGGTCCGGTTGCCTGTGCCGGCGGTCGCGGCGGTGGTCGTGCTGTCCGTCGTTTCGCCGGGTTTTTTCTTGGCCTTTTGCTTGTCGGCGGTCTTGGCGCCGGCCTTGGCGTCCTGAGCACGCTGCTTTGCCATCGAAGGTCGGCGGGGTTTTACCGGAGCCTTCGTGACGGCCAATGGATCGTCCGTTGCCTGCGGCTGATCGAAGATGCTGTCCGTCGCGCCCGCCGTCTGATCATCATCGGGAACGGCGCCGGGGCTTGATGGTTGGTAGGTCGTCGATGCCGTGTCCTGGACGGCGGCGGCGGGCGGGGTCTGACCCTGCGATCCCCGCGCCCGCCTGGCCTTGCGCTGCTGGTCGGCGAGTATGGCCGACTCGGAGACCTCGCCGCGCAGCTCGGTTTCCTGCGAGAATGCCGGCGCGGGATGCAGCAAGGCTAGCGCGCTTGCCGTCAGCAGCAGTGCTGCAAGGGCAAGGCCGCTTCGGCCGATTTTCGTTTCAGACTGGCCCCCGGACATCGTCACCACTGCTTGCGCGGCGCGGTTGCGCCATACTTACCGAACCGTAAATGCGGATGGTTAACGGAGGGTTGAGAGAGCCGCCTTTGGGCCCCCAATCGGAGGTTGAAGGCAATTCCGTTGGACAGGGGCGCGGCAAAGCGCTAATCGCTTGCGCCATGCATGCGGGGTCCCCAGAAAGAAAGCAGCCGGACAGGCAGGCCGTGATCGAATCGGCGCTGAGAACGGTGGCGACGGAGCAGACCGGCGTGGCGGCCCTCGCCGCCGCGCTCGCAAACGGGCTGACCGAGCCTTTTGCCGCCGCGATCGACCTGATCTCGCGGATCGAGGGCCGCGTCATCGTCACCGGCGTCGGCAAGAGCGGCCATATCGGCGCAAAGATCGCCGCGACGCTTGCCTCGACCGGCACGCCAGCCTTTTTCGTCCATCCCGCCGAGGCCAATCACGGCGATCTCGGCATGATCGCCAAGGACGACGCCATCATCGCCATGTCGTGGTCGGGCGAAAGCAAGGAATTGATGGGCATCGTCGCCTATTCGAGGCGTTTTTCCATCCCGCTGATCGCCATTACTTCCGGCGAGAGCTCGGCGCTGGCACGTGCGGCCGATGTGGTTTTGCTGCTGCCGGTCGTGCCCGAGGCTTGTCCGCACGGGCTGGCTCCGACGACATCGACACTTCTCCAGCTCGTACTGGGCGACGCGTTGGCCATCGCTCTGCTCGAAGCGCGAGGCTTCACGCCGGATCACTTCCGAACCTTGCACCCCGGCGGGCAGCTTGGCGCCAATCTGACCCTGGTGTCGGAGATCATGCGGACCGGCGATCAGGTGCCGCTCGCCCTGCTCGGCACCAAGATGCCGGAAGCGGTGATGACGCTGTCGCAGAAGAAAGTCGGGTGCGTCTGCATCGTCGATACGAGCGGCAAACTGGTCGGGATCGTGACCGACGGCGACGTTGCACGCAATCTGCATCGCAATCTGGCCGACGTGACCGTCGATGAGGTCATGACCCGCACGCCCAAGACGATCGATCCGCAGACGCTGGCGGGCACGGCGATCGCCATGCTCAACGAGCACAATATCGGCGCGCTGGTCGTGACCAAAGACAAAATGCCGGTGGGCGTGGTTCACTTCCACGACCTGCTGCGCATTGGCGCAGCTTAGCCACGCCCTTTCGTGGAATTGCCTTAGTCTCAGCCCGTCCGATACCTGTCTCGGGTCAGGCCGCCTCGACCGTCAGTTCCAGGTCGGTGTCGGCGGCGCCGACAACGCGCACTTGCGTGCCGGCAGGGAGGTCAGGACCGGAAACGCGCCACAGCGTGTCGCCGAGCTTGATGCGGCCGCGGCCGTCCTTGATCGGCTCGGCCAGCGTCGCCAGCTTGCCCACCATCTGCGCGCCGCGGCGGTTGAGCAGCGGCTGGTCGGCATCGTCGTGGCGGCCGGCCATCAGTTTCTTGCCGACGAAAGCCGAGATCAGCGACAGGATCAGGAACGCCAGCACCTGCACCTGCCAGGTCCAGAAAGCGGCGTCCCATATCGCCAGCGACACGGCGCCGACGATGAGCGCGGCGATGCCGATCCACAGCATGAAGACGCCCGGCGCGACGATCTCCATCGCCAGGAGCACGAAGCCCAGAACCATCCAGTTCCACGGGCCGAGCTCGGAAACGATACGGTCGAACATGGGAGCAGCCTCCTATGATCTCAGTTTTCGTTCGGCCGAACCAGCGGCGGGCGTGCGGCCTGCCGCTGCGCGCCGGCCGTACCTTCACTCCTGAAAACTTCCTTGGCGATCTCGCCGATACCGCCGAGCGTTCCGATCAGCGACGAGGCTTCAAGCGGCATCAGCACGATCTTGCTGTTCGTGGCCGAGCCGATCCTGGTCAGCGCCTCGGTGTATTTCTGGGCGATGAAGTAGTTGAGCGCCTGGACGTCGCCCTTGGCGATGGCCTCCGACACGACCTGGGTCGCCTTGGCCTCCGCTTCGGCCGAGCGCTCGCGCGCCTCGGCGTCGCGGAAGGCTGCTTCCCTGCGGCCCTCGGCCTCGAGGATCTGCGACTGCTTGAGGCCTTCGGCGGCCAGGATCTGGGCGCGCTTGTTGCGCTCGGCCGTCATCTGGCGGCCCATAGATTCGATCAGATTGGCCGGCGGATTGATGTCCTTGATCTCGACGCGGGTGATCTTGATGCCCCACGGATGCGCCGCCTCGTCGACGACGCGCAACAGGCGCTCGTTGATGGCGTCGCGGTTGGACAGCAATTCGTCGAGGTCCATCGAGCCCATGACGGTACGGATGTTGGTCATGGTCAGGTTGAGAATGGCGTTCTGCAGCCCGGCCACCTGATAAGCGGCCTGCGCGGCATTGAGGATTTGGTAGAAGGCGATGCCGTCGACACCGACGATGGCGTTGTCGCGGGTGATGATCTCCTGCGTCGGCACGTCGAGCACCTGCTCCATCATATTCATTTTGGCGCCGACGCGCTCGAAGATGGGGTTGATGATGTTCAGGCCAGGCGTCAGCGTCTTGGTGTACCGGCCGAAGCGTTCCACCGTGTAATTATAACCTTGCGGCACCGTCTTGATGCCTTTGAAAAGAAGGATGATGACCAAGAAGACAAGAACAATGATGGCAATATCGAAACCGCTGAAGCCCATTTCGTTTCTCCCTCAAAAGGCGGCGACCTCACGGAATCACTTAAGTGTGTTTCCGCAGCGTTACAATCATGTGATCGGGAATATTGGTTAGCGAAGGCTTTTGCGCACCGGTTTCGAGCCTGTCGGTGAAACCGGTCACACCCAGCCGGAAAGCTCGCGCCGCGCCAGCGCTTCGATGACCGCCATGCCCTCGGCGCTGTCGTTGAGGCAGGGGATGTGCGCAAAATTCTCGCCGCCGGCGTGATGGAAGGTTTCGGCCGCCTCGCGGCCGATCTCGTCCAGCGTCTCGATGCAGTCGACGGAGAAGCCGGGATTGACGATGGCGATCGATTTCACGCCGTCCTTGGCCAGTTTCTCGACGGTGACGTCGGTGTAAGGCTGCAGCCATTCCTGCGCGCCGAAACGCGACTGGAAGGTGGCGATGAGCTTGTTCTCGTCCCAGCCGAGCCTTGCCCGCAGCAGCCGCGTGGTCTCCAGGCAATGCGCCCCGTAGGGATCGCCCTTGTCGGAATAGGGCTTGGGGATGCCGTGATAGGAGGCGATCACCACCTCCGGCACGAAATCGAGGGTCGCCAGATGCTGCTCGATCGAACGCGCAAGCGCGTCGATATAGACCGGTTCGTCATAATAGGGCGGCACGCTGCGGATCGCCGGCGCGCGCCTGATCTTCATCAGCGCGCGGAACAGCTGGTCGTTGGCGGTCGCCGTCGTCGTCGCCGAATATTGCGGATAGAGCGGAAAGGTGAGGATGCGGTCGCAGCCCTGGTCGACCAGCTTCTGAGTGACGCTTGCCGTCGAGGGATTGCCGTAGCGCATCGCCCAGTCGACCACCACATCGGGCAGATCGGTAAGTGCGGCGGCCAGCTTCTGACCTTGAGCGCGGGTGAAAGTGCGCAGCGGCGACTCGTTCATCTCCCGGTTCCAGATACGGGCGTAGTTGGCGCCGGATTTTTTCGGCCGGGTCGTCAGCACCAGTCCATACAGGATCGGATACCAGATCGCCTTGTTGAGCTCGATGACGCGCGGGTCGGAAAGGAATTCGCGCAGGTAGCGCCACATCGGCCTGAAATCTGTGCCGTCGGGCGTGCCGAGATTGACCAGCATGATGCCGATCTTGCCCGGCCTGACCGGCGCGGCATGCGCCGGCGGCAGGCCGACGGCCTTTGCGGCTTTGGCATCGGTGGGGTTGGCAACGGTCATCAACAGTCTCCGGTAGCGCCGCGGAACCTAGCGATGCCCTGCCGGTTTTCAATGCTGCGTCTGGCCGCACCTTATCGCGTCAGGACCTCAAAAAGGAACACCCGCCCGGTTGCCCGAGCGGGTGCCATGCTTTCCGGATGACCGGTTACTTCGCGGCCGGCGGGATGGTCAGCGTCGCGCCGAGCGGCAGGCGCCGCGGCTTATAATCCTTATTGGCTTCGGAGATGAGCTTCCACTTGGTTGCGTCGCCGTAGGCTTTCTTGGCCAGGTCCCAATAGGTATCGCCGGCGGCGATGGTGTGGCTGGTCTCGGCCGGTTTCGCTTCGGCCTGCGTTGCCTGCGCCGGCTTGGCCGGCTCGGCTGCGGGAGGAGGCGTTGCCGGGGCGGTCTCGGCGGGCTTTGCCGGTTCCGCGGCCGGCGCCGCGGGCGCGCTCTCTGCCGGCTTCGCGGTCTCGGTGGGCGCGGCCGGAGCGGTTTCAGTAGAAACCACCGGCGGCGTGCCAGCTATGTCGCTGGAACCGGAAGGCGGAGCCGGCATGGCGGGCTCGCCGCTTGTCGGCGACGTCTCGGCTGGTTTTGCTGCCCCGTTCGCAGGTGCCTGGGTGGCGGGGGCGGTCTCGGCAGGCTTTGCCGGTTCCGCAGGCTTGGCCGGCTCGGCCGCCGCCGCCGTTGCCGCAAGCTCGGTGATGCGGCCGTCGAGCTTGGGCGTATAGGGACGGTGGGCGCCGAGATAGTCGGCCACCACCTGCTCCAGGCCGGGGCCGTAGTCATAGGCGTCGGTCGCCTTGTCGGCGAAAACCTTGTAGCCGTCGCCGCCCTGGCGGACGTAGTTGTTGGTGGCGACGAGGTACTGCTTGTCCGGGCTGATCGGCGCCCAGGCGCCGTTCTCCATCACCTCGACCGATTTGACGCGGCCGGAATTGGGCGCGACGGATCTGTCGAAGGAATATTTGATGCCGGCAACCTGCGGGAAGCGGCCGGCGCCGTCCTCGATCTGGCTGAGGCCGTTTTCAAGGCCCGCGACCAGGTCCTTGCCCGAGATCTTGAAAGTGGCCAGCGTGTTCTGGAACGGCAGCACGGTCAGCACCTCGCCCATAGTCACCGTGCCCTGGTCGATCGAGGCGCGCAGGCCGCCGCCATTCGAGATGACGATTTCGACGCCTTGGCCCTTGGTGCGCTCGAGAATGGCGTCGGAGACGAGATTGCCCATCTCGCATTCGCGCGCGCGGCAATTCTCGCGGCTGCCGTCGATGGCCTTGGTGGTCTCGGCCACCTCCTTGTTCTTCAGCGCCTCGATCGGCGCGCCGAGCTCCTTGATGCGGGCAAGAACGGCGGGATCGGGGGTGATCGACTTGTCGAGATAGATCGGCGCGCCGCTCGCCTCCTTGACGACGCCGTTGTCGTCGAACACGACCTTGAACTCGCCGAGATATTTCGAATAGGACGCCGCCTGCACCACCGGCACCTTGTAACCGTCGGGGTTGTCGACCATCGTCGGATAGGGCCCCGCCGCCTTCGGATCGGTGTTCGACAGAAGCGTGTGGCTGTGACCGCCGACCACCACGTCGACACCCGGTATTTTCGCTATGACGTCGCGCTCGCGGTTATACCCGATATGCGTCACCGCGATGATCTTGTTGATGCCTTGTGCCTTGAGCTTCTCGACCTCGGCCGTGATCGACTTGACATCGTCGGCGATGGCGATGTTCGGGCCGGGCGAGGCGAGTTCCGGCGTGTCGTTGGTGACGGCGCCGACGATGCCGATCTTCTGGCCACCGACCTCGACGACGATCGAAGGCTTGATCTTGTCCTTGGCGCCGGACTTGTCATTGGGCACGACATTGGCGCTGACGATCGGGAATTTCGCCTTGTCGAGATAGGGAACCAGCGCGGTCTCGCCGTCGTCGAACTCGTGGTTGCCGAGCGTCACCGCGTCGGGCTTGATCTGATTGAGGAATTCCTCTTCCGCCGCACCCTTGTAGGTGATGTAGAACAGCGATCCCTGGAAGCTGTCGCCGGCATTGAGCAGCAGCAGGTTCTGGCCTTCGAGCTTCTTGCGCTCCTGAGCGATCGCCGTGATCAGCCGGCCGGCGCCGCCGATGCATTCGCCCTTGGTCTCTTCATCGGCGGAGCAGGTCGACTCGTATTTGTTGTTGCCTTCGATGCGGCTGTGCCAATCGTTGAAATGCAGGATGTTCAGCGTGTAGTCGGCAAAAGACACGCCTGCCGACAGGCCGAGCGCCGAGGCCGACAGGGCTAGGATCGCGGCAATCTTCTTCATCATCGTCTCCCGGATAAGCTGACTTCGAATATGCTTAACGCCCTCGCTTGACTGGAAAATAACAGTCAGCTCCGGTCATGTTCACATCGGGTTCCGGTCGATGCAAGCACAAATCAGGGAGATGTTTGCCGGCACAAAAAAGGACGGCGGCTTGCGCCGCCGGCCCTGTCGGCTGACGATTTGCGAACGCTCAAGCTCGGCGCGTCAGCACGAAATTCTGGCCGCTGGCGCTGGTGCAATTGAGTTGGCTGATGGAGACCATCAGGCAGTTGAAGCTGACCGGCGTCTGGCGGATCAGCGAGGTGCCGTGGATCTCGACCGAGGTCGCTCCGGTCATGGTGTAGCTGCCTTCCGACAGCTTCTGGCCGGTGTCGGTGGCCACGGTGGTGAAGCTGCCGGCCGCGAAGGTCGACAGGCCGGTGCCCTTGGCGTCGATCCAGTTGCCCTCGACGCCCTTCGGCGCCGCCATCGAAGGCTGGTCCGCGGGGCCGGTGGTGGTGCAGGCGGCCGCAGCCAGAAGGCTTGCCGCGGCGCCTGCCGAAAGCAGTTTGCGCGCAATGGTCATTTTGAAAATCCTCTCCTCAGTCCGCCGATACTCAATCGCCCGATTTCCGGGCGATTGCAAGGCGCAGAGGGAGAGCGTCTCCACCGTTTCGCGGAAACGGCGAACCGCTCTATCCCCTTGTTTTCACACAAATCCGGACGGAAAACCGTTTCACACTTTTCCTCGAATTGCTCCGGTAGGTCCGGCTGCTATCGGACCAGAATGTTGCGGAACTGCCACGGGTCGTCCTTGTCCAGGTCCTCGGGGAAGAGACCCGGCCGGTTATCCAGCGGCGTCCAGTCGGTGTAGTAGCCCCTGACCGGCCCGAGATAGGGAAGTTGCACTTCGAGGCAGCGCCGGTAGTCCATCTCGTCGGACTCGACGATGCCGGCGGTCGGGTTCTCCAGCGCCCAGACCATGCCGGCGAGCACAGCCGAGGTCACCTGTAGGCCGGTGGCGTTCTGGTAGGGGGCGAGCTTACGCGCCTCGGCCAGCGACAGCTGCGAGCCGTACCAGTAGGCGTTCTTGTCGTGGCCGTAGAGCAGCACGCCGAGCTCGTCGACGCCGTCGACCAATTCGTTCTCGTCGAGCACGTGGTGGACGGGCTGCGACTTGCCGGCGGCGCCGAACATCTCGTCCAGCGACAGCATGGCGTCGTTGCAAGGATGGTAGGCGTAGTGGCAGGTCGGGCGATACTGGACCTTGCCCTTTTTCGAGCGCACGGTGAAGAAGTCGGCGATCGAGATCGACTCGTTATGCGTCACCAGCAGGCCGTATTGCGGGCCGGGCGTCGGGCACCAACTGCGCACGCGCGTGTTGGCGCCGGGCTGTTCCAGATAGATCGCCGCCTTGGAGCCGTGCTTGTGCTTCTTGCCGTTCTTCGGCATCCAGTTTTCATGCGTGCCCCAGCCGAGCTCGGCCGGTTGCAGGCCCTCCGAGATGAAGCCTTCGACCGACCAGGTGTTCCAGAACACGTTCATCGGCTTCGGCTTCTTCGTGCGCTGGGTGTCGCGCTCGGCGATATGGATGCCCTTGACGCCGGCCTTCTTCATCAGCCTGGCCCAGGCCTCGCGATCCTCCTGCGCGGGCTCGGAAAACTCGAGACCGAGATCGGTGGCGAGGTTGACCAGCGCCTTCTTGACGAACCACGAGACCATGCCGGGATTGGCGCCGCAGGTGGAGACCGCCGTCGGGCCGCCGGGCTTGTCTTGCTTTTCCTTGATCATCGCCTCGCGCAGCGCATAGTTGGTGCGGCTGGCATTGTCGGCCTCGGTGTCGAAATAGAAGCCGAGCCACGGCTCGACCACGGTGTCGATGTAGAGCACGCCGAGCTTGCGGCACAATTTCATCAGGTCCACCGAGCCGGTGTCGACCGACAGGTTGACGCAAAAGCCCTGGCCGCCGCCATTGGTCAGAAGCGGCGTCAGCAGCTTCTTGTAATTCTTCTCGGTCACCGCGTCCTGCATGAAGGTGATGCCGCGCTCGTCGAGCAGCTTGCGGTCGGTGTCGCGCGGGTCGATGACCGTCATACGCGACTTGTCGAACTTGAAATGGCGCTCGATCAGCGGCAGCGTTCCCCGTCCGATCGAGCCGAAGCCGATCATCACGACAGGGCCGGTGATTTCACCGTAAACGGGCCAGTTTTCGTTCGCCATTTTTTCGCACACTCCTTCAAACACGCGCAAAACCGGGGCCTTTTGCCCGACGGCCAAGCGCTACAACCACAGATCATTGTCATAAACCAGCGAAAAGCACCAACCGCCGGCCAGGCCCGGCTGGCACCTTGGTTAAGGCGTGCAGGCCATGCCGCTGAGGAATTCGACCAGCCGGTCGCGGTCGGCGGTCAGGCCCTTATAGTCGAGTTGTTGCTGGTCGAGAGCCAGGAGCTGCTCCGCGAAGGAGACGGCGAGGGCTGCCCGGTCAGGATGGCGAACGAGCAGCTTGAGCGGATCGAGATGGATGCGGATGGTGAAGAGGATGTCGCGCGACAGGGGAAGCTTGCGCAGCGTCTGGCGTTCGACGCGGATGAAGGCGTGGGCGTCGACATCGCCGTCGGCGAAGCGGCTCGGGCGGTTCGTGGCGCGGTCGATGCGTTCGACATTGGAGAGCGGATGATAGAGCGCATCGCCGGCCTGGATCGACCAGTTGAAGCGCTCGACCGCCTGGCCCTGCAGGCCGTCGAACATGCGGTTGATGAGTTCGGCCGGCCGCGTGCCGGGTCCGAATCCAGGCACCGGTTCGTGGATATCCTGCAATGGCTTGCCGAATTTTTCCTGCAGCGACCAGGACGAAGGGAAGCAGAGCGAGCCGGCGCCGAGCCGCCAGCCGTGCTCGCCGCGGCGCATCAGGATCAGATCTTCCTGGACGAGCAGCGAAGCCTTGGCCAGCGGCGCCTCGCGCAGGGCAGCAGGCAGCCTGTCGCTTGCCGTCTCGAAACCGATCGGCTCGACATCCTCTCCGTTGCGACGATACGTGCCGGGATGGGCGGCTTCGAGATGCGCGACGAGCAGGTCCAGCACTTCGCGCTGAGCCTCGCTTGTGCCGTCTTCCTCGACAAAGACCTTTTCCGGGATTTCCGCATAGAGCCGTTGCTTCTCGGCCAGATGCGGCAGCAGCAATTCGTCGATCTCGATCCAGCGGTCGAAGTCGAGCGGCTTCAGCCCGATGGTGAAGAGCTTCGAGGACCCGTCATAGGGTGTATGGGTCGGCTGGCGGACGGTCATGCCTGTTTGGGTGCTATCCAGTTTATGTCTCCGGCGCGGTCAGCCAAGCCGCGCCGGGATCAGCCCGCGCAGCGAGTTGCCGACGAAGATCGCCTTCGCCGCCTTCAGATCGTCGAAGCTGTAGATCGCTTCCACGGCGCGGCCTTCGTCCAGAAGCGCGCCGCGCAATATTCCAGGCAAAAGGCCGCAGTCGAGCCGAGGCGTGGCAAGCGGGCCGTCGCCGAAGTCGGCGAAGAGATTGGTGATCGTGCCCTCGCAGAGCTCGCCGCGCTCGTTGGCCAAAAGCACTTCGTCGGCGCGGGTGGCGAGATATTCGGCGCGCGCCTGCGCGTAGACCTGGCGCAGGCTTGTCTTGTGGCGCAACAGCGTGTTGGCCGAATCGAGACGGATCCGCGCCAGCTGCAGCCGCCAGACCTTGTCGGCGGGCAGCGGTTCATAGACTTGAGCCGCGGCCGTCGCTTCGCCATTGCGCCGCAAGGCAAGACGTACGCGCAAGGCAACTCCGTGTCCGCTAACGGTGTTCGAAAGCACTTCGCCGATCCGTTCAGGATCGCAGACGAAGCCGAGTTCGGCGGCGGAGACGTAAAGCCTCGCAAGATGGCGCTCGAAGCGCAGGAAACCTGTGGCCGGCTCCCAGCGCATGGTCTCGATCAGCTCGAAGCCGGCACCGTTCCCGTCGCGAAGCGGGCTTTCAACAGACACTCCCGATACTCCTCCTCGGCGGTGGAATCGAAGACGACGCCGCCGCCGACATTGTAGACGGCCTCGCCGTCGGCAAAGAGCGAGATGGTGCGGATCGCCACCGAAAAACGCATCCTGCCGCCCGGCGCGATCCAGCCGATGGCGCCGCAATAGACGTCTCGCGGCGCATCTTCCAGCTCATGCAGGATTTCCATGGCACGGATTTTCGGCGCGCCGGTGATCGAGCCGCAAGGGAAGAGCGCGGCGAAGATTTGGCGGATGCCGATACCAGGCAAAAGCCTTGCCCGCACGCGGCTGACCATCTGGTGCACCGTCGGATAGGTCTCGATGCGGAACAGTTCCGGCACGTCGAGCGTGCCGACTTGGCTGATCAGCGAGATGTCGTTGCGCAAAAGGTCGACGATCATCCGGTTCTCGGCTTGGTTCTTCTCGTCATTGCGCAGGAAGGCCTTCAGCCGGGCGTCTTCGGCCTTGGTCGCGCCGCGCGGCGCGGTGCCCTTCATCGGATGGGTTTCGATCATGCCGTCGGCATCGATCTCGAAGAACAGTTCGGGCGAGCGCGACAGGACGATCGGATCGCCGAGCGAGACCAGCGCACCGTATTTCACCGGCTGGCGTTCGGTGAGCGCGTCGAAGGCCGCAAGCGGATCTCCGGACCACTGTGCACGGACCGGGAAGGTGAGATTGCCCTGGTAGCAATCGCCCTTGCGGATGTGGTTGTGAAGGCGCGCGAAACGGCCGGCATAGTCCTCGGCCGACCAGGCTGCGCGGGCATCGAAGATTGGACCATTGCTGGCTGACGCCCGTGACTGCGGGACCTCCTCCTCGTCCGGCGCATCGAATACGCCGAGGCAAACCAACGGTGCGCGGCGGCCATCGGGCAGCAGCGGCACCAGTTTCGGCTCGAGCAGGTAACCTGCTTCGTAGGAGAAATAGCCCGCCAGCCATTTGCCGGAGTCGGAGGCGGCCTGGGCTCTTTCAAGCGCAGGCCCGAACTCTTCAGCCCCGTGCGCGACGATGATCTCATCCGGCCGATCGAAGACCAGCTGACGAGCGGTCGCGTCGTTGCGGAAAATGGCTGCGGGCAGGGACATGAGCCTCGGATGCGGACAAAAGCGCCGTCGACCGCTCTATATGGGGGTTCGGCGTGGCGCAATCGAGGGAACGGCGTCGAACGGCGCAAAGGCGTCCCGTTGGCGCGGAAGCTTCGGTAGCTGATCCTGCAGGGATGGCGGAAACGCCCGAACTTCGTCATCCACGGGCGGAGCGGACGCGAAAGCGGACGCGTAGACCCGAGGATCCATTCCGTGATCTTAATCGTAGGGTGCTGCGGAGCAGAATTCTGCAGCGTGGCAACGCCTCGACTTCACGGAATGGATCCTATGGTCTGCGCTGCGTCGCTTCGCTCCTCGCTACGCCATAGGATGACGAAGTGGCGGGTGTCTCTGGCCAATGGACGGCGTTTGCGACGCCGGCTAGATGTTCAGGTGTTATTTGCGGTTCCAGCTGTTGGGAACTGCCTGGCAAACTCCGCTTCGTCGCCGGCGGCCAGCAATTTCGCCTGCTCGATCCACTTTTCACGCGCGATGCGGCCGTCGAAATTGAGCACCTCCTCGATGCGTTTGACGTCGGCGGCGGTCCAGGCGGCGATCTGGGCGTAGGTGGTGACGCCCTGGCCTTTGAGCAGCCTTTCATTGACCGGCCCGATGCCGATGAGGCGGCGCAGATTGTCGGCCTTGCCGGACGCGGCCTGCGGCGCTGCCGCCTTCTTTGCCGCGGGCGCTGCCGCCTTCTTTGGCGCGGCCGCCTTGGCCGCCGGCTTCGGTGCCGCTGCAGTCTTCGTTGCGGCCGGCTTCTTTGCAGCGGCGGGCTTTGCGGGCCCGGCCTTTGCCGCCGCCGATGTCGTCGACATCAGCGCCGACGGCGCCGGCGTGGCGGCCTTGTCGGCGCCGGCCTTGGCGGCAGGCGCATCGCGCAGCCGGCTTTCGAGATCGGCGCGGGCACGGCCGCTGGCATCGAGCTCGCCCTTCAACCGATCGCTATCGGCGCGCAGCCTGTCGCGCTCGCTTCGCGTGCGGTCGAGATCGCCACGCAGACTGTCGAGCTCGCCGCGCAGACGGCCCCAGATGAACCAGCCGACCAGGATACCCACAACGAACGCCAGGAGCATGTAGAAAAAAGTGCTCATTTCCCTCTCCAGTCCGATCTGTCGGCCGAGGCCCGGAAAGGCGAGCTCACGCCAGGGATCGTCAAAGGTTCCGTGATCGGCGCAATCGCCGGCTTCAATCGAGCCATCGGCGTTTGGCCCTTGTCCGAAGCCGACGGCCGTCATCGCATTCGCCGTAGCGGCGCGACCAGCCATCTCTGGCCTGCGCGATGCGTCCGGCTGAGCTTGAGGCCGGACGCTATCATATGGCTTGTCGAAAGCCAGTTGAAAAATGCGCCGGAGAGTTATTCAAGAACAGCTATTTAGGGCAAGAATAGATTCTTGCTAATATGCGTCTTGGCTAAACTATAGCTGCCGATGCGCCCTTCGTTGCTGTTCACCTCTCGAGCGCTTCCAATTCGTCGATCAGCGAACCGATCACGCCAAGGCCGATCTGCCAGAAAGCGGGATCGGTGGCGTCGAGGCCGAAGGGCGCCAGAAGCTCGGAATGATGTTTCGTGCCGCCGGCGCGCAGCATCTCGAAATACTTCTCCTGAAATCCGCGCTCGGCATTCTGGTAAACGGCGTAGAGCGAATTCACCAGGCAATCGCCGAAGGCATAGGCATAGACGTAGAAAGGCGAGTGGATGAAGTGCGGGATGTAGGTCCAGAAGACCTCGTAGCCCTCGCGCAGCTTGATCGCGGGCCCCAGGCTCTCGGCCTGCACCTCCAGCCAGAATTCGCCGAGCCTGTCCGAGGTCAGCTCGCCGTTCTTGCGGTCGGCATGCACCTTGCGCTCGAACTCGTAGAAGGCGATCTGGCGCACGACGGTGTTGATCATGTCCTCGACCTTCTGGGCGAGCATGGCCTTGCGCTCGCGGCGGTCAGCGGTCTGCTCGAGCAGCGAACGGAAGGTCAGCATCTCGCCGAAGACGGAGGCGGTCTCGGCCAGCGTCAGCGGCGTCGAGGCCATCAGCGCGCCCTGGCCGGCGGCCAGCACCTGGTGCACGCCATGGCCGAGCTCATGCGCCAGCGTCATCACATCGCGCGGCTTGCCCATGTAGTTCAGCAGCACATAAGGATGCGCCGACGGCACCGTCGGATGGGCGAAGGCGCCGGGCGACTTGCCCGGCCGCACCGGCGCGTCGATCCATTTGCGATCGAAAAAGCCGCGGGCGATCTCGGCCATGTCGGGCGAGAAGCGCTGATAGGCGGAAAGCACCGTGTCCCTGGCGTCGTCCCAGCGGATCACCGCCTGCGGCGTCTCCGGCAGCGGCGCGTTGCGGTCCCAATGGTTCATCACCTCCATGCCGAGCCAGCGCGCCTTCATCGCGTAATAGCGGTGCGACAGCCGCGGATAGGCCTCGCGCACGGCCGCGGCCAGCGCGTCGACGACGTCGCGCTCGACGCGGTTGGCGAGGTGGCGCGAGTCGGCGATGTCCTGGAAGCCGCGCCAGCGATCGGAGATTTCCTTGTCCTTGGCTAAGGTATTGGTGATGAGGGTGAAGGTGCGCAGGTTCTTGCGGAAGGTCGCCGCGAGCGCCTCGGAGGCACGGCGGCGAACCTCGCCATTGGCATCCTGCAGTCGGTTCAGCGCCGGCTCGAGCGTCAGCTCCTCGCCGTCGACGTCGAAGCGCAGGTCGGTCATCGTCTCGTCGAACAGGCGGTTCCAGGCGCCCCGCCCGGTGACCGACTTTTCGTGGAACAACTGCTCGACGCGATCCTCGAGCTGGTAGGGCTTGTCCTTCCTGAGGTCGAGCACCCAAGGCCGGTAGTGGCCGAAGTCCTTGTCGGCGGCCAAGGCGTTCTCGATCGCCGCATCGTCGATCAGGTTCAGCTCGAGCGCGAAGAACAAGAGATGGGCGCTGGCGTCCGTCATCTTTTCCTGGACGTCGCCATAGAGCTTGGCGCGCTGCGGATCGGCGGTGTTGCCGGCATAGACGAGCCCGGCATAGGAGACGATGCGGCCGATCAGTTCCTCGAGCGCCTCATAGGTTTTCAGCGCCTCGCCAAGCCGGCCGGCGCCGCCGCGCCCGGCCTCGGTGGCCAAAGTGCCCTTCCAGCGGGCCTCGAAGGCGATGGCGTCGCTGGCCGCCTTGGCGATGTCGCGCTTCAACTCGGGCGCTTCCATGCTCGAATAGAGATCGGCGAGATTCCACTCGGGCAGGTCGCCAAGCTCCGCCGCGCCCTGGCCGGACGCTGGGGCCGCTAGCCGCCGAGCAAACATCATGCGCATCGACAATACCTTCTTTGAACCAAGCGCCAGAATCAAAGGGAAAGGAGAAGCCGGTCAAATCCTAAGGAATTCGTTCACCGGGTTTTTTGAAACCTTATTTAGAACCCTGTGCCAAGATGATCCATGGGATTTTCTCGGGCGGACAACTCAAACAGTCATGACAGGTTCCATACTCATAGTCGATGACGATCCGGTGCAGCGCAGGCTGGTCGAGGCCGCGTTGACCAAGTTCGGCCACACCGCGATCGTCACGGATAGCGGCGCCGCCGGCCTCGACGTGCTCGACGGGCCGAACGCGCGCGAGGTCTCCGTCGTCATTCTCGATCTCGTCATGCCCGGCCTCGACGGCATCGGCGTGCTGAAGGCGATGCGCGAGCGCGCCATCAACATCCCCGTCATCGTGCAGACCGCCCAGGGCGGAATCGAAATCGTCGTCTCGGCGATGCGGCACGGCGCCTTCGACTTCGTCGTCAAGCCGGCCTCGCCCGACAGGCTGCAGACCGCGATCTCCAACGCCCTCAAGGTGGAAGCCGTCGAGGACGAGATGAAACGTGCGTCGCGGCGGCGCGGCGGCGGCCACCTCACCTTCAAGGACATGATCACGCGCAGCCCGGCAATGGACCGCGTGATACGCCTCGGGCAGAAGGCGGCGGCCTCCAACATCCCGATCCTGATCGAGGGCGAATCCGGCGTCGGCAAGGAGCTGGTGGCGCGCGCCATCCAGGGCAGCGGCGATCGTCGCTCGAAGCCCTTCGTCACCGTCAATTGCGGCGCTATCCCCGACAATCTGGTCGAATCGATCCTGTTCGGCCATGAGAAGGGCTCCTTCACCGGCGCCACCGATAAGCACATCGGCAAATTCGTCGAGGCGAATTCCGGTACGCTGTTCCTCGACGAGATCGGCGACCTGCCGCTCGACGTCCAGGTCAAGCTTTTGCGCGCCGTGCAGGAAGGCGAGGTCGATCCGGTCGGCGGCCGCTCGACCGTCAAGGTCGATATAAGGCTGATCTCGGCCACGCACCGCAACCTTCTGCAGCAGGTCAAGGACGGCAAGTTCCGCGAGGACCTGTTCTACCGGCTGAACGTCTACCCGATCTTCGTGCCGCCGCTGCGCGACCGCCGCGACGACATTCCCTACCTGGTCCGGCATTTCATGGAGAAGGTCGCTCCGACAGATCCGCGCCGCCGCCTTGCCGGCATATCGGCCACGGCGCTTGCGATGCTGCAGGCCTATGACTGGCCGGGCAACATCCGCCAGCTGGAGAATGCGGTCTTCCGGGCGTCGGTGCTTGCCGAGGGCGACGTGCTGACCGAGGAGGAATTCCCGCAGATCCGTGCGCAGGTGGAAGGAACGGTCAATCTCGGAGCGGAACCGGCATCCGCCATCGCCGATATGGTTGCGGACGCGACTCGGCAAGGGGATGAGACTGTCGCCGATACAATGGGAGCCGGCTTGCCTGATGGCCAGGCGCCAGCCAAGCCGCAGCCGCGTTTCGGAACGCTTCGCGCGCTCGATGAGCGCGGCAATGTGCGGGCGTTGGCCGACGTCGAGCTCGAGATGATCAAGCTTGCGATCGACCATTACAACGGCCAGATGAGCGAAGTCGCCCGGCGATTGGGCATCGGCCGCTCGACACTCTACCGCAAGTTGAAGGAATATGGCATTGATCCCGAAGCTGGTCGCGTCGACCGGCTTGCCTCATGAGGGGCAAGCCTCGATCCAGCTTGCCTGCCTAAAATCCGAATCAAATTGTCGCTTTTGACCTGAAAACGCATGGTTTTCAGCGGTTGGCGTTGCCGAGGATCACGCATTAACGCTAACGGTAACAGATCGTGTTGTCGGCGAGGCCGGATTCTTGATATAAACCAGCGGTTTACCACGAAATGCCGTGCATCATTTTTGACGGGATATCGCCACGGTGTTACCGCATTTCGGCTTCAATAAACGATGATTAACCATTAGGATCGATATTCGGATGTGAAAACGACGCATCCGTTTGGTCAAATCCGGGGACAAACGGCAGCCTGCAAGGCCATTTGATTTGAACAAAGTCGAACGACACAACAACGGGCGGCATTTTCACATGAGCGTCTGGCCGAGGTGGCTGACGTTCGTGATTTTGGCCGTCGGTTTTCTGTCCGCGGCGA
Organism: Mesorhizobium sp. Ca11; assembly: GCF_020165275.1. Taxonomy (NCBI): domain Bacteria; kingdom Pseudomonadati; phylum Pseudomonadota; class Alphaproteobacteria; order Hyphomicrobiales; family Phyllobacteriaceae; genus Mesorhizobium; species Mesorhizobium sp. Ca11. Next base: position 316,730 of record NZ_JAIUHU010000003.1, on the reverse strand, counting down.
CGTCGGGCGCCCGGGCCGAGGTTCGTACGCTCAAGCTCTATCACCTGCACACCCACGAGAAGGCCGAGATCGTCTACAAGCGCAATGGGCGCTACGATCCCGAAGGCCTGCGCAAGATCAACATCATCCTGCGCGACTGGCGCCGCAACGAGCCGACCAAGATGGACCCGCGGCTGCTCGACCTCGTCTGGGAAGCCTATCGCGAAAGCGGCGCGACCGACTATATCCAGGTCGTCTGCGGCTATCGCTCGCCGTCGACCAACGCGCTGTTGCGCTCGCGCAGCCGCGGCGTCGCCGAGAAGAGCCAGCACATGCTGGGCAAGGCGATGGATTTCTACATCCCCGGCGTGCCGTTGAAGAAACTGCGCAACATCGGCCTAAAGATGCAGGGCGGCGGCGTCGGCTATTACCCGACTTCCGGTTCGCCCTTCGTGCATATGGATGTCGGCAACGTGCGCCATTGGCCGGGCATCAGCCGCCAGGAACTGGTCAGCCTGTTCCCCAACGGCAAGACGCTGCATGTGCCGAGCGACGGACGCCCGCTGCCCGGCTATGAGCAAGCAGTGGCAGCGTATCAGGCCCGCAAGGGGGCCGGCACTCCGAACATCGAACTGGCCAGCGCCGGCGGCTCGACCAAGCGCTCCGGCGGCCTGCTTGCGGCCTTGTTCGGCGGCGGTGCCGACGAAGCCGACGACGCCGCCGACGAAAGTGCCCCGGCGCCCCAGCGGAAAGCCGTGAAGCAGGTTCAGGTCGCTACTGCTGCCACGGCACGCGACAGCAATCTTCCGGGCATCGCGATTGTTTCGCCGAAGGATGCCAAGCGCGCCAGCATCCCGCAGATCGCGGATGACGGCGCCGACGAGCAACAGCAGGATACGCCGGAGACGATCATCGCCGCCCTGCCGCCCAAGGAAATCCCGCTGCCCGATTTCGCGCCGCGTCCGAAGGTTGATGTCGGCCAGCAGACGCCGCAGAACGTGCCGTTCGCCATGGCGGATGCCTCGGCGACGACGGAGCAGGCGGTTTCGACTGCGCAGGCGCCGGTGCCGGACAAGGTTCCGTTCGCCACGGCCAGCGCCGCCGAGGCCGCGAGCACCGATCCGGCCCAGGTAGCGGTCAACAACATCCCGCTGCCGACCTGGCGTCCCGACCGCTCGGCGACGCCGGCCGATCTGGCGCCGAAGGACAAGAGCGTGCTTCTGGCGCTGGCCGAAACCGCTTCGCAGGACAAGAGCGCGACCGACGCGTTCTCCGTGCTGCCGACCGCCCGGCCGCAGCCCGGCAAGCAGGACGAGGTCAAAGCCGTCCTCGAACAGGCCAATGCCACCGTCGAGGCCGATGGCGTCGGCGGCGCCGAATACCAGCTTGCGTCGCTGACCGAGCCGGAGCCGCGCTCCGCGTTCAACGATCCGTCGGGCGTCGATGCGGCCTCGCCGCGCCAGGCCATTGCCGCGCTCCCGGCCGGGAGCGACCCGGCGCAGGCAATTGGCGCCGGCGTGAAGACGACGGCCAAGGAAGCCAGGGCGTCTGCCCACGATCTGAAGCCCGGGCCCAAGGCCATGGTGGTGGCGACGCCGCCGCAAGCCGCGCGCTGGGCGCTGGGCAGCGGCGTCAACATTGCCACGGTTTCCGACCCGACGACAGCGCCGCGCTATGCCTACAACATCGTGCATACGCCGCCGAGCGAAGTGTATACGGCCGGCTTTCAGGCGGATGGCGGGGTGCCGGACGCAAGCCGGTTCACGGGCAACGCGGTGAAGTTCCTCTCGGTCGCGCGCTTCCAAACGAAATAGGCGAGCCAGCGTGGCCGCTGAAAAGCCGCGTTGGCCCGCCAGCGCGGCTTTTGCTTTATGGGGGCGGACCGATTACTTCTTGAGCTTGCTCGCCTCACGCGCCAGCGCTTCGATCTCGTCCCACTTGCCGACCTTGATGAGATCGTCGGGCGCGACCCAGGAGCCGCCGACGCAGATGACGTTGGGCAGGCTCAGATAGTCGGCGGCATTCTTGGCCGTAATGCCGCCGGTCGGGCAGAATTTCACGTCGGCGAGCGGCGAGGCGAAAGCCTTCAGCGAAGCGATGCCGCCGGACTGCTCGGCCGGGAAGAATTTCAGGAAGCGCAGGCCGGCTTCGCGCGCGGCCATGATCTCGCCGGGCGTGATGGCGCCGGGCAGCAGCGGCACGGAGCTGTCCTTGGCCGCGTCGAGAAGCTGGCTGGTGATGCCCGGACTGACGATGAATTTCGAGCCGGCGGCGGCTGCCTCGTCGAACTGCTTGGCATCGAGAATGGTGCCGGCGCCGACGACCGCGTCCTCGACCTCGGCGGCGACGCGGCGGATCGCTTCCAGCGCATCGGCGGTGCGCAAGGTGATCTCGATGGCCCGCAAACCGCCGCGCGAAAGCGCGCGGGCGAGCGGCACGGCATCTGCCACGTTGGCGATCTTGAGCACCGGGATGACCGGCTGACCATTGAGGAGCGACAGGAGCTTTTCGGTCTTGCTGGTCATGTGCTGGTCTCCATCTCGATCGTTTTAAACCGATTAGCAGAAGGGATATGCCAAGTCCACGAAACCCGGCGTGTCGTGATGCCGCGTGGCCAGCTGAATATCGGTCGCCTTGAAACGGCTTTCAGCACGGTCTAGTGGCATGAGCATGACAACTGCTATGGAGATTCAGCCAGTCCGGGTCGCCGCGCTCTACAAATTCGCGCGCCTCGACGGATACGAAGCCTTGCGCGCGCCGCTTGCCGCCTTCTGCTGCGGGCGCGGCATCAAGGGCACGCTGCTTCTGGCGCATGAAGGCATCAACGGTACCGTTGCCGGCAGCGAGGATGCGATTGCCGCGCTGATCGACCATCTGCAAGCCATCGAAGGCCTTGCCGGTCTCGAAGTCAAATACAGCGCCGCTGCCGAAATGCCGTTCCACCGCATGAAGGTGCGGCTGAAGCGCGAGATCGTCACCATGGGCGTCGAGGACATCGATCCGAAGGCGAGCGCCGGAACCTATGTCGCGCCGGCCGACTGGAACGCGCTGATCTCGGACACCGACACGCTCGTCATCGATACCCGCAACGCCTACGAGGTCTCGCTCGGCACTTTCCAGGGTGCGGTCGATCCCAAGACCACCAGCTTCCGCGAGTTCCCCGCCTGGGTCGAGCAGCATCGTGGAGAGCTCGAAGGCCGCAAGGTGGCGATGTTCTGCACCGGCGGCATTCGCTGCGAGAAGGCGACGGCCTATGTGAAGTCGCTCGGCCTCAAAAACGTTTTCCATCTCAAGGGCGGCATCCTGAAATATCTGGAGGACGTGCCGGCCGAAGAGAGCCTCTGGCAAGGCGAATGTTTCGTGTTCGACGAGCGGGTCTCCGTCTCGCATGGTCTGGTCGAGGGGGAGGCGGAGCTCTGCCGGGCTTGCCGGCATCCGCTGACGGTCGAGGACCGGCTGTCGCCGAAATACGCAATCGGCGTCTCATGCCCGCGTTGCTTTGAAGTGCGGTCCGATGCGGATCGCGAGCGCTATGCCGAACGCCACCGCCAGGTCGAGCTGGCGCAAGCGCGCGGCGGCAAGCGCCATATCGGCAATTAGAGCGGCCAGTTCTGCGAGCGAAAGCTGGCCCCGTCATTGTAATGTCGATGCACGGGGCCTACCTCTTGCCGGTCCGAAACCCTGCCCGGGCGCGTTCGGCCGGGCCCATTCTGGAGGCATTGATGCTCGATCCCAAGAAGCTGCTCGACGACCTTCTCGGCTCGCAAATCCCCGGGACCGGCTCGACTGTCCGCGACAAGGCGGGGCAGGCGGTGCAGATGGCAAAGGACAATCCGCTCGCCGCCGGCGCGCTGGCAGCCGTGCTGCTCGGCACCGGCACTGGCCGGCAGGTGACGGGCGCGGCCGTCAAGCTCGGCGGCCTGGCTGCGATCGGAGGCCTCGCCTACAAGGCTTATCAGAATTACAAGGCCGGCAAGGAGCCGGCGCAGGCACCGGCCGGCAGCGAGCCAGAGCTGCTGCCGCCGCCGGCCGACACCGCCTTCCACCCCTCGCAGGCGCCGCAGGGCGAGGCCGAGTTCACGCTGACGCTGGTCAGGGCAATGATCTCGGCGGCGAAGGCAGACGGCCATGTCGACGATGACGAGCGCAAGAAGATCGCCGACAAGCTCAAGCTCGCGGGCATCGGGGCCGAAGCGGAAAAGTTCCTGCTTGCCGAGCTCGAAAGCCCGCTCGATCTCGACGCGCTGATCGCCGGCGCCAAGACCGATGCGCAGAAGCTCGAGCTTTATACCGCCTCGCGGCTCACCATCGATCCCGACACGCGCACCGAGCGCGGTTATCTCGACCTGCTCGCCGGCCGCCTCGGCCTGCCGGACGCCCTGGTCGATCATGTCGAGGCGACGGTTTCGGCGGCCAAGGTGCCGGCGGGAACGGCGCCCAATTCACCGTGGTGATTCGGCGTGGTAAACGTCCTTCGGGGACGCCTTGCCGGTCGTTAATCTTCCGTTAACCCAGCAAGCGCATCATTCTAATCAGTCGGACCGGCTTTTCCTCCTCCCAAGCGCGGTTCAGATCGGGGCGGTCGCCAATGGCCGCCCTTTTTGTTGGCCTTTTCTTTATTGCCAACAGCGGCTTGCCATGACCCCAGGCATTTGCGATGCCACGTCTTTCCATCCATGACCGGAGGTCGGCGATGACAGCCATAGCAGAGAAGACCGCCATCGTTACCGGCGCCGGCACCGGCATCGGCAAGAGCGTCGCGACGGCGCTGCTCAAGGCAGGCTGGAACACGGTGTTCTGCGGCCGCCGCAAGACGCTGCTGGAAGAGGCGATCGCCGATGCGGGCAAGACGCAAGCCAAAGCATTGGCCGTCGCTTGCGATATCAGCAAGGCCGAGGAAGTGGACGACATGTTCGAGACCGTGCTCGAAGGCTTCGGCCGCGTCGACCTGCTCTTCAACAATGCCGGCATAGGCTACAAGTCGACGCTGATCGACGAGATTCCGGTCGAGGTGTGGAACGACGTCGTCGGCGTCAATCTCACCGGATCGTTCCTGTGCGCTCGCGCAGCCTTCGGTGCGATGCGAAGGCAGAAGCCGATGGGCGGCCGGATCATCAACAACGGCTCTGTGTCGGCCTATGCACCGCGCCCAGGCTCAGCGCCCTATACGGCGACCAAGCACGCGATCACCGGGCTCACCAAGACGCTGGCGCTCGACGGCCGGCCCTTCGACATCGCCTGCGGCCAGATCGACATCGGCAATGCGCTGACCGAGATGGCGCAGCCGATGACGGTGGGTGTGCCGCAGGCCAACGGCTCGATCGCCGCCGAGGCGGTAATGGATGTGCAGCGCGTCGCCGACGCGGTGCTGCATATGGCCAGCCTGCCGCTCGATGCCAATGTGCTGTTCATGACGGTGATGGCGACGAAGATGCCATTCGTCGGGCGCGGATGAGCGCCTGATCGATCACTTGTTCAGGAACGCCTCGATCCGCTCCAGCGCGCGCAGGATGTTCTCCTCCGAATTGGCGTAGGAAAGCCGGATATAGCCTTCGCCGAGCACGCCGAAATCGGGGCCGCCGATGAGCGCCACGCCGGCGTCTTCCAACAGCGCCGAGGCAAGCTTCTTGGCCTTCCAGCCGGTCTTCGAGACGTTGGGGAAGGCATAGAAGGCACCTTTAGGCGTGATGCAGGAAATGCCCGGGAGCGCGTTCAGCCCTTCGACCACGATCTTCCTGCGGTTGTCGAAGGCGCGCATCATCTTCTCGACGTCGTCCTGCGGGCCGTCGATCGCGGCGATGCCGGCGAACTGGCTCGGCGCGTTGACGCAGGACCAGCAGTTCACCGCCAGCTTGCGAACCTTGTCGTAGAGATGCGCGCCCTTGTCGCCGTTCGGCCAGATCGACCAGCCCATGCGCCAGCCGGTCATCGCCCAGGTCTTCGACCAGCCGTTGAGCACGATCAGCCGGTCGCGGATCTCGGGGAAATTGAGTAGCGAGCAGTGGGTCTCGCCGTCATAGGTCATGACGTCGTAGATCTCGTCCGACATGATGGCGACCTCAGGATGTTTCTCCAGGCCCTTGACCAGCTTCTCGATCTCGGCCCGCGGGGTGACGCCGCCGGTCGGATTGGCGGGCGAGTTGAGGATCAGCAGCCTCGTCTTCGGCGTGATCAGCGCCAGCGTCTCGTCGGCCGAGAAGGCAAAGCCGTTTTCCTCGCGGATCGGCACCGGCACCGGAGTGGCGCCGGTGAACTCGATCATCGAGCGGTAGATCGGAAAGCCGGGATCGGGGTAGAGGATCTCGGTGCCGGCCTCGCCGAACATCAGGATCGCGGCGAACATGGTCGGCTTGCCGCCGGGCAGGATCATCACGTTCTCGGGCGACACCTCGACGCCGGTGGTGGTCAGCGTGCGGCGCACGACGGCCTCGCGGGTGGCCAAGAGGCCGTTTGCCGGCGTGTAGCCATGGTGGCCGTCGCGCAGCGCCTTGATCGCCGCCTCGACGATGTGCTGGGGCGTCTTGAAATCGGGCTGGCCGATGCCGAGGTTGACGATATCACGACCCTGATGGGCAAGCGCGGTAGCCCTCGCCAGCACCGCAAAGGCATTTTCCTCGCCGAGACGGTCGAAGGCCGCGATCGTGTGGAGCATTTTTCCTGTCCCTGTGGTTCTTTCTGTGGGCGAGCGTTTTTGTGACCGTCCGCAGGCAAAAGTCAAACGGATTGGAATGGCCGTGTCGGAAGATCTGAAGAATTGGCAGCCGCGCCCGCGGCCGGAACGCAAGCCGATCGAGGGACGCACGGTCAGGCTCGAGCCGCTGAGCGCAGCAAGGCATGGCGATGGTCTTTACGAAGCGTCGTCGGTGCCCGACGCCGGCGGACGTTTCGCCTGGCTGCCGGACTATCCGCCGGAGACCCGCGCGGCCTTCCAGCCTTGGCTGGACAAGGCCGAAGCGAGCGAGGACCCGCTGTTCTTCACTGTCATCGACAAGGCGAGCGGCAAGATCGCCGGGCGTCAGACGCTGATGCGCATCGACGCCGCCAACGGCGTCGGCGAAATCGGCAACATCTATTGGGGTCCGCTGATCTCGCGCAAGCCGGCCGCGACCGAGGCGCAGTTCCTGTTTGCGAAATATCTCTTCGACGATCTCGGCTACCGCCGTTACGAGTGGAAGTGCAACAACCGCAACGAGCCTTCGAAGCGCGCCGCCGAGCGCTTCGGCTTCAGGTTCGAAGGCATCTTCCGGCAACACCTTGTCGTCAAGGGTGAAAACCGCGACACGGCGTGGTATTCGATCATCGACAAGGAATGGCCGGCCTTGCGCAAAGCCTATGAGGGCTGGCTCGATCCGGCGAATTTCGATGGCGAAGGCGGCCAGAGGCGGCGGCTTGAGGATTTCCGCGCTGATTTCGGCGCGTGACAGGAGTTCAGCGATGGCGCATGACCACGCTTCGCACGATCACGGCCCGGCCGGTGCCGGCCATGTGCATGGCTCGACCGACAAGAAACGGGTGCTGATCGCGACCTGCCTGACCGCGGGCTTCATGGTCGCCGAGGCACTGGGCGGCTGGCTGACCGGGTCGCTGGCGCTGGTCGCCGATGCCGGGCACATGCTGGCGGACGCCATCGCGCTCGGTCTTGCCTGGTATGCCTTCCACCTGACGGGCCGTCCGGCCACCGGCCGTCTCACCTATGGCTTCGCCCGGGTGAAGACGCTCGTCGCCTACACCAACGGCATCGCCATCTTCGTCATCGCGCTCTGGATCGTCTACGAGGCCTGGGGGCGGCTGATGAACCCGGCGCCGGTGCTCGGCGGGCCGATGCTGGTGGTGGCGGTGGCAGGCCTTCTGGTCAACATCGCCTCCTTCTTCGTGCTGCATGGCGGCGATCGGGAAAGCCTCAACATGCGCGGCGCCATCCTGCACGTGCTGGGCGACCTGCTTGGCTCGGCCGCGGCAATCGCGGCAGCCCTCATCATCCTGGCAACCGGCTGGACGCCCATCGATCCGATCCTGTCGGTGCTGGTGTCGCTGCTCATTCTCTCGACGGCATGGTCGCTGATGCGCCAGGCGGCCCACGTCCTGCTCGAAGGCGTGCCGGCCAGCCTCGATCGCGACCTGATCGCCAAGGACATCGAAGGCGCTGTCAAGGGCGTGCGTGAGGTGCACCATATGCATGTCTGGTCTCTCGACGGGACCTCCAACATGGCGACGCTGCATGCTTGCCTGAATGACGGCGTCGATGCGCATGTGGCGGTGAGCGCCATCAAGAAACGGCTTGCGGCCGAGCATGGCATCGAGCATGCCACTGTCGAACCCGAATTCGGCCAATGCGCGGACAGCCATGACGAGCACGACCACCATCATGATCACGACCATGCGCATGATGCGCCGCGCGATCGCCGGCACTATCACTGATCGCGGCGTGATGATGAACCCGAACAGCCTCGAACTGAAGAACGCCAGCTGATGGATCGTGACACAAAGAACGCGGCGACCGCTGCGGCCGTGATACTGCTCGTGTTCGGTCTCGCGGCCTATTTCCTGCCGGCCATCATGCTGGCCGCGGGCAAGGTGTCGACGGTGCTCGCGGCCGTCATCGCCGCGATCTTCATGGTCGGTCTGTTCGTCGTCCTGTGGCTGCGCGGACGCAGCCAGCGCAAGAAAGGTCTCTGAAGATGAGAATACTGATCACGGGCGCGGCCGGCATGGTCGGCCGCAAGCTTATCGCGCGGCTCGCCAAGGACGGCGCCTTGCGCGGGCGAAAGATCACGGCGCTCGACCTGCATGACATCGTGGCGCCGCAGGCGCCGGCGCTCGCCGGCGTCGATGTCTCGATCCATACCGGCGATCTTTCCGCGCCCGGCGCCATGTCCGCTCTCGTGGCTCCGCGCCCGGATGTGATCTTCCATCTGGCGGGCATCGTCTCGGGCGAGGCAGAGGCTAATTTCGACCTCGGCTATCGCGTCAATCTCGACGGCACGCGCACCCTGTTTGACGCCGTGCGGCTGGCGGCGTTCGCGCCGCGCCTCGTCTTCACCTCGTCGATCGCCGTGTTCGGCGCGCCGTTTCCGGACGTCATCCCGGACGAATTCCATCCGACGCCGCTCACCTCCTACGGCACGCAGAAGCAGATGAGCGAAGCGCTGCTCGCCGACTATACGCGGCGCGGTTTCTTCGACGGCATCGGCATCCGGCTGCCGACGATCTGCGTCCGCCCTGGCAAGCCGAACAAGGCGGCGTCGAGCTTCTTCTCAGGCATCATCCGCGAGCCGCTCGCCGGCCAGGAGGCGATCCTGCCGGTGCCGCGATCGGTGCTGCATACTCATGCCAGCCCGCGTTCGGCGGTGAATTTCCTCGTCCACGCGGCCGAGATCGACGGCGACAAGGTTGGTCCGCGCCGCAATCTCACAATGCCGGGCGTCGCCGTCACGGTCGGCGAGCAGATCGAGGCGCTGGAACGCATCGCCGGCGCCGAGGTCGCGAAACGGATCCGCGAGCAGCCCGACGAGACCGTCTGGGCGATCGTCAAAGGCTGGCCGACGCGGTTCGAGGCCAGGCGGGCGAGGGAATTGGGATTTGCCGCCGAAAGCAGTTTCGACGAAATCATCCGCGCGCATATCGAGGATGAGCTCGGCGGGAAGATCGCCTGACGTCTGTCCATACCAGGTGATGCAGGGCTGACGCGAAGCTCAATACAGCTTTGGGCTGCTTGGTCAGGCGCCGCCTGACAAGCCGGCCGACAGAAGCAGCAGGCCGACCAGGAAGATGAAGGCGGCGCCGCCGATCTCGACGATGGAATGGATGCGGTTCCCAATGCGTCCGTCGCCGGCGAAATAGACCGCCCAATTTTTGGCCAGCACCGCGATCGTCGCCAGCGCCGAGACGGTGATCGCGGTACCGATCGACATCGCCAGCACCGACAGCAGCCCTCCCACCCACAGTCCGTTGAGCAGCGCGAAGCTCAGCACGATCAGCGCGCCGGAGCAGGGGCGGATGCCGACGGCGGCCACCGCCGACCAGGCGGTCTTCCAATCGAAGCGGTCACCCGACAGCATTGCCGGATCCGGGGCATGCGAATGGCCGCAGGTCTCGCAGACTTCGCCCGGGCCATGATCGTGGTGGGCGTGGTCGGTGTGATGGTGACCGTGCGAATGATCATGATCGTCATGCACGTGCAGTGCATGCGTATGAGCATGCGAGTGGCCCGCATGCCCGCCATGCGAATGGCCGGCATGAGCGGCCGACAGGCTGTAGGCAGGCGTCCTGCCGAACAGGTGCAGGATCGACGGACCGAGCTTGCGCCACAAAAGCCAGGCGCCGAACAGTGTCACCAGCACATAGCTCGAGATTTCCAGGAACCAGGCCGCGTCGGTCATCGAGATCGCGGTGCCGCGCAGCACGAAATAGGCAAGCATCATCACGACCACCGCCGTCAGGCCCTGCAGCAGCGCCGAGACGAAGGAGAGCATGATGCCGCGTCTCAACGCCACTTCATTGGCGACCATATAGGAGGAGATCACCGCCTTGCCGTGGCCGGGGCCGGCGGCGTGGAAGATGCCATAGGCGAAGGACAAGCCGATCAGCAGCCAAAGCTTGCTGCCGTCCTGACGCATCGCCTTCATGGCGGCCGCCAGCGAATGGTAGAACTCCTGCTGACGCAGATTGATCCACATCAGGATATGGGCGAACGGACCGGTGGTGGTGGGCGCCATGCCGTCATTGGTGCCGATGCCGAGCGAGCTTTGCGCATGCGCCGCGACACGCAGATGGGTCACAATCAAGGCAGCGGCCAATAGCCCGAGGGCCAAGCGGATATTCGTGGGATGCCCCACGAATATCCGCTTGGATTCCCTTGTTTGTCGCAGGTTCCGATCGCAAAACCGTGAGACACTTTTGCGGAACCTGCTTGCGCGCAGCGACGGTTTCATCACCAAATCATCCTTCCGGCGGGCAGTTCAACTCGAGCTTGGTGGCGAAAATCTTGCTCATGTTGGTGCCTGTCGGATCGTTGAAGAACGCCTCCGTCAGGGTCTTCTGGTTTTCCTTGATCGCCTCGTCAGGATCGGGCCGGATGACCTTTTTGGTGCAGGTCGATGGCAGGCCTTCGACGGCAAGGTTGGCGTCGTCGGTGAAGTCAATCGCCGTATAGAAGGTCGGATCGTAGACGCCGATGTCGACTTTGCCGGCGAGCTTGATCGGGGTCTTCGGCTGCGACTCGAACAGGATGATCAGCTGGTCGTTGTCGAAGTTCGCCATCAGATGCGGCGGCGGCACCATCGGCACGTCCTTGCCGTCCTGGGTGACGAGCTGGAAATAGTTGAACTCGGCCAACGACGAATGAACGGTGTCGGCCACTTCCTTGAGCTCTTTGTCGTCAAGTTTCAGATCGGAGTTCTTGTCGAACTCCATCATCACCGTACTCGAAAACAGGTCGTCGAAGCGCCAAAGGTGGCGCAGCGCCGTCACACTTTGGTGATCCTGGCTGAGGATGACGTCGAGGCGAGCCTCGGCGAAGACATGCGGGTGCACCTCGGCCTGCTCGACCGAGGCGAACGTGGCCGCGAGGGCCGAAGCCAGCATGGTTGCTTGCCGTTTCAGATGCATTCCGGGCCGCGATTCCATCGACTTCGGGAGTGAGGGCCCGAGAGTTAACATAAAGGGGGCGAAATTGGGACGCGGGTTATCACGCTGTGTCGCGCGTCTTGAACCACTGCACCAGGAAATCGACGAGGACCCTTACCTTGGCCGGCAGATAGCGGCGATGCGGGTAGACGGCGAAGATGCCGGTGCCCGCCAGGAGACGATCGTCGAGCGCGGTGACCAGCTTGCCGGACGCGACGTCGGGGGCGGCGACGAAATCCGGCAGCATGGCGTAGCCCAGGCCGGAGAGCGCGGCGGCTCTTGCCACGATCGGGCTGTTGACCTCGATCGGGCCCGAAACGGCGACGCTGATGGAGTCCTCGGCATCGCCCTTGAAGCGCCAGTTGGCCAGTGAGCGGCCGTTGGTGTCGACGATGCAGGGCATGTTGGCGAGATCCTGCGGACGTGTCGGCTTGCCGTGCCTGGCGATCAGCTCCGGCGACGCGCAAAGCCTGACCGAGAACGGCGCCAGCCGCCTGGCGATCAGCGAGGAGTTCTCCAGCCGCGAGATGCGCACGGCAAGGTCGAAGCCCTCCTCGACAAGATCGACGAAGCGGTCGTCGAGATGGATGTCGAGCACGATGTCGGGATGCTGCCTGGCGAAGTCGACCAGCGATTGGCCGATCGGCGCATCGGCGAAGGTGCGGGCGGCCGACAGCTTGATCCTGCCGCGAACGTCGCCGGAAGACTGGCGCACAGCCTCGGCGAGGCTGTCGACCTCGCGCACGATCTCGGAGGCGCGCTGATAATAGGTGTGGCCGGCTTCGGTCAGCGAGAACTGGCGCGTGGTGCGGTTGAGCAGCAGCGCGCCGAGCTCGTCCTCCAGCTCGCGCACATATTTCGACAACAGCGCCTTGGAGCGGCCGATCTTGCGCGCCGCGGCCGAAAAACCTTCCGCCTCGACCACGTCGATGAAGGCGCGCATGCGCGTCAATGTATCCATGGTCAGACCTTTCGTGCCGCGTCGAGAATCCTGCGGCCGAGCCGTATCAGGGCAACGTCGCTGCCGAAAGGGCCGAGCAGCGAAAGGCCGAAGGGCGCGCCGTCGACGGAGCCGATCGGCAAGGTGATCTGCGGAAAGCCCGAGAGACCGGAAAGACACAAGAGATGCAGCGCCCTTTCGCGATAGGCCTGGAACTGTTCGGGCGTGCTTGAAGCGAGCGGCGCCGCGCCGGGAACGGTGGGCAGGACCAGAAAGCCGTTGTTGCCGAGCAGCGCCGCGAACTCGGCCCGGAACGCCAGGCGGCGCGCGGCTTCGGTGGCGGCAGTCTTGGCGTCGATGGTGCGGCCGAAGCCGAAACGCTCCTCGACGCCCGGGCTGAGCCGGCCGCCGGCCGAAATCCAGGGACCATGCTCGCGCCAGGCCTCGAAGGCCTGCAGGCGGCGGAAGCACCAGTAAAGCTCGTCGGGGGACGAGGCGAAGGCGTATTCGGTCTCCGCGGGCTGGCCGACGACGGCGGCCGCCGATGCCTTCATACGCGCATATTCGGCGGCTTCGGCCGGACCGGTGACGAAGGCGTCAAGCCAGCGGATCGACAGCGGCCGGTTGAGCGGGTGTTGGTGCGGGTCGCGGCCAAGCAGCAGCTTGCCGACCGTCTCATAGGTTTCGATGTCGTCGGCGAACCAGCCGAAAGTGTCGAAGCTCGATGCCAGCTTCATCGCGCCGTCGAGCGGGATGCGGCCATGGCTGGTGCGCAGTCCGATCAGGCCGCAGAAGCTCGCCGGCGCGCGGATCGAGCCGCCGGTGTCGGAACCGGTGGCGATGTTCGCCAGCCCGCCGGCGACCGCGGCGGCCGAGCCGGAGGAGGAGCCGCCGGTGACGCGCTCGGGCGCGGCGGGATTGACCGGGTAGGGGAAATGCGCGTTCTGGCCGAACAGCGAGAAGGCCAGCTCGTCGGTCTGGGTCTTGCCGACGAATCGCGCGCCGGCGTCGAGGATCGTCTGCACCGCTTGCGCCGTGCGCGAGGCAGCGTGCGCCTCCTCGAATTTTTGCGGGTTGCCGCAGCCTGTGCGGTAGCCGGCAACGTCATAGATGTCCTTGACGGCCAGGCGCAGGCCTGCGAGCGGGCCCAATTCCGCATTCGCCACAGGCATTTGGCGCAGATCGAGGAAGGCGTTGAGCGGTGCTTGAGTTCCTGGCATCGTTCGATATCCGGATACAGTGCGGCAAGCATTGTTCGATGCCAGAAATTTTACAACCTGCACTTACGATTTTTATTGATTGTGAAATCCTTCGCTCCTATATCCCCTTTGCCCAAAGTCGCACGTGCCTGTGGGTGTCCGCCGATCCTCGAATGGTGAGGGCAATCGGTAAGGTAACTGGAGCCAACCCCTCCAGTCGGTCAGTGGCCAACCACAAGACCGAGGACACCTTGAAGCAACGACGGTGCGGGCCTTTCTGGTTCTCTTCCGGTTGTCCAAAGACCGGGGTTACTAAAGAGGCACACCTTCATTGCCGGCAGTGCGGACGGGTCTCCCATCCAAGCCAAGGCAGACAAAGCGAACCGAGGCCGGGCAAGGCCAAGGTTCATCGCCGCGAGACGGCATTTCATGGTTCCGGGGTCTCCACCGGCTGGTCCCATGGATTTGACGTCCCGCCTTTGTCCACCGCGTGTTCGCGAGGCCGACAGCCCGCGTCCCGCAGCCTTATTGCACGCCGAAAGGCGTTATGGAGAGACCCGATGGCCACCCAGCGCATCCTTGATTTCCTCGCCACCCGACGTCCGAACGGCCCTTGCCTCGTCGTCGACCTCGATGTCGTGCGCGACAATTTCCGCGCCTTCGAGAAGGCGTTGCCCGATTCCAAGATCTACTATGCGGTGAAAGCAAACCCGGCGCCGGAAATCCTGCGCCTGCTTGCTGCAATGGGCTCGTCCTTCGACACCGCATCGGTTGCCGAGGTCGAGATGGCGATGGATGCCGGCGCGCCGGCGGGCCGCATTTCCTTCGGCAATACCATCAAGAAGGAGCGTGACATCGCACGCGCTTACCAGCTCGGCATCCGCCTCTACGCGGTGGACTGCGTCGAAGAGGTCGAGAAGATCGCCCGCGTCGCCCCCGGCTCGCGCGTGTTCTGCCGCGTGCTGACCGACGGCGAAGGCGCGGAATGGCCGCTGTCGCGCAAGTTCGGCTGTGTGCCGGCGATGGCCGTCGACGTGCTGCGTCATGCCAAGGGCCTCGGCCTCGATGCCTATGGCGTGTCGTTCCATGTCGGCTCGCAGCAGACCGACCTGTCGGCCTGGGATCGCGCGCTGGGCGACGCCAGGAAGGTGTTCGCGACGCTCGCCGAGGAAGGCATCGTCTTGAAGATGGTCAACCTGGGCGGCGGCTTCCCGACCCGTTACCTGAAGGACGTGCCGGCGGCCCAGGCCTACGGCCAGGCGATCTTCTCGGCCCTGCGCAAGCATTTCGGCAACGCGCTGCCCGAGACGATCATCGAGCCGGGACGCGGCATGGTCGGCAATGCCGGCGTCATCAAGTCGGAAGTCGTGCTGATCTCGAAGAAGGCCGACAACGACAATGTGCGCTGGGTGTTCCTCGACATCGGCAAGTTCGGCGGTCTCGCCGAGACCATGGACGAGGCGATCCGCTATCCGCTGGTCACCCGCCATGACGGCTCGGAGACCGCGCCCTGCGTGCTCGCCGGCCCGACCTGCGATTCGGCCGACGTGATGTATGAGAAGACGCCTTATCCGCTGCCCTTGTCGCTGACCATCGGCGACGAGGTGCTGATCGAAGGCACCGGGGCCTACACGACCACCTATTCGGCGGTCGCCTTCAACGGCTTCGAACCTCTCCGATCCTACGTGATCTGAGCATTTCGCAAGAAACCGCTCAGATCAAACCGGCGCGGGCGCCTTCGCCCGCCCGGGCTCGCTTGTGGGACAGATCTCCGCTCGTGAAGGATCGCGGATATGGAATACCTGACCAAATCGGCCTTCGCGGCCACTGAAATTGCCCCCTCGTCCGGACCGTTGGCTGAGCTTTTCTCCGCGGGGGAGAACGGCTCGACGGCAGTGCTTCTTGGCGCATTTTCTTACGGCGAACCCGTTTCCACTTCGCCTGAAAATGCGTTTGCGCCCTCCCTGGCCCTGCGGGCACAGGCTGGCTCGCGCGGCGCACCGGACGAGGGGGCCGCCCAGGCGCCGGCCTTCGTCATTCTTGGCGAAGGCGCGGGCGACGTCGCAGCGCGCGAAGCGCTGCTCGACCGCGCCATGGGGCCGAAGCGCAAGAAGAAGTCATCCGAGAAGCTGCGGCGCGGCCGCCGGCCCTCGGAAGGCCTGGCCTTTGTCGCCCGCGATGCGTCGGGCGCGGTCGTCGGCACGGTGCGGCTGTGGGATGTGAGGTTGGGCGAGGGCGGTCCGGCAGCGCTGCTGCTCGGCCCGCTCGCGGTCGAGCCGGGATTGAAGAGCGGCGGCATCGGCTCGGCGCTGATGCGGCACGCACTCGCCGAAGCGGCGCGGCTCGGCCATGGCGCGATCCTGCTCGTCGGCGATGCGCCCTATTACGGGCGGTTCGGCTTCTCAGCCGACCGCACCGGGGCGCTTGCCATGCCCGGCCCCTATGAGCGGCACCGGCTTCTGGCGCTGGAACTGCAGGAAGGCGCGTTGGACGGCGCCAAAGGCACGATCAAGGCCGCCGGCCGCAAGATCAAAGGACAGGCGCTGGGTTTCGTCGCCTGAAGCCTTTGTTTTCACGCAATTCCGGACGGAAACCCGCTACGCACTTTTCCTGGAATTGCTTTAGGTTCGACAAAAACAGCAACGCCGCCCATCGGGCGGCGTTGCTGTTTTTGCGAAGGATCAGCCGAGCAGCTGGCTGAGCGCCATGGCGACGGTCATGTCGCCCTCGACCTTCAGCTTGCCGGACATGAAGGCCATGGTCGGATTGAGGTCGCCGGCAATCAGCGAATCCAGATCGTCGAGCGACAGCTTGACGGTGCAGTCGGTCGGCGCATCGGTGGTCGAGACGGTCGCGCCGTCGATGACGATGACGCCGTCGCTGCCGGTGTCGAACTTGACCGAATGCTCGAAGCCGGCGCTTGCCACGCGCGACTTGATCTTGTCGGCAATCTCCTGAACGCCCATGGCGGTTCTCCTCGTTGGTTGCGTTGACGCGCACCGGCGCTTGGCCGCTGGGCGAGGTAGACGCGCCGCGCTCCAGCGCGACCACAGGCGCATATAGCTTCGAGTTGACGTTTACGTCAACGCGGTCACCATGCGTCATATCGCTTAGGGAAACTGGGCCATGTCTATCGCCGGCGCACGCGGCTAGGCAGTCAATGCTCCGGCGCCTGGAAAGGCTTGGTCATCGCCGCCGCGGTGTCGCCGGCATTCTTGCGGCGCCGAAGCGCGTTGTCGCGGATATCGTCCTTGGACAGGAAGTTGACCTGGTCGATCAGCACCTCGTGCACCAGCTCGACGCCGACGCGGGTGTTGATGGTGTCGCGGATCGACTTGCGGAAAGCGTCGAGATCGATCGATTCCTTCTTGGTGAAATCGATCTGCGGGTTGGAATAGAGATAGGAATAGACCTGGTCGGTCATCAGCGCCTGCGCCGGGATCGACAGCTTCTTTATCTGGTCCGGCTCCACCGTGTAGACGAGTTTGGTGAGGAAATAGCCCTCGATCGTCCCGTCGCGCAGCAACGGCACCGAGATCATGTCGGTCTTGACATAGTCGAGGCCGCCCAGCATCGGCTTCGGCGGCTCGGCCGCGCCGCGCTGGCCCGCCGCCTGGAAGGAATAGAAGACCGCGCCGAGCGTCACGGCGCAGATCCACAGCGCGGCGGCGATGAATTTTATCACCGGGTCTGTCCTTGCGCCTCGATCATCTCATCAGGCTCGCGCCATTCCGAACTCACCGGCCGAATAGGTGCCGTCGGTATCGGCGCGCTGGATGGCGTTCCTCAAAAGCGTGGCGACTTCGTTGACCGCGTTGAGATGGGCAAGGATCGCCGCCTCATTCCTGGCCAGCTTCTGGCGCAGCCGCAGCAGGCCTTCGCGATGCTGCTCGAGGAATTCGATCTCGTTGGCGCCCTTCATGGCGCGGTTCAGCTCGTAGAGATACCGGCTCTTGCGCGCGTTCGAGGCCTTGAGATCATAGGCCGTTCCGCTGCGGATGCCGGCGGTTTCCTCGTCCACGACTTCCTCGATGCGACCGATGATGGCGGCGAGGTTGCCGGGTCGCGCGGCGGCGGGCGCCTCCATTGCGCTGGTGCGTGCGGGAAGGTTGGAAAGCTCCGTTTGGTCGGCCATGTAGGTCCCTAGATCTTGATATCTGTTTTTATGATCGTCTCGTCGCCGGTCATCGACCGTGCTGCTTTGCGCTCAAGCTCCTCGATCATCGAGGTCGAAAGCCGGGTCTGCCGGTCGATCTCGGTTTTCTGCGCTCCACCGGCAATGGGGCCGACCGGCACCTTGTGCTTGCCGTCGAGATAATGGTCGGCAAGCATGGATCTGGCGATGCCGATGCCCCCATGCGCGGCCATGACATCGGCCACCTTTTCGGCGAGCTGCGACTTCCACATGTCGCCGGCCAGGCCCTTGCCGTAAACACCCTCGGTGTCCTTGGGCATCATGTTCTGGATGAAGGTGGTCAGCACCATCGCCTCGAAGCGCTGGAACTTCTTCGCCGGATTGGCGGCTTCCGCCTTGTCGGCCGTTGCGCGCGAGAGAATGGAGCCGGCATCGACCGTCGCGGATGGATCGACAGAGAAAGGCGCCGAGGTGCCATTCGCCCTTCTCGCGAGCGCCGCGCGCGCGGCCTCGACATCGGCCGGCTCCGCTGCGCGGGCAACGTCCATGACGATGTCGCTGGGTGGGGAAATGGCCAAGAAAGTCCGCCCTTTGTCGGTTTTGTTAGTTGCACAATGACTGAAGAAGCTTGTGGCAGGCTTGCGATGATCAGCGGTCGGAGGTTCGCTTCTGCATGATCAGATCGAGCCGCTCGCGGTCGGAGCGTTCGCGCTCGTCGCGGCGGCGCTCGTCCTTGTAGGCGCGCTCGACCATGTTGGTGCGCGCCGTCGCAGTGGCGATCAGCGATACTTCCTGGCGGGCGTTCTCGAGGTTCCGTTCCTGACGGCCGAGCGCGTCAGTGATGCGGCGGTGGTAGATTTCCGGAAAGAGGGAACCCAGCGAGCTGTCGGTGTCGAAGCGCTCGATCAGCTCCTTGGCCTCCGTTTCGGCCTTGACGGCGGCGGCGAGGAAGCCGGCGTGGCGGGTCTCGTGCAGCGCCTTCAACTGCTCCTGCACCTTGACCAGTTTCTTCAGGCGGTCCTTTCGCACGGTCATGGAGCCTATCTCGCCAGGGTGAGGTCGACGAAGCCGTCGACGAACAGCGACAGCAAGGTGCCGACGGCGAAATAGAAGATGATCATTCCGCCGGCGATGACGAAGGGCAGCGAAATGAAATAGACCGGGATCTGCGGCGTCAGCTTGTTGACGAAGCCGATCGTCAGATTGACCAGGATGGCATAGGCGACGAAGGGACTGCCGAGGCGGATGACCAGAAAGAAGGCGTCGGACACCGTGTCGGTGACGTCGACCAGCGCCGCCTGCGGGTTGAAGAACACGTTGACCGGAGCGACCGTGTAGGAGGCGACGAGCGCCTTGACGATCTCGTGGTCGAAGTCGAAGACGAAGAGCAGAAGCAGCGCCGAGAACGAGATGATGGCGGCAAGGGCCGCCTGCGGTTCCGGCTCCTCGATCGCCGGTCCGCCCGAGCCGCCATAGCCGATCAGCATGGCGATGGCCGAGCCCATGAAGCGCAGCGCCTCCATGTAGAGCCTGGTCATGGCGCCGATCAGACCGCCGACCAAGAGCTCCGAGACGATCATCGGCGCCAGGACCTGCGGGCGCGGATCGACGAACGGGTAGATGCGGTCCCACAGGAAAGCGAGCAGGCCGCCGGTGGCGGCGAGCGAAACGAACAGCCGGATCTGCAGCGGCACGCGGGCGCTGGACAGGCCGGGCATCAGCATGAAGCAGGCGCCGATACGGCAGAAGGCGAGGAAGGCGGCGATGACGACGCCTTGCGAGAGCGCGTTCACGAGATTGTTCCGAGCACCTTGATCTCGACGCCCTTGGCGATCTCGACATGGCTGAGAACGGGAAGCGTCGTGAACAGCCGCTCGATGATCATGCGCACATAGGGACGGGCGTCGGGCGCGGTGACGAGCACAAAACGCTCGCCGGCCTCGAGATGCTTGCGGATCGCCTTGGTGGCGTCCTGGCCGAATTCCTCGAGCTGACGCGGATCGATGTCGAACTCGCGTACCTCGCCCTTGGCGTCGCGCTTGAGGCTCTGATGGAAGGCCAGGTCCCAGCGGTTGCCCAGGCGCAGCACCTTGAGCGTGCCGCCTTCGGAGAGGTCGCCGCAGATCTGCTGCGCCATGCGGATGCGCACGTGCTCGACGATCTGCTCGGTGCGGCGCACATGCGGCGCGATCTCGGCGATCGCCTCGATGATCAAATGCAGGTTGCGGATCGAGACGCGCTCGGCGAGCAGCAGCTTCAGCACGGCCTGCAGGCCTGGATAGGAGATGTGCGAGGTGCATATCTCGTCGGCGAGCTTGCGGTATTCCGGGTCGAGCCGCTCCAAGAGCGCCTTCATGTCCTTGTAGGACAGAAGCTGCGGCAGGTTGTTGCGGATCACCTCGGAGAGATGCGTGAGCAGCACCGACATGTTGTCGGCGAAGGTGAAGTTCTCGCGTCTCAGATCCTCGGCGAAGGTTTCGAGCACCGAATAGGCGCGCATGCCGAAGGCCGGTTCGCGGATTTCCTCGCCGGGAATTTCCGGCACGCCGCGCGTGCCGAGCAGCACCATGATCTCGCCGACGCGCATCTGGTATTCGGCGACCACCGTGCCGTGCACCTTGATCTGATAGCTCTTCGGCGGGATGGCGAAGTCGTCGGCGACGCGCACCTCCGGCACCACGAAGCCATATTGCTGGGCGAATTTCTTGCGCATCTTCGACATGCGGAACACCAGTTCCTGGTGCGCCACCATCAGCCTGGTCGAAAGCTGCTTGCCGATCAGAAGCTCGATCTCGGCGGTGACCAGCGAGGCCTTGACCGAGTTCTTCTCCTCCTCGACCTTGTTCGCCTTTTCCTGCGTCTTCAGGGCTTCGGCGGCGGCGCGCTCGCGGCTCTGGCGCAGCGGGATGATGTAGCCGAGGCCGGCCATGCCGCCGGCAAGCGCGAAGAACGGGAACAGGGGCAGGCCGGGCATCAGGCCGAGGATGACCAGCAGCGAGGCCGCGACGTAGAGCGCGCGCGGATGCGCGCCGAGCTGGCCGAACACCGCCTGGTTGGTCGAGCCGCGCGTGCCGCCCTTGGAGACGAGCATGCCCGCGGCGAGCGAGACGATAAGCGCCGGGATCTGGGTGACGAGGCCGTCGCCGACCGACAGCTTGATGAAGACGTCGGCCGCCTGGCCAAGGCCCATGCCGTGGCGCAGATAGCCGATGGCGATGCCGCCGACGATATTGATGGCGGTGATGATCAGGCCGGCGATGGCGTCGCCGCGCACGAATTTCGAGGCGCCGTCCATCGAGCCGAAGAAGGAGCTCTCCTCCTCCAGCTCGCGGCGGCGCAGCTGCGCGGTCTTCTCATCGATCATGCCGGCGGAAAGGTCGGCGTCGATCGACATCTGCTTGCCGGGAATGGCGTCGAGCGTGAAGCGCGCGCCGACCTCGGCGATACGGGTCGCGCCCTTGGTGATGACGATGAAGTTCACCACGATCAGGATCATGAAGACGATGAGGCCGATGACGAAGTCGCTCGACATCACCAGCTTCGAGAAGCCCGAGATGACATAGCCGGCGGCATGCGTGCCCTCGTTGCCGTGCGACAGGATCATGCGCGTGGTAGCAATGTTGAGCGATAGCCTGAGCATGGTGGCGATGAGCAGCACGGTCGGGAAAGATGAGAAGTCGAGCGGCCGCTGGATCCACAGCGCCACCATCAGGATCAGCACCGAAAGCGCGATCGAGAAGGCGAGGCCGATATCGATCAGGAAGGCCGGAATCGGCAGGAACAGCACCGCCAAGATGAAGACGATGCCCAGCGCGAAGAAGATGTCGCGGCCGTTCTTGACCGCCAGGCCGGACGGTAGTGTTTCGCTGATCGCCATGTCGTCCTCAAAATCCAGGCCGTCCGCCACGCACAGGACAGGCCCTCGACCGTAACCCTCCAAGCTTGCGCGAAGGTGGGAGAGCGGCTACGGCGCCTGAGCCACCTATCGGAAGGAAATCGCATGCTCCTGATCATCGGCACGATCCGCTTGCCACGCGACAGGCTCGAACAGGCAAAGCCGGCGATGCAGCGAATGATCTCGGCGAGCCGCGCCGAGCCCGGCTGCCTCGGCTATTCCTACGCGCAGGATGTGCTGGATGCCGGGCTCATCCATGTCTCGGAGGCCTGGAGCGACCGCGCCGCGCTCGAAACGCATTTCAAGTCGGCGCATATCGCCGAATGGCGCGCGAGCTGGGCCGAGCTCGGCATCGGCGAGCGCAAGCTCACGCTTTTCGAGACGGACGGCGGCGCGCCGACCTGATCGTGTGAGGCATTTACGGCTGTGCCGCCTCCGCGGTCGCGACGGCGACCAGCCAGCGCCGCACGGCGCGTTCCTCCTCGGCGGACAGGCCGGAGGGCGGAGCTGCTGGCGATCTTCGTCGTACAAGACGATTCCGGCCCTCTCACCATACCGGTGCCCGACTAAGTCTATCTCCTGGTCACGCGGCAAGTCTTGCTTAAGGCTAATGCGGCGCAACGCCAAAATGGCGCCACATGCGGTCGGCATTGCGGTTGCCACGCAAAGCCGCCGCGCGTATCAGGCACGGCAGTTCTTATCTTTCGCATACCGGCGAGCCGCTTCGTTGCCTGCCAGAAACGACCCACAAGTTTACGCCCGCCGGCTTCGCGCGGTGCTGATCAGCTCGATCCCCGTGCTCGAGGCGCGCGGCATCGTGATCGTGCTGATGGCCGGCATGGTCGGCGTCATCGCGGGCGCGCTGGTCACCGGCATGAGCGCCTTGGTGCAAGGCATGCATTACCTGCTGTTCGACGTGCAGCCGGGCGGCCGGCTTTCGGCGATGTTCTCGCTTGCCGACCCGGCACAGGCGATGTTCCCGGCGATCGGCGGCCTGCTTCTTGGGCTTTCCGTCATCTGGCTCAGAAAGCGCAAGTTCCGCACGCCGGTCGACCCGATCGAGGCCAACGCGCTCTATGGCGGGCGCATGTCGCTCACCGACACGTTCATCATCGTGGCGCAGACGATGGTCTCAAGCGGCTTCGGCGCCTCGGTCGGGCTGGAAGCGGGCTATACGCAGATCGGCTCCGGCGTAGCTTCCCGGCTGGCGCGGGCCTTCCACCTGCGCCGCAATGACGTGCGCATTCTGGTCGGCTGCGGCGCGGCCGGCGCGATCGCCGCCGCCTTCGACGCGCCGCTGACCGGCGCCTTCTACGGTTTCGAGCTGGTCATCGGCATCTACTCCGTCGCCAATGTGGCGCCGGTGATGGCGGCGGCGATCGCCGCTTCGCTGACGGCGGAAATGTTCGGCGGCGTGCCGTTCCCGCTGGAACTCTCAGGTCTGCCGAATCTGACCGCCGGCGAGTATGTGCCATTCCTGCTGCTGGGGCTGCTCGGCGGGGCTGCCTCGATTGCGATCATGCATCTGGTGAGCATCGTCGAGCGGCTCTTTGTACGGTTGTCGATCGACGTGTCGGTCAGGCCGTTCATCGGCGGCATCTTCGTCGGCTTGCTCGGGCTGGTCACGCCGCAGGTACTCTCCAGCGGCCATGGCGCGCTGCATCGCGAGTTCGCCATGAATTATGCCCTTCCCGTGGTGGCGAGCGTCTTCGTGATGAAGCTGGCGGCCTCAGCCATCTCGCTCGGCTCGGGCTTCCGCGGCGGCCTGTTCTTCGCTTCGCTGTTCCTGGGGGCTTTGCTCGGCAAGGTCTTTGCCGGCGTCATGGCGCTGACCGCGCCGTCGGCCGGCATCGACCCGTCGGTCGCCGCCGTCGTCGGCATGACCTCGCTTGCGGTGGGCGTTGTCGGCGGTCCGCTGACCATGACGTTCCTGGCGCTGGAGTCGACCCGCGACCTGACGCTCACCGGCGTGGTGCTGGCCGCCTCGATCATGTCGGCGATCCTGGTGCGCGAGACCTTCGGCTACTCCTTCTCGACCTGGCGTTTCCACCTGCGCGGCGAAACGATCCGCAGCGCCCATGACGTCGGCTGGATGCGCAGCCTCACCGTCGGCACGATGATGCGCAAGGACGTCCGCACCATTCCCGCCTCGACCACGCTCTCCGAATTCCGCAAGGAGATCCCGCTCGGCTCGGCGCAGCGGGTTATCGCCGTCGAGCAGGCCGACCAATATGTCGGCATGCTGCTGGTGCCGGAACTGCACAGCGATCGCTCCGATGGCGAAATGCCGGTGAGCACGCTCGCCCAGTTCAAGGACGCGGTGCTGGTGCCGTCGATGAATGTCCAGACCGCCGCCGAGACTTTCCAGCGCACCGGGGCCGAAGAACTTGCCGTGGTTGAGGATTTCGACGAGCGCATCGTGCTCGGCCTGCTCACCGAGAGCCATCTGATGCGCCGCTATGCCGAAGAGCTCGACAAGGCGCGGCGCGATCTGTCGGGTGAGGGCTAGCCCCTCTCTTTCAACTGAAGGCCCCGGCGCGGCGGCCGCGAGGATGCGGCGCGACCGCGCAACCATGCCTCTTGCCATCTGTACAGTGGCACTGTACAAGTTGTTCAGTGGAGGAACATGAATGCCCAAGGCATCTGGCAACGTTCGGGCGCAGGCGGCAAACGCCGCCGGTGCGGCCGCAACGCTTGCCCATCAGGCTCTGGGCATGCGGCTCAAGAGCCTTCGCCTTGCTCGCCGCCTTTCCTTGCGCGACCTCGCCGAGGCGACCGGAACCAGCGCCAGCTTCATCAGCCAGCTCGAGCGCGGCCTGACCGGCGCCAGCACGGCATCGCTCAATCAGATCGCTTCCGCGCTGGGAGTCAGCGTCGCGCTGCTGTTTGCGGAAAGCGCGGCTCAAAATCACCACGGCGTGCTCAGGCGCAGCGAGCGCCCAAGCCTGCCGCCCAGCGACGGCTGCCGCAAGATGCTCTTGTCGCGGCCGCCGCTCAGCGACATGGAAGTCTATGTCGGCGAGTTCGAGATCGGCGGCTCGACCGGCCCCGACCAATACACGCATGGCGACGCACATGAGATGCTGATCGTGCTGCGCGGCATTGTCGAGGTCTCGCTCGGCGAGGCGCGTCATGTCCTCGAAGAGGGCGACAGCGTCGAATACACAACGGCCACTCCGCATCGCACGGAGAACATCGGCAGCGGCCGGGCCGAAGTGATGTGGATCATCGCGCCGCCGACCTCGGCGCGCGCCGAGCTCGACCAATACACGACCTGGAAACCGCCCGCCGCCAGGTAACCGACCAAAATGCGGGCATGAATGGGAGAGTCCTCGTTATGTTGAAATCGAGATATGGCATCGGCGCCGTCCTGGCGCTCGGCGTTCTGACCGGCGCGGCCTTCGCGCAGGACAAGCCCGTGGCAGGCGAGGTGAAGGAAGGCTCGCTCAAAGGCAAGACCCTGACCTTCGTCTCCTATGGCGGCATCTATCAGGACGGCCAGACGGCGGCGCTGAAGGAGTTCGTCGACAAGTCCGGCGTCAAGCTGCTCAATGACGGCCCGACCGAGATCGCCAAGCTGCAGGCGCAGGTCGAATCCGGCAATGTCACCTGGGACGTCGTCGATACCGACGACCTTCCGCCTTACGTCTATTGCGGCAAGCTGTTCCAGAAGCTCGACCTGACCAAGCTCGACGTCTCGAAAATCCCGGAAGGCCAGGTCGGCGAATGCTCGGTGCCGGCGATGAACTACGGTGTCGTGCTGATGTACAACAAGGAGAAGTACAAGGATAGTCCGCCCAAGAGCTGGGCCGACTTCTTCGACACCGAAAAGTTCCCGGGCGTGCGCGGCATCGACGGCTCCGGCAGCCCGACCGGCGGCCTGCTCGAACAGGCCTTCAAGGTTGCCGGCGGCGATCCGAAAGCAATGACGGTAGCCGATATCGACAAGGCCATCGACGTGGTCCGCAAGCTCGGCCCCGACACTATCTTCTGGAAGACGGGCGCTGAATCGCAGCAGCTCGCCGAATCCGGCGAGGCCGACATGCTGATGATGTGGACCGGCCGCGCCATGACCGCGGTCAAGAACGGCGCCAAATACGCACCCGCATGGCAGGATTGGCTGGTGGTGATGGACCAGATGACGATCCCGGTCGGCGTCAAGGACACGGATGCCGCTTACGCGCTGCTCAACGCCTATCTCGGCAAGAATGCCCAGGAGATCCTGACCGAGAAGACCTCCTACACGCCGATCAACAGCGAGGCGCGGCCCAAGGTCGACGCTTCCGTCGCCGCCTTCCTCACCAACACGCCGGAGCGCCAGAAGCAGGGCTACAAGCAGAACTTCAAGTTCTGGGTGCCGAACTTCGCCGTGGCGCAGGAGAAGTGGTCCGCGCTGATGGCCGGCAACTGACCGGCTGAGAGAGGCGAAGTCCGTGAGCGCGCTCGAACCGACGACGCCCTCCGCCCCGCAACGGGCGGGCTGGGCATGGCGGCCGTACGCGCTCACGCTGCCGGCACTCGTGCTGCTGGTAGCCGTCATCGGCTACCCGCTGCTGACCATCGTGCTGCGCAGCCTGTCTGAGCCGCAATGGGGCCTGCAGAACTACGCCTGGTTCTTCGGCGCGCCCGTCAACCTGATGGTGCTTCAGCGCACCTTCACCATCTCGGCCTGGGTGACCGTGGTCTGCGTGCTCTGCGCTTACCCTTACGCCTATCTGATGACCGCCGTCGGGCCGCGCGCGCGACTCGTCCTGGTGCTTTGCGTCTTGATCCCGTTCTGGGTGAGCGGCGTGGTGCGCACGCTTTCCTGGGTGATCCTGCTGCAGGATTCCGGCGTCATCAATTCGCTGCTGAGATCAGCCGGCTTCGACGGGGTCCGGCTGATCCGCACCCAGACCGGCGTGGTGATCGGCATGGCGCAGGTGCTGCTGCCCTTCATGATCCTGCCGCTCTATTCGGTGATGAAGGGCATCGACCTCAGGCTGGTGCAAGCGGCGCGAAGCCTGGGCGCGCGGCCGTCGCGCGCCTTCTTCACGGTCTACCTGCCGCTGTCGCTGCCGGGCGTCTATGCCGGCGCCATCATCGTCTTCATCCTGGCGCTGGGTTTCTATATCACGCCGGCGCTGCTCGGCGGACCGCGCTCCACCATGCTGTCGACCCTGGTGCAGACACAGGTGCTGAGCCTTCTGCAATGGGGACGCGGCGGCGCCATGGGCGTGGTGCTCCTGGTCGCGACCTTCGTCTTGCTGGCGCTGGCGGCCCCGGTGATGCGGTCCAGGTATCGTGAAGCGGGGCGACGCTGATGGAAATGAAGCCGCTCACCCGCCTCATCCTCGGCCTCGTCTGCCTGCTCGTGGCGATCTGGCTGGTGGCGCCGACGCTGGTCGTCGTGCCGATGTCGTTCAACGAGAACAAGTCGCTTGCTTTTCCGCCGCAGGGCTTTTCCTGGCAGTGGTACCAGAACTTCGCCACCAATCCGGAATGGTCGACCAGCTTCCTCAACTCGCTCAAGGTCGCTTCGCTGGTGGCGGTGCTGGCGACGGTGCTCGGCACGCTGGCCGCCTTCGGCCTCGACCGCATGAAGGCGCGGCCGGCCAATCTCTTGCGCATGCTGATGCTGACGCCGATGGTCGTGCCGGGCGTCGTTCTGGCCATCAGCATCTATGCCGTCTATCTCGATGCGCAGCTCGTCGGCACGCTGACGGGCTTTGTGCTGGCGCATACCATCCTGGCGCTGCCCTTCGTGCTGATCGCGGTCTCGGCCAATCTCGAAGTGTTCGACCGGCGGCTGGAGACGGCGGCGGCAAGCCTCGGCGCCGGCGCGCTGACCACGTTCCGCACGGTGACGCTGCCGCTGATCCTGCCCGGCATCCTGTCGGGCCTGCTGTTCGCCTTCGCCACCTCCTTCGATGAGATCGTGGTGTCGCTGTTCATCACCAATCCCTATCTCAAGACATTGCCGGTGCAGATATTTTCCTCGATCACGCGCGACGCCGATCCGACGGTCGCGGCCGTCGGCACCATCCTTTTGTTCGCCACCACGATCCTGATCGGCGGCGGCATGCTCCTCCTTGGCCGCGAGCGGAAGGGACGCCTATGAACCCGAGAGCGGAAAATCGCGGCGCCGCGATCGACCTCGATACGGTCAGCAAGGCCTATGGCTCCTTCAAGGCGCTGGACGGCGTCTCGCTCAGGATCGAGCCCGGCGAGTTCATGACGCTGCTTGGACCGAGCGGCTCGGGCAAGACGACGACGCTCAACGTGATTGCCGGCTTTACCGACGTGACCAGCGGCAAGCTTTTGGTCGGGGGGAAAAGCGTCGTCGGCGTGCCGGCGCACAAGCGCAATATCGGCGTCGTCTTCCAGCACTACGCGCTGTTTCCCCATATGACCGTCGGCCGCAACGTCGCCTATCCGCTGACACTGCGCGGCATCAAGCAGGACGAGCGCAAGAAGCGCGTCGCAAAAGCGCTCGACATGGTCAAGATGGGCGACTTCGCGCATCGCTATCCGAGCGAGTTGTCGGGCGGCCAGCAGCAGCGCGTGGCGCTGGCGCGCGCCATCGTCTTCGATCCGCCGCTGCTTCTAATGGACGAGCCGCTCGGCGCGCTCGACAAGAAGCTGCGCGAATGGCTGCAGCTCGAGATCAAGCGCATCCATCGCGAGCTCGGCACCACCTTCGTCTATGTCACGCACGACCAGGAGGAGGCCCTGGTGCTGTCGGATCGCATCGCTGTCTTTAATCGCGGGCGCATCGAGCAGGTCGGCACCGGTCGCCAGCTCTATGACGAACCGACGACTTTGTTCGTCGGCCGGTTCATCGGCGATTCCACCGTGCTGCGCGGCGAGGCGAAATGCGACGGCACCGGCACGGCTCTGACGGTCGCCGGAGAAACAGTTAGCGCGCCGCGTCGCCTCGCGGGCGAAGCCCATCCGGTGATGCTGCTGCGGCCGGAAAAGCTCGCCATCCGCCGGCCGGGCCAGGATGCCGCCGGCACGAACCGGTTGTCGGGAACGATCGCCGAGGCGATCTATCTCGGTTCGGGCTCGAAATACGAAGTGAAGCTCGGCGACGGCTCGACCGCGATCGTGCGTTCGCCGCTCGCCGGCGAGAGTTTTGGCCTCGGCGAGAAGGTCGAGCTCTGCTTCGACGGCGCCGATGCGAAACTCCTGCCCGACGACAGCACGGCCGACACGACGCTCACCTGATCATCTTTGTTTAAACGCAATTCCGGACGGAAAACCGTTTCACACTTTTCCTGGAATTGCTTTGGCGGAAACCATCCCATGCAAGTCAAGCGCAACGGCGATATCTCGTTCTGGTATGCGGATCTGGGTCATATCCCGGCGCCACGTCCGTCTTTGCCGGGCGACATAGAGGCGGATGTGGCGATCGTCGGGGCGGGCTATACCGGGCTGTGGACAGCCTACTATCTGAAGAAGGCGAAGCCATCGCTGCGCATCGTGCTCATCGAACGCGAGTTTGCCGGCTTCGGCGCTTCGGGGCGCAATGGCGGCTGGCTGTCGGGCGGATTCGGCTGGTCGCGCGAAAAGTATCTGAAGACCTCAACACGGCAAGGCGTCACCGCCATGCAGAAGGCGATGGCCGGCTGCGTCGACGAGGTGATCCGGGTCGCGACGGAAGAGGGCATCGACGCGGACATCCGCCGCGTCGACAATCTGACGGTCGCCACCAACCCGGCGCAGCTGGAACGCGTGCGCGAAGAATGCGAGACGATCCGCTCCTGGGATGCCAATCCCGAACGCATCGAGCTGCTCGACGCCGAGGCGACCCGGGCGCGCATCAACATCCGGAATGTCATGGGAGGCTTCGTCATCCACGGCCAGGCGCGTGTGCAGCCGGCCAAGCTGGTGCGCGGGCTGGCGGTAGCGGTCGAGCGTCTCGGTGTTTCCATCTACGAGAAGACGACGGTCACTGCGATTGCCAAGGGCGTTGTGACCACGGATCGCGGCACCGTGCGGGCCGAAACCATCATCCGCGCCACCGAAGGGTTCACCGCCGGCATTCCTGGCGAGGAGCGGACATGGCTGGCGCTCAACAGCGCGCAGATCGTCACCGAGCCGCTGTCGGAAGAGCTTTGGCGCAAGATCGGCTGGGAGGGACACGAGCTGCTCGGCAACGCCGCGCGTGCCTATTGCTATGCCCAGCGAACGCGCGAGGGGCGCATCACCATGGGAGGCCGCGGCGTGCCTTATCGCTACGGGTCGCGCACCGACGTCAACGGGCAGACGCAGCAGGCGACGATCGACCAGTTGCACGCGATCCTGACGACGCTCCTGCCGCAGACGGCCGGGTGCCGCATCGACCACGCCTGGTGCGGTGTGCTCGGCGTGCCGCGCGACTGGTGCACGACCGTCGGGCTCGACTCCAAAACGCGGATCGGCTGGGCCGGCGGCTATGTCGGACTCGGCGTGTCGAGCTCCAACCTGTCCGGGCGCACGCTGACCGACCTCGTGCTCGGCCAGGATACCGAGCTGACGCGGCTGCCCTGGGTCAACCGCAAGGTGCGGCCCTGGGAGCCGGAGCCGTTCCGCTGGCTGGGCGTCCATTCGATGTACCAGCTCTACCGCATCGCCGATAACCGCGAGGCTGCCGGGCTTGCCCATAGCTCGAAGCTTGCCGCCCTGGCGGACAGCCTCACCGGTCATTGATCATGGAGACCAGCTTGATCGATCTTTCGACTTTCCACGACCTTGCCAACGCCGACATCGGCGCCTTTTCACCGAAACCGACCTCGATCCAAGGGGATCAGTTGGAGGCCGCGCGATCCTTCTTCCAGTCGCCGGACGGGAGCGTCGACATCGGCATCTGGGAATGCACGCCCGGCCGCTTCACCGCCGACCGCACCAACTCGTCAGAGATCTGCCACATCATCTCCGGCCGCGTCGAGGTGAGCCGCGCCGATGGCGAGATGCGTGAGCTGGGACCGGGAGACCTCCTCGTCCTGCCGCAGGGATGGAAGGGCGAATGGCGCATCCACGAGACCACGCGCAAGCTCTACATGATCCAGAGCGCCGGCTGATCCCTGAAAGTCCTTAATGCTCGATCGGCCCCTTCGGCGAGACAAGCGTCGTGCCCGCGGTGGTCGGACGCTCGATCATGCGGCGCACGCGCGGCGGGTTGTCGCCGCTGTGCAGCGCGCGGATGCGTTCGCCGACCACGGCGTCGGCATGGGTGGCGCGCCGGTTGTGGCGGATATACTCGACCCAGGTCGGCGTGTGGTAGTGCTCGATCCACACCGACGGATTTTCGAGGTCGCGGGCCAAAGTCCAGTTGCGGGCGCCGTCACGGCGGCGGATGCGGCCGCGCTCGGCCATGGTCGCCAGGAATTCCGGCACGTCCTCCTCGCGGATGATGTACTCGATCATGATAGCGATCGGGCCGCTGCGCGGCTTGAGGTCGAGCGCCAGCATCGGTTCCTTGAAACGGTTGAGCGGATCGAGGTTGAGCACCGTCTGCCGCGGCAAGGGTAGGACGAAGCCGATGGCGCCGCCGGCGAGCATCGCGACCGCCGCAGCGGTCAACGCGGTCTCCGCGCCATGCGCGTCGGCGACGACGCCCCAGATCCAGCTGCCCAGCGCGATGCCGCCGAAGGTCGCCGTCTGGTAGATCGACAGCACGCGGCCGACCACCCAGCGCGGCGTCGACATCTGCACCGTGACGTTGAAATGCGAGAGCGCGATCACCCAGCAGGCGCCGCCGATGAGCAGGCCCGCCGATGTCTGCCAGGCATTGCGGCTGACTGCGGCGTTGAGGGCGCAGAGCGCGAAGCCGCTAAAGGCCATGCGCACCATCGCCTCGCTGGACAGCAGCTGCCTGAGCCGCACGCTGATCAGCGCGCCGCCGACCGCGCCGATGCCGAAGGCGCCGAGCATGATGCCGTAGGTCAGCGCATCGCCCTTGACGACATCGCGCGCCACCAGGGGAAGAAGCGCCAGCACCGCGCCGGCGCTGAAGCCGAAGGCCGAACCTCGGACCAGCACCTTGGCGATGTTGGGCGACATGGCGACATAGCGCAGGCCGGC
Organism: Mesorhizobium sp. Ca11; assembly: GCF_020165275.1. Classification (NCBI taxonomy): domain Bacteria; kingdom Pseudomonadati; phylum Pseudomonadota; class Alphaproteobacteria; order Hyphomicrobiales; family Phyllobacteriaceae; genus Mesorhizobium; species Mesorhizobium sp. Ca11. The sequence continues at coordinate 284,910 of NZ_JAIUHU010000003.1, read as the reverse complement.
GCCCATTGCCGCGCCGAGTGACTCGCGCGGCAGGGTTTGCTCGGGCAGCGCCGGCTTCCAGCGGGCGAGCACGACGATCAGGCCGATATAGCTCGCGGCATTGGCGGCGAAGGCGGCCGCCGCACCCGCGGCAGCGACGATGACGCCGCCTATGGCCGGGCCGACGCTGCGGGTGATGTTGAAACCCAGCGAATTGAGCGCGACCGCCGCCGGCACCTTGGCGCGCGGCACCATGTCACCGACCGAGGCCTGCCATGACGGGCTGTTCAGCGCCGTGCCGCTGTCGATCAGGAAGGTGAAGGCAAGCAGCGTCCAGGGCGTCATCCAGCCTTGCCAGGTGAACAAGGTCAGCAGCGCCGAGACGACCAGCATGAAGGTCTGCGCCACCAGCATCACCTTGCGGCGGTTGAAGCTGTCGGCGATGGCGCCGGCAACGAGCGCGAACAGCATGATCGGCAAGGTAGTCGAGGCCTGGACCAGCGCCACCTGGTAGGGCGAGGTGGCGATCGTGGTCATCATCCAGGCGGCGCCCACGCCCTGGATCAGGCCGCCGAAATTCGACACTAGGCTGGCCGACCAGACGGCGCGGAAGATGCCGTGCCGGAACGGCGCCAGCGCGGAGACGCGTTCGCTTTCCGGCTCGTCGTCGATCATGGTTGCGCCTTCATCCGCTATAGAGGCTCGCCGCGCCCGCGCAGGCGGGCGACTCGCCAAAGAGTGCGACCCAACAACAGGATGGCAAAGGCGAAAATGCGTCGGCGAAGCTTTAAGCCAAGCATCTGGCCTGTCTGGACCAACTTTGGGTTATTTCGCACCTCTCTCCTCGGCATGCAGGGCCTCGGTCAACGCGCCTGTTGTCTCGCCATTCATGTAAAGCCTGAGCAGCATTTCCATGCCGACGAGACGCAGGCGCGACGTTTCCTGGCTGCTTGCCATGTCGATCAGGTCGTCCAATTCGGAAGCAGACCATTTCATCGCGTCGCGCAGCAGGCCACCGCGCAGCAGGCCCTGCGTGCCAGCCGAAAAAGCGGCATCCATCTCGAAGCCGTTCTTTGCGGCGCGAATGTTTTCGCGCGGCAGATGGCGTTCGGCGACCTTCTTGAGCAGCCACTTGCCGGTCCCGTCGCGGTATTTCTGCCGGCGCGGCAAATGAAGGGCGAAGTCGATCAGCCGGTTCTCGAGGAACGGCACCCTGAGCTCGACGGACGCCGCCATGCTCAACCGGTCGTGCCGGTGCAGCAGGTCCTGCAGATGCGAGTAAAGGTCGTAAAAACAGCTTGCCAGGAAGGCGCGATCGCCGGGCTGCGCGACGCCGTCCAACCTGTCGAACAGCTTGGTCTGCAGGAAATTCAGCTCGGGCGACAGGGCTCTGAGCGCCATGGCGCGGTCCGTCGGCGAGCCGCGACCGATCGAGTTGCGGAACGGGGCGCGGCGCAATTCAGCGAATTTGCGGTCACGCCCGGCCTTCGACCGGAACAGGCGCTGCAGCCAGGACTGGCGCCAGAGCCTGACCGTCGATGCCTGCCATTTGTAGCCGCCGAAAAGCTCGTCGGAACCCTCGCCGGTCAGCAGCACCTTGACGCCATCGGCGCGGCACTGCTCGGCAAGCGCCAGCAGCGCCGCGTGGCTGGCATGCCACCCGTCGGTTTCGAGGTGCCAGACCGCGCGCGGCCAGAGCTCGAGGAACCGGTCCTTGTCCAAAGGCACCCGACGCAGGCTTACGCCGACATGCCGACCGGTCCGCTCTGCATCCTCGGCCTCGCTGCGGCCGAGCTTCGGGTCGACGACGTAACCATGCATCTCAGGCCTGAAGCGTTTGGCAAGCGCGGTGATCAGGCCGGAATCGATGCCGCCGCTGCAGGCGGTGGCAAGGCTGGTATCGGCGATGCAATGCAGCTCGACACTTTCCTCGAGCAGCGTCCGGAGCGTCGCCATATGTTCGGCGTCGGATGTCTTGTCGCCGGAGATGCGCGCGGTCTCCAGGACGTCGAGGACATGCCAGAAGCGGCGCTTCTCGATGCCCTGCGCCGTGATCTTCCAGAGGCCGGCCGGCGGCAGGCGCTCGATGCCGTCGAAGACGCTGTAGCTCGAATCGCGGCTCTGCCAGGCCAGCCGCAGCGTCAGCTCGCGCGTGTCGATCCGGCGGGTAAAGTCGTGGCAGGCGAGGATCGCCTTGTCCTCTGAGGCGAACAGCAGTCGGTCGCCGGTCTCGGCGACCGACATCGGTTTGATGCCCAGCCTGTCCCTGGCAAGCCACAAGGCGCCGGCGCTGGCATCGAAATAGGCGAAGGAGAACATGCCGTCGAACAACGGCACCGCTTTTTGCGGGCCCCAGTGATGCAGGGCCTGAAGCACCACCTCGGTGTCGGACACCGTGCGGAACGTCAGGCCTTCCGCCTCCAGCGACTTGCGCAATGCGCGAAAATTATAGACCTCGCCATTGTAGCACAGCACACCGTCGCCGGACGCGGTCAGCATCGGCTCGCGCGCGGCGGGCGATGGGTCGATGATGGTCAGCCGGCGATGGCCGAGCGCCAGGCGGGCGTCGTTCCAGTTGCCGTGATCGTCGGGACCGCGATGCGCCAATGCCTGCATCATGCGCGCGACGTCGCGACGATCGCCGCTGCCGATCGGATCGCGCTTTCGCCAGACGCCGGCTATTGCGCACATGGCCCGCCGGCCGTTCTTGCCTGATGCATCGCTTCCTGAAAGTGGCCTAGGACGAGGGCGCCGACCGATGCCGGCGCGCTTCACAATCTAGCTGCTACAGATGCCGCTGCAAGATCATCCGGGTCGGGGCGGAGGCCACCCGACGCTCGCGGCCTTGCGTCAGAAGCCGTGCTCGATGCGTTCGAAGATGACGTTGGTGAAGGCCGAGATCTGGCCGCCGATGAAGGGACCGGTCAGCGCCACCACGAGCATGATGGCGACGATCTTCGGCACGAAGGTCAGCGTGATTTCCTGAATCTGTGTCAGCGCCTGGATGAGCGCGATGCCGATGCCGACGACCATCGCCACCAGCACCACGGGAGCGGAAGCGGTAAGAACCGTCCACACGGCGTACTGGACGATGTCGAGGGCATCGGCCTCGTTCATGGCTGACCTCTCGCGAGCCCGCTAAAGCGGGTCGCATGAAAAACAGTTCACGCGACCTGTTTTTGGTTTTGATTTAAGCATGTCTTTGCCCCGAAACCGGATCCACTTTCGTGAGACATGCTCAGGCGGCCGGCTTGATCGACACGCCCGCGCCGACGGGAACCTGGGTGCCGTCCTGCAGCACGGCGATCAGGCCGCTGCTGGAGAGCGTCACCGAAGCCACCGTTCCGGTTGTCTTGCCGTCGGCCGAGGTGATCGAGCGGCCGATCAGCGCATCGGCCTGCGACAATGCCGAGGACTGCATGATCTGGTCGAGCTTGGTGTTGGTCTGCACCGACTGCTCGACCTGGGAGAAGGTGGCGAGCTGCGCGACATATTGCGTGGAATCCATCGGCTTGGTCGGATCCTGGTTCTTCATCTCGGCGATCAGGAGCTTCAGGAACGACTGGTAGTCAACCGCCGTCTTGGAAGTCTTCTGGCTGGCCTGGTTGGCGCCAACCGGAATCGTTGTCGTCATGTCGACGGCCATTTTATGCTCCTACAGCCAGCGCGCGCGGCGTTTGGGAAATGTCGTCATCGTCTTCGAGCACGCTGCGCTCGAGCGGATAGAGCGCGCGGATCGCTTTCAGCGCCTCGTAGATCTCATCCTCGCCGACCATCCGGTCGATCTGCTTCAGGCTCTTGCAGATGTCCTGGTTGTCGAAGCTTGCGATCAGCATCGGCAGCGAGCGGCGGAACATCTCGCGCGCCTCGGGGGCGCCGAGCGGGTTGATCAGCATGATCTGCACGATGAAATAAAGCTGCCTGAGCGGCGTAGAGGCCTGATCGGCCTGGAGGACGTGGCTTTCGAGCAGGAACTGCACGTCGTTCATCAGCTCGATGGTGACCTTGCGGTCGACGCGGATGACCGCGCCGTTGATATAGATCTTCTCGTTGGGCTTCAGCGAGATCTTCAGCGTGTTGGTCATTGGATGCCGTCTCGGATGATCTGGGAGACCTCGATCAGTCCTTCGAAATTGTTGGTGCGGCCCTGGCGGATGTCTTCCGTCTCGCGCAGCAGCCATAAGCCGATCGAGATCAGGTTGGCGCGCAGTTCCTTGGGCAGGGCGTTGTCGCTGGAGCCGAGATCCTCGACGAAGGTGGTCCAGATGCGGTTGGTGAAATGCAGCGCCTCGACGGCTTCCATCGACTCGGTGCCAACGGCTGCTGCCGCCGCCAGCATGTCGATCGACCGGGTGAGCAGCTGCCGCTCCCGGTCCTTGGCATCGGCGACGGAGTCGGTCTGGATGTCGGCGTAGGAGAATTGATACATCGTCGGCGCTCTGGCGTTCCGGTTTACGTGTTCAAGTCAGATAGTTCAGCAGGCTGAGCTGCTGCAGACGCGCGGTCAAGGCGAAGGAGGTCTCGATATGCTGCGTCAGGTCGGCGACCCGGGTAGCGGCTTCCGCGGGATCGACGCCTTCGAGATCGACGATATGCTTCTCGAACAGGTCGACCTGGGTTTTCATGCGGTCGCTGGCGTCGGATACGCGCTGCTGGGCAAGGCCCGTTTCGGCCCGCACCTGGGTAATGCCGCCGATGGCTTCGCCGACCAGCGCCTGCGCGCGGCTGACGACCGCGTTCTGGGCGGCCTCGCTGATGCTGCCGGTAAGCAGGCTGCTGACCATGGCGGACGCCATGGCGAGCTTGCGGATACCCTGCTCGTTGGCGCTGACCGAGGTCTGCGTGGTTTCGTTGAGCGAGATGCGGCTGGTGATCTGCTCATCGGTGGCGCTCGACCAGTTGGCCTGCCAGCCGGCGCCCAGGAATTGCGGCTCGACCTTGGTGGTGATGAAGTCGTCCATCTGGGCAGCGGTGATGTTGGCCGCCGCCGGGTCGGTCTGGGCAAAGCCGAAATAGCTCGAGAAGGCCGCATCGAAGGCGGCTTTGGCCGGCGAGCCCGTGGCGTTGAAATCGTCGATCGGCTTGACGTCGGTGTTGGTGCCGGCAAACAGATATTCGCCGTTGACGCTGGTGTTCAAAATACCCGTCATCTGCTGCAGCGCCGAGGCGCCGGCGGTCTGCAGGATGCTGGTCGAGGAGTCGCCCGACACGCCGCTGGTCAGTGCCGACAGGAAGCTCTGCGCGGCACCGGCGATCTGGCCGAGCGAATCCTGGGTCGATGTCAGTCGCGCGGTGACGAGCGCGTTGGAATCGACGATGCCGTTCAGCCGGTCGAGGTCGCGCTGGAAGGTGACGGCCTGGGTCGTGCGCCCGCCAAGCGCCAGACCGACATCCGCGACCTTGCCGGTCGTGGATTCCGTCGTCGCCTTCACAAGGTCGGCCTGCATTTTCGCTTGCTGGTAACGCAGGGCGTTGGAGATGGCGGCTGAGGAAACGGCTGTCGCTTTCATGAATTATCCTACCGCGCTCATCAGGGCGTCCAGCATGTCGCTCACGGTCTTCATCATATGCGCCGAGGCCTGATAGGTGTGCTCGAGGTCGAGAAGCAGGGACATCTCCTGGTCGACATTGACCCCGGTATCGTTGGACAGCGCCTCGGCCGTTCGCGCTGCCAGCGCCTGCTTGCTGTCGGCGTTGGTCGAGGCCTGCTGGCGCACGCCTTCGAACCATCCGATGGCATTGGCCGCGTAATCGGAGACGCCGGAGCTGACGGCGATGCCGGCCGAGGCATCGAAGGCCATCGGCTGATCGAGCTTGTTGCCATAGCTGATCAGAAGGTCCGAATAGGATGCGTTGCCGGTGTTGACGACATAGGCCGCGCCGTTGGCGCCGCCGTCGCGCAACAGCGCGGGATTGCCGCCAGCGCTCGGATCGAAGGCGGCGTTGACGCCGATCGATCCGGCGAGGCCGTCGACCAGGGTGCCGGCGGCCGGGATTGCCGGCGCGCCGGACCATGTGAACAGGCCGGCCGCATTGGGCTGCGATGGCGCGGTTTCGGCAAATGCGGTGATAAGGCCGCGCGCGATCTCGTCGAGCTGGCTCTGCATGGTCGAGGCGACGCCGTCGCGCAGCTTCAGCAGGCCCGCAAGCTTGCCGTCGGCGGTCGCGTTGTCGCCAGTGCCGGCCGAGACCGGCACATTGTCGATGTAGACCGTGTTGCCGGGCGTGCCGGCCGAATAGCCGGCCGATGGCGCGAAGGTCACCGAGCGCGGCACGGTCTCGAACAGCGTCGTGCCGTCCTTGGTGGTGACGACCATGTCGTTGTCGCCGCGCGTGAAGGTCGATACCGGGACATATTCCGATATCTTCTTCAGGAGGGCGTCGCGCTGATCGAGCGCGTCGGACACGTCGGTGCCAGATCGCGTGCCGGAGATGACGGCCTTGTTGGCGTCCTGGAACTGGCCGAGCAGGGAGTTGAGGTCGTCGACGGCGGTGGCGATCTGGCTGTCGGCCTGGGTGCGGAAGTCCTGGATCGCCTTGGTGCCGCTGTTGAGAGAATTCACCACCTGCTTGGCGGCATCGATGACGCTGGTGCCGAGGTTCTGGTTCGATGGCGTCGTGGCGTAAAGCTGCAGAGATTGTTGCAGCTTGGCGATGGCCGTCGAGGGAGACGACGCGTTGTCGACCCCGTTGACCGACAGTTCGAGTTGATCCATGCCGTTGTAAAGCGCGCTCTGGCCGCTCCATGCCGACAGCGCCGAAAGGTTCTGGCGGAACAGGAGCTCGTTCGCGGCGCGCTGGATTTCCACCGCCCGGGCACCCGGCGCCGTGCTGGTCACCACGGTGATGCGGCGGGTATAGTCAGGGTTCGACGCGTCGGCCACATTGCGCGATACGACGCTGGTCTGCTTGGACGTGGCCAGGAGCGCCGATTGGGCAATGCTTAGTGCGGAGGAAAGCGACATGCTGATCTTTCACGGGCGGCGCCCGTCGTTTATCTCTTCAAGTTGACGAGGACGTCCATCAGGTCCGAGCCGGTCTGGAAGACCTTGGAATTGGCGGTGTAGCTGCGCTGCGCCGCAATCATGTTGGTCAGTTCCTCGGCGATATCGACGTTGGAGTTTTCGAGCGCCCCGGAGACGATGGAGCCGAGCTTGCCCTCATTGGCAAAGCCGATGTGGACGGCGCCGGAGTCGGTGCTCTGCACATAGATGTTGCCGGGCATTGCGGTGAGGTTGTCGGGGCTCTGAACGTCGGCAAGCGGGATCTTGTAAAGCGCCTTGGTCGAGCCGTCCGCGAACTGAGCGTAGATGACGCCGTCCTGGCCGATCTGGACCTTCTGGATGGAGCTCGGGGCGTTGCCGTTGACCTTGGCGTCGGCGACGGTGAAGCCGGTGCCGAGCTGGGTCAGCTTGGAGAGATCGAGGTTGAGGGTCTGGCCGCCCGGAACGGTGAAGGAGGCGCCTGTGGTCGCGCCGGTGAGCTTGCCGGTGGTGGTGTCGAAGGTGAGGTTGGCCGATCCTAGCGCACCGCCGGTATAGGGGAAGGAGGTGCCGGGGGTCGCCTTCGACTGATCGAAGACCGAGACTTCCCATGTTCCGGTGCCGGTCTTGGTGAAATAGACGTCGAGCAGCTTCTTGTTGCCGAGATTGTCATAGGCGACCAGCGAGGTTTTCGACGTGTATTCGGCGGTCGCGCTGTTACTGGACGGCAGCGGACCGGAGGGCGGCGTCGCGCCCGCGGGCAGGTTGCCGGAAAACAGGCCCTCGGTGCTCGGCGTCGCCGTCATTTGCTGATCGGAGATCTGCACCGGCACGAGGCCCTCGAAGCCGTTGGCGGTCGCTGCCGGATCGCCATTGGCGTAGTCGTAGGCCATGAGCTGGTAGCCCGCGGCATTGACCAGCCGGCCCTGCGCATCCGGAACGAAGGAACCGGCGCGAGTGAGGTAGGGCGTGCCGCCGGCATCCTGGACGACGAAGAAGCCGTCGCCGTTGACGGCAAGATCGGACACCGAGGTGGTGTAGGTCATGACGCCTTGCGTGCTGACGGCCGAGCGGATCGTGGTGGTCACGCCACCGGAATTATAGGCGCCGCCGGTGCCGGGCATGATCAGTGACGAGAACTCGGCCGAAGAGCGCTTGTAGCCGGTGGTGTCGGAGTTGGCGATGTTGTCGGCCACCGCGGAGAGGCGGTTGGCCTGCGCGTTCATGCCGGAAACGCCGGTCCGCATCATTCCGTAGAGGCTCATCGATGGATCTCCGCAGTGCCTGGGTAGCAGGCCGTAAAACTATGCCTCGTGTCTTGCGCGAGGCTGGCGCGGGATGGGCCTAGAGCGTGATGGCGCTTCGTTGAATCGCCGTCACGCACTGACTCTTTGTTGGAGCATGATCCTTGTCCGAAAACCGGTTCCCACTTTTTGCTTTCGCTGATCTTCGGTTCGGGATCACGCTCGAGGGCGGCCATCAAAACACCAGCCGATAGCCGAGGAACCTCTTGGAATCGATCGGATCGTGACCAAGCTTCTCGCGCAGCTTCTTGCGCAGCTTCGAGATGTGACTCTCAACCACGTTCTCCTCGACCTCCTCGTCAAAGATGCCGTAGATGGCGTTGAAGACCTGGGTCTTGGTCACGCGCCGGCCGCGGTTGCCGGCCAGATATTCCAGGATGCGCCGCTCGCGCCGCGGCAACGGCAGCGGCTCGCCGTTGATCTCCGGATCGCGGCCGTCCATGAAGATCCGCATCGACCCGACCTCGGTATAGGCGGCCTCTTCGGAGCCGCGGCGGCGGATGGCGGTGATGCGGGCGAGAATCTCTCGGATATGCACCGGCTTGCGCACGACATCGTCGACGCCGCTTTCGAACAGCCGCAGCGTGTGCTCGAGCGAGTGATGTTCGCTCAGTGCGATCACCGGCGCGCCGGTGCGGTCGCGGATCTGGCGCGGCGATATCGCGCCTTCGCGGCAGTCGCCGATGAGAAAGGCCCTGACGGATCTGAGATCGGTGTCGGCAGCGGAACTCACCCACTCGCCGAATTCGCCTGGCGCGAAGCCGGCAGTGGCCACCCCCTCGCGATCGAAAAGTGAAGAGTAGCCCTCTGTCACGAGCTCTCGCTCGTCAACGATCACGATCATCGGCCCGCCCTCCGAATCATTTCACTTGCCCCGTGGGGAAAGGCGTACCCGGCTCGATGAATCCTGAAAAACCATCATTTCTTGTAGCTATTTTCTTGGGAGTTTTTTTGGGAGCCGTAATAAAAGCGGTTGCGCTGGTGTATTCGCGCCAACTGTTGGCCGACGAGTATCGGGGTCGGCGGATAGGCTGGCGAAGGTCGACCGGCTTCTCACGTACAACAACTACTGATTGCAGAAGGTGCTGGCATTCGGAGTCCATTTGCCGAAGCCGGTGGCGACCATGTTGGCGATGACGCGGCAGACATAGACCTTCTGCGCGGGGTCGTTGTCGGGGCCGGCATGATAGCGGGCGACGGCCATTGACCAGGTCATGTGCCGGGCATGCAGGCTGACCAGGAAGCGCGCCGCGTAGTCGACATTGCGATGCGGGTCGAGCATGTCCTCGACGCTGCGGAACTGCGCGCCGTGATAGCGATGGTTGATCTGCATGCAGCCGAGATCGATCAGCGTCTTGCCCTCGCGACGCGCGTTCTCGAATGCGGCGAGCGCTTCGCCGCGACTGCGAGGAAACACAGCTTTTCCTTCTATATTCAAGGCATTAGGCTGAAGGCTGCCCTTCTTTCCGGTCTCGGTCAGGCCGACGGCGTACAGGATTCCGGCGGGCACCCCGTAGCGATCGGCGGCGCGCAGGATCTCCGGCTCGCAGGGATTGGCAGCGGCGCTGGCCGCGCCGGCAGCGAAACTAGATATACATATCGTCGTCAGCACGCTCGCGAAGAGGCGAAGCGGGTCGACCGAATTCCTGTGCGCCATTGTTCCTTCCCGGTTGCCGGCCGCCGCCCGCGCCGTTGCTGCCCGAGTTCCCAGGCTGGAACGAAGGCTGGTCACGGCCTGTCGACATCGGCATGGCGCTGGTTGCGTCGGCGCGGCTGGCCGCATGCGCTGCTATCGAGGGTTGCAGTATGGTGACCTTGTCGACGTCGAAGCCGAGGCTGCGCATCGACTTGACGACGGCGTCGCTGTCGGCGGTGAGACGGCGGTATGCCTCGTGTGTCTCGGGCTTCATCTCAATCGAAAGTCGCTCCCCCGAGAGCCGCAGGCTGGCGACAACCGATCCGAGCTCCGAAGGGTGCAGCTCGATCTTCAGCACGTGTGTCGGAACGGCAACAGAATTGGTCGTCTGGGAGCCCGTCGAGGCGCTTGCAAAGGCTTGCTGGACGCCATTGTCGGAGGCAAGCCCTTCAACCAGCGCCGATGCCGTCTGGCCGATCGGATTTTGCGCCGGCGCCGGGAAGCTCTGCTGGCTGACGACTTCCATGCGTCCGGCGGAAGAAGACGGCTTGCCCGGAGTCTGCTGCGCGGCCGACTGCGATTGCAGCGAAGCCTTGGATGCGGAAGCCGGCCGCCAGCCTTGCGGCGGCAACGGGCTACCGGCCGCCGGATCATCCCCTTGCGCCGGCAAGGCATCGGCATCACGCCGGCCCGGCATATCGAGAGCCATTTGCGCCTTCATCGGCTTTAGCCCAAAATCGGGGCCGGAATCGTCCGCTGCCGTCGAACGGGTGGATCGCGACAGCGGCTCGGCGGAACTGTCAATCGCCGTGCGCTTGCCGGCGCGCAGCCGCAGTTCCAGCGATCCGTGGTCGCCGGCGGCTTCTTCACCATCAGCGCCGCCCGCGCCCGACGATTGCGCGAAATGCTTCATGTCGCCCAGCGCCATCAGCAACGGCAAGCGGTCCTGCAGCGGCGCGGGATCGTCGGATTGCGCCGCGGTATCCTTATCTGCGGTCTGCTTCGCGGATAAGGATTGCCCGTCGGTCTTCGCGGACTTTCCCGTCGCCTTCTGCGAACCGGTTTTCCCCTGCGGGTCCTGGTCCGGCTCATGCCTGCCGGCATTGGCCGGCAAGCGCCTTGCCGGATGCGCGTTGGGTATTACCGGTCCGGCCGTGTGCTTGTCCTGTGGGCTCTCGGTCCCATGCACAATCTTGCCGAAATTCTGATCCCCATCCTTGTCGCCGGCAGTGTGCTGCCGGGACTGGGCCTGTGTCGAAGCAAAGCCCGGCAAGGTCTGGTTGACGCTGGTCATTTTGGGGCTGCTCCGAGGAGTTGGTCGATCTGGTCGAGCTGACGCCGCGTGCTGGTGACCGCCGCATCGATCGGGTCTTGCATATCGGGCTTCGCCGGCGCGGATGCCTTAACCACCGGCGCGGCGCCGGTCGGAGCCGGAGCGGCCGCCAGGGTTTCAGCCGATGCTCGCGCGGGCTGCTGGACAGGGGGCGGCGAAGCGGCGGGCGCCGCGTCTTTCGCCTGGTCGCTCGGCGCGACCGGCGGATCGCTCACCGCGACCGCCGGATCGCGTGCCGCGACCGCTGCCTGTTCGGGCATCGCTCCTTCCACGGGAGGCAAGTCCGCATCGGCCGGGTCGGCTGAGGCCTCGGTCGCGGATTTCCCTCTGTCGCCTCTTGCAACGATCGTCGGTGCGGTTTCGGCATTTGCGGGCGCTTTCACCGGCGCCATCACTTCGCCCGCCACGGCCTGCGCGGCGTCGAGCAGGTCGCGGTCGCTTTGCGAAAGCTTGCCGCGATCGATCTTGCCGAGCTTGGCGCGCACTTCATCGACATTGGCCGATGTCATGGTGGAAAGGCTCGAATAGAGCTGGGTGCGCGGGTCATCCTGGCTGCCGTTGCCGTTGCGGCCCCGCTCGGCCTTCGCTGAGGCGAAAGCCGAGAGCTCGGTCATCCCGTCGATCGCGGCACGGCGTGCGATGCGCAGGTAGATAACTTTCTCGCGCTCGGGATCCATCATCGAGGTGATGTCGGCGATCTTGTCCTGGCTGATCGCCATGTGCAGCGTAATGACGCCGGAAACAAAGGCATCGGCGAACTGGCTGGCGTAAGGCGAATAGAGATAGGAGGCGACATACTGGGTCGAAGCCAGCGCGAAACGGGCGGCGTCGCCCTGTGCGGCCGCGATGCCCACGGAGCGTCGAAGCGCTGCCTCCTCGACCAACGTGCCGGGGCTGAGCAGGCGCGCCTCGTCGAGCAGGTTCAGCGCTGCCGCAGGATCATCGGTCGCAAGCAGCGAGCCCTTGACCAGCGCCAGGAAGGCGCCGAGGTCGGCGGGCACGCCCATCGGATCGATCGGCTTCAGCATTTCGATCGCCTCGGCCGGCCGGCCGCTCAGATAGGCGACGACGCCTTTGGCGATGGCCAGGCTTTGCGGGTCGGTTATTGCACGCGAAGCCGCCGCCGCGACCGTCACCGGGTTGCCGCCGCTCATGCCGTAGACGAGCAGAGCGCGGAAGTTCTTCGGCTCCTTGAAATCCTCGGCATCGGCATTGCGCACCCGGGCGTCGATCATTTCGAGGAGTTTTGCCTGCATCGGCAACGCGGCATGATCGCCGCCGGCAATACGATCCTGGATCAGCTGCAGCGAACGCACCAGCTGATAGGGTTGCAGGGCGTCCTGCGCCAATGCCGCCGATGACGGCCCGGCAACGAACAGCGCCAGCGCCAGCGCCATTCCGGGAAAAGCGTGAGGCGGTTTTCCATTCGGAATTGCGCCAAGGCAAAGAGATGGAGCGGTTCGCCGTTTCGCTGAAACAGTGAAGCGCTTCATCGAACGGCCGATGACGGTCCTGGCCCTCATCCGCCGGCCGCCATCAGGATTTCGATGCGTCGGTTCGCGGCAGCCATCGGATCGGAGGCGATCTTTGGCTTCCGGTCGGCGAAGCCCGCGACCTCGGTGATGCGGCTTTCGTCGACGCCCCCGCGCACCAGCATATAGTAGGCCGAATGGGCGCGCGCGGTGGACAGCCGCCAGTTGTCGTAAGTGTCGCTGCGAAACGGCCGCGCGTCGGTGTGGCCGCTGATGGTGATGGTGCCCTTCTTCTGGTTGATGATGTGGCCGATCTTTTCCATCGCCAGCACCAGCTCGCGGCGCGGCATGGCCGAGCCGATCTCGAACATGCCGAAATCGAGCTGGTCGGTGATCGAAATGACGACACCCTTGTCGGTGGCCTCGACCGAGACGCCGTCGGCGAGCTTTTCACCCGGTAGGAATGCCTTGGCGAGCTCCTTCTTGATATCCGCCGCTTCCTGAAGAGCGGCTTTGCTCGGCGCCTTTTCGCCTTTGTCGGCGGCTTGCTCGGATTCAGTCTTTTCCGCCTTCGCAGGTTCGGCTTTGGTGTCGACCGCTGCAGCCTCGCGCTTGTCGACTTCAGCTTTCCCGCCTTGGGCTTTCTCGGTCTTGTCTGCTTCGCCCGACGCCTTCTCGGCGTCGCCTTGCGCGGCCTTTGGCCCGCTCTTAGCGTCGGTCTTTTGCGGGGTTGCCAGCGGCTCCAGCGGCGCGGCCGTCAGGGCAGGAGCGGCCGGAACGACCTTCACCTTCGGCACCGCGACGGCGGCGACCTTCTCGCCGGGCTTGACCGGATCGCCTTCGATCCTGGCGCGTTCGGCGGTGGCCTCGGCGCCAGGCGCCGCCACTTGCTGCGACCAGAAATCCGGCGCGAACGGATCGCGGTAGGACTCGCCGCCGGATGCGCCGGTTGCCGGACCGGCCGCCTGGGCGCCGCCTTCGCCCTTGGCGCTGACGTTCTGCATCACGCCTGTGTCGGCGGCTATTTCCGCCAGCACCGCGTAGGGATCGGCAAACAGCTTTTCATCGGAGAGCTGGGCATCCTGCGCTCCGGCCTTCGTCTGCCGGCGCTCGGAGGAACCGGCGCCGCCCTTGCCGTCATCGCCCGCCTTGGTCGCGCCCTGCTGCGGGTTGTCCGCGGTCAATCCGACCTTGCTCGGGCCGTCGCCCAAATCTTCCAGGCCCTTGCGGCTGGAGTTGCGATCGATCAGCTCGACCGGATTGAAATAGCTGGCGACGGCCGCCTTGGTCTGCTCGTTGGCGGCGTTGATCAGCCACATGACGAGGAAGAAGCACATCATCGCCGTCATGAAGTCGGCGAAGGCGATCTTCCATACGCCACCATGGTGGCCGTCGTCATGACCGTCGTGATTGCGCTTGACGATGATGATCTCGTGCCGGGGGTCGGCATGGTCGACGGCGCTCATGACAGGACCTCCGACAAGGACGCCGACCACTCGGCGATACGCGTCTCGAACACGGTTTCGTCGATGGTGACGGTCAGGTCGAAGCCCGGCGCCTCGCTGAAGTCGAGATTGGCGGCGCGGGATCCGAGCGCCGCCTGCAGCGGCTCGAACAGCGACAACGGGCCGCGGACGGCGATGCGCACGGCCTCGCTGTCGGCGACCGCCGCACTGATGGCGCGGGAAAGGGCAGCGAGCGAACGCTCCTGCAGGTCGTCGCTGAGAAGGCCGCCGACGATACGGGCGACGGTTGCGCCGGCAAGCTCGGCAACGCGCTGCTCCATGGCCTCGATGCGCGTGGCGAGGGCGGCGCCGAGATCGCCGCCGAAGCTCTCAAGGAAAGTTTGCGCGGCCTGGTTGCTGGCCTGGCGCTCGGCGTCGAGCGCTGCCTGATGGGCCAGCGCGAGGCGCGCCTCGAGCGCTGCCTCCGCGTCGGCCACGGCCTCGGCGATCAGCGCGCCGATATCGGCCTGCGGCTCCGGCGCGGCCGGCAGATGCTCGGCGTCGCGCGCGGTCGGCGCCTGATTGGCACGCGGCGTGCGCGAACCAAAATCGGGCAGGAGATCGAAGAGGGCTGCGGAGGCCATGGCCTAACCTACGGCTTCCGGGACGGCTGCCCATTTGCGCAGAATCTGCGCGGTGCGCTCCTCGTTGAGGTCGACCATGCGGGCAAGCCGGTCCTGCGGCGCCGGCCGGATTTTCTGGCGCAGGTCATCGAGCGGGGTTGCACCGGCGCGCGCGCCGGGCAGGGCGCCGGCCGGGGCCTCGGCGGTGATCGCGGCGACCGGCGCATCGGGCGTCGGCAAGGAACGCTGCACGTCGTCGAAGCTCGGGCCGGCAATGGCCGCGGGCCTCGCCGACGCCGTCAGCGCGGCGGCCATCGGCTTGAGGCCGAAGAACGCCACCAGGAAGACGACGACGATGAAGGCGCCGGCATTGATCAGCGTGCCGGTATAGGTGCCGATCGAGGCGAGAATGCCAGGCTGATCTATCGGCTCGCCGTCGAGGCCGTTGATGAATTCGACCGCCGAGACGTCGATGATGTCGCCGCGCTTGTCGTCGAAGCCGGTCGCCGAGGCGACCATCTTCTGGATATCGGCGACTCGCTTGGCGATCTGCTCCGGCGTGGCGTCCTTGCCGAGGATGGTCTTCAGGCGATCCTGGTTGACCACGACCGCGATCGACATCTTGTTGACCGTGTAACCGTTGGAGACGGTGGCGATCTTCTTGGAATTGATCTCGTAGTTCGTGATCTCTTCCTTGCGGTCGTTCTGCGAGGTGGATTGCGGGCCTTCGGTGGTGGTGGTCTGCGTCTCGGGCAGGTTCTGCTCGACGCTGGTCGGGGTCGAAGCCTGCTTCTGGTTGCTGGCCTCGTTGGTCTTCACTGACTGCACCGAACGCTCGACGCGCGAGTTCGGATCGAAGATCGTCTCCTCGGTCTGGCGCGTGTCGGTGTTGATGTCGGCCTTGACGCTGGCGCGGAAATTGTCCGGGCCGAGATAAGGGGTGAGCGCGCGGCGGATGTTGTCGCCGATCTGCGCCTCGACCGTCTGCTCGACGCCCAGCGTGCGCGCGGCGCTCGTGTTGGACGGGTCGTCGCCGGCGGCCAAAAGATTGCCGTTGGAATCGAGCACGGTGACCTTGTCGGCCGAGAGGCCGGGAACGGCCGCGGCGACGAGGTGGCGGATCGACATGGCGCTCTTCTCGGCATCGCTGCCCGCATAGCGGATGACCACCGAGGCGGAGGGCTGCTGCTCGTCGCGACGGAAATTGGCACGCTCGGACATGACGATGTGGACTCGAGCCGCCTTGACGCCGGAGATCGACTGGATGGTGCGCGCGATCTCGCCTTCCAGGGCGCGCACGCGGGTGATCTGCTGCATGAAGGAGGTGAGGCCGAGCGAGCCGACATTGTCGAACAGCTCATAGCCGGCGTTGGCGCTGGTCGGCAGGCCTTTCTCGGCAAGCAGCATGCGCGCCTGCGCGGTGGTGCCGGCCGGCACCATCACGGATGTGCCGTCAGAGCCCACATCGAAGCCGATGCCGGCGTCGGCCAGCACCAGTCCGATCTGATTGACGTCGGAACGCTCGAGGCCGACATAGAGCGTCTCATAGGCCGGGCGGTTGAGATAGACCGACGCGATGCCGATGACGGCCATGACCAGGGCCGCGATGCCGCCCATGAGCGCCAGACGCCTAACGCCGAAGCTCTTCAAATTCGCGATGACGCTCTGGATCTGTTCCGGCACGATTCAACCGCTCCCAGCATGACTGTCCGCCGGAAGACTAGACCGCGAAGCTTGTGCGAGGATGATAGGCGTGCCGCCGAAGGTCTAGCAAAGCGTCGACCCGGCTCTTATCGAAAAACGAAAAAGGCCGCGCCCGAGGCGCGGCCTTTCGCCGGTCGGAATATTTCTGCCGATTAGCCGTTCTTGAACAGCGCCAGGATCGACTGAGAGGAGCTGTTGGCGATCGACAGCGACTGGATGCCGAGCTGCTGCTGCACCTGCAGCGCCTGAAGGCGGGTCGATTCCTTGTTCATGTCGGCATCGACGAGCTGACCGACGCCGCGGTCGATGGAGTCCATCAGGCTCTGGGTGAAGGTCTTCTGCAGGTCGATCGAGCTCTTGGCGGCGCCGAGCACGGTGGCGGCGTCGGTAAGCTGACTCATGACGTTGTCGATCTTGGTGACCATCTGCGTGATGATGTCGTCGGTCACGCCCGTTGCCGTGATGTCGAGATTGAAGGCGGAGACGTTGTCGATCTTGACGGGCGAGCCCGACACAGCGGCCTGGCCCGCGGTGTTGGCGGCAATGTCGGTGGCGCCGCCGGCGATCGAGGCCGCATAGGCGGCGTCATATGCCGACTGGTCGGCGGCGGTGGAGTAGATCGAAGTCTTGCGATCGAGAATGCCCTGGTTCTTGACGGCCGTTGCGAGGCCGGAATCGAACAGCTTGGTGCTCTCGACATTGATGTCGATGGTTCCGAGCGAGATGGCGCCGGACGAGGAGCGGTTGAACGAGGAGACGATCTGGGCGTCGGGCTGGACGCCGTCATTGGCGGCCGCGACTTGGGTTGACGTGACCGAAAGATAATTCGAGCCGGAGAAGGTGGCGGCATCGGCGAAGGATTTCATCTGCGCCTGCAGCGTGGTGATTTCGGTCTGCGTCTTGGCCTTGTTTGCACCCGATTGGCCGACAGCCGACAAAAGCTTGGTCTTGATCTGGCCGATCGTCGAAAGGACGTTGTTCATGCCGGTATAGGCGGTGTCGACCTTCGAGGCGCCGAGACCGAGAGCATCCTGCACAGTCGACAGCGCCGAATTGTCGGAGCGCATGGTGGTGGCGATCGACCAGTAGGCGGCGTTGTCGGAGGCCTCGGAGACCCGGTAGCCGGTCGAGATCCGGGCCTGCGTCTGCTCGAGCGATTTGTTGGTGGCGTTGAGGCTTTGAAGTGCAGTCAACGCCGCAGCGTTCGTCATGATGCTCGCCAAGAAACTCGCTCCTTCTCAAAAGCCGGCATGCCACGCAGGCCGGGTCTCGACCTGTCCATGGGTTGCGAATCGTGCCGGTCGGGCCGATTCGACAACCTAAGTGATTGGTTAACCATACCTAGCGCGATATGGTTAATGGCCTGTTAAAAGTAGGCTTCCGAGAGGTTAGGGAACGAGGGTTGCGCGAGCCTTGAGCAAACGCAAATCGGGCCGCGCTTTTGGCGCGGCCCGATGCTTTGGTCCGGTCAGTATGAAGCGATCAGCCGCGGAAGAGCGACAGGATCGACTGCGACGAGCCGTTGGCGATCGACAGCGCCTGGACACCGAGCTGCTGCTGAACCTGCAGCGCCTGGAGGCGGGTCGATTCCTTGTTCATGTCGGCATCGACGAGCTGGCCGACGCCGCGATCGATGGAGTCCATCAGGCTCGAGGTGAAGGTCTTCTGCAGGTTGATCGAGCTCTTAGCGGCGCCGAGCTTGGTCGCGGCGGTCGTCATGTCCTTCAGCGCGGCGTCGACGACTTTCATCATATCCGCGATCTGGGTATCGCTTGCAGCGGTGGTGCCGGAGAAGATCTTCATCGTGGCGACCGAATAGGTGTCGCCCGCCGCAGCTGCCGCACCCAGGGTCGGGTTTTGCGCAGTGGTGGTGACAGCGCCAGTCGCACCGACGCGGTCGGCGTCGAGGATACCTTTCGACACGCCAGCCGCGGTGCCGGCTTCATACAGCTTGATGCTGTCGACCTTGACGTCGATCGTCGAGATCGAAACTGCGCCGGTGGCATCGCGGTTGAAGGCCGAAACGATCTTGACGTCGGCTGCGCTCGTGGCGGTGGCGCCGCTGTTGACCGACAGCATGTTCGTGCCGGAGAAGGTGGCGCCGTCGGCATAGGCCTTCAATTGGTTCTGAAGAGCGGCGATTTCGACCTGGGTCTTTTCCTTGGAAGCATCGGTCTGGCCGTAGGAAGCGGTCAGCTTCTGCTGGATCTGGTTGATGGTCGAGATCGCACTGTCCATGCCGGTGTAGGCGGTATCGACCTTCGAGGCGCCGAGGCCGAGCGCGTCCGAGACGGTGGACATGGCCTGGTTGTCGGAGCGCATCGTGGTGGCGATCGACCAGTAAGCGGCGTTGTCGGAAGCCTGCGAGACGCGATAACCCGTCGAGATGCGGGCCTGGGTGGTGTCGAGGTTCTTCTGGGTGGCGTTCAAGCTCTGCAGCGCGGTCAGCGCCGAGGCATTGGTCATGATACTGGCCATGGTTACTCGTACCTATTTTTTACACGGATTTTTTTTACATACCGGCATGTCCGGTATGACGGTGCGGCATCATGCCAATGACCGCTCAGTCGGGTCACCCGCCATCTGCGAGCGACTATGGCGGGAAGTCCCTACCAAAGACCTAAATCGGACGGTTAATCGAAAATAATGTTGGAAGGCTTGCGCGCACTTTGCTCAAGCCGTCGAGACGTGACGCGGCACGCTTGCGCGCGGTCCGGCGGGATCGATCAGGTGAAGGATCGCACCAGGCTGCCGACCAGAAGGTTCCAGCCGTCGATCAGCACGAAAAACAGGATCTTGAACGGCAGCGATACCACCGTCGGCGGCAGCATCATCATGCCCATGGCCATGGTGACGGTGGCGACGATCAGGTCGATGACGAGGAAGGGCAGGACGATGAGGAAGCCGATCTCGAAGCCGCGGCGGATCTCCGAGATCATGAAGGCCGGCACCAGGATGCGCAGGTCGACAGTCTCGCGCGAGACGGTCTGGCCGCGCTCGCGGGCGAGGTCGGCGAAGAGGTCGAAATCCTTGTCGCGCACATTGTGCAACATGAAGTCGCGGAACGGGCCGGAGATTTTCTCGAACGCCTCGCCCTGCGTGATCTGGTTGTCCATCAGCGGCTTCACGCCAGTGTTCCAGGCCTGGTCGAAAGTCGGCGCCATGACATAGAAGGTCATGAACAGCGACAGCGAGATCAGGATCAGGTTGGCCGGCGTCGATTGCAGGCCGATGCCGGCGCGCAGGATCGAGAAGGCGATGACGAAGCGGGTGAAGCTCGTCACCATGATCAAAAGGCCCGGGGCCACCGAAAGCACTGTGAGCAGGCCGAACATCTGGATCAGGTAGCCGACGGTCGTGCCGTCGGCCTTGCCGATGCCGCCAAGATCGAGCTGCTGGGCCGCCGCGACGGAGGTGGTGACGACGATGAGCGCCGTGGCTATGAGGAACTTTCTCATTCGAGCAGCATCGTCCTGACGAGAACCTGTTTGACGTGGCCGCCGCTGCGCAGCGCCGCGCGCTCCTCGAGATCGGCCTTGAGATGCTGGTATCCGCTGGCGCCTTCGATCTGATGCAGCTTGAGGGTGCGCACATAGGCAAGCAGGTCCTGGTGAATCTGCTCGGTCACTTCCTGCGGCTGCGGGGCATCGTAGAGCAGCGACGCCTCCAGCCGGATCCAGACTTCCGACGGCGAGGCGAGATTGGTGGTGATCGGCGCCAGCTGCACCAGCGCTGGCCCGGCGCCCGCCTTGCCGCCTTCGGCGGGTTTTTCCGCGGCGCCGGCGTTCTCCGGCGCCGCCGGCACCGGTGCCGGGGTCTCGCCTTGCTGGAGATAGCCGCCGGAAAGCCAACCCATGCCGACGGCCGCGACGGTCATGGCCAACAGCATGGCGAGTTGGATCGCCAGGGAAGGTCCCTTTTTCGGCTGGACTTGCTCGACATTTGCCACGGCAGCGCTCTCCCGGTCCTAGAAGGGAAGCACTTGGTCGAGGATCTGCTGGCCATAGGCCGGCTGCTGGACCTCGCTCACACGGCCACGGCCGCCATAGGAAATGCGCGCCTCGGCGATGCGCTCGTAGGGGATGGTGTTTTCCGCGCCGATGTCGGACGGACGGACCATGCCGGCGATGGTCAGCACCCGAAGCTCGTAATTGACGCGGACCTCCTGCGAGCCCCTGATCATCAGATTGCCGTTGGGCAGCACGTCTGTGACGACGGCGGCGACATTGAGCTCGAGGTTTTCCGAACGTTTGATCTCCCCATCGGCATTGGTCTCGGTGCTGGAGCTCAGGCCGGCGTCGCCCTTGCCGCTGGTGCTTGCCTTTTCCCATCCTAGATTGATGTCATAGCCAAGCTTCCGCGCGGCGGTGCGGCTGCGGTCGTTCTGGTTCTTGAAATTGGCCTTGTCGTTGAGCCTGATGTTGACGGTCAGGATGTCGCCGGCGCGCAGCGCGCGCGGATCGGTAAAGAGCCGGCTCTGGCGATCGTCCCACAGCGAGAATTTCTTCGGCCGGGAGGCAGGCGGCTCGGGGTAGTTGTAAGGGCCGGAACCGCCTTCGCCGATGCCGGAGCCGACCGGCGACAAAGCGGGCTCCCTGCCGACCTCCCTGAGATCGGTACCGCAGCCGGCCAGGGTGGCGAGGGCGATCAGGGCCAGCAATTTCAACTTCATGACGGATCAACCCTTCGCGCCGCGCTGGCCATGATGCCGGTGAGCGTCGCCGCCGCCTTCTGGTCCATTTCGTTCAGGATGACGCCGGCCTTGCGCGAATCGAGCTTCATCAGGATGGCCGCCGCGAGCTCGGCGTTGACCATCGCCAGACGTTCGGCGGCGGCATCGGGCTTCATGCCGGCATAGATCTTGACGACGCCGTCCTCGGCACGCGCCAGGAACACCTCGCGGCGCTTCAGCCATTCCTCGTATTCTGCCCGCTTCGCCTCCAGTGCTTTCATACGCTCGTCGATGCCGGCCTGCAGCTGCTTCAATTCCTCGGCCTGGAGAGCGTAGCGGCGGTCGCGCGCGGCATCCGCGATGTTGGAGCAGAAGCGCTGGATCTCGCTTTCGTCCGGCGCCTTGCCGCCTGCGAGCGCAGCCGGCTGAAGCGGCGCGTTTTCATGTGTGAGCTGTGCCGGCTGAACGGGCGCCTGACCGCCCGGCAACACCTGTCGTACCTCGTCCGCATGGGCAGCGGTGCCGCCAAGCAGAGCAACCATTGCTGCGATGGCCCGGAAGCTCAGGTGACGGCGGGGTGTTGGGGAGGAAAGCGCGATCATCGGCATGCCTATTGGAGAACCAGATCGGCCTGCAAGGCGCCGGCCGATTTGATGCCTTGCAGGATGGCGATGATGCCGTCGGGCTTCACGCCGAGGCGATTGAGGCCCGAGACCAGCGTTTCGAGGTCGGGACCGTCGAGCACGGCAACGCGCGCGTCGGGCCGGCTCGCCTCGATGGCGGTGAAGGGCTCGACAGCGGTGTGACCCCTGGAGAAGGGTTCCGGCTGAACCACCTTCGGCGCTTCTGTGATGCGCACGGTGAGGGTGCCGTGGCTGATCGCCACACGCGAGATCCTGACATTGCTGCCGATGACGATGGTGCCGGTGCGCTCGTCGATGACGACGCGGGCAGGCGCGTCGGATTCGACGACTAGATTTTCGATCTCGGCATAAAAACGCGCGGCCGAGACATTCCTCGGCCGCCTGATCTGCACCGTGCGGGCATCGCGTTCGGCGGCGACCCGCATGCCGAAGCGCTGCGAGGTGTAGTCGTTGATGGCGTCGGCGATGCGGATGGCGGTCGAGAAATCGGGATTGCGCAATTGCAGCGTCAACACGCCCTGGTCATCGAACTCGGCCGGCACCGAGCGCTCGACGATGGCGCCGTTCGGCACGCGGCCGGCGGTCGGCACGCCTTGCGTCAACTGCTCGGCCTGGCCCTGGGCGGTGAAACCGCCGACGATCACCGAGCCCTGCCCGACGGCATAGATCTCGCCGTCGGCCGCCTTCAGCGGCGTCATCACCAGCGTGCCGCCGGCGAGCGAGGTGGCGTCGCCCATCGAGGAGACGTCGATGTCGATGCGGCTGCCCGACTGGACGAAGGGCGGCATGTTGGCGGTGACGATGACCGCGGCCACGTTCTTGGAGCGCGCGCGGCCGTCTTCGGTGGCAATGCCGAGATTCTCCAGCATGGCCCGGATCGACTGTTCGGTGAACGGCGAGTTGCGCAGGCTGTCGCCGGTTCCGGCGAGGCCGATGACCAGGCCATAGCCGACGAGCTGGTTGTCGCGCGCGCTCTGCAGCTGGGCGATGTCCTTGATGCGCGCCGCGACCTGACCGGGCGGCAGCGTGCTTGGCCCGGTCGAGACCCGGAACATGCGCTGGGTGGTGGCCGGATCGTATTCCGGATCGTCGTAGACACCGCCGTTTTTCTGCGCGAGCTCCCGCTTGGCCTTGGGCGTCAGCCCATCCGCCAATGCCGGCTGCAGGCCGATGGCGGCGCTCAGCAGAAGAACAAAGGCGCGCATCACGAAGCGCCGACCTTGATGGTGCCGTCGGCCATCACCGTGCCGGAGATGATCTTGCCGCTGTCGGTGTTGCGGATCTTGATCTGGTCACCGGCAGCACCTGGCTGCAGCGTGACGCCGGCGGCCGAAATGGTGAGCGAGCCGGCGGTGAAATAGACCTGGACGGAAGCGCCCTGCTCGACCAGCCAGGCGTCGCGGATGGCAGTCACCGGGATGTAGCGGCCGGGCAGCAGCGTGCGCTTGGCAACCTTGCCCTGAAGCTCCTCCGAGCGCGTCGCCATGCCGTCCGGCTTGTGCTTGCCGGGGATGAGCATCACCTGCTTGAGCGAGGCGGGCTCGATGGTCTCGCCGGGATAGATGACCCGGTTGGGGATCAGCACGGCCTCGCCGACGGCCTGGCCGGCGGCGATCTGGTTTGCCGACTGGCCGGTCGGGTCCTGCGCCAAAGCCGGCGTGCCGGCGGCCACCAGGGCGGTGGCCAGCACGGCGCGACGGAGTGCGGAGGAGATCGGCCCGGCCATCATCCGTTACCTGATGTTCTTGGAGACCACCGAGGCCATGTCGTCGGCGGCCTGGATGACCTTGGAATTCATTTCGTAGGCGCGCTGCGCCGAAATCAGCTCGGTGATTTCCTTCACCGGATCGACGTTGGAGGATTCGAGATAGCCCTGCTGGATCGTGGCGAAGCCCGGATCGCCGGGGACGCCCACATTGGCCGGGCCTGAGGCGGCCGTTTCCTGGAAGAGGTTGTCGCCGAGCGGCGCCAGGCCCGCCTCGTTGGCGAAGTTGGCGATCTGAAGCTGGCCGAGCAGCTGGAGGTCGGTCTGGCCCTGGATGCGGGCGAAGACCTGGCCTGTCTTGTTGACGATCACCTCGACCGCGTCGGTCGGCACAGAGATGGCCGGAATGACATTGGCGCCGTCGACCGTCACGAGCTGCCCGGTGGCGTTGGTGTTGAAGGCGCCGGCGCGGCTGTAGAGCGTGGCTCCATCGGCGCCCTCGATCTGGAACCAGCCCCTGCCGGTCAACGCCAGGTCGAAGCTGTTGCCGGTGCTGGTCAGCTCGCCTTGCGTGTGGACGTTGCGCACCGCCGTCGTCTTGACGCCAAGACCGATCGAGACGCCTTCCGGCACCAGCGAGGTGTTGGAACGGTTGGGCACCCCTTGGGTGCGGTCGACCTGGTAGAGCAGGTCGGAGAATTCGGCCCGCGCCCGCTTGTAGCCGGTGGTGTTGATGTTGGCGATGTTGTTGGCGATGACTTCCAGGTTGGTCTGCTGGGCGTTCATGCCGGTGGCGGCGATGGCAAGGGCTTTCATGACGCTAGATACTCATGCGGCTGATTTCGAGATAGGCCGAGACGACCTTGTCGCGGATCGCGATGGTGGTCTGCAGCGCCTGCTGGGCGCTCAGCACCGCATCGACTACCTGGCGCGTATCGGCGTCGCCCTTCAGGGCCTGTATCGACATCTGCTCGGCGCCCTGCAGGGTGTTGACGGTCTTCGTCGCCGCTTGGCTGAGCACCTCGGCGAAGCTGCTGCCGACGCTTTCGCCGGTCTGCGTTCCGACACCGCCCTGCAGCAGGTTCGGTGACGCCTGCTCCGCCCCGTCAACCGCCGTCTTGAATTGTATTGCCCCGATACCGCCGATCATTACTGGTTCCTCATCAGGTCGATGGTCATGGAAATCAGATCGCGAGCCTGCTTGATGACCTGCAGGTTGGCTTCATAGGAGCGGTTCGCCTCGCTCATGTCGGCCATTTCGACCAATGTGTTGACGTTGGGCATCTTGACGTACCCTTTGGCGTCGGCGGCTTCGTTGCCGGGCTGGAATTCGATCGGGAAGTCCGAAGGATCGCGGGAGATCGCGTTGACTTCCACCAGCGAGCCGCCGGTTGCGCGGTCGACCTCGGACTGGAAGGTGATGGTCTTGCGGCGATAGGGATCGGCGCCGGGCGTGCTGCCGGTCGACTGGGCGTTGGCAAGGTTCTCCGAGACCACGCGCAGCCGCTCGGACTGGGCGCCAAGGCCGGATGCCGCGACTTTGAGGGCTGCAGTCAGCGCATCCATGATCAGCTCTTCACCACCATCGTCATCATCGAGTGGAAGGCCTTGACGATCGCCGTGTTGAGCTCGAAGGAGCGGCGAACCTCGCCGGCTTTCATCAACTCCTGTTCGAGAACCACGGTGTTCTTCGACGGCATGATCGCGCCGTCAGGGTCCTCCGGCTTGACGTTGAAGCCGGCATTGGCCGCTTTGGCGCCAAGGTGGCCAGTCTGCGTGGCGGCAAGCGTCACCGCGGTCCGGTCGAGGACCTTTTCGAAGGGCTCGACGTCATTGGCGGTGTAGCCGGGCGTGTTGGCATTGGCGATGTTGGAGGCAATCGCCGACTGGCGCACGGCCAGCCATTGCGACTGCCGCGTGGCGAGATCGAAAAGATTTACGGGTTCCATGGGAATCTCCCGGGCAAGTACGCGCAAGACTAGGCGGCCAGTCTTGCGTGGACCTTGCGCGGGGTGGGCTTGCGCCCTGGAGCCGTATGATTTCTGTTCTATGGACCTGAAATCTGAATCCGCTTCTAAATCAAGGAATAGAGCACGACGTCGTCCGAAAACCGCTTCACACTTTTCGGCATCATGCTCTAGCGGCTACTTCGAGAGCTGGATCACCTTATCGGCGCTGGTGACGATCACCCATTTGCCGCCGCGCTGCTCGATCGAGGCGACGCGGCTGGAATCTGGCAGGACGGAGCCGCGCTGCACGATCCACAGACCGGTATCGTCCTCGATCATGGCGCGGCCGTTGGCGACATGCACCATCTTGAATTCCGAAGCGGCGGCCGGGAAGGGCTGATCGCCGGGCGCCGGCGCGGGGTCGTCCTGCACCGTTCCGGTGGCAAACAGGTCGATATCGGCATTGGGAATGTCCTTGACCGTCAGCGGCTCGCTGCGTTCGGCCACAACGCCGCCGCCCTCGCGTCCGGAATTGCTGCCGCTGCCGCCGAACTTGATGGCCTGAACGCCGAACTGCTCCTGGTTGAAGAAGATGTACCAGGGAAACAGGGCGCAGATCAGGCCGAGCGTGATGCCGAGCGCGGCGATGACGAAATCGCTGCGGCGGTCCGCGCTCTTGTCGGCGAGGCGCGGGAACTGGGCTTTCGGCGGTTCCGGCCACTCGGTGCGGGGAAAAAGGCCATCGAGCAACGAATCGCGGCTGGCCTGCGCCATGTCGGCGGTCGCTCTCGGCGGATGCGGCCTGTTGGCTCTGTTTAGAAGAGCCGTCGCCTTCTCCGTCCTGGCGCGCGCGGCTTTGTTCCTGGCAATTCTTGCTTCATCGGCAGCGGCTTTCTCCGCCGCCTCGGCCTCGGCAAGCATGTCGCGCAACATGCGCTCGGTGTATTGGAGCTCAGTCTCCTTGATCGCCATTCAGCTTCCCCTTGAGGTGGCGGGCGAGGTCGGCGAACGGATCGGCCGATGCGCGGTCTCTCGGCGATTGCGTGAGCGCCTCATAGATCAGCGGCACCTGGCGCACCGCGATGTCGAGCTCGGCATCGGCGCCGCTCTGGTAAGCGCCCAGCAGACGGATGTCGCGCGTGTCCTCGAAGCGCGCGATCATCGATTTCAGCCTTGTCACGAGCATGCGCTGCTCCGTGCTCCAGGCCTTGTCGGCGAGGCGCGAGATCGACGACAGCGGATTGACCGGCGGATAACGACCCTGCTCGGCAAGCGCGCGGTCGAGCACGACGTGGCCGTCGAGGATGCCGCGCACCGAATCGGCGACCGGATCGTTGTGGTCGTCGCCGTCGACCAGCACGGAGATGATGGCGGTGATCGAACCCTTGCCTTCGGCCCCCGGCCCGGCTCGTTCGAGCAGCTTCGGCAGGTCGGTGAAGACCGAGGCCGGATAGCCGCGCGCGACCGGCGGCTCGCCGGTTCCCGTCGCCACCTCACGCAGCGCATGGGCGAAGCGGGTGATGGAATCCAGCACCAGCAGCACGCGATGGCCCTGGTCGCGGAAATGCTCTGCCACGCACATGGCTGTATCGGGCGCGCGCCGGCGCATCATGGCGCTTTCGTCGCTGGTGGCGACGACGGCGACGGTCTTGGCCATGCTCTGGGCGCCGATCGTATCCTCGAGGAATTCGCGCACCTCCCGGCCGCGCTCGCCGATCAGCGCCACGACCACCGTATCGAAGGCCTCGGCGCCGGCCAGCATCGCAAGCAGCGTCGACTTGCCGACGCCGGAGCCGGCGAAGATGCCGAGCCGCTGGCCGAAGCAGAGCGGCGTGAAGATGTCTATGACCCTGACGCCGGTGAGGAAGCCGGTGCCGACGCGCTGACGCGCCAGGGCGCCGGGCGTCGCGCGATGCGCGACCTCGGCGGCATTCGGCCTGATCAGCGGCGGTCCGCCGTCAATGACGCGGGTCAAGGCATCGATGG
The DNA here is from genome assembly GCF_020165275.1 of Mesorhizobium sp. Ca11. NCBI lineage: Bacteria > Pseudomonadati > Pseudomonadota > Alphaproteobacteria > Hyphomicrobiales > Phyllobacteriaceae > Mesorhizobium > Mesorhizobium sp. Ca11. Next base: position 257,475 of record NZ_JAIUHU010000003.1, on the reverse strand, counting down.
CGCGCCCGCGCCAGGAAACATGCGGCGCGACGGCGAGCGGGCCGCGGCGAAAGACGGCATCGCCGATGCCGGCGTCGGCGCTGCGTTCGAAAGGCGCGACCACCACCTCGTCGCTGCCGATCTTGACGATCTCGCCGCGGCGTGCGCCGGCCTTGCCGCGCTGCTCGACGATGTCGCCGAGCCTGGCAATCCCGGACAGGCCGCGGACCTTGTAATGCGTCGGCGAGATCTCGACGACGCGGCCGCCGCGTGAAAGCAGTGCCTGCGGATCGTCGAACCGCTGCCAGATGCGTTCGAGCGCGGCCAACCTGTCGGGCCGTCCAGTATCCGCCGGGCTGTCGGAAGCGCGCAACAGGGACGAGCCGGTCGTCATGCCGTCACTTCGAGCCGAGCGTCTTGATCGCGTCGTCGGTGGAGGAATCGGCCTGCCGCATCAGCGCCGCCGTGTTCTCGAAAGCGCGCTGCACCTGGATCAGCCGAGTCATTTCCAGCACCGGGTTGACGTTCGACTCTTCCAGAAATCCTTGGGCGACACCGACGTCCGAACGGTCGGTGACGGGTTCGGGCGTGCGCGCCGGAACGACACCCGAATTGCCGTAGCGGACGAAATTCTCGCCGGGGTCGAAATTATAGAGGCCGATCGCGCCGACCAGCTGATCGTTCTGCCTGAGCGAGCCGTCGGCGCCCGCCTTGGGCGGGCCGTTGCGCGGATCGAGCTGGATCGGGGCGCCGCCGCCGTCCAGGACGGGGTAGCCTTCGATCGACATCAATTCGCCGTTCTCGTTCATGGAGAAGCGGCCGTCGCGCGTCATCACCGTGCCGGCGGGCGTCTCGATGGCGAACCAGGCGTCGCCCTGGACGGCGAAGTCGAACGGGTTGCCGGTTTCGGTCAGCGCGCCATGCGCGCCGGAAAGATAGGTCTTGCCGGAGGAGGCGAAGGAAACGGACTTCGGCCCGGTGCCCGAAACCACGTCCTCGAACTTCACGCCGGTGGCGCGAAAGCCGATTGTCGAGGCGTTGGCGACGTTGTCGGCGATGGTGTCGAGACGGCGCTCGAGCGCGATCTGCGAGGAAAGGGCGACGTAAAGGCTATCCTGCATGATCTTCTCAGAACTTCAACTGCTGCATGGCCATCATCAGGTCGGTGGATATGCCGACACTGGTCGGCTGCGCGAAGAGCACGCTGACCGACGTCACCGCTGTCGAGGTGGGGTGGTTGATCTCGTACATGCTGGTGAAGCGGGTCAGGAATTTGCTGAGCTTCTCGGGGTCGGTGAAGTCTTTGATGTCGAGCTTCTGCTCGAACAGCTGCGCCTGCTTGTCGATGTCGGCGGTAGCGAAGGAATCGGGCAGGCCGAGCGCGGTACGCGCCACGCTGGCCAAAGCGGTGTCGGCCAGCACGTCGTACCAGCTGGTGATGTCCGGCGCCTTGCGTTGGAAATAGAGCGCCAGCCGCACGCCCTCGTTGGTCTGGCCGGCGTCCTCTTCCAAGGTCTGGCGCAGGTATTTGTCGACGGTCGGCTGCTGCGCTGGAACATAGGTGGTGGCATTTGCGCCGTACTGCTCGAAGTTGAGGGCCGAGGCCAGCCCGGCATAGGCCTTGTTGGTCTGCTTGTTGGCAACGCTGTCCGGATCGCGCACACCGCCCTCAAGGACCTGCCTGATCAGGTCCTTGTCTTCGGTGGCGGAGTCGAGACCGAATGCGGCCAGCGCGTAGGTGTAGAGCCGGTCGTTCGACATCAGGTCGTCGACCGATTTCACCTTGGTGATGTTGGCGAGATAATATGTCGTCTCGCCCTTCACATAGTCCGAATCCGGGTCGAGACCGGCGATCTCAGCCTGCATTGCGTAGTTCTTCGTGACCAGCTGCTGCGCCGGATTGTAGACCGTCGCATCGGCGCCATCCGCCGCGAAGTTGAATGCGGCGACAAACTGCGCGTAGCGCTTGTCGGTCAGCTTGTTGGCGAAGCTGTCGGGATTGGAGACGCCTTCCTTCAGCGCCTTGACCATAAAGGCCTTGGCATAGTCCATGTTCTCCAGCCCGTAAGCCTTCATGGCGTATTTGAACAGGCGGTCGTTGTTGACGAAATCGTCGATCGATTTCACCTTGGTGATGTTGGCCAGATAGTATTGGGTATCGCGATCGACCGTCGGCTGCTGCTCGATGCGGGCGATAGACTTAGGGATGTCTTTGGCGATCAACTGGTAGCTGATGTAGGTGCTAAGCAAAGGGCATGCCTCCGGCCGAAGCTATCCCCGCACGATAGCGTCACTTCCTTGCGCGAAGCTGAATCGCGTTCGCTGCCTCGATTCAAGCCTCACACAAGGCACGGGGACTATCCCTGATCCACGATGTGACATGCGGAAGGACCTGTCGTGGGCATTCTGATCGGACTTGTGGTGACGCTCGGCTGCGTTCTCGGCGGCTTTATGGCCATGGGCGGCCATCTGCATGTGCTGCTGCAGCCGTGGGAAGCGGTGGTGATCTGCGGCGCGGCGCTCGGCACCTTTCTCGTCGCCAATCCGATGAAGACGGTCAAGGATACCGGCAAGGGCATTCTCGAAGCCTTCAAACAGGCGGTGCCGAAGGAGCGCGACTACCTCGAGACGCTGGGCGTCCTGCACAGCCTGATGCGCGAGCTGCGCTCGAAGTCGCGCAGCGAGGTCGAGGCGCATATCGACAATCCGGAGGAGTCGGCCATCTTCCAGGCCTTTCCGACCGTGCTGAAGAACCACGACCTGACCCATTTCATCTGCGACTACTGCCGCATCATCATCATCGGCAACGCCCGCTCGCATGAGATCGAGGCGCTGATGGACGAGGAGATCCAGACGATCCGTACCGACAAGCTGAAGGCCTACCACGCGATGGTCGCGGTCGGCGACGGCCTGCCGGCGCTGGGCATCGTCGCGGCCGTGCTCGGAGTGGTGAAGGCGATGGGCGCGCTGGACCAGTCGCCGGAGATCCTCGGCGGCCTGATCGGCGCGGCACTCGTCGGAACCTTCCTCGGCATCTTCCTGTCCTATGCCGTGGTCGGTCCGGTCGCCACCAAGATCAAGACGGTGCGCGAAAAGAAGAACCGCCTCTACATCATCGTCAAACAGACGCTGCTTGCGTATATGAATGGCGCCCTGCCGCAGGTGGCGATCGAATTCGGCCGCAAGACCATATCCTCCTACGAGCGTCCGACGATCGATGCCGTCGAGCAGAGCACCATGAACGCCGGCACCGCCGAGAAGAAGGCGGCCTGAGCATGCTCCATCGCAGACAGGGCCGCCTGCCGTCATGACCAGTCCGGCCAGTCCGTCAGAAACGCGGGCCTTGATCATCGAGCGGCTCGTCGGCGACAGCGGCGAGGCGGCGCAGGTGATCGGCGTCGGCCGCGGCATGGCCGAGCGGGCGCTGCCGTTGCTGCAGAAGGCGCTTGTCGCAGAACTCGGCGCGGCGGTGACCGTCGATCTGCAAGTGGTAGAGGTCGGCCGCGTTCCAGAGGCGCGTTCGCGCGCCGGCGACGCCTTCGCGCTGACCATCGTGTCCTCGCCGGCCTCGGCCGACGCTATGACGCTGGTGATGGATGCGCATGCGGTGGCCGTCATGGTGAGCGCGCTGTTCGGCGGCGATCCTGACCAGCCGGTGGCGCCGATCGAGCGCGACCTGTCGCAGATCGAGGCCGATGTCGCGACCATGGTGTTCCAGGAGGTCGCGGCGGCGCTCAACGGATCCGGCAAGCGCTCGCTCGAGCTGCGCCTGCCGGTGCCAAAGGCGACGTCTGGCGGCGAAGCGAGGCGGCGCGTGCTGCGCGACGGCGCCGCGGTCCGCATCGTGTTCGGTGTCTCCACGCCGACCGATACCGGCACCATCACGGTGATGATTCCGCAGCGCGTCCTTCTGTCTACGCGCGGAGCCACCGCCAGAACTGAAGAAGGCGAAGCCAGTGAATTCGACTGGCGGGCCCGCTTCTCCGAAGAGGTGATGCGCTCGACCGTCCGGCTCGAAGCGACGATGCCGCTTGCCCGGCTGACGCTCGGCGACCTCGCCGCGTTCGCGCCCGGCCAGGTGATCGAATTGGAGGAGAACGCGCAGGTCAACGCCAAGCTCGGCGCCCGCGACAAGACACTGTTTGTCTGCGAGTTCGGCAAGCTGGGGCAGAACTACACCGTCCGCATCAGCCATCCGCATGACGCCGGGCAGGATTTCATCGACGGACTGATGCCGGGCTGACGCCAGGCACGGGATTCATGGAGACGACAGATGGCAAAAACCAAGGTGGAAGCCGAACCCGATCAGCCCGACGAACAGCTCGACCGCGCCATCGAGGAACTGCGCGGCGTGCTGCGGGAAGAGGAAAAGCGCCCGGATGGGGCGCTGTATTCGGGTGCCAATTCCTCGATCATCATGACCATTCCGGTCGACGTGCAGATCATCCTCGGCAGCACGGAGATGCCCGTGTCGGAGCTGATGGCGCTGCAAAAGGGTTCCACCGTCGCGCTCAACCGCCGCATCGGCGAGCCGGTCGACGTCGTGGTCAACGGCCGCAGAATAGCGCGCGGCGAGATCACGGTGCTGGAAAGCGATCCGACGCGTTTCGGTATCCGGCTCACCGAAATCATCGCCGCGACGAAGAGCGCCTGAGAATGGCCGGCGGGCGGACCAATCGGCAGCGAGGACAACACGCATGACGACGGCATTGGCGCTCACACGTCCGCAAAAGGCGGCGGCCATATTGGTGGCCATGGGCAAGCCCGCGGCCAGCCGCCTGCTCAAATTCTTCAAACAAGATGAGCTGAAGGCGCTGATCGAGGGCGCGCGTCTCCTACGCACCATTCCGCAGGCTGATCTGGAACGGATCGTCGCCGAGTTCGAAGCCGAGTTCACCGAGGGCGCCGGCCTGCTCGATTCAGCCGACCGGATGGACACGATCCTCAACGAATCGCTGTCGCCCGAGGAAATGAGCGCCATCATGGGCGACAAGAAGTTCGAGCCTGTCCCGGAAGGACCTGCGCCGATATGGCCGGACCTCGAGAAGCTTGAGCCGGCGCGTCTCGGCTCCTTCCTTGCGGGCGAGCATCCGCAGACATCGGCCATGGTGCTGTCGAAGCTTGCGCCGCAGACAGCCGCCAACGTGCTGCTCACCATGGAAAAACCAATGCGCAGCCAGATCATCAAGCGCATGGTGACAATGGCCAACATCCCTGACGCGGCATCGCGGATCGTCGAGAACCAGTTGCGCGTGAGCGTGCTGTCGCAGAAAGCCAGCCGGGACACCACTGCCGGCCAGGAGCGCGTCGCCAGCATGCTCAATGAAATGGCGAAGCCGGAACTGGACGACCTTATGCAGGACCTGGAGGAAGCCGGCACGCCAGATCTCGCCGGCGTCAGGTCGCGGCTGTTCGCCTTCGACGATCTGCCGCTGCTGCCGCAAAAAGCCCGGGTTCTGCTGTTCGACGGGCTATCGACAGAACTGGTCACGCTGGCGCTGCGCGGCGCGCCGCCGGAACTCGCCGAATCGGTGCTCTCGGCGATCGGCGCACGCTCCCGCCGCATGATCGAATCCGAGCTCGGACAAGGATCGGAAGGCATTGCCCTTGCCGACATCATGGCGGCGCGCAAGAGCATATCGGTCGCCGCCATCCGGCTGTCGCGCGAAGGGGCTTTCGAGCTGCCCTCGACTCAGACCGCCACCGCCGAAGCCGCCTGACGATCATAGCCCGGTCAGGACGCCATGGCTGAAGCGGTCGACAAGGATTCCAAAACAGAGGAAGCCACAGAAAAGAAGATCCGCGACACGATCGAACAGGGCAAGCTGCCCCATTCGCGTGAGACCGCGATCTTTGCCTCCTTCCTCGCCATACTGGTTTTCGCCGTCTTCTACGCCAAGGACGCGATCGTCGATCTCGGCATGTTCCTGTCGACGTTCCTGGAAAAGCCGGAAGCCTGGCCGATGGACACCGAGACCGACGTCATCTCGCTCTACAAGCAGGTCTTGGTCGAGATCGGCGGCGCCGTCGTCAGCCTGCTGGTGCTGCTGACGGTTGCCGGCATCGGCGCCTCGGTGTTCCAGAACATGCCGCAAATCGTCGGCGAGCGGATCAGGCCGCAGCTGTCGCGCATCTCGATCGCCAAGGGCTGGAGCCGGATGTTCGGCGTGCAGGGCTGGGTCGAATTCCTGAGATCGCTGGCCAAACTCGGCTTCGCTATCGCGGTGTTGACCTTCACGCTCTCGGAAGATCATCGCAAGCTGCTCGCCGGCATGATCACCAATCCGGCCTCGTTCGGCCTGGTCATACGCGGCATCTTCGTCGACATATTGGTGGCGATCGTCTTCGTCATGGGGCTGATCGCGGTGGTCGACATCGTCTGGTCGCGTTTCCACTGGCGGCGCGACCTGCGCATGACCAAGCAGGAAGTCAAGGACGAGCTGAAGCAGTCGGAAGGCGATCCGATCGTCAAGTCGCGGCTGCGCTCGCTGGCGCGCGACCGGGCGCGCAAACGCATGATGACGGCCGTGCCGCGCGCCACGCTGGTGATCGCCAATCCGACGCACTATTCGATCGCGCTGAAATATGTGCGCGAGGAGGATTCCGCGCCAATCGTGCTGGCCAAGGGACAGGACCTGGTGGCGCTCAAGATCCGTGAGATCGCCAGGGAGAACAACATCCCGATCTTCGAGGACGTGGCGCTCGCGCGCTCCATGTACAAGCAAGTTTCGGTTGATAGCGTGATCCCATCGCAATTCTATCAGGCGGTCGCCGAGTTGGTGCGGATCGTCTACTCGAAGAAGGCAGCACGAAAAGCAACCCAATGAACGGACGCCGCTAACCCATGGACCGGCAACCACACGCCAATTCCCGCGAGCTGATCGTCGCCAGCGCCATCGAGCCCGTGGTGGGCGAATTGAGGCTCATCGACGTTGCCGACTATATCGCCTTCATCCGGCTTGAGCATTTCGCCTGCCTCTCGGACCTGGTGGATTCGGCGGCCGAGCTCTACTTCCGGCCGGGCATGCTGCGGCTCGGCCATGGCGGCGAGGCGCATGTCGACTGGAGCGGCAGCCCGCGCATCGTGCTCGACCTCGAGCTTCGGCCGCGCGGCGTGACGGTCTATTTCCAGCTTACGCTGATCGAGCACGAGGCAGCCGTGACGGTCAACTACGTGTCGTTCGAGAAGCCTGGCGAGACGCCCGAGCACAACACGGCCTTGCTCGAGGACGCGATCGAAGAGGCTCGCATCCGCAGGACCGAGCCGCTGGCATTCCCCTGAGATTGATAGCAGGCGAGCCAACCTAAAGCGCGTCGCAATCTTTTGGATTCGCTCCCTGCGCTTTAGGCTTTTGATTTTGCGCATGTCTTTGCCCCGAAACCGGTTCCCACTTTCGGGAGACATGCTTTAGCCGCGGCACGTTCAGCGCCGCGGGCGTGACGTCACTCGATCAAGCCGAGCCGCAACGCCTTGGCGACCGCCTGGTTGCGGTTGACCGCGTTGAGCTTCTGCGTCGACTGGGTGAGGTACTGGTTGGCGGTATGCACCGAGAGCTTGAGGAGCTTGGCGATCTCCTCGCTGGTGTTGCCGTTGGCGGTCAGCTTCAGGCATTCCAGCTCGCGCTTGGAGATCGAACGCGCCCTGCCGGTGTCGCCGGGGCGGATGCGGGCAACCGCCGCGAAAAGCGCGAAGGAGCGGGCGTGGATCTCGCACAGCGTTTCGTCGGACAGCGCGATCTCCGAGCCGAGAAAGACGACCAGCCCGCATTGGCCGCGATCGGCATGCACCGGAAAGGCGATGCCGTTGGTGCCGGGCGCCAGCGGCGTGGTCGGCTCGGCCCAGGCGAGCGAGTGGAAGACCTGCCGCCATCCGGCGCTGCCGTCGTCGGCCCACCAGCGCGGCGCCGTCGAGAGCCGGCTGTGGCGCACCATGTCCTCGCCATTGGCGCCGGAGATGAATTTGGTCGCGACAGCGGTGCCGGGATAGTCGGAATCGAAACACGCCACGAGACGCGCGCGCTCGGGCGAGGGGCTGACGAAATAGAGACCGAAGGCCGAGGCATTGATATCGACGGCGATCCAGCGGCAGCGACGCACGGCATCCGGAATGGTGACCGCTTGATGGGTCTCCGAGCCGAGCGAGAAGGCGCCGAACGGATTGCGCTGATCGTTGAAAAGGGCGGCGGCCGCCTCTTTGACCTGTGCGTGCTTCAAATGATGCCGCTCCTGATCGCGGTCGCGATCGCCATCGCGCGGTTGCTGGCCGCGAACTTCTGGATGGCGTGCGTGATGTAGCTGTTGACGGTGTTCGACGAGACACCGAGGATGACGGCAACCTCATCGGTGGTCTTGCCTTCCGAAACCCAGAACAGACATTCGCGCTCGCGGTCCGACAGCGGGTCCTGCATGGATGCCGCCGCGATCAGCTGCGGAATGCTCGAAAGCGCATAACAGCATTTGATCTGCGCCTTCATCAGGGCGGCCAGGTCGATCCTGCCTGCCTCGGCAGCCGAGAACAGCACGAACAGGCGCTGCCGGCCGACATTGAGCCGCAGCGAATAGATTTCGGCGTGACCGAGCACGTCGAGCAGGCGGGCTTCCTCGCCGTTCAGCAACGCACCGGCGTCGGGCGCGTGCGCCGCCACCAACGGCTTCGGGCGTACGCCCGGCGCTACGGTCAAGGGGCCTAGCGCCAAATTGGCGATCAGCCTTTTGCCGATCAGCTCGATGGCGTCGAAGATCCAGTTGGAGGAGACGATGCGCGCATCGTTACGGTCCTGGTCATGCACGATGGCGACCAGCATGTAGCTGTCGGCGCCGATATCGGCGGCAAGCTGCATGAAGAAGCTGGTGAGATCGCCGCGCGACGTCAGGCGCGAGCCTGAAGCGTCGGGTTGGAGAAGCGCGGCGGGACTGCTCATTTTAATTCTTGGATTCTTGCCGGAATCGATCCTTGTGCCCGGTGCTGGCGAAGCCAACGGCCGGACCCGAAACGCGTCACGTTTACGAAGACACACTCACGGGCGCGAACGGCGCCCAACCGCGCCGAATCCTTCTAGGGAACGCGAAACCGTCCGCGTCTGGTGCCGGCCTGGCGCCGGACTCGAGACTTTGGGTGGTCGCCGCGCCCCCGTGGACCGGCTGATTCGGGTCTAATCTACCCGCAGATGAATCTGACATCAAACGCGATTTGACAAAATCGAATCCGATGGACTCGCATTGCGACTCAGCAGCCGGTCTTCGCGTTATTTGGCTGTAGTTCAAAGCTGAATTGAGCCGATGATTTCGAGGCGAGGTCGTAAAAAAATACGCCCCCGGTTGCATCCGGGAGCGCATGGCCTTGAACAGGGGCTTAGCGATCCTCGAAGCCGGTCAGCACGCCGACGGCGTTGATGCCGATCTCTTCCACGGCGTAGCCGCCTTCCATGACGAACAGCGTCGGCAGGCCGAGCTTGGCGATACGGCGGCCGATCTTGGGATAGTCGACGCTCTTCAGCTTGAACTGGCTGATCGGGTCCTTCTCGAAAGTGTCGACGCCGAGCGAGACGATGACGACATCGGGGGCGTAGGCCGCGAGCCTGGCGCAGGCGTCCTCCAGCGATGCGCTCCAGCCGTCCCAGTTGGTGCCAAAAGGCATCGGGTAATTGACGTTGAAACCTTCGCCGTCGCCTTCGCCGCGCTCGTCGGCATGGCCGAGGAAGAACGGATACTCGACCATCGGATCGCCATGCAGGTTGAGCACCTGGACGTCGCCGCGGCGATAGAAGATTTCCTGCGTGCCGTTGCCGTGATGGTAATCGACATCGAGGATTGAAACGCGCTTGGCGCCGTGGTCGCGGAACCACTGCGCGACGACGGCGGCGTTGTTGATGAAACAGTAGCCGCCCATGAAGGCAGCGCCGGCATGATGGCCGGGCGGGCGGCAAAGCGCGAAGGCGCTGCGCTCGCTGTCCTTGACCAAAGCGGCGGCGGTCAGCGCCACATCATAGGACGACTTGATCGCCGCCCAGGTGCCTTCGACGAAGGTGGCCCCGGCGTCGAAGGAATAATAGCCGAGCAAGGCATCGACGCGCTTCGGCGGCACATCGCCGCGCAGGCCGCGCGTCGGCCAGGTGAACCCCATCGCCGATCCCGTGAAGCCGGCGGCGACCCATTGCGGCCACACCGTCGGCAGGAAATCGATGTAGGCGGCTTCATGCACACGTTTCGCGGCGGCGAGGTCGTGCTCGGCCGGTCCGATGATCGGCCCGAGCTTCTCGCTCTCAACTCGCGCCTTGATGAATTCCGCCCGCGACGGCTTCTCGAAACCCGGCACGATCGCCGACGTGACCAGTTCCATCTGGCCTGAATGGCCGGCATGAAGTGGCGAATAGACAGTTTTCATGGAAACTCCCTGGAAGTGCGAAATCGGTTGGAAGTGCGAAATCACTCGAGATTGAGATGGGGGCTGACCAGGGCGAGCCACATTGTTTCCACATCGTCCTCGATGAGGTCGTAGGTCCTGCGGTCTCTCTTCAGCCCGACAAGCCGGCAGACATGGCCGACTTCCATCATCAGCACGCCGAGCCGACTGGCGATCTTGTCCTCAAGCGCCGGATTCACATGCCGCAGCCACGCGGCGTAAAGGGCGACGATCTCTTTGTCGTATTCGTCCTGGATTGGCCTCAGGTCGGCGTTGCCGGATATTGCCTCGATCACCGGCATCAGCGTGGCGTTTTCGAGATAGAGCCTCGATGTGTCGGCGAAGAGCTTGCGCACCTCGCGCCGAAACTCGTCACGGTTGGTCGGCCGGGGGACGTTGATGCGTTTCCGGATCACCTCGGGAAAAGACGACAGCCAGCGCCGGGCCAGGTCCAGAAGAATGGCTTCCTTGTTGGGAAAGTACTGATAGACGGAGCCCACCGACAGGCCCGCGCGCTGCGCGATGGCGAGCGTCGTCGGCGTTCTGGTTCCTTGCTCTCGCGTCAGGATCAGGGCCGCATCGAGGATTCTGTCGACCACCTTGCTTGACCGTTGTTGCCGCGGCTGCTTGCGCGGTTCGAGCGCTATCCTGGTCTTGCGGTCGAGACTGCGCTTCACTGCTTGTTGCCCCCGTTCCCCGCTCGGCCTCGCCATCGGCGTGCGGTGCAGTCCACAGTACATTCTAAATCCGGCATGTTGACAAACGCGAATAATCAGTCGCATTCTTTATCCACGCTGTCTTCCACGATAACAAGGGGAATTTCGAAGACGGCGCATCGGCATCGATTTGTCCCACGGCGTTGTCCATATGGAGCGGCGGCTCGTTGGGTCTGGCGTTGCCGATCCCTCAGCAAAATGTGGAGTCGCGATGTCGGTTGCGGATGGTGGTGCGGATCTTGTGGTCGTCAACGGCCGCGTGCTGACCATGGACAATGACAATCCCGCTGCCGAGGCCGTTGCCGTCAAGGACGGCGCCATCATCGCCATCGGTAGCCGCGCTTCTATAGAAGACATCAAGAGACCGGCCACCAAGGTCGTCGACGCCCAGGGCGGCTCGGTGCTGCCGGGCTTCATCGAGGCGCATATGCATCTGTTCGGCGGCGCGGCCGAGCTCGACAATCTGCATTTGGCGGGTGTGCACGGCTTCGAGGCGCTCCGCGACGCGATCCAGGATTTCGCGGCGAAGCGCCCGGACGCCAGGCTTCTGATCGGGGCCGGCGTCGACTACGCCATCCTGCCGGAGCCGGTGACGCGCCACGATCTCGACCGTATCATTCCCGATCGTCCCTTCGCCATGTCGGCTTCGGACCACCATACGATGTGGGCGAACACCAAGGCCCTGGAAGAGGCCGGGCTGCTCAATGGCAGGGAGGTCGGACAAGGCAACGAGATCGTCATGGAGGCCGACGGGCTCGCCGCCGGCGAGCTGCGCGAAGGCGAGGCCTTCGGACCGGTCCTCGACCATTACGGGGCCAACCGGACGCGGCTTGGCCTGGAAGGCGCGGAGCCCGATCCTTATCCTTCGGCGAAGGAACTGGCTGCCGATCGGGACCTGATGCATCGCGGCCTCGAGTGGTGCGCCAAGCATGGCATCACCTCCATCCAGAACATGGACGGCAATCTCTATCAGCTGGAGCTGCTGGCCGGGCTGGAAAAGGAAGGGCGGCTGCTCTGCCGCACCAAGATCCCGTTCCACTTCAAGAACTTCATGAAGCTGGAGATGCTGGAAAAGGCCTCGCGAATGGCCGCGACCTATAATTCAGAATGGCTGACGTCCGGCATGGTCAAGGTCTTCTATGACGGCGTGCTGGATTCCTGGACGGCGGTGATGGTCGACGACTATGCCGACCGCCCCGGATGGCGCGGCGAGCCGCTGTTTTCGCCTGAGCATTTCGCCGAGGTGGCGGTCGAGGCCGACAGGCGCGGCCTGCAGATTGCCGTGCACTCGATCGGCGACGGCGCCGTGCGGGCGGTGCTCGACGGCTATCAGGCGGCGCTGAAGAAGAACGGTCGGCGCGACAGCCGGCATCGCGTCGAGCATATCGAGGTGATCACGGCCGCCGACGTGCCGCGCTTCGCCGAGCTCGGCGTGTTGGCGTCGATGCAGCCGGCGCATCCGCCCGGCGCACTGAACTTCCCGCTCGAGCCGACGATCTCGCGCATCGGCCGCGACAAGTGGCCGTTGAGCTATGCCTGGCGCACGCTGAAAAACGCAGGCGCGCGCGTGGTGTTCGCTTCCGACTGGCCGGTCTCGCCGGTCGATCCGATCCTGTCGATCCAGGCGGCAGTGATGCGCAAGCCTTGGGCAGAAGGCATGCCGGACCAGAGCTTCTCGTTGCAGGAGGCAATAGAGGGCTACACGCTCGAGGGCGCTTATGCGGAGTTCAATGAACATCGCAAGGGCCGCCTCAAAACCGGATATCTCGCCGATATCGTCGTTTTGTCGGCCGATATCGAGGCGACCGCGCCGGAGGCGCTGCACACCGTGCATCCGGTGACCACCATCTGTGGAGGGAGGATCACCTACCAAGCCTAACGATGGCATAGGAATTGCTTAATTGAATGGGGACTCGGGATCGAGTCACTGCTGCGCAGTTGCCAAGCCGACCGGCTTGTGGTGACAATCAAAACAGGAACACACCTGCCGACAAGAGCAGGCGCTCTCAATGGGGTAATCGTGCCGGAACAACCGGGTAAGAACGCGATCGAAGTTCGCGGTGTTCGCAAGGTTTTCGGAACCGGCGAAAACCAGGTAGCCGCCCTCGACACGGTATCGGTGTCGATCCGCGAGAACGAGTTTTTCACACTGCTCGGCCCCTCCGGATGCGGAAAGACGACGCTGCTGAGATTGATTGCCGGCTTCGATTTCCCAACCGCCGGCGAAATTCTGCTGCACGGCCAGGACATCGCGCCGCTGCCGCCCTACAAACGCCCGGTCAACACCGTCTTCCAAAGTTATGCGCTCTTCCCGCATATGACGGTGGCGCAGAATATCGGCTTCGGACTGGAGATGCTGGGCAAGCCGAAAGCCGAGATCGAGGCGCGCGTCGCCCAGATGCTGAAGCTGGTCAAGATGGAGGCGCTGAAGGCCCGCCGCACCAGCCAGATTTCAGGCGGCCAGCAGCAGCGCGTGGCGCTGGCCCGGGCGCTGGCGCCGCAGCCGAAAGTGCTCTTGCTCGACGAGCCGCTCTCGGCGCTGGACTACAAGCTGCGCAAGGAAATGCAGATCGAGCTGAAGCGGCTGCAGAACGAGACCGGCATCACCTTCATCTTCGTCACCCATGACCAGGAGGAAGCGCTGACCATGTCCGACCGCATCGCGGTGATGTCGGCCGGCAAGATCCTGCAGGTCGGCACGCCGCGCGACATCTATGACCGGCCTGCCGAACGCTTCGTCGCCGACTTCATCGGCGAGACGAACTTCCTGCCCGGCACTGTGGTGTCGAAGCAGGGCGGCGTGGCGACGGTCAAATTCGCCAGCAGCGCCACGATTAGTGCCGGCTATCCAGAAGGCTTCAATCCGACCGGCGAGGTGACGCTGGTGGTGCGTCCCGAGCATGCCGATCTGGTACCCGATCCGACCAAGGGCACGATTACCGGCACGCTCTCCAACATCGTCTATTTCGGCACCGACACCCATTTCCACGTAAAACTCGACGGGGACGGCGAGAATTTCATCGTGCGCCACCAGAACAGCCGTTCGAGCGCGGTGACCTACGAGACCGGCGCCAAGGTCGGCATCCAGTTCGAGGAGGACGCCGCCCGCGTCCTGAAAGACTGATGACGACAGCTGCTCTCTCCTCAGCCCCGCTCTCCAAGGCCGCGTTGTTTGAAGCCCAGGCGGTGAAAACCAGCGCGCGGCGCAACCGGCTCTTGTCACTGCCGGCGCTGATCATCATCGGCATTTTCGGCGTGCTGCCGCTGGTCATCATCTGCGTCTATTCATTCCTGGTCGCTGCGCCTTATGGCGGCGTGCAGTGGCAGTTCTCGACCGACGCCTATCTGAACTTCCTGTTCCAGCGCGACATTTTCGACGACACGCTGCAGTTCACGCCGGACTTCCTGATCATCTATCTGCGCTCCTTCCTGTTCGCGGTGGTGACGACGATCATCTGCCTGCTGCTCGGCTTTCCGACCGCCTATTTCATGGCGACGCGGCCGCCGGCGCAGCGCAACTGGTGGGTGCTTCTGATTACCATCCCGTTCTGGTCGAACCTCCTGGTCCGCACGCTGGCGATCATGTTCATCATCCGCGACGAGGGGCTGATCAACAATGCGCTTCTGGCGCTCGGCGTGATCGATAGGCCGATCACGATGCTCTACACCAATTTCGCCATCCAGCTCGGCCTGCTCTACGCCTTCCTGCCGTTCATGGTGCTGCCGCTCTATTCGAGCCTGGAGAAACTCGACTTCCGCCTGGTCGAGGCAGCCTACGATCTTTACGCGACGCGCCGGCAGGTGCTGTGGCGGGTGATCATCCCCCTGTCCAAGCCCGGCATCATCGCCGGCTGCCTGCTCGTCTTTATTCCGGCGCTCGGCGCTTATGTGACGCCGCTGATCCTGGGCGGCGGCGTGCACCTGATGATCGGCGATCTCATCGCGCAGCAATTCGGTTCGGGCCGCAACTGGCCGCTCGGCTGCGCGCAGGCGCTGATTCTGATGGCGGCAGTGCTGGTGGCGCTGTACTTCTATGTCCGCAATACGTCGGGCAAGGTGCAGCATGGCTGAGCCTCGCGTCATGGACATCAAGGACCAGCCGGGCTTCCGCTCGATCGCTATCATCTGCTTGCTGGTGCTTTATATACCGGTGCTGATCCTGATGATCTTCTCGCTGAACAGCGGATCGCTGGTCACGCATTGGGAAGGCGTCACGCTCAACTGGTACGGCAGCGCGCTGCTCAACGAGGAATTCCATAGCGCGGCGAAGAACACGCTGATCATCTCGGTGACCGCGACGATCGTCTCAACCATCTGCGCGACGCTGGCCGCGATCGGCATGACGCGGGTGAAGCCATGGCGCGGGCTCGCCGCGGCTTTCATGGTCATCAACCTGCCGTTGATGGTGCCGGAGATCATCACGGCGGTGGCGACGCTCTCGTTCTTCGCGCTGATCGCCGGCACGCTCGGGCTGAATTTCGGCATCGGCAATTTGATCCTCGCCCACACCGTGTTCTGTATCCCCTTCGCCTATATGCCGATCAGGGCGCGGCTCGAGGACATGGACCTGACGCTGGAATACGCGGCAGCAGATCTCTATGCAACGCCGTGGAACGCCTTCAAGCGCATCACGCTGCCGCTTTTGGTTCCCGGCATCATGTCGGGCGCGGCGCTGGCCTTCATCGTCTCCTTCGACGATTTCACCATCACGCAACTCGTCGCCGGCCCCGGCCAGACGACGCTGCCCCTCTACATCTGGAACCAGATCCGGCGGCCGATGACGCCGGAGATCAACGCCATCTCGACCATCTTGCTCCTGGTGTCGATCCTGTTCGTTTCGGTCTCGTTCCTGATCGCGCGGCGGCGAGCAAAATGATCCGCGAGCTCCAACACAACAATGGGAAGGCAAGGAGAACATAAAATGTCTGGAAAGATGATGGCGGCCGTGTCCGCGGCCGTTCTGCTATGGGCAGTGCCGGCGCTCGCCGACGGCGAACTGCACATCTACAATTGGGGCGACTACACCAACCCCAAGCTGATCGAAAAATTCGAGAAGCAGTACAACGTCAAGGTGACGCTGGACGACTACGATTCCAACGAAACCATGCTGTCCAAGGTGCGCGCCGGCAATTCCGGCTACGACATCGTCGTGCCGTCCGACTACACTGTGAAGATCATGATCGAAGAAGGCCTGCTCGAAAAAACCGAGCCCAACGCGATGCCGAACGGCAAGAACATCGATCCGCGCTTCCTCAACATTTATTGGGACGACGGCCGCCATTATACCGTGCCGTGGCAATTCGGCACGACCGCGTTCTCCGTCAATACGGACAAGTTCAAGGGCGACATCAACACGCTGGCCATCCTGTTCAATCCCCCCGATGAACTGAAGGGCCAAATCAATATGCTGGACGACGTCAACACCGTCATGCATGCGGCCGAGCGCTATGCCGGCGTGCCGCGGTGCGGCGCCGACAAGGCCAATTTGAAGAAAATCAACGACATCCTAACGGCCGCCAAGCCGTCGTGGAAAACCTTCAGTTACGACACCATCACCAAGATCACCTCCGGCGACGTCATCGTCTCGGAGCAGTGGAACGGCGCCAGCTACCGTTCGCGGCAGAAGATTCCGGCGATCAAATATGCCTATCCGAAGGAAGGCATCGAAGGTTGGATGGACAATGTCGCGGTGCTGAAGGGCGCCAAGAACCTCGAAAACGCGAAGCTGTTCCAGGACTTCGTCATGGCGCCTGAGAACGCGGCGCTGATCTCCGAGTTTGCCGGTTACGACAACGGCATCGCCGGCAGCCATAAATTCCTGCCGCCGGAGTTTGCCAACTCGCCGGAAATCAGCCCTCCGGCCGGCTCGCCGACGCCGGAATTCGTACCGCCATGCCCGCCGGACGTGGTGGAGATCTACAACAAGATCTGGACCAACCTGCGCAAATAAAACAGCGCGGCGCATGGAAGGAGGGGAGGCTCCGGCCTCCCTTTCTTGTGACTGGTTCTGTGCATATCGTTCTGCGAAAAACCGCTTACGCATTTGGGCGACATGCATCGAGGAGGAAATCTTGTCGTCCTATCGCAACTCCGATCCGCGGCCGCCGATTATGCAGGGCTCGCCACCCAGGCTGGTGCCGCCGAAGCTCGACTGGGACCGGCCGCCCTGGAACCGCTGGGCCTTCCAGCACATCCGCGAATTTCTGCCGACCGTCGAGGTGTGGCGCGGCAGCGGCCATCGCCATCGCCTCGAGCGCGCGGAGGTGGACCTCGACGATCTGCCGGTGGTCGACAGCAACGGAGCGCCGACGACACTCGCAAGCCTGCTCGACGAAACCTATGCCGACGGCTTCCTGGTGCTGAAGGACGGCAGGATCGCCTATGAGCGTTATTTCAACGGCATGGACGAGCGCACGCTGCATCTGTCGCAATCGATGGCGAAGTCGGTCACCGGAGCGGTGTGCGGCATCCTGGTCGGGCACGGCCTGATCGATCCGGGCAAGCTGGTCACCGACTATCTGCCGGAACTTGTCGAGACCGGCTGGGCCGGCGCCACGGTGCAGCATGTGCTCGACATGACGACGGGCGTGCGCTTTTCCGAGGAATATACCGACCGCTATTCCGAGATCGGCCAGGTCGATGTCGCGACCGGCTGGAAGCCGATCCCGCCGGGCAGCGACCCGGACTTCGAGTGGCCGTCGCACCTGTTCGAGCTGATCCTGCGGCTGAAGGACAAGGTGCGCCCGCATGGCGAAGCGTTCGAATACCGCTCGATCGAGACCGACGTGCTCGCCTTCATCATGGAACGGGTGAGCGGCAAGCGCCTGGCGCAGCTGGTCTCGGAAGAGCTCTGGCAGAAGCTCGGCGCCGACGAGAGCGCCTGCTTCACCGTCGATAGCGCCGGCTATGCGCTGGCCGATGGCGGCTTCAATGCGACGCTGCGCGACTATGGCCGCTTCGGGCAATTGATCCTCGACAATGGCGGCGGCGTGATCCCGGCCGACTGGATCGAGGCGACACGCAGCGGCAAGCACGGGCCGAATTTCAGCCCGAGCCTTCCCGACGGCAGCTACCGCAACCAATTCTGGATCGAGGATTCGCGCTCACGCTCGCTGATGTGCCGCGGCGTGTTCGGCCAATTGATCCACATGAGCTGGGAACACAGGTTGGTCGTTGTGAAGCTTTCGAGCTATCCGGATTTCGTCAATTCCGCCTATTCGGTGGCGACGCAGAAGGCGGTGCATGCCATCGCCGCCGCGCTGACCTGAAACCGCAAAACAAGATCCGGGAGAGCATCATGAGCGGCAAGACCGCGTTCGAGGCCAGATACGGCTTTGCCCGCAAGGATGTGCGGCTCGACAACTGGCGGCTTTCGCCGTTCAACCGATGGTCGTTCCAGAATGTCGGCGAGCTGGTGCCGAGCGCGCATATCGCGGCGGCGCCCGCCGGCGAGAGCCAAGCGAAATCGCTCGGCGCATTGCTTGAGGAAAAGATATCGCTTGCCGGCGGCAGCGAGACCGTCGAGAGCTTCCTGAAGCGTTCCAACACGGACGGGCTGACGATCCTGAAGGCCGGCAAGCCTTTCGGCGACTGGTCGGCGCCGCACATGCCGTTCGGAGCGCGCCACATCATCTTTTCGATCAGCAAGTCGGTGACGGCGATCCTCGCAGGCATACTGGAAGGCGAGGGGTTGTTCGATCCCAACGCGCCGGTAACGCACTACATCCCTGAAGCCAAGGGCTCAGCCTATGGCGACGCGAGCGTGCGCAACGTGCTCGACATGACGGTCAGCCTCGATTTCGAGGAAGCCTATCTCGATCCGGAAAGCGCCTTCGCCCGCTACCGCCGCTCGACACTGTGGAACCCCGGCGGCGGGTCCGAAAGCCTCGCCGCGTTCCTTATGACCATCCAGCGGCTTGCCGAGCCGCATGGCCAGACCTATCGCTACCGTTCGCCCAATTCAGACGTGCTCGGCATCCTGATCGAACGGGCCTCCGGCAGGCGTGTCAGCGACCTGCTCAGCGAGAAACTGTGGCAGCCGCTCGGTGCTGGAAGCGAAATGTCGGTGACCGTCGACATGGAAGGCACGGCGCGCACCGCCGGTGGCATGTCGATGACGCCGCGCGACCTTGTCCGCATCGGCGAGATGATGCGGCAGGGCGGCATCGCCAATGGCCGCCGCATCGTGCCGGAAGCCTGGGTGCGCGACACGGTGGCCGGCGGCAGCCATGAAGCCTGGCAACGCGGCACGATGGCGTTCCTGTTCCCGAAGGGACGCTACCGCAACAAATGGTATCAGACCGGCCACGACAGCGGCGCCTTCTGCGGCATCGGCATTCACGGCCAGTGGCTTTACGTCAATCCGAAGACGGACGTGGTCATCGCCAAGATGTCGTCGCAGCCGGAACCGGTGGACGACAAGCTGGATGGGGACATCGTGGCGTTCTTCGAAGCGTTGAGCGGCATGGTTTGAGCCGGTCAGAGGCTGGTTCCAACAGCTGTTTTCTGTGGACCTTCGGCGCGTGACGAAACCCTTGCGGTTGGCGCAGCGGTTCTCCCGTCCTATGGTCGCCGCTCTTTTCCGCAGGGACCAGCATGGCATCGGACATCAAGCGCATCGCAGCAATCATCGCGGCCGAGATCGGCGCGCGGCCGGAACAGGCAGCGGCGGCAATCGGGCTGCTCGACGAAGGCGCGACAGTCCCCTTCGTCGCGCGTTACCGCAAGGAAGTCACCGGCGGGCTCGACGACACCCAATTGCGCTACCTTTCCGAGCGGCTCGCCTATCTGCGTGAGCTCGATGCGCGGCGCGAGACCATCGTCAGCTCCATCCGCGAGCAGGGCAAGCTTACCGAGGAGCTGGAAGCCAAGATCGGGGCGGCCGCCACAAAGGCGGAGCTCGAGGACATCTATCTGCCCTACAAGCCGAAGCGGCGCACCAAGGCCGAAATCGCCAAGGAGCGTGGGCTTGGGCCGCTCGCAGAGGCGATCCTCGCCGATCGCTCGAAAATTCCGGCCGAGCTTGCGCTCGCCTATGTCACGGACGAGGTGGCCGACACCAAGGCCGCGCTCGAAGGCGCACGCGACATCCTGTCGGAGCAGTTCGCCGAAAATGCGGATCTGGTCGGCAAGCTGCGCGCCTATATGAAGGAACGCGCCTTCCTGCGCGCTCGGGTCGTTGACGGCAAGCAGGAGGCCGGCGCGAAATTCTCCGACTATTTCGACCATGTCGAGCGCTGGGCAGGCGTGCCCAGCCACCGTGCCCTGGCCATGCTGCGCGGCCGCAATGAAGAGGTGCTGTCGCTCGACATCGAGGTCGATGCCGACGATCAATCGCCGGTGAAGCCGGTCGAGCGCATGATCGCCAACGCCTATGCGATCGGCGCGACGCTGCCCGGCGATAAATGGCTGATGGAGGTAGCCGGTTGGACCTGGCGGATAAAACTGTCGCTGCATCTGACGCTCGACCTGATGCGCGACCTGCGCGAGCGGGCCGAGGAAGAAGCGATCCATGTCTTTGCCCGCAACCTGAAGGACCTGCTGCTGGCCGCGCCCGCCGGCTCGCGGCCGACCATGGGGCTCGATCCAGGCATCCGCACCGGCGTCAAGGTGGCGGTGGTCGACGGCACCGGCAAGCTGGTGGCGACCACCACCGTCTATCCGTTCCCGCCAAGGAACGATGTGCGCGGCACGCAGGCCGAGCTCGCCGCCCTCATCCGCCAGCACAAGGTCGAGCTGATCTCGATCGGCAACGGTACCGGCAGCCGCGAGACCGAGAAGCTGGTTGCCGACATGCTTTCGGACCTGCCGGCAGGTGCCGGGCCGAAGCCTCTCAAGGTGATCGTCAGCGAGGCTGGTGCCTCAGTCTATTCGGCCTCGGCGACGGCAGCGGCGGAATTCCCGGGCCTCGATGTCTCGCTGCGCGGCGCGGTGTCGATCGCGAGGCGCCTGCAGGATCCGTTGGCCGAGCTGGTCAAGATCGAGCCGAAATCGATCGGCGTCGGGCAGTACCAGCATGATGTCGACCAATACCGGCTCGGCCGTTCGCTGGAGGCGGTGGTCGAGGATGCGGTGAACGCTGTCGGTGTCGACCTCAACACGGCCTCGGCGCCGCTTTTGGCGCGCGTGTCGGGTCTTGGGCCGTCGCTCGCCGAGGCGATCGTTGCGCATCGCGACGCGGCCGGGCCGTTTGCCACCCGCAAGGACCTGCTCAAGGTGGCGCGGCTCGGGCCGCGCGCGTTCGAGCAAAGCGCCGGTTTTCTGCGCATACCGAACGGGACAGAGCCGCTCGACGCGTCATCGGTGCATCCGGAAGCCTATGGTGTGGCCAAGAAGATCGTCGCCGCTTGCGGCCGCGACGTGCGCGCGCTGATGGGGGACAGCGCCGCGCTGAAGGCGCTCGACCCGCGCGTCTTCGTCGACGAGCGTTTCGGCCTGCCGACTGTGCGCGACATCATCGCCGAGCTGGAAAAACCCGGACGCGACCCGCGCCCCGGCTTCAAGACGGCGACCTTTGCCGAGGGTGTCGACGACATCAAGGATTTGAAGCCGGGCATGCTGCTCGAAGGCACAGTTACCAATGTCGCCGCCTTCGGCGCTTTCGTCGATATTGGCGTGCACCAGGATGGGCTGGTGCATGTCTCGCAGCTGGCCGACCGCTTCATCAAGGACGCGCATGAAGTGGTGAAGGCCGGCGATGTCGTGAAGGTGCGGGTCGTCGATGTCGACATCAAGCGCAAGCGCATCGGCCTGTCGATGCGCAAGGATGGCGGCGAGGGCGGGGCGCCCCGTGGCGGCCAGCGCGATCACGGCGGCAGCAAGCCGGCGCCGCGCTCGCCAGCGCCGCAGCGCCAGCCGGAGCGGCCGTCGCAGGGCGCGCTCGGTGCGGCGCTCGCCGAGGCGATGAAGCGCAAATAGCTACCACGCGAGCACTGCTGGCTCCTTGCCGATCTGGCCCAGCAGCCAGTCGCGAAAGCTGGCGACCGGCGGGTGGCCGCGCTTGTCGTGCGGCACGACGAGGTAATAGGCGCTGTGGCTTTGCATCGGCGTGCCCGGCGCCGGCACCAGCTGGCCGCGCTGCAATTCGCCGGCAATCAGGATTTCCGGCAGCAGCGCCACGCCGAGGCCGGCCATGCAAGCCTGCGCGACCGTGCCGAACTGCTCGAACTGCATGCCGGGCCCGGTCGGGGCCTCAAGCCCCTGATGCTCGAACCATTCGCTCCAGGCGCCGGGGCGGGTCGCCATGTGCAGCAGCGGCAGGCGGCTGATATCGGACGGCGTCACGATGGCGCGGGTGGCGAGGAATTTGGGCGAAGCCACCGGCATCACGGTCTCGCGCATCAAGAGCGTGCAATCGGCGTCCGGCCAGTCGGGCATGCCGTGATGGATCGCGGCATCCAGCCGCTCGCGGGCGAAGTTGAAGCGTCCGATGCGGGTGGCGAAGTTGATGGTGATATCGGGATGGCGGGCGACGAAATCCGGGATCAGCGGCATCAGCCAGCGTGTGCCGAAGGTCGGCAGGATGGCCAGGTTGAGAACGCCACTATGCCGATTGCTCATCAATCCAAGCGCCGCATCACGCAATTGGCCAAGCGCCGAGCGCACCGCTTCGGCATAGATCTCGCCGGGCGGCGACAGCCGGACGTTGCGGCTGTCGCGTTCGAACAGCCGGCGACCGAATTGCTCTTCTAAGAGGCTGATCTGCCTGCTGACAGCCCCTTGCGTCAGGTCGAGCTCACGCGCGGCGGCGGTGAAGGAGCCGAGACGCGCAACCGCTTCGAAGGCGGCGAGGGCGGCGGTGTTGGGTAGAAGGCGGCGCTGGACATTCATGATCCATTACTAACGCTCATCGATCCGTGATGCAATTTCGTTTGATTTTTTGCACGCGGAGTCCGATAAGCCGGCCACCTCAACAATATGTCGGGAGATCGAGGCCATGGCCGCCGAGAAGAACGCCTTCGTGTGGAACGATCCTTTCCTGATCGAGGACCAGCTTTCCGAGGACGAGCGCATGGTGCGCGACGGCGCTGCCGCCTTCGCCGCCGACAAGCTGGCGCCGCGCATCGAGGAAGCCTATGCCGACGAGAAGACCGACCCGTCGATCTTCCGCGAGATGGGCGAAGCGGGCCTGCTCGGCATCACCATTCCGGAAGAATATGGCGGGCTTGGCGCCGGATATGTGACCTACGGGCTGGTGGCGCGGGAAGTTGAACGTATCGATAGCGGCTATCGCTCGATGATGAGCGTGCAGTCCTCGCTGGTCATGTATCCGATCCATGCCTATGGCTCGGAAGCGCAGCGCAAGAAATACCTGCCGAAGCTGGCATCGGGCGAATGGATCGGCTGTTTCGGACTCACCGAGCCGGATGCCGGCTCCGATCCGGGCGGGATGAAGACGCGCGCCGAGAAGACCGCGAACGGCTACAGACTCTCCGGCTCCAAGATGTGGATCTCGAATGCGCCGATCGCGGATGTGTTCGTCGTCTGGGCGAAGCTGAAGGGCGATAGCGGCAAGGATGAGATCCGCGGCTTTGTGCTGGAAAAGGGCATGAAGGGACTGTCAGCCCCGAAGATCGGCGGCAAGTTGTCGTTGCGGGCGTCGATTACCGGCGAGGTGGTGCTGGAAGGCGTGGAAGTCGGTGAAGACGCGTTGCTGCCCAATGCCAAGGGCCTCGGCGGTCCGTTCGGCTGCCTCAACCGGGCTCGCTACGGCATTTCCTGGGGCGCGATGGGCGCGGCCGAGGATTGCTGGCATCGCGCGCGGCAGTATGGCCTGGACAGAAAACAGTTCGGCAAGCCGCTCGCCGGCACGCAGCTGTTCCAGAAGAAGCTCGCGGACATGCAGACCGAGATCGCGCTTGGACTGCAGGGCTCGCTGCGCGTCGGCCGGCTGATGGACGAAGGCAAGATGGCGCCGGAGATGATCTCGATCGTCAAGCGCAACAATTGCGGCAAAGCGCTCGACATCGCCCGCCAGGCCCGCGACATGCATGGCGGCAACGGCATCCAGATCGGCTATCACGTGATGCGCCACGCGCAGAACCTGGAGACGGTCAACACCTATGAGGGCACGCATGACGTGCATGCGCTGATCCTCGGGCGGGCGCAGACGGGGATCCAGGCGTTTTTCTAAGCCGGCAAGGCTGCTTAAATTAGGTGCAGCGCAACATCTCTGCTTGGAGAATGGCCAGCATCTATGTCAGGGTTCGGCGAATTGAAACGCCGAACTCCGGGGCACCATGGCAATTCAGGCAGCCGTTCATCACCTGACCCATTACAAATATGACCGGCCGGTGGTGCTCGGTCCCCAGGTGATCAGGCTGCAGCCGGCGCCGCATTCTCGCACCAAGGTGCTCAGCCATTCGCTGAAGGTCGAGCCGGCAAACCACTTCGTCAACCTGCAGCAGGATCCCTACGGCAACTTCCTCGCCCGCTTCGTCTTCCCGGAGCCGGTGACGGAATTAAAGATCGAGGTCGACCTCGTCGCCGACATGACGGTCTATAACCCGTTCGACTTCTTCGTCGAGGAGAGCGCCGAGACTTTCCCGTTCGACTACCCGGAGGAGATCAGGGAAGACCTCGCCATCTACCGGGCGCCGGAGCCCGCCGGGCCGCTGTTGACGGCATTCCTTCGGACGATCGGCCGCAGCCCGACAAACACCGTCAATTTCCTCGTCGACCTCAATGCAAGGCTGCAGCGCGAGATCGCCTATATCGTGCGCATGGAGACGGGTGTTTATTCGCCCGAGGAGACATTGGCCGCCGGCAAGGGCTCGTGCCGGGATTCGAGCTGGCTGTTGGTGCAGATCCTGCGCAATCTGGGCGTCGCCGCGCGCTTCGTCTCCGGCTATCTGATCCAGTTGAAGCCGGATCTCGTCTCGCTCGACGGACCGCCGGGAACCGCTGTCGACTTCACCGACCTGCATGCCTGGTGCGAGGTCTATATTCCGGGCGCCGGCTGGATCGGCTTCGACCCGACCTCCGGCCTGCTCACCGGCGAAAGCCATGTGCCGCTTGCCGCGACGCCGCATTTCCGCAATGCCGCGCCGATCTCAGGCATGGCGAGCTTCGCCAATGTCGATTTCAACTTCGACATGCGGGTCGACCGCATCGCCGAGCATCCGCGCATCACCAAGCCATTTTCGGACGAAAGTTGGGAGGCGCTCGATCGACTGGGCGAAAAGGTCGACGCGGTGCTGAAAGACGGCGACGTGCGGCTCACCATGGGCGGCGAGCCGACGTTCGTGTCGATCGACGATTTCGAATCCGCGGAATGGAACACGGCGGCCGTCGGTCCGACCAAACGCGACAAGGCGGACCAGCTCATCCGCCGGCTGCGCGAGCGCTTTGCGCCGGGCGGCTTCCTGCATTACGGCCAGGGCAAGTGGTATCCGGGCGAGAGCCTGCCACGCTGGACCTTTTCGCTCTACTGGCGCACCGATGGCGAGCCGATCTGGCGCGATCCGTCGCTGATCGCGCGCGAGACGAGCAGCGCCGCCATCGGACCCGAACAGGCCGAAAGCCTGCTCACGGCGATCGCCGGCGAGCTCGGCATCGACAAGGCGATGGTCGGCGAGGCCTATGAGGATCCGGGCGAGTGGCTGCTCAAGGAAGGCAAGCTGCCGGACAATGTCGATCCGTCCAATTCGAAGCTGGAGGACCCGGAAGAGCGCAGCCGCATGGCGCGCGTGTTCGAGCGCGGCCTGACCAAGCCGTCAGGCTATGTGCTGCCGGTGCAGCGCTGGAACAGCCAGGCCGCTGGACAGCGCTGGCGCTCGGAAAAATGGAAGACCAGGCGCGGGCGCCTGTTTCTGGTGCCGGGCGACTCTCCAGTCGGCTACCGCTTGCCGCTCGGTACGTTGCCCTATGTTCCGCCGGCGCAATTCCCTTACATCGTGCCCGTCGACCCCTCAGTGCCGCGTGGCCCGCTGCCGGCGCGCGCCGAAATCCTGCCGGAAGCTCCGGCCGGCGGCGCGGACGAAACGGCGCGTCAGCAGGCTGAGGCCTCCTTCACTGCCGCCACGGCCCAGCAGGAGCGGGTCGAGCAGCGACTGACCGAGATCGGCGGCGCGGTGCGGACCGCACTCACCGTCGAGCCGCGCGACGGCAGGCTCTGCGTGTTCATGCCGCCGGTCGAGGCGCTGGAGGATTATCTCGAACTGGTGGCGGCGGCGGAAAATGCTGCCAAGGCCATCGGGTTGCCGGTGCATATCGAGGGCTATGCTCCGCCGCACGACCCGCGCCTCAACGTCATCCGCGTCGCGCCCGATCCCGGCGTGATCGAGGTCAACATCCATCCGGCCGCCAACTGGCAGGCATGCGTTGCCACCACCACGGCTATCTACGAGGAAGCGCGGCAGTCGCGGCTCGGTACCGACAAATTCATGATCGATGGTCGCCACACCGGCACCGGCGGCGGCAATCATGTCGTGGTCGGCGGCGCGACGCCCAATGACAGCCCGTTCCTGCGCCGGCCGGACCTTCTGAAGAGCCTGGTGCTGCAATGGCAGCGGCATCCGTCCCTGTCCTACCTGTTTTCGGGCCTGTTCATCGGCCCGACCAGCCAGGCGCCGCGCATCGACGAGGCGCGGCACGATTCGCTCTATGAGCTCGAGATCGCGCTGGCGCAGGTGCCGCATCCTGACAAGGGCGAGGCGCCCTTGCCGTGGCTAGTCGACCGGCTGTTCCGCAATCTCTTGACCGACGTGACCGGCAACACGCACCGTTCGGAAATCTGCATCGACAAACTGTTCTCGCCGGATGGCCCGACCGGCCGGCTCGGGCTGGTCGAGTTCCGCGGCTTCGAGATGCCGCCCAATGCGCGCATGAGCCTCGCGCAGCAATTGCTGGTCCGCGCGATCGTCGCCCGCGCCTGGAAGAACCCGCTCGACGGCCGCTTCGTGCGCTGGGGCACCTCGCTGCACGACCGTTTCATGCTGCCGCACTACGTCTGGGCGGATTTCCTCGACGTGCTGGAGGATATGAAGCTCAACGGCTTCGACTTCCGCCCCGAATGGTTCGCCGCCCAGCTCGAATTCCGTTTCCCGTTCTGCGGCGAGGTCCAACATGCCGGCGTCAAGCTGGAGTTGAGGCAGGCGCTGGAGCCGTGGCATGTGATGGGCGAGCAGGGCGCTATCGGCGGCACGGTCCGCTTCGTCGATTCCTCGGTCGAGCGGCTGCAGGTGCGAACCGAAGGCCTCAATCCGGAGCGTCACGCCATCTTCTGCAACGGCCGCCTCGTGCCGATGAAGGTCACCGACAATCGCGAGATCGCGGTGGCCGGCGTTCGCTTCAAGGCCTGGCAGCCGGCGTCGGGCCTGCATCCGGCGCTGCCGGTCAACACGCCGCTGGTCTTCGACATCTATGACCGCTGGTCGGGCCGCTCGGTCGGCGGCTGCGTCTACCATGTCGCGCATCCGGGCGGCCGCAACTACGACACCTTCCCAGTCAACGGCAACGAGGCCGAGGCGCGACGGCTTGCCCGGTTCGAACCGCGCGGCCACACGCCGGGCGGCTATGTGCTGCGTGACGAAGAAGCTGCTGAAGAGTTCCCCATGACCCTTGACCTCAGGCAGCCGGCGAGATTCTGATCGACAATGGCCAAGGGGAATCAGAGACGGGCGGGCGGTAGGCCGCGGGCGCCGAGCCTGCTGGAACGCTACCGACCGATCGAAGGCGTCGTCGACGAGATGGTCGACGCGGCCGGCAGCCCGCGCCCGGCCTGGCGCTCCTTCATCGACGCGCTCGACGATCTCGGGGCGGATCGGCTCGGGCAGCGGTTTGCCCGCGCCGACCAGTATCTGCGCGATGCCGGCGTCTATTACCGTGTCTATGAGCAGGCTGGCGCCAATGAGCGGGAGTGGCCGCTCGCGCATGTCCCGCTGCTGATCGACGAGCAGGAATGGGCCGAGATCAGCGCCGGCCTCGTCCAGCGCGCCGACCTGTTCGAGGCGATCCTGTCCGACATTTACGGGCCGAACCGGTTGGTCGAGAAAGGCATTCTGCCGGCCGGCCTGATTGCAGCCAGCCCGGAATATCTGCGCCCGATAGCCGGCGTCCGGCCGGCCAACGGGCATTTTCTGCATATGGTCGCCTTCGAGCTCGGCCGTGGCCCGGACGGCCGCTGGTGGATGCTGGGCGATCGCACCCAGGCGCCGTCGGGCGCAGGCTTCGCGCTGGAGAACCGCGTCGCCACAACGCGTGCGCTGTCGGATATCTATGGCGAGATGCATGTGCATCGGCTTGCCGGCTTTTTCCGCCGCTTCCGCGACGCGCTGAACGCTATGGCAAGGGAGTCGGGCGGCCGCGTCGCCATCCTGACGCCGGGACCGCTCAACGAAACCTATTACGAGCACGCCTATATCGCCCGCTATCTGGGCATCATGCTGCTCGAGGGCGAGGACCTGACCGTTTCCGGCGGCAGGCTGATGGTGCGAACCGTTTCCGGCCTGATGCCGATCGGCGTCCTGTGGCGGAGGCTCGATGCCGCTTTCGCCGATCCGCTGGAGCTCAGGCCGGACTCGCAGATCGGCACACCGGGATTGGTCGAGGCAATCCGGCGCGGCTCCGTATCGGCCGTCAATGCGCTGGGTTCGGGCCTGATGGAGACGCGGGCATTGCTGTCGTTCCTGCCCAGGATCGCGCGAGAACTGCAAGGTGACAATCTCAAGCTGCCGAGCATCGCCACCTGGTGGTGCGGGCAAGAGGCGGAGCGCGCGCATGTGCTGGCCAATATCGACCGCATGGTGGTCGGCCCGGCGCTCTCGACCCGGCTTGCCTTCGAGGACGATGGCGCGACCCGGCTCGGATCGTCCCTTTCGGCCGGCGAGCGGGCCGAGCTCATCGCGCGCATCGAGGCGGACGGCGCCGGCTTCGTCGGCCAGGAAGCCGTGACGCTGTCGACCACGCCGGTGTTCGTCGACGGCTTGCTGGAGCCGCGGCCTGCCAGCCTGCGCGTCTATCTGGCGCGCACGCCGGAAGGCTGGACGGTGATGCCCGGCGGCTTCGCCCGTGTCGGATTTTCGCTCGACCCGACGGCGATTGCCATGCAGCGCGGCGGCCAGGCGGCGGATGTCTGGGTGGTGAGCGACAGGCCGGTCGAGCGCGAGACATTGTTGCCGCAGGAGCATGACGGCTTCACCCGCACCATGCCGGGCAGCCTGCCCAGCCGCGCGGCCGAGAACCTGACCTGGCTCGGACGCTATATCGAGCGCTCCGAAGACACGGTGCGCGTGCTGCGCGCCTATCACGTGCGGCTTGCCGAGACGTCCGATCCGGATATGCCGCTGCTCGCCGATATCAGGGACTATCTGCAACCGTTCGGCATCGACGTCGAAACGGCGATACCACCGGGGTTGATCGGCACTTTGGACAGCGCGGTCTACAGCGCCGGCCAGATTCGCGACCGCTTCTCTCCCGATGGCTGGCTGGCGCTGAAGGATCTGTCCAAGACCATCCACAAATTCGCGGAGACGGTCGCGCCCGGAGACGACGCGACGCGGGCGATGACGGTGATGCTGCGCAAGCTTGCCGGCTTTTCCGGCCTGCTGCACGAGAACATGTACCGCTTCACCGGCTGGCGCTTCCTGGAGATCGGCCGCAGGCTGGAACGCGGCATCCAGATCGCCCGCACGCTCAGCCAGCTGACAAGGAATGAGGCGCCGGAAGGG
Source organism: Mesorhizobium sp. Ca11 (assembly GCF_020165275.1). Taxonomy (NCBI): domain Bacteria; kingdom Pseudomonadati; phylum Pseudomonadota; class Alphaproteobacteria; order Hyphomicrobiales; family Phyllobacteriaceae; genus Mesorhizobium; species Mesorhizobium sp. Ca11. The sequence continues at coordinate 227,710 of NZ_JAIUHU010000003.1, read as the reverse complement.
GCGCTGGACATGATGCTGGAGATCGGCGACAGCGTCATGACCCATCGCCGGCAATATCCGGTGCAGGCCGGGCGGCGCACGGTGATCGACCTGCTTGCGCTCGACCCGCTCAATCCTCGCTCGATCCTGTTCCAGCTCGAGCGGCTGAAGGCCGAGATCGGCATGCTGCCTTCGATCGGCGGCGAGGGGCACATGTCACCCGCCGCCAAGGAGATACTGCGGCTCAACACGGCAATAGCCGTCATGGAGCCGTCGGACATGAGCGCCAAGGCGCTCGACGACCTCGCCGGCCAGATAGGCGATCTCTACAACAGCCTCTCCAAGGCCTATTTCGGTTAGAGCGTTTCCAGCGAAAAGGATCGCCTTCAATGCTCTATCTCTCTGTTTTTGCGCAATTCCGGACGCAAGGCTACGGCGAAGCCGCCGAGCCCAACGGCTGCGCTTTTTTGCTGGAATTGCCCTAATGCTCTACGACATCAAACTCCATTTGCATTACGACTACGCCGCTGCCGCCGGTGGCGGACGGCACCAGGTGCGCGTCATGCCGCAGACGATCGCCGGAGTGCAGCGCGTGATCGCCGCCTCGCTGTCGTTCCAGCCGTCGCCGGCCGAGCGTGCCGATTTTTCCGATTTCTTCGGGAACAACGTCACCTCGATCGCTTTTCGCGACGCGCATGAGACGCTCGACATCCGCATGAGCGCGCGCGTGTCTGTCTCGCGGCCCGAGCCAGGTCTCGATGTCTCGCCCGATATAAGCGGGCTGAGGTCGGAGCTCGATCTGGTACGCTCGCTATTGCCGTCCGCGCCGCATCATTTCCTCGCCGCCAGCGACCATGCCGGCATCGATGCGGCGATCACGGCCTATGCGCGGGAAAGCCTGGCTGGCTCGGCGGTGGCAACAGCGGCCGATCTCTGCAACCGCATCCATCGCGATTTCACCTATGACGGCAAGGCAACCACGGTGCAGACGCGGGCAAGCGACGCCTTCGCGCTGAAACGCGGCGTCTGCCAGGATTTCTCGCATATCATGATTGCCGGCCTGCGCGGGCTTGGCATTCCCGCCGGTTATGTCAGCGGTTTTTTGCGCACGATCCCACCCAAGGGCAAGCCTCGGCTCGAGGGCGCCGATGCCATGCATGCCTGGGTCAAGGCCTGGTGCGGACGCGATGCCGGGTGGCAGGAGTTCGACCCGACCAACGGCATGCGGGCGAGCAACGACCATATCACGGTCGGCTACGGCCGCGACTATTCCGACGTTGCGCCGATCGTCGGCGTGTTGAAGACCACCGGCGGCCAGGTCGGCGAGCAAGCGGTCGACGTCATTCCGGTCGTCGTCGAAAAGGTGTAACGACAACCCGATTGCCCGCGGGCGCTTCTCAAATGCGCCTGCCGTCGGTATCCTGGGCACGGGATTGATGGGGGCGCGCGCCTGCGTGGGTATGGCGCGCGGAGACAGATTTGGAAGCGGTAAGCGTCATCATACCAGCACATGATGCGGCTCGGACGATTGCCCGGACGCTCGCTTCACTGGTTTCGGAAAAAGAAGTTATCGGCGAGGTGCTGCTGGTTGACGATTCGTCGTCCGACGCCACCGCGGCCGTCGCCTCGGATTTGTCGTTACGGTGCGGGTTGCCGCTGCGCGTCGTCAAATCGAGCTGCCGTGACGCCGGCGGCTCTAGGAATCTGGCTCTGGAGCAGGCCCGCTTTCCATGGATCTATCTGATCGATGCCGACGATATTCATCTGGAAGGCGGCCTGCGCGCACTGCTGGCCAAGGCCGTAGGGGATCGAGGAGCAGACATGGTGGTCGGCGCCTACCGCCGACAGGTCAGCGGCGAGGAGCGGTCGACCAAGCTGCCGGGCGGCTACATGGCAAGCGGACCGGCCAATGCCTGCGCCTATCTCGAAGGGCGGATACGGTCGATCGCAGTCGGCAGCGCGCTGGTGTCGCGGCGGGTTGTCGGCGACACGAGGTTCCCCACCGGGCTCGCCTATGACGAGGACACGCTGTTTTGGGCGCGCCTGATGGCCAAAGCCTCGCTTGCGGTCCTGACACGACCGATCTTCATCTATTTCGTCTCGGCGGAGCGTTCCGACGACCGTTTCACGATCAGGCCCGCCGCTTGCTTTCTCGAATGGCGTCTGGCGCTGCGCCGGCTCCGGTCCTGCGGCATCGCGGAGCGGTCGCTCAAGACCAGGGAAGGCCTCGTCGCCTTGAAGATCGCGCGCGTTCATTATGCGCGCGGTGATTTCGATATGGCGGGAAGATTCCTCGGCGTGGCCGAAGCTGCGCCACGGACGGGCGCGGCTGTCTGGCGGTGCATGCGCTATCGGCTGAAGATCGCGTTGCGGCGCCGGTTCTCGGCGCCGGCCGCCCAATTGCAACGCGCCTGATGGCCGCAAGGCCGGATCTCGCGGTCGTGGTGATTGGTTTGCAGGCACCCGCCTCACTGGCGGCTGCGGTAAGGTCGGTGCTCGACCAGAATGTTCCGCTCGAGATCGTGGTGGTGAATTCCGGCGGCGGCAACGCCATGTCGCTGCTTGCCGATTGCGGCATCGGCGTAACTGTCATCGATGTCGAGGAGCGGTTGTTTGCCGGGGCCGCGCGAAATCGCGGCATCGCTGCAACGCAGGCTCCGTTCATCGCCTTTCTCGCGGATGATTGCCTGGCCTGTCCGCAATGGGCCGAAATCCGGCTGCAGCGTCACCGGGAGGGCGCCGCGGCTGTGGCGAGCGCCGTCCTCAACAGCCATCCGCGCAATCTAGTCGCCTGCGCGGCGCATCTCGTCACCTATATGCGACGCCTGCCCGGTCTCCCGGCCGGGAAGGCGCAGTGCTACGGGGTTTCGTTCGACCGGAAGCTGTTCGAGCGATATGGAGCGTTCGACGAGGGGCTGAAGTCCGGAGAAGACACCGAATTCATGGCCAGACTGCCGGAGGCTCTGCGGCCGGTCTGGGAACCGAGGGTCCTGACCGTTCACCGCAACGAGATGAGCTTGTCCGGCTTGCTTGCCGACCAGTATCGCCGCGGGCGCCGCTATGGCGCCTATCTCCGGTCCCTCGACACCGGAAAACCGATGCGTCCGTTCCGAAAGGTGTTCCGCGACCGGCGCAATGTAGGCAAGCTGATCAAGGAGGGGTTGTCAGGCAAGGACAGGACCTTCGCAAGGCTGTCGCTGCCGATCGTGTGGCTGGCATTGTTCGCCAAATCGCTGGGGGCGTCCGCCGGCGCCCGGCATGGCGACACGACGGAGGACCGGCGATGATCACCATCGAGATGAAGCCGCCGCGCCGGCGGCGCGGCCGATGGTTTTGGTCACAGCGCAAAATCGTCGCCGTTTTCAGCTACCGCTACGATCAGCATCTCGTGCCCGACCTTATCGCCAATCTCGAGCCTGTCGTCGACGGCTGGATCGCCTATGACGACCGCGCCTCGGAGGGGCTTTTCAGCAGCGAGCCGCAGAGGCGGCGTGCGCTTATCGCCGCGGCCCATGAGGCCGGCGCCGATTGGGTTCTGGCCATGGATCCTGATGAAAGGCTGGAACAAGCCGTTGCCGGCCGGATCGGCCGCCTGACCAGCGGGTCCAGGCGCATCGCCTGGGGGTTCCGCTGTCGGGAGCTGTATACGCCGGCCAGCTACAGGATCGACGGTCGCTGGGGCCAGAAGATGCAGCACAGGCTTTTTGCCGCCTATCCCCCTGACCGTTATCGATCGAAAGAACTGCACGGCGCCTGGTTTCCCGACGATATCGGCTTCAGGCTCGAGGATAGCGGTCTCAATCTTTATCATTTGAAGATGATCGAGCCAAAGCGGCGCGCAGCGCGTCGCGACCTCTACAATTGCCTCGACCCGGATCGCCGGCTGCAGCAGATCGGCTACGACTATCTGGCGGACGAGTCGGGAATGGTTCTCGAGGCCGTGCCGGCCGGGCGAGAGTACGTTCCCGCTCATGCCGACGACGGCGGGCTCTGGATGGCGGATCTCTCCGCCATGCGGCGGGACTGAAAGCTGTTTCGGAACCAGCCGCCGGTTACGCGGCTTATCTACGGGAACTTCCGTGGAGCCATCATGCTGCAACAATCGCGATCCTGCGTCGACCGGCCGGCAGGCGAGGACCGAAGCCGGAAAGACGGTGCGCAGGATTCGGCCGAGCGCGCGTCGCTCAGCTATGTCAGCGACACCGATCCCGGCGTCCGACGATTGAGAAAAGGCAAGGGATTTTCCTATGTCGGTCCGAACGGGCGCAAGGTCAGCGGGGAGACACTTGCCCGCATCAAGGCGATCGTCATTCCGCCGGCCTGGACGGATGTATGGATATCACCCGATCCGGACGGCCACATCCAGGCGACAGGCCGGGATCAGCGGGGCCGCAAGCAGTACCGCTATCATCCGCAATGGACCGAGGAACGCGACGGCGTCAAATATTCCAGCCTCGTCGCCTTCGCGCAAAGCCTGCCTGCCCTCAGGCGGCAGATCGATGCCGATCTGCGCCGCCACGGGCTGCCGATGGAGCGCGTCGTCGCCTCGGTGGTCTGGTTGCTCGACAACACCATGATCCGGATAGGCAACGCGGCCTATGCGCGCGACAACAAGAGTTTCGGACTGACCACGCTGCGTGACCGCCATGTCGAGATCACGGGCTCCAGCCTACGCTTCGCCTTCAAGGGCAAGTCAGGCAAGGAATGGAAGCTGAAGCTGGCCGATCGCCGCATCGCCAAGGTCGTGCGCGGCGCCCAGGACCTGCCCGGACAGAAGCTGTTCCAATATCTCGACGAGGACGGCGACCGGCGGCCGGTGCGCTCGGAGGACGTCAACCGCTATATTCGCGAGGCCTCCGGCGCCGAATTCAGCTCAAGACATTTCCGCACCTGGGGCGGCACCATCCACGCCGCTTCGCTGTTTGCGCAGACCGAACTGCCGGAAAGCCAAGCGCTGCGGAAACGGGTGACAAACAGCGTCGTCGACAAGGTCGCCGAGCGGTTGGGCAACACCCGTGCCGTCTGTCGCAAATGCTACATCCACCCGCTGGTGTTCGAAGCGTGGAGCAACGGGCGCCTGCTCGACGAAATGGCCGAAGCCAATAAGCACAAGCGCGTCATACCCGGCCTCGACGAGGAAGAAACGCTGGTGCTCAGATGGCTGCAGGCGCGCGGCGCCTGACAGGCGGTTGCGGAGATCGTCAAGTCAGTGATCCCTCGATAAATTTTTTTATCGACCTGGTGTCGGGAAGGGTCCTAGTGTCGCGTCCTTTGATACGGAAAGGACCTGCCATGCTTTACGCCATCCTCTGCTACGCCTCCGAAGACGTCGTTTGCTCCTGGAGCAAGGAACAGGACGACGAGGTCATGGCAAAGCTCCTCAACGTGCAGGACAAATACGCCAAGGCGGGCCGGCTGGGGCCGGTGGCGCGCCTGTTGCCGACGACGGCGGCCACGACGCTGCGAAAGGTCAAAGGGGAATCGATCGTGCTCGACGGTCCGTTCGCCGAGACCAAGGAACAATTCCTCGGCTTCTACACGCTCGAATGCAACGATCTCGACGAAGCCGTCGAATTCGCGCGCGAGCTTTCCGAAGTCAATCCGAGCGGCGGTTCCTACGAGATCCGGCCGGTTTCGGTCTTCAATCCGACAAAGGTCGCGGTATGACGGAACTCGCCTGGATAAACGCCGCGATCAGCAATGCCCGCCCGCAGGCGATGGGCGCGCTGCTGCGCTACTTCCGCGACCTCGACGCCGCGGAAGAGGCTTTCCAGGACGCGTGCCTGAGGGCGCTCAACAACTGGCCGAAGAACGGGCCGCCACGCGATCCCGCGGCTTGGCTGATCTTCGTTGGACGCAACAGCGGCATCGACGCCGTGCGCAAGCGCGCCAAGCAGGCGCCGATGCCGGAAGAGGACCAGATTTCCGATCTCGAGGATGCCGAAGGCGATATGGCCGAGCGGCTGGACGGTGCGCATTATCGCGACGATATCCTGCGGCTTCTGTTCATCTGCTGCCATCCGGATTTGCCGGCGACGCAGCAGATCGCGGTGGCGCTGCGCATCGTGTCCGGCCTCACCGTCAAGCAGATCGCGCGCGCCTTTCTCGTCGGCGAGAGCGCCATGGAACAGCGCATCACCCGCGCCAAGGCGCGCATTGCCGATGCCGGCGTGCCGTTCGAGACGCCGGGCGCGGTTGAGCGCTCGGAGCGGCTCGCCGCAGTCTCCGCAATGGTCTATCTGATCTTCAACGAGGGCTATTCGAGCAATGGCGGCGAGGCGCCGGCTCGCGCGCCGCTGTGCGAGGAGGCGATCCGGCTCGCCCGGCTGCTGCTCAGGCTGTTCCAGCAGGAACCTGAAATCATGGGGCTGACGGCGCTGCTGCTTCTCCAGCATGCGCGGGCACCGGCGCGTTTCGACGAAGACGGCGAGATCGTGCTGCTCGAGGACCAGGACCGCTCGCTCTGGAGCCGCAAGATGATCGACGAGGGCTTGGCACTGGTCGACAAGGCGCTGCGCCACCGCAAGCCCGGCCCTTATCAGGTGCAGGCGGCGATCGCGGCGCTGCATGCGCGGGCGGCGACGGCCGAGGATACCGACTGGACCGAGATCGACCTGCTCTACGGTCTGCTGGAGCAGATGCAGCCATCGCCGGTGGTAACGCTCAACCGCGCCGTCGCGGTCAGCAAGGTGCGCGGCCCGGAAGCCGCACTTGCCATGATCGAGCCGCTGGAAGAGCGGCTGTCGGGCTATTTCCACTTCTTCGGGCTGAGGGGCGGGCTGCTGATGCAGCTTGGGCGCAATGACGAGGCGCGTGTCGCCTTCGACCGCGCCATCGCGCTGGCCAACACCGCGGCCGAGGCGGCGCATATCCGCATGCATATCGACCGGCTGATCAAGGAAAGCACTGAGAAGTCTTCCTTCCAAAAAGCGCGCTGATCCGGCTTCGCCGTCTGGCCCAATTTCGCAATCCGGCCTTGGACCATGCCGGGGTAGCGGTTTTCCCCCGAGACGCGTAATGCCACGCCATGAAAGCGCCCGGCTGTGTCCAACGGCACGGACGTGGCGCATAGCTTCCACGCCCGCCCTATGAGCGGCGGGATATGAAAGGGACAAAAATGACGTTAGCGAAGGAAACCGCTTCACTTCTTGAGAAACTGGGCGTCGCCGGGGATGCGCTTTCGGGGGGCGACCTGATCGTGCGCAGCCCGGTGACGGGCGAACAGATCGCGGCGCTGAAGTCGATCTCGGCCGCCGACGCCGGCAAGGCCATCGATGCCGCGCATAAGGCCTTCCAGGCCTGGCGGCTGGTGCCGGGGCCAAAGCGCGGCGAGCTGGTGCGCCTGCTCGGCGAGGAGCTGCGCGCGCGTAAGGACGAGCTTGGCCGGCTGGTGTCGATCGAGGTCGGCAAGATCCCGTCCGAGGGGCTGGGCGAAGTCCAGGAGATGATCGACATCTGCGATTTCGCCGTCGGCCTTTCCCGGCAACTCTATGGCCTCACCATCGCCACCGAGCGCCCCGGACACCGCATGATGGAGACCTGGCATCCGCTCGGCGTCGTCGGGGTGATCTCGGCCTTCAATTTCCCGGTTGCCGTTTGGTCTTGGAACTCGGCGCTGGCCTTCGTCTGCGGCGACGCGGTGGTGTGGAAACCGTCGGAAAAGACGCCGCTGACGGCGCTTGCCTGCGAGGCGATCTTCAAGCGCGCCGCCAAGCGTTTCGGCACTGATGCGCCGGCAGGACTGCTCCAGGTGCTGATCGGCGACCGCGCCGCCGGCGAGGTGCTGGTGGATCATCCGAAGGTGCCGCTGGTCTCGGCCACCGGCTCGACCCGCATGGGCCGCGAGGTCGGCCCCAGGCTCGCCAGGCGTTTTGCGCGCGCCGTGCTCGAGCTCGGCGGCAACAATGCCGGCATCGTCACGCCCACCGCCGATCTCGACATGGCGCTGCGGGCGATTGCCTTCGGCGCCATGGGCACGGCCGGCCAGCGTTGCACCACGCTGCGCCGCCTGTTCGTGCATGACAGCGTCTATGACGCGCTGCTGCCGCGGCTGAAGAAGGCCTATCAGTCCGTCTCGGTCGGCAATCCGCTGGAGGGCAAGGCGCTGGTCGGTCCGCTGATCGACAAGGCGGCCTTCGACAACATGCAGAAGGCATTGAAGGAGGCTGAAGCGCATGGCGGCAAAGTGACTGGCGGCACGCGCGTCGAGAACGGCCATCCGGACGCCTATTACGTGCATCCGGCACTGGTCGAAATGCCTGCCCAGGTCTCGCCGGTGACGGAAGAGACCTTCGCGCCGATCCTCTATGTGATGAAATACTCCGATTTCGACGAGGCGCTGGAGCAGCACAATGCCGTGGGCGCCGGCCTGTCATCGTCGATCTTCACGCGCGACCTGCAGGAATCGGAGCGCTTCCTTGGCGTCGACGGTTCGGATTGCGGCATCGCCAACGTCAATATCGGCACCTCGGGCGCGGAGATCGGCGGCGCGTTCGGCGGCGAGAAGGAGACCGGCGGCGGCCGCGAGAGCGGCTCGGACGCCTGGAAGGCGTATATGCGCCGCGCCACCAACACGGTGAACTATTCGAAAGCGCTGCCGTTGGCGCAGGGCGTGTCGTTCGACATCGATTGAGGACGAAGCGACGGGTCAGCCTCATCCGCGAGCTGACCCGCTCGACCATCGATCAGGCCATGCAGGCGGAAGGCGGGAGATTGCTCACAAAGCCTTACCGGTAGCCGGATCGAAGAGGCGGAGCGCGTCCGCATCGAAGACGAACGCGCATGGCTGACCCTTGGCGACGCGGGCGCGCGGCGGCAAGGTCGCCGTCAAGTTCTGCGCGCCGATCCGGGCTGTGGTGACCTGTTCGGGACCGGTCAGTTCGACGACATCGATCTCGACCGGGAGCGACAGATCGGCGCCGCTGCCCGGCCCCAGCCGGAGCGCTTCCGGCCTCACCCCGACAATGACCTGAGCACCGTCGCGGCCTGCGTTGGCGTAGTGCGCCGGCAGCGCCAGCCGCGCATCCGTACCGACGATCGCGAGCTTGCCGTCCTCGACCATCGCATCCAGCATGTTCATCGAAGGCGCGCCGACGAAGCCCGCGACATAGAGCGTCGCGGGCTGGTTGTAGATTTCTTCCGGCGTGCCGAGTTGTTCGATCCGGCCGTCGCGCATAACGGCGATGCGAGTCGCCAGCGTCATCGCCTCGATCTGGTCGTGGGTGACGTAGACGACCGTGGTCTTGAGCATCTCGTGCAGGCGCTTGAGCTCGGTGCGCATTTCCAGGCGCAGCTTGGCGTCGAGGTTGGAGAGCGGCTCGTCGAACAGGAAGACCTGCGGCTTGCGCACCAGCGCCCGGCCGATAGCGACGCGCTGGCGCTGTCCGCCGGAGAGCTGGCCGGGCTTGCGGTCGAGCAGGTTCTCGATCTGCAGGAGCTTCGCCGTCTCGCGCACCGCTTTGTCGCGCTCGGCGGCGGGAACCTTGCGCATCTCCAGGCCAAAGCCGATGTTGCGGCTCACCGTCAGGTTCGGATAGAGCGCGTAGGACTGAAAGACCATGGCGATGTCGCGGTTCTTCGGATGCACGCCAAGCACCGAACGGCCGCCGATCAGCACGTCGCCGCTGGTTGCTTCGGCGAGACCGGCGATGATGTTGAGCAAGGTGGACTTGCCGCAGCCCGACGAGCCGAGCAGCACCAGGAACTCGCCGTTCTCAAGCGCGATGTCGATGCCTTTCAGCGTTTCGACGCTGCCGTAATTCTTGCGGATATCGCGGATTTCAAGCGCGCTCATGGATGGCTTCCTCGAAGAAAATCGGCCCGCCATAATCGCGGGGCAGGGTGGAAATGGCCCGCGATGCCACCTGAACAGCCGCTGCAAGGCAACGTGCCAGAGCGTGCTCCCGAGCAAGCGCCGCCAGAAAGGCGCCGTTGAAGACATCGCCGGCGCCGATAGTGTCGACGACGTTGACGCGTGGCGCGGTCGCATCGATGATCTGGCCGTCCGGGCCGATAGCGATCGCGCCCTCGGGTCCGCGCTTGACGACCACGGTCGCGGCTTTTTTCATGCCGTCGCGGATCTTGCGTGCCGCGTCCGTGGGATTCTTCAACCCCGCCAGTGTGGTCGTCTCGACCTCGTTGAAGAGCGCAAGCTCGCAACGCGACAGCCAGGCGCGCGCCGCGGCACAATTTTGCGCCGTCCAGCCATCCATCGGCCAGCCGGTGTCGAGCGCGACGGCGATGCGGTGTGCCTCCGCCCAATCGAAAAAAGCATCGTACTGGCGCGTGAGGTCGTCGGTGAGGAAAGAGCCGCAGAGCAGCGCATAGCCGCCCGAAAGCCGATTGCCGTCCAGCACGGAGAGCACGTCGCACAGGCTGAAGCGCGGCAGGTGACCGCGGGTGGTGAAGAAGGTGCGTTCGCCGTCCGGATGGGTCATGCCGACCGACAGCGTCGTGCCCTCCGTGTGGACCGGCCATCTCGCGGCGCGGCCCCCGAATGCCTCGCGCAGCCAGCGCCCGAACTGGTCGTCGCCAAGATTGGCGGCAATCTCGAAATCGATGCCCAGCGCCTGCCAGGCAAGCGCCGTGTTACCGGCCTGGCCGCCGACACGCAGGTCGTCGTGGTCGACGACGGTCTCCGTGCCCGCCTTCGGCCATGGCGCGACCGGCCCGACGATCAGGTCGACGTTGACGTTGCCGATCACCGCGAGCGGCCGCATCACTCGCTCCTGGTGATCTTGGTGGTGCGCACCGGCGTTCCGGCATTCTCGACGCGGGAATCGGCGAAGGCTATCATCAGGCGCTGCGCCACCGGCAGCATGGCAAAGATCGCCGCCAGCCCGGACGCGGGCTTGAACCTCAATGTGACGGCGCCTGCGACCGGCGGTTTGCCCGAAGCGTCGAAGACGATCAGCGGCGCCCCGGTCTCGACCACTGAAGCGGCCATGGCGGTGACGAGGTCGGCGGTCGGGTCGTTGCCGCGGAAGAGCACGACGCCAATGCTTGGACCCAGCATCTCCATCGGCCCGTGGCGCAACTGACCGCCTTCGAGCGAGAAACAAGGCAGGCGCGACAATTCGGTGAAGCCGAGCGCAAGGGCTTCAGCCACGCCTTGAAGCTTGCGGCCGGACGTGACGATGGTCGTGACCATTCTCAGCGCCGCGAGCGCGGCATCGATCTCGACCGTCTGGGGCGCCTTGAGCCCGGCGAGCGCGCCGGCGGGATCGTCGCCTAGCGCAGTCAGGATGGCGAGATGCAGGGCGAAGGTCACGGTCAGGCTGCGGGTCGCGGCAAAGGCGAGCTCGCTACCGCCGGCGCCGACGAGGCAAGGCACCGTACGGCCAAGAAACGAGCCGGCCTCGAGCGTCAGACCGAAGGTCTCCGTGCGATCGCCGGTCTCGGCAAACCAGCGCAAGACCTCGGCGCTTTCGCCGGATTGAGAGGTGACGATCACCGTCTTGCCGGTCAGCGGCAGCGGCTGGCCGAGCTGCTCCGACAGCGGCAGCGCGATGGCGTCGATGCCGTGCGCGCGATAGAGCGGCTCGACTGCGCGGGCGACGGCATGCGAGGCGCCCATGCCGAGCAGGAGGAGCCTGCCGTTCTTGCTGATCGAGGCAGCGATCTCGGCGGCTACTTCTCGATTGCTCTCGAACGAGGCAAGCGCATCCTCATGCTGGCGCGCCATCTCGCGGTCGATCGCGACAAGCCCTGCCGGGCGTTTCTTTTGCGCAGTCATGATTATCCTTTCACTCCGCCGCTGGTCAGGCCCGAGATCAGCGCGCGTTGCATGACGAGGCCGATCAGCACCGGCGGCAAGGCCGCGAGCACGCCGGCGGTGGCGATCAGTCCGTAGTCGGAGACGCGGCCGCCGGCCAGATCGGCGATGGCGACCGTCAGCGTCTTTGCCCGCTGGTCCGAGGTGAAGAGCAGTGCGTAGAAGAACTCGTCCCAGGCAAGCAGCACGGCAAACAGCGCCGATGTCGCCACCACGGGCGCCGCCAGCGGCAAGGTGATGATGCGCCAGGTCTGGAACAATCCCGCCCCGTCGATCATGGCCGCCGCCTCGATCTCGCGCGGGATGGAATCGAAACCCGATTTCATCAGCCAGGTGGTGAAGGGCGCGAGGATCGTCAGATAGATCAGCGCCAGGCCGAAGACGTTGTTGAGCAGGCCGAGATGGGACAGGCCCATGTAAAGCGGTACGGAGAGGGCCACCGGCGGCAGCATGTAGGTGGCGATCACCATCGAAAGCGACCAGCCGACCGAAGGCGTTCGCGAAACGGCCCAGCCGGCCGGCACGGCAAGGACAACAGCGGCGAGCGTCGCCATGCCGGCGACCTCCAGGCTGTTGCGCAGCGATGCGGTGAAGGCGGCGCCGGCACTGTTCTCGACCCTCGATAGAAGCTGCGTGTAACGAGAGAAGTCGGCCGCCTGCGGCCACCAGCGCAGCGGCTTGGCGGCGAGGTCGGCGGCCGGCGATATGCTCATGACGAAGAGCCAGGCGAGCGGCGCCAGGATCACGACGGCGAGCAGAATGGCGCAAGCGTAGATGAAAGCGGTGAAGACCGGGCTCTTGCGTTCCATCAGGCCGCGCTCCCCGCGGTCTGCTTGACCAGCGTCGCATAAGCGACGGCGAGCACGGTGACGAGCAGGGTGACGATCAGCGCCAGCGAGGCGCCGGAGCCGGCGCGCTGGAAGGAGAAGGCTTCCTGGTAGACCAGGATCGACAGCGAGCGCGTGCTGTTGGCCGGGCCGCCGCGCGTCATGACCCAGATGATGTCGAAGACCTTGAAGGCCTCGATGGTGCGCAGCACCAGCGCCACCATCAGCGGGCCTGCCAAATAGGGCAGGGTGACGAAGCGGAAGCGGTTGAGCGGGCCGGCGCCGTCGACAAGCGCCGCGGCGGTGATGTCGCGCGGCACGGCCTGCAGGGCGGCGAGCGCAATCAGCGCGACCAGCGGGAAATTCTTCCAGCAGTCGGCGACGATCAGCGCCGCCAGGGCCGTTCCCGGCTCGCCTAGCCAGGAGCGGTAATCGTCTATGAGATGGAGCTGCGTCAACGCCGCGTTCAGCGCGCCATATTCGGGATTGTAGATCAGCCGCCAGAGCGTCGCGTTGACGACGGTGGGCAGCGCCCAAGGCAGGATCATCAGCCCGCGCAGCACGGCGCGGCCGCGGAATTCCTGATTGAGCAGAAGGGCCGCAAGCACGCCGATCACCATCTCGGCGGCGACCGAGATAACCGCGAACCAGGTGGTGGTCGAGAGCGTGCGGGTGAAGTTCGAACTGGTCAGCATCTTGGTATAGTTGTCGAAGCCGACGTAGTTGCCCGCCGTGCCGACCAGCTGGGCGTCGGTGAAGGAAAGCCTGACGGTATCGACCAACGGCCAGCCGATGACGGCCACCATGATCATCAGAAGCGGCAGCATCAACAGCCACGCGCGCATCGTCATCCAGGTGCCCGACATCAGAGCGCCTCTCTCCTGTCATCCGGTCAGAGCGGTTCACCCGTTTCACGGAAACGGCGAACCGCTCTATCTCTTTGTTTTGACGCAATTCCGGACGGAAAACCGCTTCACACTTTTCCTGGAATTGCTCTAGAAACAGCACGGGCGGCGCTCGTGGATGAGGCCGCCCGCGTGGAGGAACGCCAGATCAGAGGCCGCTGTTTTCGGCAGCGGTCTTGAGCGCGTCTTCCGGCGTCGCCTGGCCGAGCAGCGATTCCTGGATCGCCTGCTGCAGCGCCGTCGACAGCTGCTGGTATTTCGGCGTGGTCGGGCGCGGATACATCGCGGCAAGACCGAGCTTGGCGGCGGCGATCAGTTCTTCCTGGCCCTTGGTGACGGCCGGATCGTCATAGGACGAGGCCCAGATCGGCAGCGACAGCTTGGCATACTGGTTCTGGGTCGCCTGCGAGGTCATGAACTCGATATATTTCCAGGCTTCGTCCGGGTGCTTCGACACCGCCGTGACGCCAAGGCCCATCGAGCCGTTGACGGCCGAGACCTCGCTGGTGCCGGCAACGCCCGGCGCCGGCACGACGCCGACCTTGCCCGCGACCTTGGAGTCCTTCGGATCGTTGGCCATGTTGTACATGTAGGTCCAGTTCAGCGCGAAAGCGGCGTCGCCGTTCTCGAACACCTTGCGCACATCCTCTTCCAGGAATTCCTTGGAGTTCGGATTGGTCAGGCCCGACTTGTAGCTGTCGACCATGTATTTCAGCGCCGAGAGACCGCCGCCGTTCTGGAAGTCGGGCTTGCCGTCCTTGAGGAAGTCGCCGCCATAGGCGCTGACCAGCGTGGTGTAGTCGCAGATGGCGGCTTCGGCCTGCGACCAGCTCCAGGCGATCGGCGTCTTCAGCAAGCCCTTGTCCTGGATGGCCTTGGCCTGCTGGCCGAGTTCTTCCCAGGTCTTCGGCGGCGCCTTGATACCTGCCTTTTCCAGGATTTCCTTGTTGTAGAACAGGTATTTGGTGTCGAGAATCCACGGCATGCCATAGTACTTGCCGTCATACTGGACGGTGGTCCAGGCCCCGGGCAGAACGCCCTTCTTCATGTCATCGGTGATCTTCGACGAGACATCGACCAGCACCTTGTTGGTCGCATATTCGGCCGGCCAGATGACGTCGAACAGCACCACGTCATAGCCGCCGCCGGATCCTTGGGCGAGCACGGTCTTGTCGTGCAGGCCTTCATAAGGAACGAATTCGAGATTGACCTTGATGTCCGGATTAGCCTTGGTGAAGGCCTCCGTCATCGAGCGCACGTCGGCCTCGCTATAGGCGGCCTGCGCCATGAAGAGCGCGTTCAAGGTGGTTTCAGCAAAGGCGTGGGGGACGAGCAGCCCGCCAACGAACACCGCGCCCAGAAGTGTCTTACCGATCGATTTCAGCATTTGTCTTTCTCCCATTTTCGACGGCTGCGAGTGGGCGGCCAAGGCTGTGCCGCTTTCTCGAATTCGCATCGCGTCTGACCGGATCCATCCCCAACGGCGTGCGGCGGAGCTCGAAAGCTTTTGCCGTCTTTTTTTAGAACCGCGCGGGTCTCACCTATTAAGTCAATTCGCTTGACTTAATTAGTCGATCAATCCTTTAATGGAGTCAAGAGGGGAAACGACGGTGCACGATATCAGCCCGATCCGCGCCAAAAGCGGCACCAACCAGGAGGGAACGAGCGCCCATAACCGCCGCGTCATGATCGAGGCGCTGCGGCTCAACGGCGCGCTTTCGCGCGCCGACTTGGCACGGGCGACGCAGCTTACCAAGCAGGCGGTCTCCAATATCGTCGAGGATCTCGAGCGCGATGGCCTGGTCGTGGCGCTGGATGCGGTGCGCAAGGGCAGGGGGCAACCTTTCACGCCCTACCGGCTGGTTCCCGAAGGGGCCTTCGCCATCGGGCTGCAGATCGACCGGCATCTGACGCGCGTGGTGGTGGTCGACCTCGTCGGCAAGGTGATCGCGCGCGCCGAGGCGGGACTGCCGTTCGACGAGCCTTCGGCGGGCGTCAGGATCATCCTCGGCCTGGTCGACCGCGTCAGGCGCGAGCTGGCTTCCTTGTTTGTCCAGTCCGAGCGGCGGCTGGTCGGACTGGGCGTCGCCATGCCGGGACCGTTCGGGCTGAAGAACCCCGACAACAAATGGATGATGCCCGCCTGGCAGCAATATCCGCTGGTGGAGGCGCTTTCGGCCGGCACCGGGCTCGATGTCGTCCTGCAGAACGATGCGGCCGCCTGCGCGACGGCGGAGCGGATCGTCGGCGCGGCGCATGGCGTCGACCACGCCGTCTGCCTTTATGTCGGTTACGGCATAGCCGCCGGGCTGATCCTCAATGGCGAACTCTACAGCGGCGGCAACGGCAATGCGGGCGAGGTCGGCATGGCGCTGCTTTCGCCGGCCGGCCCCGGTTCCACGCCGCTCGAACACCGTGCATCGCTGGCCTCGCTCTATCAGCATCTCGGCCTCGACCCTACCGAGAGGGGGCTTTACGAGACGCTTGGCGCACTGGCGCTTGCGCAAGATCCGCGGGTCATGGGCTGGGTCGAAAGAGCCGCGTCCGACCTGCGCTGGAGCGTGCATCTGATCGAAACGATCTTCGATCCGCAAACCGTCATCCTCACCTCCAGCGCGCCGGAGGCGCTCGCCCGGCTCCTGCTTCGGGCCATGCATCCGCTGCTGCCGTCGATCGCGGATCGCCCGGTCCGGCGCCTGCCACGGCTGCAACTCGGCACCACCGATCCCTGGGCGATCGCGGTCGGCGCCGCGGCAGAGCCGATCAGCCGGGCCTTCGATCCGCGCTTTTCCGCGATCCTGAAGGCCGGATAGAAGCGGTCGGCCCGTCGCCTGCGTCATGCTTGCGGCGAAAGCCGCGTCGATGATGGCGAGCTTGACCGCCTGCGCGGCGCCCGCCAGCGCGGGTACCGGTCTTGGGCGGCGCCGGGCGGAGTCTTGACGGTCAGCGATTCTTCAGAGCTGAGATACAGGCTTCGAAGGCCTCGTCGACGACGGCGAGCTTGGCTGCCTGGACGGCCATGTATTCGTCGAAGAAAGCCCTTGAAACCCACATCACGGAATGGCCGCGCTGGCCGATCCAGCCGATGCTGCCGAGCGCCTCGGCATCATACAGTTTGCGCGCCAGATGGGTGCGTGAGAGCTTCAGCCAGTGGGCGAATTCCCTGACCGAGATGACGCCGGTCGGTATCCTGTCGAGATGGACATCCTCAGGATCGATACCGGACATCAGCCAGTCCATGACGATGCCGCCGTTGTTTAGCCAGATGAACAATGAAAAGGTCTGCCCAGGCTCCCGCACTGCGCCGCTGGCCAGCAATCCATCGGCGATCAGAGGCTGCAGGATGGGCAGCATCTCGGGTCGCTCGAGGAAGTTTTCCAGCCGGTTCGCGCCATCTATGCGGTCGAGCGTTCGCAGATGCGCGTAAATCCAGCCGGTGAAGGTCTCTATGGTGCCCGCCGTGACCCGCAACGGATGGGCGCGGCCATCACCGCTGGCCGAAATATATTCGGCGATGTTGTAGTGCAGCATCTCCTTGACGAAAGCCTCGGCGGTGTTGCGGCTGGCCACGGAATTGCGGCGCACGACCTCGATGAAACGCGCCATCGTCATGTCGGTGCGGCGGTCGTTGGGATCGCGCCGGAAATGCAGAGCCAAGCCGACATGAGCGAGCAGCCAGCGCTGCTGGGTGGCAAACACGGCAGCCAGCCGCGGGCTCGTTTGATAAATATGGATGAGCGCCTTGGACTGCTCCTGGACACCGTGAAGCGCTGCCGGATGACGGGCGATTTCTGCGGCGCTCAGCGGCATTTCCTACGGCACTCCATGCGATTCCAAGCAACGACAAATGAAGATTCCCAGTCTTCGCCGGTCGTGTCCAGTTGCCCATTGGAACAACGAACGATCAGGCGGTGAATTCGCTGCTAACTCTTTGTATCGGTTCGGGAAAGCCGTCGGGCCCGCAGCTCCTGCGTTGAATTGACGAGTCCCGCCAGGCGAGCATAGGTTCCGCGCCATCGGGGCTGCGGGGAGTGCTTCCCGGGGCCGGGCTTCGTCCCTGGTGCCGATTCGCAGACAATCCTGCAGGATCCGCGCTTCGAGGATGCCGCGTTCTGTCGGGCCAGCGCGACGGTCTCCAATACATGCGCCTTGGCGTCGGCCGCGCCGGTCGGCGCCGGTCGATAACGTATGGTTGACGAGGAATCCGCGCAGCACTTTGCAGCCTGAGGAGGGCGGCCTATCCTGGTCGGTGATGGCCGACCCTGAGTGAAACGATGCCGAGAACAATCAGGATGCTGACCGCCAGCGAGGTGGAAACGCTTGTTGGCTGGGCAGCGGAGGAGGGCTGGAATCCGGGCACCGGCGATGCCGCGGCGTTTCGGGCGGTCGATCCGCAAGGGTTCATCGGCGCCTTTGTCGGCGGCGAGATGGTGGCCGGCATTTCGGCCGTCGCATACGGCTCGGGCTTTGGCTTTATCGGCCTCTACATCTGCCGGCCCGACCGGCGTGGCGAAGGTCACGGCAAGGCGGTCTGGGACGCCGGCATGGCGCGTCTGGGCAACCGTATCATCGGTCTCGACGGGGTGGCCGAGCAGCGGGCCAACTACCAGCGCATGGGCTTCGTGCCTGCCTATGAGACCGTCCGCCACAGCGGCGGTCCATCCGGCTTGCCCGAGGGCGGCAAGACAAGACCCGTGACGGCCGGCGACACGGCTGAGATTTTCGCCTACGATCGCAAGTGCTTTCCAGCACTGCGCGAAATCTTCCTTGGCGAGTGGCTGCGGCCGCCGCGGATTGCGCTGCTCTCAGCCGGATCGAACGGCATTACCGGCTACGGCGTGGCGCGCCGCTGCAGGCAGGGTTTCAAGGTCGGGCCGCTGTTCGCAGATCGGACGGACCTGGCCCTGGCAATGCTGGCGGACCTGTCGGATGCAATTGCCGGCGAGGAATTGCACATCGACGTGCCGGCCGGCCAGGTTCAATTCACCGCCATGCTGCAGGCCGCCGGCATGGTTCCGGGCTTCACGACGACACGCATGTACAAGGGCGGCAAGCCCGGCAACGACCAGTCGACGGTTTTCGGCGTCACGACGCTCGAGCTGGGATGATCGCGTGCTGAGATCATTGTTTTGCCTGGCTGGTCCATGCGACATGGCTTCATGACGTGGTTGCCTTTGCCGAGCTGCGTTTTGGAGACTATCGAATGGCTGGAAGGACTGTTCTGATCGCCGGCGGCGCCGGCGGAATGGGTCTGGCGACCGGACTGCGTTTCGCCGCCGACGGCGAGCGGATCGTGCTCGCGGATCTTCCCGGCCCCAAGCTCGACGGCGCCGTGGCCAAGATTGTTGCGGCCGGGGCGGACGCGATGGGCTTGCCGCTCGATATCCGCTCCGTCGCTGCCTGCCGCGACGTGGTGGGCAAGGCCAGGGAGTGGGGCGGTGCGATCGACATTCTCGTCAACGCCGCCGGGGTCTGGCTCGAGGGACCGGCACGCGAGGTCGAGGAAGATCAGTGGGACCTGGTGCTGAACGTCAATCTCAAGGGAGCCTTCTTCCTGATCTCGGCAGCCATACCGCATCTGTCGACGGCGCAGGGCGTGATCGTCAACATTGCGTCCGACGCCGGCATCGTCGGCAACAACGGGGCTTCCGTCTATTGCGCCTCGAAGGGCGGACTGGTGCTCTTGACCAAGGCTCTCGCGCTGGAACTCGCCCCGCAAGGCATCAGGGTCAACGCCGTCTGTCCTGGCGACACGGCAACGCCGATGATCGAATATCAGGCCAAGACCTATGGTGCGGACGACCCCGACGGCTACAAGCGCCGGCTCCTGGGGCACTATCCGCAAGGGGACAAAGCAAGGTTCATCCAGGTGGAGGAGATTGCTTCCTTCATCCACTATCTGTGCCAGCCGGGCGCGGCGCCGATCACCGGAGCCGCGCTTTCGATCGATTTCGGCGTCAGCGCCGGCTATTGAGCCGGTTCGGGTCGTCGCGGCCGTGATTGGCCGCGCCGGCATGTCGGCGCCTGCATCCTGGAGGGCAAATGGTCGTGTTCCGCAAATCCCGCAAGGCACTGGTGACCGGCGCGGGCGCCACCGACGGCATCGGCGTGGCGATCGCGCGTGCGTTGGCCGAGGCCGGTGTTTCGGTCACCATCACCGCTTCGTCCGCACGCGTCGAGCAACGAGCCGCGGAACTGCGGGGCGAGGGACTCGATGTCCGCGCTTTCGCGGCCGACCTGACGCTCTCGGGCGACGTCGATCGTTTACGCTCCGAGGCTGGCGAGATCGACGTCCTCGTCAACAATGCCGGGATGGGCACCATCGCCCAGCCGGCGCTGCAGCGGCGATTTCTTGACCTCAGCGAAAGCGACTGGGACCGCGGCATCGATGTCAGCCTGAAGACCGCCTTTTTGAGCACGCGCGGCTTTCTGGCCGGCATGGTGCAGCGCGGCCATGGACGCGTCGTGAACATGGCATCGGTGACGGGGCCTTACGTATCCAATGAAGGCGAGGCCGCCTACTCCGCGGCCAAGGCCGGCATGATCGGGCTGACGCATGCGCTTGCCCTGGAGGTCGGCCGCAGCGGCGTCACGGTCAATGCCGTGGCGCCGGGATGGATCGCGACGGGCGCCTCGACGCCTGAGGAGCTTGTCGCTGCCCGCAACACACCGCTTGGCCGTGCCGGCAGCCCCGAGGAAGTCGCGGCGGCCGTGCTGTTCCTGGCGTCCGACGGAGCCAGTTATGTCAACGGCGCCGTTCTCGTCGTGGACGGCGGCAACATCCTGCAGGAACGCAAGGCATGACCGCGAGCGCGAAAGTCAAAATACAGGACGCCTCGATACTCAGCTCATAACAGGATGAAATGGGGACCCAGAAACACGAGGAACTGGCCGGTAACCAGAGGGACCCGCAAAATAGGGCCGCTCTCCACGCTGTCGTGAACGGGTTGTCCGCGCAACCGATCGGCTTGAGGCCAGCAATATGACCACTATCATGAGCGGCACCGCGACGACGCCGTTTATGACGGCGCTCCAGAACAGCGCCTTCATCGGGCTGATGGGCAGATATTGGATGGCCAGCGCCGCCAGGATGCTTACCGCAATGACGCCATAGAAGCCACGCGCATCGCCCGCCTTGCGCTCAAGCCCCTCCTGCCAGCCCATGGCCTCCGCCAGTGCGTAAGCCGCCGAGCCCGCCAGGACGGGCACGCCGATCAATCCTACTCCCAGTATGCCGGCGGCAAAAAGCACGAACGCGAAATCGCCCGCCAGCGGCTCTGAAACCAAGACGGCGCTGTCTTGCCACACAACCGGGCTTTGGAATTCGGGTCGCACACGACCGGCATCTGCGATGGATCAAAGCTCGCCCGTTGTTGACACCGACCAGTGATGAACCGGTGGCGGCCTTCAAGCGTTCAGCTTCAGCCGGGTGGGTCTGGCACCAGCGAAGGAGTCGGAAAATGACCGAGCGTCCCAGCACCAATCGCTTGTCCGCACAGGAACTGCACGACACCGATGCCTACTGGCGTGCCGCCAATTATCTGACCATCGGGCAGATTTATCTACTCGACAATCCGCTGCTTCGCGAGCCGCTTCGGCTGGAGCACGTCAAGCCGCGGCTGCTCGGCCATTGGGGCACGTCGCCGGGCCTCAGTTTCATCTATGCGCATTTGAACCGGGTGATCCGGGAACGCGACGCCAATGTCATCTATGTCTGCGGTCCGGGTCATGGCGGACCCGCGATGGTTGCCAATAGCTACCTCGAAGGCACCTACAGCGAGATCAATCCGGACGTCGCGCCGGGCGAGGCTGGAATGAAGAAGCTCTTCCGGCAATTCTCCTTTCCGGGCGGCATCCCAAGCCATGCCGCTCCCGACGTGCCCGGCTCGATCCATGAAGGCGGCGAGCTTGGCTACGCGCTCTCGCATGCCTATGGCGCGGCTTTCGACAACCCGGACCTTGTCGTCGCCTGCGTGGTTGGCGACGGCGAGGCGGAAACCGGACCACTCGCCACCTCCTGGCATTCCAACAAGTTCCTCAACCCGGCGCTTGACGGCGCGGTGCTGCCGATCCTCCATCTCAACGGCTACAAGATCGCCAATCCCACCATTCTCGCCCGCATTCCCGAAGAAGAGCTGCGTGCCTTGTTCGTCGGCTATGGTTACGAGCCGTTGTTCGTCGAGGGCGACGATCCGGCATGGATGCATGAGCGAATGGCGCTCGTGCTCGACGATGCGCTCGACCGCATCAAGGCGATTCAGGACACGGCTCGCAACGGCGCGAAGACCGCGCGGCCGCGGCCGAACTGGCCGATGATCGTGCTGCGAAGCCCGAAGGGCTGGACCGGTCCCAAGGAGGTCGACGGGCTGAAGACCGAAGGATTCTGGCGCGCCCACCAAGTCCCGCTTTCCGGCCTCGCCGATAACCCTGCGCATCTGAGGATGCTCGAGGAATGGATGAGAAGCTACCGGCCCGAAGAGCTTTTCGATGCCGCCGGCGCGCCGGTGGCTGCGGTCCGTGCTACTGCGCCAAAAGGTGAAAGGCGCATGAGCGCCAACCCGCATGCCAATGGCGGCCTGCTGCGCCGGTCTCTGGAACTGCCCGCCTTGCAAGAGCACGCCGTCCCGGTCGAGCGGCCCGGCGGCGTCAAGGCGGAGTCGACCCGTGTGATGGGCCGTTTCCTGCGTGACGTCATGACGTTGAACCAGCACGCAAGAAATTTCCGCATCGTCGGGCCCGACGAAACGGCATCGAACCGGCTGCAGGATGTCTTCGAGGTGACGGAGCGTGCCTGGATGGAAGAGATCCTGCCGGAGGACGTGCATCTCGGTCGAGAAGGCAGGGTTCTGGAAATTCTATCCGAGCATACCTGCCAGGGCTGGCTGGAAGGTTACCTGCTCACCGGGCGCCACGGCTTCTTTTCCTGTTACGAGGCTTTCACGCACATCGTCGATTCCATGTTCAACCAGCATGCGAAATGGCTCGACGCCTGCCGCAAGCTTGCCTGGCGGCGGCCGATCGCCTCGCTGAACTATCTGTTGTCTAGCCATGTCTGGCAGCAGGAGCACAACGGCTTCAGCCATCAGGATCCGGGCTTCATCGACGTGGCGTTGAACAAGAAGGCGGATGTCGTGCGCGTCTATCTGCCGGCGGATGCCAACAGCCTGATCTGCGTGACGGATCATGTGCTGCGGACATGGAACCGCATCAACATCATCGTCGCCGGGAAAGCCAATTCCTGGCAGTGGCTGTCCATCGACGAGGCGAAAGTCCATTGCAACGCCGGCATCGGCATATGGGGTTGGGCGTCGACCGACGGCGGGGCCGAGCCGGATGTGGTGATGGCCTGCGCCGGAGACGTGCCGACGCTCGAGACGCTGGCCGCCGTTCAAATCCTGAGGCGCCACATTCCCGGCCTCAAGGTGCGTGTGGTCAACATCGTCGACCTGATGACCCTGCAGCCAAGGGAACACCATCCGCACGGGCTGTCGGATCGCGAATTCGATGCTTTGTTCACCAGGGACAAGCCCGTCATCTTCGCCTATCACGGCTATCCCTGGACCATCCATCGCCTGACCTACCGGCGGACCAATCACGACAACATCCACGTGCGTGGCTATAATGAGGAGGGGACGACGACGACGCCCTTCGATATGACCGTGCTTAATGGGCTCGACCGCTATCATCTGGTGCTCGGCGTGCTCGACCGCATTCCCGAGCCGGCCGGTGCGCATATCCAGCTGAAACAGGCCATGGAAGGCAAGCTGATCGAGCACCGGGCCTATATCCGCGAGCACGGGCAGGACATGCCGGAGATCCTCGGCTGGAAATGGGAGCAGTAGCCGATGCCGAAGCGCCAGGCCGACAGGATCCGACCCGCAAAAGTGGCTGGAGCGGTCGGACATGACTGATGTCATCCTTGTCCTCAATGGCGGCTCATCGAGCCTGAAGTTCGCCGCCTTTCAAGGACGCCGCGAGCTTCACCTGCTGATGCGGGGCAGCGTCTCGTCCATCGGCGAGCGGCCCAGACTCCATGTCGCGCCGACTGCAACGACGCCGCCGTTCGACAGGAGCCTCGGCGAACGAGCGATCTCCGTCGGCGAGGCATTCGAAGCCGTCGCGTCCTATCTGACGGACCGCGGCCTGTTGCGCCGCGTGAGCAGGGTCGGGCATCGCATCGTCCATGGCGGTCGGGAGTTTGCCCGCGCAACGCTGCTTGACCAGGCCACGCTCGATGCCTTGCGCAAGCTCGAGCCGCTCGCTCCAATTCATCAGGCGATCAACCTGGAGCTCGTCGATCTGGCCCACCGTCTTTTGCCCGGCGCCATGCAGGTCGGCTGCTTCGATACCGCCTTTCACGCCACGCAGCCTCAGATCGCAAGACTTTATGGCCTGCCGCACGAGATGTCGGAGCAGGGCATCGTGTCCTTTGGGTTCCACGGGCTCTCCTACAGCCATATCGCCAACGAGCTCCGCAGGCGTTACGGCGCCGGCGCGGGTGGCCGCGCCGTCGTCGCCCACCTTGGCAGCGGCGCGAGCCTTTGTGCGATGAAGGCGGGAGTAAGCCAGGCCACCACCATGGGTTTCTCGACGCTCGACGGCCTGGTCATGAGCACGCGTTGCGGCGCGATCGATCCGGGCGTCCTCCTGCACCTTCTGCAAGACAGAAAGCTGTCCTCCGACGAGCTGACCGACTTGCTTTACGAGAAGTCCGGGCTTCTCGGCGTATCTGGCATCTCAGGAAACATGCAGACGCTGCTGGCGTCGAAGGATCCGGCGGCAATGCGGGCTGTCGATCTGTTCGTCTATCGGGTCGGGCGCGAAATCGGCTCGCTGGCTGCTGCGCTGGGCGGGCTAGACACGCTGGTGTTTACCGCCGGCATAGGCGAGCATGCGCCGGCGATCCGGCGGCGGATATGCGAGGCTGCTGCATGGCTGGGCGTCGCCATGGATGACGGTAGCAGCGGCGAAGACCTTGTGAGTGCCGCGAATTCCCGTGTCGATGTGCTTGTCATTCCGGCCGACGAAGAACGCGCGGTGGCGACAGAACTGCTCGGCGTCGAAACCGTCTGAGCGGAACAGTCTCCCGCTTGGCGGAACGCCCCTCGCATGCCTGAGCTGTCGATTGAGGTGGATGGCCGATCCCTCGGGCAGCCATTTGCGCCCGCTGCCGATCTCCACGACCCTGGTAGCGAGCTCTACACGGCTGGAAATGATCTTAATTCGCCAACGTGGCGCCGAGCTTCCGCTGGACCAGGACAAGCGTCGGATCGTCGGGAACCATCGCGACAGTGAAGCCCATCTCGCGCTCAAGCTCGATCGCAGACGGTTCTCGCGGCTTTCGATCGACTCGAGCGTCTCGATGCCATGGTCGTCGGCATAGTGCGCGATATAGCCGAGAAATTCCCAGCCGACGCCGCGATGCTTACGGTCCTCGCGAATGCAGATGGCGACCTCGCCACACCTGTCGGCCGGATCGGCTGCGAGGGTCGCCACCGCGATCAGCATTCCTCTAAGCATTTCGGCCGTACAGGGGGAGCAATGGTAGCGGGAGAGGGACTTGAACCCCCGACCCCAGGATTATGATTCCCGTGCTCTAACCAACTGAGCTACCCCGCCAGGGTGGCAAATGGCCCGAAAAACCATCCTGGACGGATGGGTTGTTTCAAGGCGTTCGCCAAGGTCGCGCGGATATAAGGTTGGGAGGGTGGGCCTGTCAAGCTTCGAAGCGGCCGACATGCGGGCATAATCCGGCCGTCATGATCTCATCCCAGAAAAGCTTTGCCGGACAGACACTCAGGGCCTGCCCCGGGGTTGAGTTCGGCGGGGCACGTCGTTATGTCTCGGCCAAGAAATTCTAGAGTTGAGCGAATGAAGCCGCGCATCGCCGTCCTCGGTTGCGGATACTGGGGCAGCAACCATATCCGCACCCTCAAGGCGCTTGGCGCGCTCCATGCCGTTTCCGACGCCAACCGCGCCCGCGCCGAAGGTTTCGCCAGCGAGCAGGACTGCCTGGCGATCGAGCCGGACAGGCTGTTCGAGCGCAACGATATCGACGCCATCGTCATGGCGCTGCCGCCGCAATTCCATGCCGACACCGCGGTGCGGGCCGTCGAAAGCGGCAAGGACGTGCTGGTGGAAAAGCCGATCGCGCTGACGGTCGCCGACGCCGAGCGCGCGGTGAAGGCGGCAAAGGACAATGGCCGCATCTTCATGGTCGGCCATGTGTTGCGCTTTCATCCCGCATTCGAGACGCTCAAGGCGCTGATCGACAATGGCGAGCTCGGCGAGGTGCGCTACATCCATTCGCACCGGCTCGGCCTCGGCAAGTTTCATACCGAGAACGACGCTCTCTGGGACCTTGCGCCGCACGATTTGTCGATGATCCTCGCCATCACCGGCACCGAGCCGATCGAAGTGAGGGGCGAGGGGGCAGCACTCCTCGACAACCTCAGCGACTTCGCGCATCTGCATATGCGCTTCCCGAACGGATTGCGCAGCCATCTCTTCGCCTCGCGACTCAATCCCTATCGGGAGCGGCGGCTGACGGTCGTCGGCACCAAGGCGATGGCGGTGTTCGACGACGTCGAGCCCTGGGAGCGCAAGCTTGCCGTCTACCGCCACGCAGTGTGGCAGGACAGCGGCCAGTGGGCCTTCACCGCCAACGAACCTGCCTATGTGGCCGTCGGCGAGGGCATGCCGCTGACTCGCGAGCTTGCCCATTTCATGCAATGCATCGAGACGCGCGCCGAGCCCCGCACCGATGGCGAGGAAGCGATCCGGGTGCTGCGCATCCTGACCGCCGGCACAGTGATCCACACCGGCTCGTCTGCATAAAGCAATCAGATCGAGAATTTACTCAGCGGGAATCTGCGCCGGCCTGGCCGCCAGCCGGGACAGCATGGCCTCGGCCTCGGCGCCGCGCTCGGAGCGCTCGATGAAGCCGCCGCCGAACACCCGCGCCTCGTTGCCGTCGTCGGAATAGAGCACACAGGCCTGCCCCGGCGCGATGCCCGACTCGCCGTCGGCCAGCTCGACAGAGGTCACGCCGTCGCGGTGATGCAGCACGGCCGGACGCGGCGGCCTGGTCGAGCGGACCTTGGCGAAGAGCTCGATCCCGCCGGCCGGAACATCCGACAACAGTCCGTCACCCAGCCAGTTCATGTTGCGCAGATAGATCTTGTGCGTCTCCAGCGCTTCGCGCGGGCCGACGATGACGCGCGCGCGGTCGGCGTCGAGGTGAACGACGTAGAGCGGCTCGCCGGAAGCGATGCCGATGCCGCGGCGCTGGCCGATCGTGTAGCGCAGGATGCCTTCATGGCGGCCGAGCACGCGGCCGTCGATATGGACGATGTCGCCGGGATTGGCGGCGGCCGGCTTCAGCCTGGCGATGATGTCGGAATATTTGCCCTGCGGCACGAAGCAGATGTCCTGGCTATCCTGCTTGGCGGCGACGGTAAGCCCCATTTCCTCGGCGATGGCGCGGACCTGCGGCTTCGACAGGCCGCCGAGCGGGAAGCGCAGGTAGTCGATCTGCGCCTGCGTGGTGGCGAACAGGAAATAGCTCTGGTCGCGGTCAGCGTCGACCGGCCGGTAAAGCGCACGATGCGCGCCATTGGCGCGCGAACGGATGTAATGGCCGGTGGCCAAGGCGTCGGCGCCGAGATCCTGAGCGGTCGCCAAAAGATCGGCAAACTTCACAGTCTGGTTGCAGGACACGCAAGGGATGGGGGTCTCGCCGGCGACATAGCTTTCGGCAAAGGGATCGATGACCGCTTTGCGGAAACGTTCCTCGTAGTCGAGCACGTAATGCGGGATGCCGAGCGTCTCCGAGACGCGACGCGCGTCATCAATATCCTGTCCGGCACAGCAGGAGCCGGCACGATGGGTGGCCGCGCCGTGGTCGTAAAGCTGCAGCGTCACACCGACGACATCATAGCCTTCGCGCTTGAGGATGCCGGCAACCACCGAGGAATCGACACCACCCGACATCGCGACGACGACGCGGGTTTCTTCGGGGCGGCGAGGGAGATCGAGGCTGTTCATGATGCTTTCACTGTGCGGCGCTCAATGCCAATGGCCGGAATATAGGTCAAGCGCCACGCATGCGCCAGCTTGCGGCCAAGACGAGTTCACCGGCAAAAATCAAGGCCCGGAGGCCGGTGTTTCAAATTCTAAACGAAATCCTAACCGGGCGTTCACGATCCTTACTTAGTCATTAGGGTTCGCTTAGGCAATTTTTAAAGCTGTGACGGTACTGTGGCGGGGATTGGGTCTTTGAGTTTTTAGTAGAGAGTACGATGACCGATCTGGTTAGACCTAGAGTCAAGTATGTTATTGGGCCCGACGGCAGCCCTCTTACGATCGCCGATCTGCCGCCGACGAACACGCGGCGCTGGGTTATCCGGCGCAAGGCGGAAGTGGTCGCCGCTGTACGCGGCGGCCTGCTCAGCCTTGAGGAAGCCTGCCAGCGCTACAAGCTCACCACCGAAGAATTTCTCTCCTGGCAGGCATCGATCGACGAATACGGCCTTGCCGGGCTGCGCACCACGCGAATCCAGCAATACCGGCATTAAGCTGCCGGCCGAAAACGTGCAAGGGCGCGGGACTCCGCGCCCTTCGCTTTTGCGGCGGCCTTCCATTCAAACTGTCAGCACGACCTTTCCGATGGGGCGGGTCGCGAGGAAGGCATGGGCGGCCGCCGCCTGGTCGAGCGGGAAAGCTTTCGCCACATGCGGCATCAGCTTTTTGGCCCCGACCAGCCTGGCGAGTTCGGCGAGCCCCTCGCGATCAGGCAGCACAGACATGCGTTCAACGCGGATGTTCCGCTCCTTGGCCTTCGCCCTGGTGGCGTCGTGAACGTCGAGCAGCGACACCAGAACGCCGCCGTCACGCAGCACTTCCAGCGACTTGTCGGCGTGGTCGCCGCCGATCGGGTCCAGCACCAGATCGACATTGCCGACCTTCCCGGTGAAATCGTCCCTGGTGTAGTCGATCACCTCGTCGGCGCCGATCGAGCGGACATAGTCGGTTTTGTCCGGACTCGCGGTCGATGCCACCCAGGCGCCGCGCGCCTTGGCGATCTGCACCGCCAGATGGCCGACGCCGCCGGCGCCGGCGTGAACCAGCACCCGTTGGCCCGCTTGCAGGCCGCCATGGCGGACGAGGCCTTGCCAGGCCGTCAGACCGGCCAGCGGCAAGGCCGCGGCATGGGCATGGTCGATGGCGGCAGGTTTCGCGACGATCTCGTCCGCCGGCGCCGCGGCGAGCTCGGCATAGGCGCCGGCCTGCTTGGGAAAGCGCGGCATGCCGAACACCTCGTCGCCGAGTTTAAAGGCGGTCACGCCGTCTCCGAGCGCCGCGACGGTCCCGGAAATGTCCCAGCCAAGGATGAAAGGCGGTTCGCCGAGCAGCGGAACGAAACCGCCGCGCACGGCGCCATCGACCGGGTTGACGCCCGCGGCCTTGACGCGGACGAGCACTTCACCGGGGCCGGGCTTGGGGTCGGGCTGCTCGGCCACGAAAAGGACCTCGGGTCCGCCGACGGAAGTCTGGATAACGGCACGCATGAACGCCTCCTGTTCGAGTGGATGTGCCCGCTATCATTTGGATAGTAATATTCGATTGTCGAGTATGTACCTTTTGTATATATAGGCACCTCATGGATAGCGAAGACAGATCTCCCTTCGGCTACGACGCGTTCCGGCGCTCCTGCCCATCGCATACCGTGCTCGAGATGCTCGCGAGCAAATGGGTTTATCTCACCGTCTGCGCGCTGCGGAGCGGCCGGCTGCGCAATGGCGAGCTGGCGCGCAAGCTGGAGGGCATCACGCCCAAAATGCTGACGCAGACGCTGCGCGTGCTGGAGCGCGACGGCCTCGTGCGGCGCGAGGTGTTCGCGGTGATCCCGCCGCGCGTGGAGTACGAACTGACGGAGCTTGGGCGGAACCTTGCGGGATTGCTCAGCCAGATACGCTCCTGGGCGGAAGAGCATGCATCCGAAATCAAGGATGCCCGAACCCGGGCATCGGCCGATCACGGCGAGAAGGCCGCTATGCCGTGAAGACGGCGAGGCCGATTTTTAGCGATTGCCAGCTCTGAGGATGCCGGCAGGTCTCCGGCATGACTCGACTATGCCCGGCGATCAGCCGATCATGGCGCTGCGGCCGCCCGTTTCGGCCTCGCGGATCTTGGTGTCGCGCGATTCCAGCATCTCCGCCTTGGACAGCTCCGCTTCAGCTTCGCCGAGTAATGATTCGGCAGTGCTTCGCTGCTGGGCGAGGTCGCTTTGTGAATTCCTGAGGTTGTCGCGGCGCAGGCGAGCCGCCTTGGCGAAGGTCGGATAGGCGAAATGGTTGATGTCGGTGATGCCGGCCTTTTTCTCTTCGGCGATGATCTGCGCCTCCAGCTCGACGGCCATGCGCTCGAACTCGGCGATCATCATGTCCAGCTGCAAGAGCTGCCGCCGCTTCTCATTCACCTGAAACTGCTTCAGTCGAACGAGGTTTTCACGTGACTTCATGACTCGATACTCCGCAAACGCACACCTGCAATACCGTCCAGTCCGCCCGGAAAGACCTAAGCGCTGCCCGTTTCCCCCGGCTTTCCCTGGGCTATAGGAAACAAAGCCCTAAAGATTTTCGCCGGCGGTAACCATTCGTTTACGGGCATTGTTAATCATACGGGCGAGGACTTAAGGCCGGGTAAAAATTCCGGCGGCGGCGGGAAGCCCGGGCCAGCGAGTCCCTGGAGTCACTTAGGCTGACTTTTTAATGTGGTGCATTAGCGGTTTTGGTCTGTGATTCGTTATTAGATTCAAGTGGGTGTAGAAAGGGGTTAAAAAATCTGGTATCGTGGATGGCACGAAATTAGGATTTGTTAACCAGTCGGTGGCACCTTCTGTTCAGGCAATCACTGCTCCGGGTCCCGGACGGGTCGTGACACGGTCCGGCAGCAGAAAAGGGGAATGAAATGCGTGTTCTGCTGATTGAAGATGACAGTGCAACCGCACAGAGCATCGAACTGATGCTGAAATCGGAGAGCTTCAACGTCTATACGACCGATCTCGGCGAAGAAGGCGTCGATCTCGGCAAGCTCTACGACTACGACATCATCCTTCTGGACCTCAATCTCCCCGATATGTCGGGCTATGAAGTCCTGCGCACGTTGCGCCTTTCCAAGGTCAAGACGCCGATCCTGATCCTCTCCGGCATGGCCGGCATCGAGGACAAGGTGCGCGGCCTGGGCTTCGGCGCCGACGACTATATGACCAAGCCCTTCCATAAGGACGAGCTGGTGGCGCGCATCCACGCGATCGTGCGCCGCTCCAAGGGGCATGCCCAGTCGGTCATCACCACCGGCGACCTTGTGGTCAATCTCGACGCCAAGACGGTCGAGGTCGGCGGTCAGCGCGTGCACCTGACCGGCAAGGAATATCAGATGCTGGAGCTGCTCTCGCTGCGCAAGGGCACGACGCTCACCAAGGAAATGTTCCTCAACCATCTCTATGGCGGTATGGACGAGCCGGAGCTGAAGATCATCGACGTCTTCATCTGTAAGCTGCGCAAGAAACTCGACGCGGCGTCCGGCGGTCAGAACTACATCGAAACGGTGTGGGGCCGCGGCTATGTGCTGCGCGAGCCGGAAGATATTCGCGTCAGCGCATAAGCCATCCCAGCGATTCGAACGAAAAACCCGGCTCAGGCCGGGTTTTGCTTGAGCGCATATGCGATCCAGGTGATTCGAACGAAAACCCGGCTCAGGCCGGGTTTTTGCTTGAAAAGGGTTCCGGCGAATCAGGCGGCTATCTTCAGGACGCGAAAGCTTTCGAGCAGTTGCGCACGGTTGAAGGGCTTCAACAGATAGCCTTGGGCGCCGGCGCGCTTGGCGCGCATGATCGCCGCGACGTCGACCTCGACCAGCGAGACCAGAATCTGCGGCTTGATGGGCGCTTCGATAGCACGGATGCGGCGAATAAGGTCCACGGCCGGGACGTCGGCAAGACCACCGTCGATGACGATGATATCGGGCATGTCGCCGGCGCAAATGTCGGTCGCCTCGACTCCGGTCGAGGCCTCGACGACAATCATGTCCGAGCCGCCAAGAATGCGTTTTGCGACCTTCCTGATGACGCTCGAATCATCGACGAACAGGCAGCGCTTCATGTCCGGGTCCTCTTTGCCGTCTGCCGAACCGCAATCTCGGGGTGGCCGCAAACCACCATAGGCCAATCTGGTAAAGAAGCCGAAAAGCCGTTAGGTAAAGTTTTTTCAAACACGGTATCGCGCGGCCTTGGCCCCGCGGGGCGATTACATGGATCGCGGCTGGCATTGCTCAATCTGCGCCGCCAGCAAAAATATCAGCAATAAAAGATACTTCGGTTTTTCTTAGGCAGCCGTCAGCACGATCTCCTCGGCGGTCGCGTGGATCGAGATCGTCATATTGGCCTCGCGCGCCAGAAGCAGCGTATAATAGGGCTGGACCGAATGGGCGTCGATCGGCTCCTCCGGCTTGTGGCCGGAATGCAGCTCGAGGAATTTCGGCGGCACGCGCAGCATCGGGCCACTGGCCGACAGCGAAAAACGCGGCTCGGTTTCGAGACTTTCCAGCGTGACCACCAACTTGCCGCCCCGCGGTATGGCTGCGTTGGCGACGAGAATGAGGTTGAGCAGCAGCTTGACCTTGTTCTTAGGAAGCAGCGCACGGGGGCCGTTCCACAGCAGTTCCGGCTTTTCGTTCTTCAAGAAGGCGATGGCCACGGCCTCGGCATCGCCCGTGTCGATCATCATGCCGGCGGAACCCGCGGCGCCGAAGGCGATGCGGGCAAACTGCAATCGCGCCGAAGCGTTCTTGGCGCTCTGGCGAATAAGTTTCATGGCGTCTTCGTCGGCGCCGCCTTCGTCGAGCAGCTCGAGGCCGTTGTTGATTGCGCCGACCGGCGAAATGATGTCGTGGCAGACACGGCTGCAAAGCAGCGCGGCGAGATCTGGCGCGGAAAGGGTGAAAAGCTCGGCCATCGGCGAAATCCCTGCTTAAGTCATTTGTTCATGGCCGAGCGACGGTTTCGCGCCTGCCCACACGAATCACGCTCTTTTCCAAGGCTTTCTGAATACACAGGGCCCGAGCGCGCATCAACAAATCCAAAATCATCGACGGCGAAAATGGTGTGTTTCGCGGGGGAAACCCGCCGCAGCGGCAAAAGCGCAGCCTTCGAACCGCCATCTTCGTGTGGGAGCTTAATGGTTGAAAAAGGATTACGGCATAATTTGCCCGTGATAGCCACCCCGAACGGCCGGCAAGAGCCGCAGGGGTGCGAGGCGTCGGCGAAAGTGCTCCCTGACGGAGATTGGAAGCATGTTTTCCCGATACTATGACCGGACGTTCGTCCGCGTCCTCACCATGACCATCACACTCCTGGCGGCTTTGGTCCTTTCGACCTCGGCGTCGCGGGCTCAGCAGTACACCGCTCAGGAAATCGTCGATTCCGGTCATAAATTCTTCGGCGAGACATCCGGCGGCCTGGCCACCGTCGTCGAGAAGATCTTCGCCTCCTACGGCCTGCCCAATGGCTACCTGCTCGGCGAGGAAGGATCCGGCGCCCTGATCGGCGGCCTGACCTATGGCGAGGGGACGCTCTACACCAAGAACGCCGGCGACCATAAGGTGTTCTGGCAAGGCCCTTCGCTCGGCTGGGATTTTGGCGGCGAGGGGTCCCGGGTGATGATGCTGGTCTATAACCTCGACGACATCAGCAGCCTCTATAACCGCTTCGGCGGCGTTGCCGGCTCAGCCTATGTCATCGCCGGCGTCGGCTTCAACGTGCTGCAGAGCAACCGGGTGCTGCTCGTTCCGATCCGCACCGGCGTCGGCGCGCGTCTGGGAGTCAATCTCGGCTATCTGAAGCTCACCGAAAGGCCGACCTGGAACCCGTTCTGATCGGATTGCGCTCGCTACGATCGCTCGGACAGTGCTGATCGCGCCGCGGCAAGCTCTTGCCGCCGCGTTGAATTTCCGCCATGCCAAGCTGGCACAATCCAGCGATTGCCGCGCCGTAAAGTGGATAGCACGCCTTGGTCCAGTCGGTTCTGTTCTTCGTACTCGGTTTCCTTTGCGCCGTTTTTCTGGCGTCGCTGGTCGCGCCGGCGGTCTGGCGGCGGGCCGTTGTCCTGACGCGCAGGCGCCTCGAGGCTTCGCTGCCGCTGACACCAGCCGAAATCCAGGCGGACAAGGACCGGGTCCGGGCGGAATATGCCATGACGACGCGCCGGCTGGAGATAACCGTCAAGAACCTTCAGGAAAAGGTCGCTGAGCAACTGGTGGAGATCGGCCGCGCGAACGAGGCTTTGAAGGGACTCGCGGTCGAGAAAAAGGACAAGAATCAGGCGCTTTCCGACCTGCAGGCGAAGAATGCGGAGCTCAGGCAGCGCGAGGAAGAGTTGCACCGCCTGGCGGAGAAGCACGCGCAGACGGAGCGGGCGCTGGAGAAGCGCGCGCTGGAGTTGCAGAAGCTCGAGCAGATGTATGACGACGCCAGCTTCTCGTCCTCGAACCGGCAGATCGAGCTGGTTGCCCGCGAATCGGAGCTGGAAAAGCTCGCCAGTGACATCGCGTTGCTCAAAGGCCAGCGCAGGGAGGCGGACCGACGCAATCAGGAGGTCGCGTCGGAAAGCAAGGCCGCCCGAGAAGCGCTGAAGGCGGAGAAGAAGAAAACGGCCGAGCTCGACAAGAAGGTCGAGCGGCTTCTGGCGACGCTTGCCGACCGCGAGGAAAAGCTCAACCGGCGCGAGAAGGATCTCGCCCGAATGCGCGAACGTTCGAAGGAGAGCGCTGCAAACGGCGTTGCGCGGCTGGCTGCCGGAACGGACACGAAAGGCGACGATGTCGACAAGGCAATCGCCAGGCTCGAGGGCGATCGGGAACGGCTGGAGGCGAGGCTGACGGCGCTGGCGCGCGAGAACAAGCGGCTGAAGACCGATCTTGCCGCCGCCACGAGGGCGGCAATGCCCGAATCGGCGGGCGACGCACGCTCCGGTGCCGGCCTGCGCGAACAAATGAACGAACTGGCAGCCGAGGTGGTCAATCTGACGATGAAGCTCGACGGGCCGGATTCGCCTATCGCCAAGGCGCTGGCGGGCGAGGGGCAGCAGAACGGGCGCGGCGTCAGCCTTGCCGATCGCGTGAGGGCTTTGCAGAAGGCCGGCCCGTCCAACTGAGATGTGTTGGTATTCAGGTGAGGCCGGCCTGCAAATGCCGGCTTCCTGCGCTTCCGGTGCTCACATACTTTAAGTACGCTCCGCTCCGGTTCTCGGAAGCCACCATTTTCGACTCGGCCTGACCTGAATCTCAACACACCTCAAGCGTTGCAGCTGTTCGGGCTCCCAGGTCGGGACCGCTAGCGGTTTGAAAAGTGGTGCAGCGCGATGGCCGACGCGGCGGCGACGTTCAGGCTGTCGAAACCTTCCGCCATGGCGATCTTCACCGTATGCAACCGGGCAAGCAGATCCCGCGGCAGGCCTTCGCCTTCGGTGCCGAGGTAAAGCGCCAGGCGCGCCGATCGCTCCACGGCGCGGATGTCGACGTTTCCGCTTGGCGATAGTGCGAACTGGGCGAAGCCAAGCCGATCGAGTGTCGCGGTGAACGTTCCGGTGTCGCCGAATGACGCGAAGGGAACCTTCAGCGCCGCACCGACGGAAACACGGATTGCCTTGCGGTAGAGCGGATCGCAGCAGGTCTGGTCGAGCAGCACCGCGTCGGCGCCGAAGGCCGCCGCATTGCGGAAGATCGCGCCCATATTATCGTGATTGGATATGCCGACCAGGACGACGGCCAAGGCGCGCCGGGGCAAGGTTTCCACCAGAATCTCGGCGGGCGCCGGATCGCCGCGCAAGCCGATCGCCAGGATGCCGCGGTGCATGTGGAAGCCGGCGATCCGGTCCATGACCTCGCCGGCGGCAACATGGACTGGAAAACCCGCGGGCGCCTTGCGCAAGATGTCCTGCACGCCAGCCAGCCTGTTTTCGAGGATGAGGGCAGACTCGGTGGCGAAGCGTCCGCTCGACAGAAGAAGGTCCAGCACGACCTTGCCTTCGGCGACGAAGCGGCCATGCCGGCCGACAAGGTCGCGCTCGCGGATGTCGAGATAGGCGGCGACGCGCGGGTCGCGTGGATCGTCGATGGGGATGAGATTCATCCAAATCTCGCCGGCAAAAATTGCCAGCGAGATAAGGGGTTTTGGATGGCGCGGGTCAAGCCCCGGCGCGGCGCAACCGATAGGCCATCTGTGAAAGGTCGCCGTCGCCGAAAATGCCTTCCAGCATGCGCAGCAATTCGCGCACCGCCTCGGATTTGCAGGAATAATAAATCATCTGGCGGTCGCGCCGGGTCTCGACGAGATCGAGCGCCCTCAGCTTGGCGAGATGCTGCGACAGCGCGGACTGGCTGAGTTGCACCTTCTCGGCGATGGCGCCGACCGACATTTCATCGTCGATCAGGTGAGCCATGATCAGCAAGCGCTTTTCGTTGCCCATGAGCGTGAGAAAGGCGGCCGCCGATTCCGCATTGGCGATTAGCTTATTTGAGATCATAGATCCCCCAAGGGTCCTGGCTCATCCAGACGCCAGGGGGCAATGGCGCCTGATTCCACGATGTTCAGATGTCGCTAGGCGCTGCTGAATCAGCGCCACTACAAAGGTAGATCATTTCATCTAAATCTCAAGCGTTGCTTTTGCCGGCGCGCGATCAACTATCGCTCTTGCTCGGCCGCGCGTCCCGCCCTGGCCATCTCGACAAGCACCGAACGCAATTCGCGCGCGCTTTGCAAAGGCTGGGGAAAGAAAATCCTGCAGGTCGCATCGGGGGCGGCGAGATCCATGCCATCAGGGTCGAAACCGGTGACGATCCAGCCGTCGCCTTCGGCGCGGCCGAAATGGCGGGCATAAAGGGCAAGCGCGTCGCGATGGTCGGTATTCATGTGATCGAGTGCGGCCTGCTCGCTGCCGGCGAACTCCTCGATAAGGGCGGGATCGGTGATGAAATCATCACGGTCGAGAAGAAAGGCCTTGCCGAAGCCGCCATTCAGGCTGGCGCGCTCGGGATCGAGCCGGAAGAACGAGAAGTCGCCGAGCCCGGCATAGAGCTTCGCCTTCGGATTGCGGTTGAGATAACGGCGTTCGGCTCGGATCTGATCGGCAGATCCCTGCTCCAGCCGCAGGGCCCGGCATGCCAGGCTGATGCGCGGATGCGCCAGCGGATCGCCCTTGCCGGGTTCGCCAAGCAACAGCGAGCAGCGCGGATCCGCGAGCAACGCACCGGTGTGGGCGGACAGCATCGAGATCAGGATCAGCGGCGCGCCGTCGATGTCGGTGGCGACGCCAACCCTGCTTGCCAGCGGCGCGCCGGTGCCGGGCTCGATCACCGCGAGCGCGCCGAAACGTGCTGCGCGGATCAGGGTTTTCGCGAGCCTGATCGCCTCGGCGTCGGTCTTGCGGATGACGTCCTTTTTCGGTTCGGTCACAGGTTCACCCGAGATAAGTTGATATCTGTTCTCCGGTTATCGGCCGAGTACACCCGCCTTTGCAAGGGCTGCGATTTCGTCTTCGTTCAACCCAAAACGGCTCAATATGTCCGCAGGCTCGCGATCGGCGACGTCCGGCGCCGCGGCAAGCGTCTGCGGGTTTTGCGAGAAACGCGGCGCCGGCGCCGGGCGGTCGAGCTCGCCGGACTTCACAAATCTTTTCCTGGCGCGGCTGTGCGGATGGTTCCTGGCTTCGACCAGGGACAGCACGGGCGCCACGCAAGCGTCGGTCACGGCGAAAAGCGTGGCCCATTCGTCGCGCGTCTTCTCCTTGATCCGGCCGGAAATGGCGGCGCGCATCGCGGACCACGACGACTTGTCGAACTGGCTGCCGACAAAATGCTCGTCGAGCGGCAGCAGCCTGGCGAATTCGGCGAAGAAGCGCGGCTCGAGGCAGCCGACGGCAATGTGCCTTGCGTCAGCCGTCTCATATGTATCGTAGAAAGGCGCGCCGGAATCGAGCAGGTTGTCGCCGCGCCTGTCGCTCCAGAGACCCGCCGCCATGTAGGCGTGGATGGGTGCGGCGAGCATCGAGGCTCCCTCGATCATCGAGGCATCGACCACCTGGCCCGTTCCGCTGCGCGAACGCTGGAAAAGAGCGGCGAGCACGCCGGCGATCAGCATCATGGCGCCGCCGCCTTGATCCGCGACGAGGTTGAGCGGTGGCACCGGCGGCGCGTCCTGCCTGCCGATCGCATGCAAGAGGCCCGCATAGGCGAGATAGGTGATGTCGTGCCCGGCTCGCCCGGACAGCGGCCCGTCCTGTCCGAATCCGGTCAAGCGGCCATAGATCAGCGCCGGATTGCGCTGCAGAACGGCATCCGGCCCGAGGCCGAGCCGTTCCATCACGCCGTGGCGAAAGCCTTCGACAAGCACGTCGGCCCCTGCCACAAGGCACAGCAGCAGGTCGGCGCCCGCCTGGCTCTTCAGGTCGAGCTTGAGAATGGAACGGCCGTGGCGGTCGAGATCGTATTGTTCGGGCAGGCT
Source organism: Mesorhizobium sp. Ca11 (assembly GCF_020165275.1). Taxonomy (NCBI): domain Bacteria; kingdom Pseudomonadati; phylum Pseudomonadota; class Alphaproteobacteria; order Hyphomicrobiales; family Phyllobacteriaceae; genus Mesorhizobium; species Mesorhizobium sp. Ca11. Next base: position 189,667 of record NZ_JAIUHU010000003.1, on the reverse strand, counting down.
CAGAAGCGGCTGACCGGCATCGGCACGTTCGACGCGCAGCACCTCGGCGCCCATTTCGGACAGCATCAGGGCGGCAAGCGGCACCGGACCAAGCCCGGCCATTTCGATCACTTTCAGGCCGGCGAGCGGCCCGGTCTTTCCGGTGGAAGCACCGGCGCCTGTCGGCGAGCCAGACATCCCCGCTTATTTCGGCGCCATGCGGATAGCGCCGTCGAGGCGGATGGTCTCGCCGTTCAGCATCTGGTTCTCGACGATGTGGAGCGCAAGCGACGCATATTCGGACGGCTCGCCGAGCCGCGGCGGGAAGGGCACGGAAGCGCCGAGCGAATCCTGCACTTCCTGCGGCATGCCGGCCATCATCGGCGTCTTGAAGATGCCGGGCGCGATGGTGCAGACGCGAATGCCGGATCGCGCCAGGTCGCGGGCCACAGGCAGCGTCATGCCGACGACGCCGCCCTTGGAGGCCGCATAGGCGGCCTGCCCGATCTGGCCGTCATAGGCGGCGACGGAGGCGGTATTGACGATGACGCCGCGCTCGCCGCCGGCGAGCGGTTCGAGTTTCGCCGCCCGGTCGGCAACGAGGCGGATCATGTTGAAGGTGCCGATGAGGTTGATCTCGATCACCTTGCGGTACTGGTCGAGCGGATGCGGTCCCTCCTTGCCGATCGTCTTCATGCCGATGGCAATGCCGGCGCAATTGACCAGGATGCGCGGCTGCCCAAGCTTTTCAGCCACTTCGGCGATCGCGGCCGTGGCGCTGTCGCCACTGCCGACATCGCATTGGACGGCAACGCCGCCGATGTCGGCCGCGACTTTCGCCGCGCGCTCGATGCCCACGTCGAGGATGGCGACGCGGGCGCCCCTGGCCGCCAAGGCGCGCGCCGTCGCCTCGCCAAGGCCCGACCCGCCGCCGGTGACGATCGCGATCTGGCCGTTCGGGTTCATGCAGGCCTCCCAGGGACCGGATTATGCTACGAAGCGCGCAAAGGAGGCGCAACAGCAGCAGGCGGGTCGACAGATGCCTGCCCGGTAGCGGCCGACCGCGCCAGGGCCGGGACAAGTTCCGCAACCCTCGTCATGTTGGCGTGACAGACATCGCCGGCAAAGCGGGCGACCGCCCCCGGCTTGATCTCGTGATACAGCAGCCGGTCGAGATCGACCGGGCGCGGCATGGTGATCTGTCCGCGCGGGAAGCGCTTGAAGCCAAGCGGTCCATAATATGGTTCGTCACCAACCAGAATGACGGCAGGCGCACCGGCCTTCCTGGCCGCCTCCAGCGCGATCGCGACCAGCTTGCGGCCGATGCCGAGATTCTTGTAGGCGGGGCGCACCGCAAGCGGGCCGAGCATCATAGCGCGTCCGGCGCCCGCTGCCACGCGCGTCATACGCACCGAAGCGATGACCGTGCCGTCCTTGACGGCGACGAAGGACATCGAGCGGTCATGTCCTCCCGACTCGCGGATCTTGTAGGCGGCAAGCACGAAACGACCCGGACCGAAGGCCTCGTCGTTGATGGCTTCGATTTCAGGGTCATGCGCCGGAGTCTCCGGCAGGTATTTCACGTCGGCAAGGCTCATGGTCTTTGCGTTCCGGTATCGAGGAAGGTTTGCTGCAAAGCGGCAGCGTTCGCCAGTCAACGCTTCTTAAGCGCGGGCGCCCTTTCGTCGTCGGTCAAACCGGATCGAGGCAAAGTCGAACATGGGCGCCTCCGCTAGCATCAATTTTGGGCCGCTGCAATCGGTGCTTTCAGGCTTTCTTTGCGTCCATGACGAACTTATCCGTCCCCGGAGCGGTTGGTCATTTGACGAACTGGTTCGTCGTTTGACGAACTGTTCATCCGCTGAGGGCTTCGCCAGCCCGGTCATCAACCTAGATAATATCGAGCCGCAGGGAGATTTTTCGCATGGGATTGCTGATTGAAGGCAGATGGCAGGATCGCACGCCCAACACCGACAGCGGCGGCCGGTTCGTGCGAACGGAATCGCAATGGCGCGACTGGATCACGCGCGACGGCGCGCCGGCGCAAGGGCGCACGCGCGGCTTCAAGGCGGAACCTGGCCGTTATCACCTCTATGTGTCGCTCGCCTGCCCATGGGCGCATCGCACACTGATCTTTCGCGTCCTGAAGAAGCTGGAGGGCATCATCTCCGTCTCCGTGGTGCACCATTTCATGGGGGAGAACGGCTGGACCTTCAAAGCTGAGGACGGCGCCACGGGCGACACGCTCTACGGCCTCGATTTTCTGCACCAGGTCTATGCCAAGGCCGATCCGGCATATTCAGGCCGCGTGACGGTGCCGGTGCTGTGGGACAAAAGGCAAGAGACCATCGTCAACAATGAGTCCTCCGAGATTATCCGCATGCTCAATTCCGCCTTCGACGAATGGGGCGACGCCGGTCTCGACTTCTATCCGGCGGCGCTACGCGCGGAGATCGACAGGATCAATGCGCTGGTCTATCCGGCAATCAACAACGGCGTCTATCGCGCCGGCTTCGCCACCACGCAGAAAGCTTATCAGGAAGCGTTCGGCGAATTGTTCTCGGCGCTTGATACGATCGAAGAGCGGCTTTCGCAGCAGCGCTTTCTGACCGGCGAACGCATCACCGAGGCCGACTGGCGGCTGTTCACGACGCTGGTTCGTTTCGATCCAGTCTATGTCGGCCACTTCAAATGCAATTTGCGCCGCATCGCCGACTATCCGAACCTGTCGAACTATCTGCGCGATCTCTATCAGGTGCCCGGGGTCGCGGGCACGGTCAGCCTGCATCACATCAAGGCGCATTATTACGGCAGCCACAGGTCGATCAACCCGACGGGAATCGTTCCGGCAGGGCCGGAGCTTGATTATGCCGCGCCGCATGACCGGAACAGGTTCAGGAAGGCGGCGTGATTACCAGTAAGCCGAGTTACGCTCGCCGCCAAAAATCTCCGCTATCCGCTGCAGCGTCGCCGGCGTCGTGCCCTCCGGCAAGCGGTCGAGCGGAAAGAAACCCGCTTCGGCGATCTCGTGGTCAGGCAGTTTCGGCGCCGTCTGGTAGAAGGCTTCGATCAGATAAAGGCCGACATGGTCGCGCTTGCTGGGGCGATGGTTGAAATGCATCGACTTCAGCACCGGCGGCGCAGTCAGAGCGATGTTGCCTTCCTCGGCCAGTTCGCGCGCCAGCGCTTCCTCAAGGGTCTCGCCCACCTCGACGCCGCCGCCCGGCAATTGCCAACCGGGAACATAGGTGTGGCGGATCAGGAAGACTGAGTTGGAGGCACGGTCATAGACCAGCCCGCGCACGCCAAGCGTCATCGGGCGGCGCAGCAGGAAGTAGAAATGGAACAGCCTTGCCCGCAACCCCGGCCAGCCGGTCTGGCGGAATGCCGCGTCAGGATCGGCCGGGCGGTTCATTCAACGATCCCCAAGCAGATGGGTTGCCCCACGAACATCTGCCTGGCTTTCCTTGTTTTTCGCAGGTTCTGGCCGCAAAACCGTGGGACACTTTTGCGGAACTTGCTTGGGCGAACAGCAAACGGTGAGTGGAAAGCCTCGTCGGCGTCGCTTAAGAAGGGGCCATGTTCACGCTCGCGCATATTTCCGATGCTCATCTGGGACCGCTGCCCGATGTAACCTATCGCGACCTCGCCTCCAAGCGCGTGCTGGGCTACGTCAACTGGCAGCGCAATCGCCGCCGCCATATGCATGACTCGGTGATCGACACCATCGTCGCCGACATCAAGGCCGGCGCGCCCGATCACCTGGCCGTTACGGGCGACCTCGTCAACCTGGCGCTCGATGGCGAGATCGAGATGGCCAAGCACTGGCTGGAGACGCTTGGATCGCCGCATGACGTTTCCGTGGTCCCCGGCAATCACGACGCCTATGTGCCGGGCGCCTTCGACAAGGTCTGCCGGTCGTGGGCTCCCTGGATGACGGGCGACGGCGTCAATAGCCCGGTCGACCGCAATTCCTTTCCGTATCTGCGTGTGCGCGGCAATGTAGCGCTGATCGGGGTCACCACGGCGCGCGCCACCGCGCCCTTCATGGCCAACGGCTTCTTCATGGAAGGGCAGGCCGAGCGGCTCGCCAAGATCCTCGACGATGCCGCGGAGCAAGGGCTGTTCCGCGCCATCATGATCCACCACCCTCCGGTGCGCGGTGCCGTCCCGCAGCATAAGCGGCTGTTCGGCATCACTCGCTTTCACAAGGTCATTCGCCGTCATGGCGCTGAACTCGTCCTGCACGGGCATTCGCATCTGCCGTCACTGTTCACCATCGGCGCACGGGGCGCCAAGGTGCCCGTGGTCGGGGTTGCCGCCGCGGGCCAGGCGCCCGGCGGCAAACACCCGCCGGCGCAATACAACATCTTCGAAATCGACGGTGAAAAGGGCGACTGGCGTCTTCGCCTGATCCGGCGCGGCCTGACGGGACCAGCCCTGCCGCCTGCCGACCTGCAGGCCATCGACCTCGATGTGCCCGCCGGCACGGCGCGCCAGCTCGTCAGAAGCTGATCTTCATCTGCATGATGCGGTCCCAAAACAACGCCAGCGAAACCGCCAGGCCGACAAGGGCGCCTGCGGCGATCAGGCCGAGGCCGGCGAAGAAGGTCGTCCAGCCATTGCGGCCGCTTTCGGATCGGATGGGCGGCTCCGCTTCCTGGACCACGGGGCGATGCAGGCCGCGAACGGCGCTCTCCACGCTCCCTTCCATCATGCGCTGCCGCTCGACGACACGCTCGGCCACGTAGCGCATCACCGCATCGGCAACGGCTTTCATCTCGGTCGATTCGGCCAGCACCACGCGGCCGACGCGCGTATCCCTGAGGAAGCGATAGGTGCGGCGGTCGCGTCCCATGGCGACATGGCTCACCGCATCGATCCATAGCCGCGGCTGCAGGCCGGACGAGACGGCGAAGTCGAAGCTGTCCATGTCGGCCGGGACATCGGCAAAGACCGGGGCAAGCTCGCTCGCCAGAAGATCGAGCCGCATGCGGTGCGCCTCGCGCATGTCGACGACCACGTCATCGCGGTCGGCAAAGGCGTTCTTGACGTCGCGTACGGCATCGGCGAGCTTTCGCGACGATTCGATCGGGGTGATTTTGTCGCCTGCATCCGTCATGGCGGCTGCCTCACTGTTGGTTAACAGCGAGTTACCACAGTCGCCGGCAAAATGCACTGCCGACGACGAACCGCGCGACTGCCGCGGTCCGGCGAAAGCGGGTTAGGGATGTTTCGAGATCGGTCCGGGAGCGATCAACCCGCCGAAGCGTCCAGCGGTGGACGCAACCATCTGCCGCGCCGCCGCACGTTGCGACGCACGATTTCGGCAATCAGGTCAGGAGCTTCCTCGACCAGCATGTGACCTGCGTCAAGGACATGATGCAGATGGAAATGCGACGGCAGCGCCTCGGCCTGCTCGACCGGCAGCAGCGGATCCTCCGCTCCCCAAACGACCATGACCGGCATGTCGAGCGTATCCAACTGCGCGCGGGGGATGATCCCTTGCCGGTCATCCCTCGTCATCGCGGCCGCCATATCGATCAGGGTCTGCAACTGGCCCGGTCGGGTGCGCATCCGGCAGAGTGCATCCACCACGTGATCGGGCGGCACGCTTCGCGGACCCGACATGGCGGCAAGGCTGGCGCGGACCTGGTTGCTGCCGGCCGCGGCGGCGTAGCGGCGCAGCAAGTCGGCGTTGATTTCCGGGCCAAAACCGCCGGGCGCCAACAGCGTAAGCGAGGCCACCCTGTCGGGGTCGGCAAGCGCCATCGATGTGGCGACCGCGCCGCCCATTGAGTGACCGACGAGATGGACCTTACCCAACCGGCGGGCGGCCAGATCGGCGAGGATGGCTCGCGCGGCTGGCTTGGCGCCGCCCAGGCCTTCGCTTTCCAGGGACTGTCCATGGCCCGGCAGATCATAGGCCAACACTCTCGCCCGCGCCGCCAGCGAGGCCGCGACGTCACGCCAGATCTCACCACAGGCTCCGAAGCCGTGCAGAAGCACGATCGTCCTCGGACGGGCGCCGCTTTCGACCGCATAAGGGAATGGACGCATGAAAAAATGGGGCGGTGAACAAGGCAGGAGCTTCAAATTGTGGCTGAATTGCTCCCGAACCGGATTGATGGCCAGTAAAATTTTCGCGACCGCAGCGCCCCGTCAGGCGCTCGATGCGCAAGAATGTCCTAATATATGCCGGATCACAGCGTCATACTTTGGTGCTCCGGCATTCGTGTGGCCCAGATGAGTATGGAGAGTTGGATTAGCTCGGGTTGCCGATCCCAGCGGCCCGCAAGGATTGAACCAGCCGATCGGTGAGATCCGGGGGGTATTTGCGATCGACGAATGTCGCGCGCGGGTCGGCGGCGAACTTCGGGAATTGCGCGGTGAGCTCGTTGGCAAGCTCGCCCGCCAGCTTGTCGCGTCCCGAAATCCTGGCGCCGATCAGGCGCGCGGCCAGGTAATGCGACTTTGATGCCGTCGTGCGCAGCGACTCGCTGGCGAGCGCGGCCTTTTTCATATCGCCCTGCATGAAGGCTCCGACGAAAAGGCCATAATCCCACCAGGTTGGATGGCCGCTGAAGGCTTCGACCGCGTGGTCCAGGATCGGCGTCCCCTCATCATATTTGCCGGCGAAGATCAGCCCGTAGCCATAGGCGGCGGCCATGCCGAGGTCGTACGGGTTGAGTTCGTAAGCCTTTCGCATCAATCGGATCGCTTCGTCCGTGTTGCCGAGACGCGAGTTGAGGTAGCCAAAGGCGCGATGCGCGTGCGGGCTCATCGGCCCCATCTGGACGGCCCGGTGGGCAAGCGACATGGCCTTTTCGAGCGTCGCTTCCGGCGGATAGGCATAGTGCGCGGTGACGGCTTCCACATGAAGCGCGGCCAGCTCCGCATAGACAAGCGACGATTTGGTGCCTTCGCCGACCAGCTTCTCCAGGCAGCGATACGCAATTTCGTGCGTCTGGGCGCTCATGTCGAGATAATAGCGGTCGTCGAGCACCAGGCATCCGATCTGGCTGGTCCGGATGTCGCTCTGGTCGATGTAGCTGTAGATCGCGCCCGAAGCGGGAACTGTCGAGGTGAGAAGGCTGGCGACGTTGCCTTCAACCGCGCCAGGGGCGCTCTCGGCCGATGTAAGGTTGCGCGACAGGAGAACCCGCCCGGTCCCGACGCTCTGCAACTCCACCGTGACGTCGCCGGCAGCGGGCCCGGGAACAATTTCGAAAACGAAACTGATCGGATCGGCGGACCGATCACGCGTCGAATCCGCATCGCGCCCGATGAAATCGATGGTGTCAAAACCCGCAAGCCCGGCGCGCAGCGACGACGCGACGCGAGCCGCCTCCGCTCCATTGGCTTTGACGGCGATGTAGATCAGCGGCAGGGATTCGAATCCGGACTGGGCGGTGCCGGCCAGGCGCGCCGTCTCGACTGTCGCGGCAGTGTCGCCGCCGTTGAGGAAGGCATTGCCTTGACGCACGATGAGCACGCCGAGCATGACAATGACCAAAGCCATGGCAGCCCAGAAGAACCGCAATTGCCGCGTGAGCGACTGGGCGGGTGCTGCAGGCGCCATCAGCGCTACGGGTTCGCCGGGTGCAGAGGCGTCGAGATGTTCGGCTGGAGCGGCTTCGGCCGAAGCGTCGGGCCGCTGCGCGACGGTTTTGGAGGCGGACCTGGCGTCGCCAGGCAGGCGGATCGCATTCGGCTCGTAGGACGGGACATAACCGCCGCGCGGGATCGCGATGCGCACCGGCTCGGCGACACCTTCATTGGCGAAATACTGCTCCAGAAGTTCGCGCAGACGACCGGCCTGAACCCTGACCACGGCATCGGTGGAGGCGTCGAAATCGCCGTCCTTGCCGAAGACGTCCATGGCGATGGAAACGCCTTTCAGCCTGTCCGCCTCGCCGGCCTGCTCGCGTTCAACCAGATAGCGTAATAGCCTACGGGCACGCTCGGATCGTCCGAACGTTTCGCTGGCAAGCAGTCGCTCCAATGTCTCGCGCACTGCGGGGGCGGCAGGCGGGGCATGCTCCAAGTGTCGAACCTTTCGAAGTCGGCACAGGTTAGGGAGCGATAATATAGCGCTCGCGCCGGCGCACAAGGATGCTTCTATTATGTGATCGCGTAAGCCACCGGAAATTCCTCCGGCGGTTAACGAATGGCAGGTTCGCATCCGCTTCTGCAGCGTGGCGCAAGCTGGAATGCGCCAGCTCAACCGCTGAATCAGATCATCCGGCTAGAGCGTTCACCGTTCACGGAACGGTGAACCGCTCAATTTTTTGTTTGACCGGAATTCCGGACGGAAGGCTACGGCGAAACCGCCGAGCCTAACCGCCTCACAATTTTCCTGGAATTTGCTCTAGCCGCCGATGATCCGGTTGGCGGCCGAAACGACAGCCTCCAGCGAGGCGGCGACGATGTTGGTGTTGATGCCGGCGCCGAACAGCTTGCCGCCCGGATACTCCATCTCGACATAGGAGATCGCCGAGGCGTTGGAGCCGCGCTGCAGGGAATGCTCGGAATAGTCGAGCACCGACATGTCGACGCCGACATGGCGCGAGAGCGCATCGACAAAGCCGTCGATCGGGCCGGTGCCCGAGCCGGTGATGGTCACTTCCTTGCCATTGTCGAGAATATCCGCTTCGACCATGCGCCGGCCCTTCACCTCGGTGTCCGGATAGGTGCGATGGTCGAGGAACTTCAGCCGCGCGCCGGGCTGGTCGACATAGGTTTCGAGGAAGCGTTCGTGGATGCGCCTGGCTGGCACTTCCTTGCCTTCCGCATCGGTGATCGCCTGGATCGCCTGGCTGAACTCGATCTGCAGATTGCGCGGCAAGTTGAGGCCGTAATCTGCCTGCAGCACGTATGCGATGCCGCCTTTGCCGGACTGCGAGTTGATGCGGATGATCGCCTCGTAGGTGCGGCCGACATCGGCCGGATCAATCGGCAGATAGGGCACTTCCCAGATTGGGGTGTTGGCCTTCTTCAGAGCTTTCATGCCCTTGTTGATGGCGTCCTGGTGCGAGCCGGAGAAAGCCGTGTAGACCAGCTCGCCGACATAAGGGTGACGTTCCGGGATCTTCAGCTGGTTCGAATATTCGTAGACGTCCTTCATCCGGTTTATGTCGGAGCAGTCGAGCTCCGGATCGACGCCCTGGGTGAACATGTTGAGCGCCAGCGTGACGATATCGACATTGCCGGTGCGTTCGCCATTGCCGAACAGCGTGCCTTCGACGCGGTCGGCGCCAGCCATCAGGCCGAGCTCGGTGGTGGCGATGCCGGTGCCGCGGTCGTTGTGCGGATGCAGCGAGACGATCAGATTCTCTCTGGCGTCGAGATTGCGGCACATCCATTCGATGCGGTCGGCATAGACGTTGGGCGTCGACATCTCGACCGTCGACGGCAGGTTGATGATCAGCTTGTTGTCGGCTGTCGGCTTCACGATCTCGGTGACGGCGTTGCAGATCTCCAGCGCGACTTCGAGCTCGGTGCCGGTGAAGCTCTCCGGCGAATACTCGAAGCGGTAGCCGCCGCCGGCCTTGGCGGCCATGTCGGTGATCATCTTGGCGGCGTCGGTGGCGATGCGCTTGATGCCGGCGACATCCTTTTCGAAGACGACGCGACGCTGCAGCTCGCTGGTTGAATTGTAGAAATGCACGATCGGGCGGTGCGCGCCCTTGAGCGCCTCGAAGGTCCGCGTGATCAACTCGGGCCGGCACTGCACCAGCACCTGGAGTGAGACGTCGGCGGGGACGCCGCCTTCCTCGATGCACCAGCGGGCAAAGTCGAAATCCGTCTGCGAAGCCGAGGGGAAGCCGATTTCGATTTCCTTGAAGCCCATGTCGAGGAGCAGCGCGAACATGCGCGCCTTGCGCTCATGACCCATCGGGTCGATCAGCGCCTGGTTGCCGTCGCGCAGGTCGACCGAGCACCAGATCGGCGCCTTGTCGATGGTCTTGTTCGGCCAGGTGCGGTCGGTCAGGCCGACCGTCGGGTAGGATTGGTATTTGCGTGCCGCATCCGGCATGTGGCCGGCCGCGCGCTTCCCGGCTTCAGCCTCGCCGGCGCGGATTTCTTCTCGTGCGTTCATCGTCGTTTCTCCCGGCGGCCCGCATGCCCGCTTCAGGCGGATGGGTGGCGAGCGTCGCCTCTACCAAAAATTCGTTCGCTTGATGTGACTTTGCCAAAGTCTGGCCAAGGAGCATGCGCCTTGAGCGGCGGTTTCGACCGCCGGGCGCTCCTTCAGCGAACCCGGCGATCGCCGATAAGGCCGAGAAGAAGCAGGGTCGAGGCGAGCGCGCGCGCGGTCTCGCCGGCAAAGCCGGTGCGAGAGGAGGCGACGGAGCGGACGCGCGTGGTCATGCCGGCTCTCTTACAGGAGCGGCCCGTCGGAGGCAAGCGGGACGCATGAATGAACGCCCTTGCCTAATATCGCCGCCGGTGCGGACAGTCTTCCCCGCGCCTCGCAAATGCGCCAGACTTGGTTTCGAAGGCTTGGCACCGAGCGAAGCTCCGGGAGGGGTTCGTCCATGAATTTCGTGTTCTTCTCGCCGCATTTCCCGGCCAACGGCACCGATTTTTGCGACCGGCTGAAAAAGGCGGGCGCCACCGTGCTCGGCATCGGCGATGCGCCTTACGAAACCTTGAACGCCAAGCTCAAGGCGGCGCTTTCGGAATATTACCGCATCGCCGACATGGAAGATTGCGACGCCGTTTTGCGGGCGATGGGGCACTTCATCCACCAATGGGGCCGCATCGATCGCTTCGAGTCGCTCAACGAGCATTGGCTCGAACTCGAAGCCAACATCCGCACCGATTTCAATATCTACGGCACCAAGCTCGATTTCGTGAAGAACTTGAAGCGGAAGAGCCGCATGCGCGCCTTCTTCCGCAAGAGCGGCGTCGAGACCATCCCGCAGCGCAAATGCTCCGACCGTGCCGGCGCCATGACCTTCATCCGCCGCGTCGGCTTTCCGGTGGTGGTCAAGCCGGATTCGGGCTCCGGGGCTTCCAACACTTTCAAGATCTCCAACGCCAAGGAGCTCGACCAGTTCTTCAAGGACAAGCCGGAGGGTGTCACCTTCGTCATGGAGCAGTTCATCGAGGGGCTGGTCGTGACCTTCGACGGGCTAGTCAACCGCGACGGCGAGGTGGTGCTGGCGGCCAGCCACCGTTACGATCAGAGCATCATGGAGGCGGTCAACAAGGATCGCCATATGAGCTACACCTGCTTTCCCGAGATCAGCCCGGAAGTCGAGGAGGCGGGCCGCAAGATCCTCAAGGCGTTCGACGTACGCGAGCGCTTCTTCCATATCGAGCTGTTCGAAACCAGCGACAAGCGCGTCATCGCGCTCGAGGTCAACATGCGGCCGCCCGGCGCCTGGATGACGGACGCCATCAACTACACATTCGACATCGACGTCTATGCCGCCTGGGCCGACATGGTGGTCAAGGATGCCGCCGGCGGCCCTTACAAGGGCAAGTATTTCACCGCCTATGCCAGCCGCAAACGCCACATCGACTATTTGCACAGCCATGCGGACGTGCTAGCCGCCCACGGCGACAAGATCGTCCATCATCAGGCCATCGAAGAGGTCTTCAGCCGCGCCATGGGCAATTACGCCTACCAGATGCGTTCGAAGGATCCGAAGGCGCTGCGCCAGGCGGTCGACTACATCCACGCGGAAAAGGCCTGAGCCGATGGACGTCTCCTATCACAAGGGTCATGCCCGCAATCTCGGCCGCGACATGGAATACAAGCGCTACGGCCATGCCGGGCGGCCGGTGGTGGTGTTCCCGACCTCGCAAGGGCGGTTCTACCAGCTCGAGGATTCGGGCGGGGTCGGCGCGCTTGCCGACTTCATCGACACCGGCCGCATCCAGCTCTTCACGCTCGACGGCGTAGATTCGGAATCCTTCTTCGACAAGCGTGCCGACCCGGCGCAACGCATCGCCCGCCACGAAGCCTATTTCCGCTATGTGCGCGAAGAAGCGCTGCCGGAATTGCAGGCGGTCGCCGCCAAGTCCAACGGTGGCCGCGTTTTGAAGCCGCTGTTTTGCGGCTGCTCGATGGGCGGCTATCACTCATCCAATTTCGTGTTCCGCTTCCCGGAGCTGGCGAGCGGGGTGATCTCGCTGTCCGGCGTCTATTCGGCGCGCGACTTTTTCGGCCGGGCTCTGGAAGGCAATATCTATTTCAACTCGCCGCTCGATTATCTGCCCGGCATCGTCGACCAGAAGCTGCTCGGGCGGCTCAGGGCGCTCAGGCTGATCTTCTGTTGCGGCCAGGGCGCCTGGGAAGAGCGCATGCTGGTCGAAACGCGCGAGCTGGAACAGGTGCTGCGCGACAAATCGATCCCGGCCTGGGTCGACTATTGGGGTGGCGACGTCAGCCATGACTGGCCGTGGTGGCATAAGCAGCTCGTCTATTTCTTCGGCCGTTGGCTGGATGACGACCTCATGCACAGGTTGGACTGAGGTGCGTTGATATTCAGGTGAGGCCGGCCTGCAAATGGCGGTTTCCTGCGCTTCCGGTGCTCACGTACATGAAGTACGCTCCGCTCCGGCCTTCGCCGGCCGAAGCCCTCTTAAGTGTTTCCGCCCGATGAAGGCTACGGCCGGCGAAGGCCGGTTCTCGGAAGCCACCATTTTCGTCTCGGCCTGACCTGAATCTCAACACACCTCAAAATGTACAGACCAATGACCACACCCGATCCGATCCGTCGCTTTGTCGAAGCAACCAACGCCGCCGATACCGAAGCCTTTCTGGCCACATTCACAGACGATGCTTTCCTCAGCGACTGGGGTCGCGATTTCCGTGGCCGCGATAGCGTCGCGCGGTGGAACCAGTCGGACAATATCGGCGTGCAGTCCAACCTTCGCATCGTTCGCATCGCGGAGCGCGACGGCGTCTACCATGCCCGCGTCGCCGTGACCGGCAACGGCTTCAACGGCGAGGGCGACATGGCCTTCACGCTCAACGGCGACCGGATCGCGAGCCTAGTCATCAGCTGAAGAACGGATGCGTTGCCGACCTTCGTGCGGCATCGTCCAAAAATATGATCATTGTAATCATGTTTTTGTGGCAATGCCGCCGGCGCTGTGGCATGCCGGCGCTCGGCGATATCGGGCCTCGGCCGATCTCGTCGATATCGGAAGGCCCGGCGATGAAGCTCTTGAGCGCGCAAACCCGTATCCAAAACGACGACATCCGCGCGGTGATGGACAGGCTGCGCGCCGAGCACGGCGACTATGAAAACGACACCGGCGTTGCCGGCCAATGGGAATTCCGCATGCATTACGGCACGTTGAATGCCTCATTCGACGACCGCGGCGTGCTGGTCCGTGTCGCGGCGGAGGACGAGACCCGCCTCTCCTACATGAAGATGATCTTCGCCGGCCACATCGCCGCGCATCTCAGCACCACCGAAGGCCTGCGCTGGCAAGGAGACGGCAAGGATGCCGGCACGCCGATATTCTTCCGCGAGATATCGGTCCTGTCCTCGATGCGGTTGTCGCCGCATATGCAACGCGTGCGCTTCTGCGGCCGCGACCTCGGACGCTTCGCCCATGGCGGATTTCATGTTCGGCTTCTGCTGCCGCCGGCCGGACGGCAGGCGGTTTGGCCGACCATGGGCGCGGACGGCCTGATCGTCTGGCCGTCGGGCGAGGATGCGCTCACCATCCGCGTCTATACGATCCGCGCGCTGGACGTGGCCGAGGGTTGGCTCGACATCGATTTCGTGCTGCATCCCGGCGCCGAGACGCCGGCTGCGAGTTTCGCGCAGAATGCGAGAGCCGGCGACATCATCGGCATGATCGGCCCCGGCGGCGGCGATGTGCCCGAGGCATCAAACCTGCTTCTTCTGGGCGACGATACCGCGCTTCCGGCGATCGGCCGGATGCTGGAAGAGCTTGCGCCGTCCGTCCGTGCCGAGGCCTTCATCGAGGTTGACGGTCCGCAAGACCGGGTGACGCTGGCGGCGGGCGAGAACATCGCTGTCCATTGGCTTTATCGGCATGGCCGCGAAGCAGGCCGGGCCGGCCTGCTGCCGGAAGCACTGCGCGAGCGCGGCCGCGGGGCCGACGATCTCTTTGTCTGGGCCGGATGCGAGTTCGCCGACTTCCGCGACATCCGCCGGATCGTGCGCAAGGAATGGGCCCTGTCGCGCAACCGGCATCTTGTCACCGCCTATTGGCGCCGCGGCGAGTCGGGCGGAGACGGTGCCGGCGAGGAATAGTTCAATCTTTTAGTTGCGATCGCTGACCATGGCGATGGCCGGCACCGCCAGCAGCGCTGCGACGCCCGCGCCGCCGAACAGTGCGCCATAGCCCAGATGCTGCGCCGCATAGCCGGCCAGGATGCCGCCCGCCATGCTGACCAAGGCATCCATGCACTGGAAAAGCGTGAAATCGACGCCTGCCTGCCTCGGATCCGACCAGCGCATGAACTGCGCATAGAGCGCCACGAAGCCGAGCGCCATGATGCCCGAGGAACTCAGCGTCGCGACGACCGCCAGCGGGCCTGCCGGGAAAACGCCGGAAAGCGCGAAGGCCGCGAGGATGAACAGCGATCCGGCCTGCAGCATAAGCGCGAGCACAAGCACGCTGCGCGTGCCCAGCCATCGGACAAGAGCGCCGCCGGCAAGGGCGGCCGCGCCGCCGAGAACCATGCTGCCGACGCCGTTGACCAGGCCGATCGTGGAAAGGCTGAGCCCGGCATCGACCAGAAACGGGCCGAGCATGGTCAGCGCCGCCTTCTGCGCCAGAACGTAGATCGCCGACGCCGCCAGACCGCGGCGTATCTGCGGGCGCCGCAGCGCCGTGCCGAGCGCGGGCACGTGTTCGCGCACTTCCTCGCGCGATCGGCCGGCGATGCCGAGCAGGAAGGGCAGACCGAGCAGCACCAGCAGCGAGGCCATCGCCGACACCGCCGCGCGCCAGCCGTGGATTTCGACCAGATAGAGGAAAAGACCGGCGCCGATCGCCGAGCCGAGATAGGCGCCGCCGACCTGGGCGGCATTGCCCCAGCCGAGATTTTTGCCGGCAAGGTTCTGCACCGCAAAGCCATCGCAGGCGATGTCGACCGTCGAGGCGGCAAAGGCGACCACCGTCAGGCAGGCGACGACCGGCCAGAAGGCGGCGGGACCAAGCTGGGCGATGGCCAGCAGTCCGGCGATGGAGATGAGGCCGCCGATGAGGACGATCGCGCCGGTGCGGTTCCTGCCCGCTGGCGGAAGCCGGTAGCGCTCCACCCTCGGCGACCACAGGAACTTCAGCGCCCATGGCATGGCGATCAGGGTGAGCAGGCCGATGCGGTCGAGCGGCAGGCCCTGGTCGCGCATCACGGCCGGGAGACCCGTCCAGGTGATGCCGCCGATCACGCTCTGCGCCACATAGAGGCCGCCGACCGCAGCGACGATGGCGGCCGGCGACGAGGCGGCCCGGTTCGAGACGGAGACCGACATCAGAAGCGATAGCGCAGGCTGCCGAACAGCGAGCGGCCCTCGTCGCGGTAGCAATAGCCGGCCGAGCAAATTGTCTGCTGGTTGTCGAACAGGTTCTTGGCGTTGATCTGCAGCTTCACGCCTTCGAGCTTCGGGTTGCGATAGCCGAAATCGTAGGACAGCGAGGCATCGACGAAGGCGCGCGCGTCGTTCTTGAAAGTATTGGTGTCGTCGCCGTAGCTCGCGCCGGCGAAACGCACGCCAGCGCCGAGCCCAAGCCCTTCCAGCGTGCCGTTCTCGAACTGGTAATGGCCCCAGAGCGACAGGATGTGGTTCGGCGTCGCCGACAGTTCCTTGCCGTCGGTGCCTTCGGCGCCGCGTTCGATCTTCACGCGCAGATAGGTGTAGGAGGCGATGACGCTGAAGCCATCATCGAGCGAGGCATTGGCTTCCAGCTCGACGCCGCGCGAGTTGAGGTCGAGCTGGCGCTGCTTGTTGGTGCCGGTGGAGGCGTCGAAGACGACGCCGTCCTTCTGGTCGATGTCGAACAGCGCGGCGCTGACGGTCGCGTTGTGGTCGGGGATCTCGTATTTGACGCCGATCTCCTTCTGCGTGGCGATGGTCGGGCGGGCGACGCGGCTGACGGAACTCGAGACGTCGTCATAGACGAAGCCGATGTTGGGAGAGAACGAGGTCGAGTAGTTGACGTAAGGGATGATGCCCCATTCGGTCCGGTAGGACAGGCCGACGCGGCCGGAGAAGGCGCTGTCCTTCTGCTTCGACTGGCTGAAATCCGCCGCGGTGGAGGTGGTGTCGACCCAGTCGTAGCGGCCGCTGGTGAACAGGGTAAAATCGTTCCACTCCATCTGGTCGTGCAGGTAGACGCCGAGCTGGTTCATCTCCTGCCCGCCGGAATGGGGGACGGGGGCGGCCTTGATATCCTCGACCGAGACATAGGAGAGCCCGCTGCCGGCGTCATAGTCCGACCAGGCATAGTCGATGCCGGCAATCACGGTGTGCCGCACCGGACCCGTGTCGAATTCGAGCTGCGCCATGTTGTCGACGACGAAGTTCTTCATCGTCTCGGTGTAGTGGCCCCAGTAGCGCTCAAGCGGCTGATCGGCGCCGATCGAGTAATGGCCGCTATATTCGATATCCGAGTCAACGGCGTTGTAGCGCAGGTTCTGGCGCACGGTCAGCCAGTCGTTGAAGCGGTGCTCGAACTCGTAGCCGATGCGCCCCTGATCCTGGGTGAAATCATTCCAGGACGGATCGCCTTCATAGACGTTCGACAGCACGCCATAGGCGGAGTTGTAGAAGGCCGCGGTGCCGCCGGTGACGGACTTCGAATATTCGCCGAGGATGGTGAGCTTGGTGTCCTCGTCCGGCTTGAAAGTGACGGCCGGCGCCAGATAGAGTTTATCGTCGGGATAGTCGGGCAGGCCGGTCCCGCTCAGACGGCCGAGGCTGGTGAAGCGGTAGAGGATGCTGCCGTCGTGATTGACCGGCCCGGAAGCATCGAGCGCCGCCTGGAAGCGGTTGTGCTCGCCGGCCAGCAACTCGATCTCATGGAACGGCTCGTCCTTGGGGCGCTTGGTGACGACATTGACGATGCCGCCCGGACCGCTGACGCCGTAAAGCGAGGAGGCCGGTCCCTTCAGGATGGTGGCGCCCTCGATGCCGTAAGGTTCTGTCTTGAACCAGGCGGAAGGGCCGTTGTACTGGCGCAGCCCGTCGCGGAACATGCCGTTGTAGAAGGCCTGGAAGCCTCGCAGGAAGAAAGCGTCGTAGCGCGTGTCGAAACCGAAGCTGTTTGGATTGGCGCTGGCCGTATAGCCCAGCGCGTCGTTCAGTGTACGCGGCTTCTGGTCCTCGATCTGCTTCTGCGTGACGACCGAGACCGCCTGCGGGATCCTGGCGATCGGCGTGTCGGTCTTGGTGCCGATGCGGTCCTTCTTCGCGACGTAGCCGTCCTGCTTCAGGATCTCGTTGCTCTCGGCGGTCACCTCGATCCTGTCGAGAACGGTGGCGTCGCCGCCTTCCTGGGCAATTGTCGGCCAGGCATGGCCGAGGATGGCGCTGCCCGCCAGCAATGATAATCCCCGGCGCCACGTCCTCGACCGCTTCGGCATTAACTTGTCTCCAATTCTCATGTTTTGGTTGCGCTTCCGCGCTCTCAAATATGAGTAAGAGAGTCAAGTATTTTTTTGATACCTCGCCGGACTTGACGGCGTCACATGGCGTCAGCCTTCCTGGCAGGCCGGGACAGGCGCGACGTCTTGTTCCGACGCCGATCCGCGACGCAGGCCGGAAGACGACGATGGCGGTGAGCACGGTGATCGTCGCCAACACGATGAGCAGCCGGTCGAAAGCCGTCTCATAGGCTTGGACCAGGGCACTGGCGTCGGCCAAGTGCAGATGTTGCACCGTTTCGCTGATATTGCCGGTTGCCAGTAGCTGTGCCGCCGCGGCCGCTTCGGCAGGCGAGGCCAGTGCTTGAGCGCTAAGCTGCGTGGCCATGAAACCGGACAAGGCCGCCATGACGATCGCCAGGGCCACGCCCTCGCTGGCGACGCGGGTGGTGTTGAATATGCCGACCGCCATGCCGGCGCGCTCCTTTGGCACGACGCTGACGGCAAGTCCGTCCATCAGTCCCCAGGGCAAGGCGATGCCGATGCCGATCAAGACTAGCGGGAGCAACAGCGCGTTGTCCGCCACGGGCACGCAACTGAGCCAGACCAGGTCGGCCGCGGCAGCGAGGAGGCCCACACCGCAGATGGTGGCCGGGGCGATCCGGCGTGCCGCCTGGCCGGCCAGCAGCGGCAAGATCAGCAGCGGCCCGGACAGGCAGATCATCAATTGCCCAGCCTTGATCTCGCTCATCCCCTCAATGCCGATGAACCGGATCGGCAAGAGCACGAGCAGGACGACGAAGGCATAGGCAGGTGCGGCGGCCAGGAACTGCACGCCGACGAAACGCGGGAAGCGAAACAGCGTCAGGTCCAGCATCGGCCGGCGCACGCGCCGCTCGACAATGACGAAGGCGGCAAAGAAGATGGCTGCAACGCCGAGAAGGGCGATAACGAGGGGATTGGCCCAACCGCTCTGGGGCGCCTGCAGCACGCCGCAGGTCAGCGCGGCAAGCGCGATGGTGAAGGTGGCGGCTCCCGCCCAGTCGAGCCCGGTTGCGTCCGGGTCGCGCGATTCGGCGACGGTGCGCAGGCCGAGCGCGGCGGCGGCAACGCCAAGCACCGCCACCAGAAGAAAGATCGCGCGCCAGCCGAACGCGTCGATGAGCAGGCCGGAGGCAACAGGGCCGAAGGCAAGGCCGATGCCGAAGCTGGTGCCAAGGAAGCTGAAGGCGCGCAAACGCGATTGCCCGTCGAATTCCTGGGCAAGCGCAGAGGCGCCGCCGGCGAAGGCGGCAGCGCCGCCAACGCCTTGCAGAGCCCTGAAGAAATCGAACCAGACGATGCCTGGCGCCAGCATGCAGCCCAGCGCGGCTAGGGAATAGGCGGCGAGGCCGGCGAGAAAAATCCGCTTGCGGCCATGATTGTCAGCCAGCGCTCCGGCCGCCATTAGGCCGGCGCCGAAGGTCAGCATGAAGGCATTGGTCACCCAATTGAGCTCGATCGGACTGCCGCCGAGATCGGCGGCAATGCGGGACAGCGCCACGGCGGGACCGGTGAAGCTCAACGGCATCGTCATGGCTGCGAGGCAAACTGACAGCAGCACGAGCCATCTGCCGGCCGGGCCGGTTCTGGTCATCAAAGTCATGGATTTTCCTATCCGAGGCGGGATTTGCCGGCATGTCCTGACTGGCACAGCCGATCGCAACGACAAGATAGGGCGGCGACGTTTCCGGCAAAATAGTATTAAATCTCCGTTCATCTCGGAACAAAACGCTCGAATAGGTTCACCATGGATCGTCTCAACGGCCTTCTGGCTTTCGCCCGCACCGCCGAGCTCGGCAGTTTCGTCGCCGCCGGACAAGCGCTCGGCATTTCCGCCTCCGCCGTCGGCAAGAGCGTCGCCCGGCTCGAGCAGGAACTCGGCGTGCGTTTCCTGCAGCGCAGCACGCGGCGCATAGGTCTGACCGAGGAGGGCAAGCTTTTCAACGAGCGGGTGCGCCGCATCCTCGACGACATAGAAGACGCGGAGGCGATGCTGTCGCGTACACGCGAAACGCCGCATGGCCGGCTGCGCATCTCAACGCCGATCGTCACCTATCATCTGCTTTTGCCGGTGCTGTCGGAATTCATGGCGCGATACCCGGAAATCGAGCTCGACATCGATTTCAACGATCGCATCGTCGACGTCATCGACGAGGGTATCGACGTCGCGATCCGCAGCGGTGAGCTGCCCGATTCGCGATTGGTGTCGAGGCCGGTCGCGCCCTTTCGCATGATATTGTGCGCGGCCGCCTCCTATCTCGATCGCCATGGCATGCCCGGCACGCCGGCGGTTCTAGCGGCACATTTCGGGATACACTTCCGCTTTCTCAACAGCGGCAGGCTGCTCAACTGGCCGTTCATCACCGGGAGCGCCGAGCCGCAGATCCGTTCGATGCTGACCTGCAACAACATGGAGGCATTGAAGGGCGCTACGATTGCCGGTCTCGGCATCGCCTGCATGCCCGACTTCCTGGTGCGGGAGGCGCTGCATGACGGCAGGCTGCGCGCCGTGCTCGACGACCATGTCGACGGCCGCGGCCAGTTCCGCATGCTGTGGCCGTCCAATCGCCATCTTTCGCCGAAGGTCCGGGTATTCGTCGATTTTCTTCCCGAGAGGCTTGCGGCGGGGCGATAGGCCCGGCAATCCAAACGAAGCTCCGCGGGGATGGTCAGTAGGTCGCGCGGCCGCCGGAGAGATCGAAGGTCGCGCCGGTGGTGAAAGAGTTCTCGTCCGACAGCATGAAGACGATCATCGCGGCGGCCTCTTCCACCTCGACGAAGCGGCCGCGCGGCACTTTGCCGAGCATATAAGCGACCTGCGCTTCCGTGAGCTGCTCGAGAATTCTGGTACGGGCGGGCGAGGGGGTCAGCGCGTTGACGGCGATGTCGTGTCCCGCGAGCTCCTTGCCGAGCGACTTGGTCAGCGCCAGCACGCCGGCCTTGGCGGCCGAATAGGCGGCGGCATTCGGATTGCCTTCCTTGCCGGCCACCGAGGAGATGTTGACGATGCGGCCGTAATTGCGCGCGACCATGCCGGGCGCCAGGCGCCGGCAGCAGTAGAAGACGCCGTTGAGGTCGATATCGACGATCTGACGCCAGGCGGCGGGGTCGTAGTCCGCCACGGTCGCCGCCGGCCCGGCAATGCCGGCATTGTTGACCAGGAGATCGACGGGGCCAAGCGAGCGCTCAGTCGCGACGGCAGCGCGATCGACGGCCTCGATCTGGGACTGGTCGCAGAGAATGGCTTCAACGCGGCCGAGCGAAGCGAGCTCGGCGACAGCCCGGGTCATTGCGGCCTGGTCGACGTCCCAGATGGCAACGCCGGCGCCCGACGACAACAGGCGCCGGGCGACCGCAAAGCCGATGCCTTGCGCGCCGCCCGTCACCACGGCGATGCGGCCGGAAAGATCGACGACATTCTGACGGCGTTCCATGGGCACTTCTCCTCCGCTCACTCAGAGCAATTCAGCATCCTGATAGGATTGCTGACCTCCTCTGATTTTCTATTTTTACGCAATTCCGGACGGAAAGCTGCCGAGCACCTTTCCTGGAATTCCTTTGGCATTGGATACCCCGGATCAAGCCCCGACGTTTCGCGCCACCAGCCTGGCTACAATCAGCAGCACGACCAGGAAGCGCGCCGTCTGCAAGGCCATGACGAAAGAGATGTCGACGTTCTGCGCCGCGGCGGCGATGTCACCCGCCCTTTTCTGGCGCAGGAAGGCCGAAGCCGCCAACGGGATGGGTCTCGATCTGGAATTCGAAGCCGGCGATGAAGGGACGCGCCCTGGTGATCGCCGCCTGGACTTCCGGCAGCTGCAGCGATGCCTTATGGCTCGCCTGGTCGGTCCACACTTCGGTGACCCAGATGGCGTCGGCGTCGGCTGGATCGGTGGCGATGATGTAGCTCAGGCAGCCAGGGAGAGCGCCGGTGCTTTCGCGCAGCACGTCCATGACCGCATCGCGCTGGCCGCGCGCCGCCCGCATCTTGCCGATCAGTCCGTACATGCCCTTGATCTCCTCCAGGTTGTGCGCTGCATCGAGTATGCAGTCGACCGCTCACGGCATCAACTGGCCACCATTGACCTCGATCACCTGGCCGATGATGTAGCCGCTCAACAGATCGGACGACAGGAACAGGTAAGCTCCGACGCAATCCTCCGGCGTTCCGGCGCGCCCTTGCGGAATGGTGGCGACCATGGCCTTGATCTGCTCGGCATTCGAATAGCGTTCGTGGAAGGGCGTCAAGATCGTACCGGGCGCCACGGCGTTGACGCGGATGCCGAAGCCGATCAGCTCCTTGGCCATGCCGCGCGTCACGTTGGAAACGAAGGCCTTGGACGATCCGTAGAGGCCGGCGCCGCCGCCGGCGCCGTTGCGGGCGGCGATCGAGGTGGTGTTGATGATGAAGCCACCCTGGCGCTTCAGCCAGGGGATCGCCTTGCGCGAAGCGGTCAGGACAGAGCGCGCATTGAGGTCCATCACGGCGTCGTAATGCGCCTCGTCCTGGTCGGCATAGGCGACGCGGCCAAGCATGCCGCCGGCATTGTTGACCAGGCCGTCGAGCCGGCCGAAATGGTTTGCGCTCTCTTCGACGACACGCTCGACGTCGGCAGGTTTCGAGAAGTCGCCCTGGACCAGGAACACCTCGCCGCCATCGTCGCGAATGGATCCGGCCACGGTTTCGGCGGGAGCGCGGCTTGCATTGAAATGCAGCGCGACGCGGCATTTCTGCGCCGCATAGGCACGGGCAAGTGCCGCGCCGATCCCGGTCGAAGCGCCGGTGACCAGCACCGCCTTGCCGGCAAGATCGGGGATGGCAAGTATCGTCATGTCGGCTGGTCTCCGGGTTGCCATCCTTCGTAGGCCATTGCCGGCCCGGCCTTCAAGTGTTGGCGTTCAGTGCGGGCGCATTCAGGGCCTGAGATAGACATAGCCCTGATGCTGCAGTTCGGCGAGCTTCACGACGCCGCCCTTGTCGGCAAGCTCGAAGCCCGCCAGCAGGTCGGTCAGCGTGATATCCATGCCGTGCAAGGTGTTGCCGCAGGCTTGCGGCACAAGTCCCTGCTGGACAAGGCCGGCAAAGCGGCTGGAAACAGCGCCGGAAGCGCCCTTGACTTTGAAGGCGGCCAGAGCCGGACCGTGCACCACGAGCACGATGTCGACATTGCCGCCGGTGCCTTCATAGTGGTTCTTGATGTTGCCGAGGACGAAGTTGACCTTGTCGGCGTCGCTGAGGTGATAGGCGACTTTCAGCCGCCCCTCAGGCGTTGCCGCATTTGCCCGGCCCAGGCCGAAAAGGCCCGCGGCGCCTGCGAGGCCGGCTCGAAAAATGTCACGGCGCAGCATCGTATCCTCCGTTCGCCGCGCTCGCGATTTTGCATGGTCCAGGCGGCACTCCTAGACTAGCATATCCAAGTCCTGTCGGTGGGAGGAGGATCACATGACATCGAGGACCATGGCGGTGGTGCTTTGCGCCGCCTTTGCCGCTTCGTTCGGCGCGGCGCGCGCCGAACAGCCGCCCAAGCTTCCCGAGCTCAGCCCGACCGGCGCCGACGCCTGCTTCGGCCGTGTCTACGACGCCGCCCATCTCAAGGCGCATCCGCGCCAGAAGGTGGCGCGCATCTTCTTCTTCTACGGCCATGACCCGGTCAGCCGGACGAACGAAGAACCCGCCGCCAACCAGGATACGTCCTATAACGGCTTTCTCACCACAACGGTGCGCGGCGCCAAGAAGCCGGAATGGGCGAGCAGCTGGTGCAACAACGAGGATCCAAGCGACAAGGCGAGCGGCATCCGTTGCGGCATGGACTGCGACAGGACACTGGCTTCGCTGAAAGTCGACAACAAGGGGAAGCTTCTTCTGTCCGGCCTGTCGCCAGACGTCTATCTCGACCCGGATTCGGAAGAGCAGCTCGGCGAGGCCGAGTACAACAAGCAGGCGCTGGGCAGCGAGGACGACAATTTCAAGCTGGACCCGATGCCGGCCGAGACCTGCAAGGCGGAGTTCGCGCGCATCGACCCGATCGACCCTGCGCTGGGCGAGCCGCTGCGCGTGCGGCTCAAGCCCGATCAGCCCTTCTGCTTCGGGCGTGACTACGACGATGCGCATCTGAAGTCGCATCCCAACCAGCTGACGCAATCGATCCGCGTGTTTCGCGGACCCGTCGAGCTCGCCTCCTTCTCAGCCGGCGGCGATGCCGCGAACTGGCCGGATGGGGCGGATGTCGCCGTTTCGGTGACGACGAGGCAGAAAGGGAAAAAGGTCACGCAGACCTATTCCTGCCAGGGCGAGGCCGATCAGTGGCGCTGCTCGGCCAGTTCCAAGATGAGCGATTTTTCCTGCGACGTCTCGCAGAAGGAGATCTTCCTCAAGCGCGGCGTCAACGGCACGATGATGGTCGCGAACCCCAACAATGCAGTGGCAATTGTCGATCTCTGCTCGAAGGCGGCGGATGGCAAGACCAGGTCCGACGACAAGGTCTATCGGCTGCAGCCGATGCCGCAGTCGGCCTGTGCTCCGTGAGGTCTGCCGATATTCAGGTGAGGCCGGCCTGCGAACGACGGCTTCCTGCGCTTCCGGTGCTCACGTACTTTCAAGTACGCTCCGCTCCGGTTCTCGGAAGCCGTCGTTCTCGACTCGGCCTGACCTGAATCTCGACGGACCTTCGCGCTCTGCTAAGCGAAAGGCACGGCCGCGGTGCCTTTCGGCAGCTTCGCCTCGTCGTCCGGCTCGACATGGATGGTGACGCGCACCGAGGGGATCTCGGCTTTCAGCGCATCCTCGATGCGGTCGCAGATGACATGGCTGGCGCCGACGGTCATGTCGGCGTCGACCACCAGATGGAACTCGATGAAGGTGGCGCGCCCGGCAATGCGCGTCTTGAGATCATGCACCTCGAGCGCGCCCTTCGAATTGGCCGATATGATGTTGCGGATCTGCATGTGCTCATGGTTGTCGACGGCGCGGTCCATCAGCCCGCTCATCGACGAGCCGATGACATGCCAGCCCTGCCACAGAATGTTGAGCGCGACGATCACGGCAAGTGCCGGGTCGAGGATCTGCCAGCCGGTGAGCACGGCACCGACAAGACCGCCGAACACGCCGACTGACGTTACCACGTCGGTCATGATGTGCCGGCCGTCGGCGACAAGCGCAGGCGACTTCGCATTCCGGCCGGCGCGGATCAGCGTCCAGGCCCAGATCGCATTAATGACCGTCGCGACGCCGTTAACGGCAAGTCCCTGCCAAGGCTGTTCCAGCGGGGCGGGATGTTGCCAGGACTGCCAGACCTCGTTGAGGATCAGCAGCGCCGCGACGACGATCAGCACGCCTTCGAGGACGGCGGAAAAATATTCGGCTTTGTGATGGCCGAAGGGATGGTCCTGGTCGGCGGGCTTGTAGCTGACCTGGATCGCCCAGAAGGCGGCGGCCGATGCGATCACGTTGACGATCGATTCCAGCGCGTCGGAATAGAGCGCCACGGAACCGGTGATGTACCAGGCGGCAAGCTTCAAGACGAGCACCACGAAGGCGACCAGGATCGACCAGAAGGCAAGCCTGGCAATCTTCTCGCGGGTCGCGGCTTTCGCCGCGGCCGCCACCGTGTCCTGCGTCACAGCCATGGTTCCTAGGCGGCCTTTTCCTTGGCCTTGCGCGGCAGATGCGCGACAATGTTTTCGATGATGCGCATGCCGGCATTGTGACCGAGCGTCATGATCGATTCGGGATGGAACTGCACCGCCGCGATCGGCTCCTTGCGGTGCTCGAAAGCCATGATGATGCCGTCCTCGGTTTCGGCGGTCACCACGAAACCGTCGGGCAGGCGCACCGGGTCGGCGAAAATCGAGTGATAGCGGCCGACGGTCACTTCCTTGGGCAGGCCTGAGAAGATGATGCCGGGCTTCGAAATGCGGATGCGCGATGGTTTGCCATGCATGGGGATGTGCAACTGCCTGAGCTCGCCGCCATAGGCCTCGGCCAATGCCTGCAGGCCGAGACAGACGCCGAAGATCGGCAGGTCGCGGCTGCGCGCTCGTCTGATGGTGGCGGCGCAGTCGAAATCCTTCGGCGTGCCAGGGCCGGGCGAAAGCACGACGAGGTCCGGCTTCAACCGCTCGAAGACCTCCTCCGGCACCGGCGAGCGCACCGTGGAGACGTTGGCGCCGGTCTGGCGGAAGTAGTTGGCCAAGGTATGGACGAAACTGTCCTCATGGTCGACCAGCAGGATGTTGACGCCGTCGCCGACGCGCGCGGTGGTGCGCTCGGTTCCGGTAGCGTTGCCGGTCTTGGCGTCGCGGATAGCGGAGAGCATGGCGGATGCCTTCAGTTCGGTTTCGGCTTCTTCTTCCTCGGGAATGCTGTCGAAAAGCAGTGTGGCGCCGGCGCGGACCTCGGCGATGCCGTCCTTGATGCGGATGGTGCGCAAGGTCAGCCCGGTGTTCATGTCGCCGTTGAAATTGACCATGCCGACCGCCCCGCCATACCAGGCGCGCGGGCTCTTCTCGTTCTGCTCGATGAAGCGCATGGCCCACAGTTTCGGCGCGCCGGTGACGGTGACCGCCCAGGCATGCGAGAGAAACGCGTCGAAGGCGTCCATGCCTTCGCGCAGCCGGCCCTCGATATGGTCGACGGTGTGGATCAGGCGCGAATACATCTCGATCTGGCGACGGCCGATGACGCGCACGGAGCCCGGCTCGCAGACGCGCGACTTGTCGTTGCGGTCGACATCCGAGCACATGGTGAGCTCGGACTCATCCTTCTTCGAGTTAAGCAGCTTCAGGATCTGCTCGCTGTCGGAAATGGCGTCGTCGCCGCGTTTGATGGTGCCGGAGATCGGGCAGGTCTCGACGCGGCGGCCGTTGACGCGCACGAACATCTCCGGCGAGGCACCGATCAGATATTCGTTCTCGCCGAGATTGATGAAGAAGGAATAGGGCGAGGGGTTGATCGATTTCAGCTTGCGCGAGATGTCGGAAGGCTGGGTCTCGCAGCGCTCGTAGAACATCTGTCCAGGCACGACCTCGAACAGGTCGCCGCGCTTGAAGCTCTCCATGGCGCGGCGCACCAGGTTGGCGTATTCGCCTGGCTCATGGTCGCCGCGCGGCGGGATGCGGTCGGCGGTCTTGAACGGCTCGGCATGGGCATCGCGGGCCAAGCCCTCGGTCGAAAAACCGTCGCCGGAATAGTCGTAGCGGTCGGTCCAGGCCTTGGTCGAATAATGGTCGACGACGAGGATCTCGTCGGGCAGGAACAGCACCAGGTCGCGCTGGCTCTCCTTGCGCTCGAGCTTGTAGTCGACAGGATCGAACTGGAAAGCTAGGTCGTAGCCGAAGGCGCCGTAAAGGCCGAGATTGGCGTCCTCGGCGGTCTTGAACAGCGCGGTGATGGCGCGCAGCACCGTGAACACGGACGGTACGCGGCTGCGCTCCTCCTCGGTGAAGACGCGGCCTGGTTTGGCGACATCGAGGCGGATGAGCGTCTTCGAGGTCTCGACGATCGTCACATCACCGAGCTCGCCAAGCGCCTTGCCGATCACGGGCAACAGCGCTTCGCCGCGCTTGTTCAGCGCTTCGATGCGCATTGTGCGCCCTCGGGCGGAGATCACCAGCGGCGGATCGATGATGGCCGTATCCCAGCGCGTGTAGCGGCCCGGATATTCGTAGTTGGAGGAAAACACCGCGCCGCGGCGCGAATTCAGGCCGTCGACATAGGCATCGATCGCGCCTTCATAGGGCCGGTCGTGCCGCTCGCGGGTGATCGTCACGCCGCCCGCGGTGATGAAGCGCTCGGCCCCGTTGTCCAGAACTTTAGTCGTCATTGCCGTCTCCATCAGCGTCTTGGGCAACGGACCCGGGAATGGCGTTAAAAAACAAATGGCCGCCCGGATATTCCGCTGCGGCCACCCTCTTTTTCACGCGCACACGCACGAACAGGCCGCTGTCAGCGAGCCCACCACCAAATGGTCTTGTTCGAACGCATGTTCATGGCGACTCCCATAGCGGCGAATGGAGGTCCATGCAACTGGATTTCACGGCGATGGTGAAAGCCGCTACGCCTCAGTCTTCCAGCGTGCCGGAGCGCGCGTCGGTGCTCCTGGCGTCGCCGGCGAGCTTCAGAAGATCCTCGCCGGCGCGGATGATGCGGCGCGCGCGGCGGGTCAGGATGAAGCCCGACTGAGGGGCGAACACTTCCGTGCGGCCGCCGGCCTCGCCGGGCGCGTGGACGATCGTCGCCAGCCTTTCGCCTTTCTTGACGCGGTCGCCGGGTTTGACGTCGTAAAGGATCGCGCCGGCCCTGGGCGAAGGCATCATGTCGATGTTTTCCAGCGGTACGACCGGTCCGGAAAATTTTTCGAATTTCGGCACGGATGAGTCCTGGACGACGCCGCGCGTCACAAGCAGTCGGTAAAGTCCCGCGGCATCGGCCGCGGCGAAGGCGGCGTCGACATCGAGCATGCCGCGATATTCGACCGTGGTGACGGCGCGGCGATCGAAGCGCGCGACGCTCGCCGGCACGTTCTGGTAGGGCATGATCGAGGCGCCTTCGAAGGTGCCGGTATCGTCCTCGCTCCACAGCAGGACGGCTTCGGCGCCCATGGCGGCCGCGCAATCGGCCATATGCGGCCACAGGCTGGTGTGGATGTAGAGATAGGCCAGACCTTCGTCATCGCAGTGGAGGTCAAGCACGATGTCGTTGCCGAGCGAGAGCTGGACGAGCCGGTTCTTCAGCCGGCGATCGGCGCCGCCGAGGCTGACATCCGGCAGAAGCCTGGCGTCGGGCGCGGCAAGCAGCGGAAAGGAGCGATTGAAGTTGGTGCGGGTGCCGAGATTGAAGCGGCCCTGGTGCTCGCCAAAATGATATTGCGCGCGGCCGATCGGGTTGGCCCAGGGTACGATGGTGATCGGGCCCTTGATGCGGCCCTCGGCCTCCGCCTTGGCCAGCATCGGCATCAGCGCGTCGATGGCGACGACGCCCGGCAGCTCGCCGGCATGCAGCGCCGCCTGCAGATAGGCGGAAGGAGCCGCCTTGTCCTTGCCCTCGAAGCGCAAGACCGGAAATTCGTAGGCGACACCCTCGCTGTCGCCGGCGATGCGTTCGATCGTCTTCTGCATGGGATACTCCGCGTGAGGAGGTTTCAGCCATGCATTGTTGCGATCGGGCTGTCGAGTGGTCCAGCCGCGCCGGGTTGTCGGGGCAGCGTGGCTACGGCGAAGACGCCGAGCCTTGCTACGGCGAAGACGCCGAGCCTTGCTACGGCGAAGTTGCCGAGCCTAACCGCTGCGCCTTTTTCCGGAATTGCTCTACTCCAGCGGCTTCAGCTCCTGGGCGATGGTCGGCAGCAGCTCCGAGACATTGGGGTGGATGTGCATGGCGCGCGCCAGCGTCGAGATCGGCGCCTTGGCGTACATGAGGTCGAGCACGCAGTGGATCGCCTCGTCGCCGCCCGGGCCGAGCACGGAGCAGCCGAGGATTTCACCGGTGTCGGCATCGGCCAGGATCTTCATGAAGCCTTGCGTCTCGCCCTTCTCGACCGCGCGGCCGACACGCGTCATCGGCCGCTGTCCGACCAGCGCGCGGCGGCCTGATTTCTTCACGGCGGCTTCCGTCATGCCGCAGCGCCCGAGCGGCGGATCGATATAGAGCGCATAGGCTTCGATGCGGTCGCTCACCTTGCGCGGATCGTTGTCGAGCAGGTTGGCGGCGACGATCTCGAAGTCGTTGTAGGAGGTGTGGGTGAAGGCGCCCTTGCCGTTGCAGTCGCCCATCGCCCAGATGCCCGGCACATTGGTGCGCAACTGGTCGTCGACGACGATATAGCCGCGCTGGTCGACCGCGACGCCGGCCTTGTCGAGGCCGAGATCGTCGGTGTTGGGCTTGCGCCCCAGCGCCAGCAGCACATGCGAGCCGACCGCCGGCGGCTTGCCGGCGGCGAAGGTGACGGCGATCCCATTGCCTTGTCTGGCAAAGGCGATGTCGTCCGCGCCGACATGGACGGCGATGCCTTCGTTTTCGAGTATCGATTGGATGGCGGCGGAGGTGTCTTCATCCTCGCGGCCGGTCAGCCGCGGCGCCTTCTCGATCACCGTGACCTCGGAGCCGAAGCGGCGGAACATCTGCGCGAATTCGAGCGAGATATAGCTGCCGCCGATGACGATCAGGTGGCTGGGCAGCACATCGAGATCCATCATCGAGGAATTGGTGAGATAGGGCACGTCGTTGACGCCAGGCAGATCGGGCACCGAGGCGCGGCCGCCGGTGTTGAGGAAGATTTTTGGCGCGGTGAGCAGCTCATCGCCGACGCGCACCGTGTCGGCGGTGACGAAACGGGCATGGTCGCGATAAAGCGTGCAGCCCTTCATTCCGGCGATCCATTTTTCGAGGTTGCCGCGGGCGTCGTTGGTGACCTTGTCCTTGCGTGCCTTGATGCGCTTGTAATCCACGCCGACCGGGCCCGACAGCGCGACGCCATAGTCGGCGGCGCGGCGGGCGAGATGCGCGGCATAGGCGCTCGCTACCATCGCCTTGGTCGGCATGCAGCCGGTGTTGACGCAGGTGCCGCCGATGAACTTGCGCTCGATCAGCGCGACCTTCATGCCGGCGGCCTCGAGCCGGCCGACAAGCGGCGGCCCGGCCTGGCCGGCGCCGATGACGATGGCGTCGAAGCTCTTTGCGCTCATGCGACGGCCGCCACGACGAGCAGCCCGCCGATGATGGCCACCGCATCCTCGATGAAGGCGGCGGGCTGATCCTTGCCGAATGCGGCGGCCAGCCGGCCGCGGACCTCGGCGCCGCCCAGCGTGCCGATCACCGCGCCGATCGCGCCGGCGACCAGGCCGCCGATGGTGGCGCCGGCGGTCACGCCGATGACCGCGCCACAGAAGGCGCCGACGACGATGCGGGTGCCGAACTGCGGCGGCACCTTGCGGCTCGGCGTCGACGGCAGCTGGTCGGCGATCAGCTCGACGATGGCCAGAATGGTGAAGATGCCGACGGCGATCCAGTGGCCCATGAAGCTCGCCCAGGTGCCCGTGACCGGCAGCCAGCCGAGATAGGAACCCCAGGCGACAGCGGCGGGCGCGGTCATGGCGCGCAGGCCGGCAATGACGCCTATCAGCAGGGCGAGAATGTAAAGCATGATCGGCCCCCTCAAACCGAGACCGTCGCATGGCCTCGCAACGGCAGGCTAGCACAAGCCAGGCGTTTGGCTACGGGGCTTTTGTCAGACGATCGATTATGCTTTGGCAGCAGACGAAAACCTGGAGGGCCACCATGACGACAAGCGAACGCATAAAGATGGCGGCGGGCGAATGGTACACCTGCATCGACGATGAGCTCGAGGCGTTGCGCGTCGCCGCGCGCGATGCGGTGTTCGAGCACAACAGCCTGCCGCCCCGGCAGCGCGGTGATATCGCCCCGGCCCTGCAGGCGCTGCTCGGTGGCGCGGGCGAGGGGGCGCGCATCGAGGCGCCGTTCCACTGCGCCTATGGCTTCAACCTGTTCCTCGGCGACGGCGTCTTCCTCAATGCCGGCTGCACCATCCTCGACACCGCGCCGGTGCGCATCGGCAGGGGGACGATGCTGGGGCCCAATGTGCAGATCTACTGCGCGGAGCATCATCGCGAAGCTGCTGGCCGGCTGGCCGGGCTGGAGATCGCAAAAGCCGTAACGATCGGCGACAATGCCTGGATCGGTGGCAGCGCGGTGATCCTCGCTGGCGCCAGCATAGGCGAGAGCGCCATCGTCGGCGCGGGCGCGGTGGTGACCCGCGACGTACCGGCCAACGCGACCGTCGTCGGCAACCCGGCACGTGCCGTTACAAAAGGCTGAGTCCGTCTGACGCCTTGGTGCTTCTGGAAAACTCGCGCCGGTACTGCCTCGGCGAGGTCCTGAGCCGCGCGGCGAAATGCTGGCGCAGCGAGGTGGCGCTGCCGAAGCCGGCTTCGAAGGCCACGATGTCCATCGATTTGTCCGTCTGTTCCAGCAGCCTTTGCGCAAGTGCTACGCGTTGGTCGGCGAGCCAGTCGCCGAAGCTGGTGCCTATCGACTTCTGGAAGCGGCGTGTGAAGGTGCGGCGGGTGAGGCCGGCCGCATCGGCGACGCTGTCGAGGCTGTGCGGTTCGCCGAGCGTCGCCCGCACCTGGTCGAGAGCGCGCGAGAACCGGTCGGCATTCGGCGTCGGCGCAAGCGGGCGCTCGATGAACTGCGCCTGGCCGCCCTGCCGATGCGGCGAGAGCACGACGTGGCGGGCAAGCCGAAGGGCGGCCTCCGCGCCGTAGCGAGCGCGCACGATGTGCAGGCAGCAGTCGAGGCCGGCGGCGACGCCGGCCGAGGTTATTATGTCGCCCTCGTCGACATAGAGCACGTCGGCATCGATCGCGATGTCAGGATGCAGCGCCTGCAGCCGGTCGGTATAGGCCCAGTGGGTCGTCGCCTTGCGCCCGGCCAGCAATCCGGCGCCGGCAATGGCGAAGGTGCCGAGGCACAAGCCGACGATGAGCGCGCCGCGCCGATGCGCGCGCTGCAGCGCGTCCTTGAGCGGCGCGGCCAGCGGAGCCTCGAGATCCTTCCAACTCGGAATGATGACGATGTCGGCCTCGTCGAGCACGGAAAGCCCATGCGGCACGAGGATGCTCAGCCCCGCATCGGTATGAATGGGTCCCTCGTCCATCGCACAGACGCGGAAGTCGAAGCGCGGCAGGCCAAGGTTGGTTCGATCGGTGCCGAACACCAGGCACGGCACAGAGAGGTGGAAAGGACTGATGCCGTCGAAGGCGACGGCGGCGATGATCGGATTCTTCATGGCAAGCATCGTTTCGTTGAAAATTGAATGTCCCAATTTTTTCGAATGATGTCAATTGGGACACTTTCTCGACTCGAAACATCGGCCTAGCTTTGCGCCCATCAACCCGGTCGAAAGGAAAACCGTCATGTCAGCACCAGCCACCCAGCCGCGCCGCGCGCTTGTCGTCGTCGATGTCCAGAACGACTACAATGGCGGCAACCTCGCCATCCAGCATCCGCCCTTCAACGAGACCGTCGCCAATGTGGCGCGCGCCATGGATGCCGCCGCGGCGGCCGGCATCAAAATCGTCGTCGTCAAGCAGATGGCGCCCGAGACCTCGCCGATCTTTGCCAAGGGCAGCCATGGCGGCGAGTTGCATGCCGAGATCGCCAGGCGCGCCCGCGACCACTATGTCGAAAAGACGCTGCCTTCGGCCTTCACCGGCACGGATCTCGAAGCCTGGCTGCGCGCCAACGCCATCGATACGATCGCGGTCGTCGGTTACATGACCCACAATTGCGATCTGTCGACCATCATCCACGCGGTGCATATGGGCTTTGCCGTCGAGTTCCTTTCGGATGCCAGCGGCTCGGTGCCCTATGCCAACAGCGCCGGCTACGCGTCCGCCGAGGACATACACCGGGTGGTGAGCGTCGTCTTGCAGGCGCGCTTCGCTGCGGTGCTCAAGACCGCCGAGTGGATCGATTGCCTGAAGACCGGCGCCCTGCCCGAGCGCGACACGATCTATGCGTCCAACCAGCGGGCCCTGCAGCGGAACGCAGCGTAACCCGAAGCCTTCAAAACAAGGGCGCCGCCAGGATGCGGCGCCTTTTTCTTCGCGCCAAATACCCAGCAAGAGCGTGAGCCATTTCACGGACGCCGTTCCGGTATTTTCAGAAAGTCACCGCGCATGTGAATAAGCGCGGATGGCTCGGGGGGCTGGATTGAAGGCGCGCGTTGCACGAACCTTGGTCGTCCTGACCCTCGCTGTCGGCGCGGCGCTGCTGCCGTGGCCCGCCTTCGCGCAAGTGCCGCCGCATGCGCCAGGCACGATCTGCTTCACCCAATTCTTCTGGTGCTGGGCGCAACCGCCCGGGCCGGCCGGCTATCCCTGCGGATGCCCGTCGCAATATGGCTTCGTGCAGGGTTATCTGGGCTAGTCGTCGGGGGGCGCGATGACGACATTCCACGATCCTCTTGTCTCCGGGTTGCTTGCCGACGCCAAGCTGGTTGCCGGCTACGGCCGCTACGGCGTGTTCAAGGACAGCGCGCTCTTCGCTGCGATCGGCGACGCGGAAAAACTCAGTGACGCGAGCGCAAGCCAGCCCGAGGTCGTCAAACTTCAAACGGTGCTCAACGACTGCTCCAGCACCGTGCCGTTTTCAACCCTGGCTGCGCTGCGCACCGGCTGGTCGCCGGGCGACATGTCGCGCCGGACCGCTCTCGCGACCTATTTCCTCATCGCCCTGTCGGTGACGATGATGATCGTCATCGGCAAGCTGACCTATGTCTACAACAGGGGCGTCTCGATCAACGCGGAACTGCAGGAGATCGACAACAACGATTTCAGCGCTCGGTTCGGGCAGTCGATCAGGCAGGTCTGGGCGACCAAGAAGCAATTGAGCTCGGCCGCCGCCCAGCAGGCGTCGGCGACCGATCTGACGCTTCTGAAGGACGCCTATTACAATTCCGTCGACAGCCTGCATTCGCTTGACCAGCGTTTTTCCTCGTTGCTGGTGCGGGCGCAGGGGTTCATGACGCAGGAGGCGCCGTTTCCGCTCTGGGGCATGCAATGGGCCTATTGCAAGTTTTCGGCTTCCTCGGCCAAAGCGGGCGCGCTGCTTGATTTCTCGAACCCCAGGCAGATGGCGATTGACCAGTTCTGCGGCCAGGAAATCGCGCTGGCGCAACAGCAGAGCGGGGCCGGGAGCAGCCAGCCGCTCAAGCAGTCGGATTTCGATTGCAGGAACAACGGCAACACTCAAGGCGGCATGCAAGTCGTCAGTTCTACCGGCATGGTCGAAGACGTGAGCGCGGATTTCGACGCGGCGACACGCGATCTGCAATGCGAAGGCGTCATTACCATCACGCCGAATTCGATTTCGACGCTGACACTGCAGGCCAAGACGCTCAGCGAAGTCCTCAGCCCCTATGCGCTGTGGATCCTGCCCGCGCTTTACGGCGCGCTTGGCGGCATCATGTTCCACATGCGCATGATCCTGAACCCGCTTCTGCCCAATCCGCCGCTGTCGCGGCTCATTCATCGCATCGCGCTGGGCGGGCTTGCCGGCATGATCCTCGCCTGGTTCATGGCGCCGGGAACCAAGCTCGGCGGCGAGGTGACCGGCATAGGCTTCAGCCTGTTCACCTTCGCTTTCCTGTTCGGCTTCAGCCTCGATATCTTCTTCGCCATCCTCGACCAGTTCGTCTCGATGTCGGTCGCCGGCATCAAGAAGTTCGGCTCGCCCACGGTGGCGTGAAAGCCGGCGAAGAAAAAAGGCGCCGCGGTGAGGCGGCGCCTTTGGTCTTTCAGCTCGAGCAGCGTCTAGAACAGGCCCTCGATCTGGCCAACCTCGTTCAAGAAGATCTTCTCCGAGGACGGCGCCTTGGGCAGGCCCGGCATGGTCATGACCTCGCCGCAGATGATGACGACGAAGCCGGCGCCGGCCGAGAGCCTGACCTCGCGCACCGGCACGGTATGGCCGGTCGGCGCGCCGCGCAGGTTCGGGTCGGTCGAGAACGAGTACTGGGTCTTGGCCATGCAGACCGGCAGATTGCCGTAGCCGGCCTGCTCCCAGGCATGCAACTGGTCGCGGATCGACTTGTCGGCGATCGCCTCGTCGCCGCGATAGATGCGCTTGACGATGGTGTTGACCTTCTCGAACAGCGGCATCTCGTCCGGGTAGAGCGGCGAGAACTGTGAGGCGCCGGATTCTGCGATCTCGACCACCTTCCTGGCGAGGTCCTCGATGCCTGCCGAGCCCTGCGCCCAGTGCTTGCACAGGATGGCCTCGGCGCCCTGCGCCTTGACGAAGTCCTTCATCGCCTGGATCTCGGTTTCGGTGTCGGTGGTGAAGTGGTTGATCGCCACCACTGCCGGCACGCCGAACTGCTTCACATTCTCGATATGGCGGCCGAGATTCAGGCAGCCTTTCTTGACCGCCTCGATGTTTTCTTTGCCGAGGTCTTCCTTCTTGACGCCGCCATTCATCTTCATGGCGCGCACCGTGGCGACGATGACCGCCGCCGACGGCTTCAGCCCCGCCTTGCGACACTTGATGTCGAAGAACTTTTCCGCGCCGAGGTCGGCGCCGAAGCCGGCTTCGGTAACGACATAGTCGGCAAGCTTCAGCGCTGTCGTGGTGGCGACGACCGAGTTGCAGCCATGCGCGATGTTGGCGAACGGGCCGCCATGCACGAAGGCGGGGTTGTTCTCCAGCGTCTGCACCAAATTGGGCTGCATGGCGTCCTTGAGCAGCACCGCCATGGCACCGTCGGCCTTGAGGTCGCGGGCATAGACCGGCGACTTGTCGCGGCGATAGGCGACGATGATGTCGCCGAGGCGCTTCTCGAGGTCCTTGAGGTCGGTGGAGAGGCACAGGATCGCCATGACTTCGGAAGCCACGGTGATGTCGAAACCGGCTTCGCGCGGATAACCGTTGGCGACGCCGCCGAGCGAGCAGATGATTTCCCGCAGCGCCCGGTCGTTCATGTCCATAACGCGGCGCCAGGCGACGCGGCGGGTATCGATGCCGAGCTCGTTGCCCCAATAGATGTGGTTGTCGATCAACGCGGACAGCAAATTATGCGCGGTGGTGATGGCGTGGAAGTCGCCGGTGAAGTGAAGGTTCATGTCCTCCATCGGCACCACCTGGGCGAGGCCGCCGCCGGCGGCGCCGCCCTTGACGCCGAAATTCGGTCCGAGCGAGGCCTCGCGGATGCAGACGATCGCCTTCTTGCCGATGCGATTGAGGCCATCGCCAAGGCCGACCGTGGTGGTGGTCTTGCCTTCGCCGGCCGGCGTCGGGTTGATGGCGGTCACGAGGATCAGCTTGCCGTCCTTCCTGTCTTTCACCGACTTGATGAACTCGGCCGAGACCTTCGCCTTGTCGTGGCCATAGGGCAAGAGATGCTCGTTCGGGATGCCGATCTTGGCGCCGATCTCCTGGATCGGTTTCTTCCTGGCGGCGCGCGCGATCTCGATGTCGGACTTCACTTCGGCCATGACGGCTTTCCTCTGGATTGGGCGGTGGAAGGGACGGTTTGATCATTTGTGCATGTTCGAAACGCCGCGCGGGCGCAAGGGTAAGTTCTAACCCTGTCGCGGCCGCGGCGTCAACTTCCATGCAACTAAGTTTCCTGCAAAGAAAAACTGCTGTTCCCGGTCCGACCCTGTTCGGGTCTTCGGCCCCGGTCGCTTGCGGCGTATAGAAGCCAGAGCCAAGACCGTTCCGCCGTCTCAAAACAGCCGCTGAATACGCGAAAAGCGACAGAGGCGACGGCGCAAATCCACCATCGCCGTGTCGCCTCGAAAGGCGCTATTGCGTGAGCACGTTGCTGATCTCGACCATGTTGGAGCGCACGCGCAGGATGTAGAAGCCCATCGTCGTCAGATGCGTCGGCAGGAGCCAACCGTCTTCGCGGCCGTTGGCGATGATGAAGGGCTGGATGCGCAGCGCCGAGACGAATTGCGAATCCATCGTGTCCCAAAGGCTCTGCAGGTGCTTTTCCTTGATCACGTCGTCGAAGTCGGCCTGGGCGCCCTTCATCAAGCCGTAATATGCATAGAGCTGACCATAGGCGAACCAGAAGCGGTCATCGGCGCGGGTATCGAACCAGCCATCATTGTGGTTTTCCGCGCGCTCCTTGAGGATGGCCGAGGTCGATCCGATGTCCGAGGAGATGCGGTCGATATATTGCTTCAGATTGTCGGCACGGGCGTCGAACGTCGCCTGGCAGGTGGCCAGCCGGGCGTTGAAGTTTCGCAGCTTCCGCACCGCGTCGCGATAATAGCTCGGCGTCGGCGTCTTGGGGCCGAACGGGTTCAGGCCGAAATACCAGGTGTATTCATCGAACTGTAGATTGCCGCGCGCATCCTGCAGGTCGGCGTCGATCTGCGATGTCGTGCGCACGCGGCCGAGATTGTCGGCAAGCTCGGTCGCGGTGCGCCGCACCGCCTGGTTGATGCCGCGCTGGAAGGACGCCTTGTTGTCCATCCAGGGCGTGTGGTCCCAATCGATGCCGAACAAGCCGAGCTTGTAGAGGATCATCGAGGAGATCCAGGCATTCTGGTTGACGTTGAAGTCCGTCAAATCGGCGGCAACCTGGGCGATCGCCGAGTTGCCGCATGTCTTGGCCGTATCGGTGCCGCTGCCGGCTGAAACCTGCTCGCCCGCCGACACGTTCCGCTTCTCGAAAGTGTAGGTGTCGGGATAGTTCGGGTCGAAATTGTTCCACCACTGCGTGGCGTAGAAGAAATTGGCGTAGAGGCCGATCAATACCAGAACGGCAAGGCCGATCACCGCCTTCAGAATCCAGCCGCGCTGGCCGTACCAGCGGCCAACCCACATGAACGGCCACAGAATGAGGCCGATGACGAAGCCGATGCCGCGGCCGATCCATTGAAAAATCCGGGTGAAGAAGTTCACGATCGGATCGAGCATGGCTGTGGTACCCCTCAGAGCATTTCACCGTTTCAAGGGAAACGGCGATCTGCCCTAACCCTTTGTTTTGGCGCAATTCCGGGCGGAAAACCGCCCACACTTTTCCTGGAATTGCTCTAGATCAGAATAACGTTTCGTTGAAACGTCATCCTGATCTAACTCTTTGTTGGAGCATGATTTCCCCCGAAAACCGGTTCCCACTTTTCGGAATCATGCTCTAGTCAGTCAAACCGTAAAGGCGCGCGCGGAACGCCGCCTTGTCCTTCAGATATGTGGTTTTCAGAACGTCCACAACATGGCTTCGCCAGGCGTCGCTGAAGCCGTCATAATCCTTGTAGAAGCCGGGCTTGTTGAAGACGTAGCGCGACACGAAGTCCTGCGGCACGAAATCCGAGATCAGCTGGTTGGTCGGCCAGGCATCGGGATGATCGGGCTTGGCGCGCACGACGAGGAAACGCTGGCGCGGCGGCACATCCTCGATCTTGAGATGGCCGAGCTGGGCGATCTCGCGCTTGGCGGCGTTGAGGAAGGGGAAATTGCCGTCGCTGGCGATCAGGTCGGCGTGGCCAAGGATCCAGGTCTGCAGCCAGACCTTGTCGACATCGGTCAGATTGCGGTTGGGCTCGGCGTCGCGGATCAGCGCCCGCACGACCATTTCGGCGCGGTGTTCGAGATAACCGGAAGTCTCGATCCAGGAGGCGCGAGGCAGATCGAGACGGCCGGTGGCGGCCAGGAAGCCGAACACCTTGTCGGCGTCGTTGATCGACAGATAGCTCACCTGCCAGGGCCGCGAGCGGCGGAAGCCGGGAGCGGCCGGATCGCTGATCACCGTCGTCATATCGGGGTCGACGAAGACGTAGAGCCCGCCGAAATGGCTGGTCCAGTAGGCGTTGTGGCGGAAGATCACTTGGTCCGGCACCAGCGCGTTCTCGCGGATGTCGCCGCAGACCTTGGCAAGCTCGACCATGCGCTCAAGCATGGCGTCGTCGCGCCAGGCGTCAGGCTCCTGCCTCAGCCGGTCGACGAGCTTGCCGAGCTCAGCCGCCTTGCCGAGCACGTCCTCGGCTGACAACACCTTGAACTCGACCTGGTTGATCGACAGCAGGTCCTCGATATCGTTGACCTTGGGAACCGAGTCCTCGATCTCGCCGTAGATGACGTCCTTGATGGTCAGCGCGTCGATGGCGCGCCGGTTCTTCGACATGAACTCGAACATCAACTGCGAGGTGTTGGAGAAGGCGGTGTGGACCACCGGCAGGTCGATCTGCGACGGCGTCAGGATGATGAAGCGGCGGTTGACCTCATTGGGATCGAGATAGTCGTAGTCGCCGCATTCCTCGGCGATTTCGGGCGAGAAGCCGGTGCGGTCGATCTGGAAGCTCGCAAGCTTGGTGGGCTCGAGGCCGAAAGCGGCAAGCGCCTTGTTGTAGCGCTGGATGAGATGCGGCTCGTCGATGGCGAGCAGCCTGCCGTAGATCAGCTCGTTGTCGCGCAGA
Organism: Mesorhizobium sp. Ca11; assembly: GCF_020165275.1. Lineage (NCBI taxonomy): Bacteria > Pseudomonadati > Pseudomonadota > Alphaproteobacteria > Hyphomicrobiales > Phyllobacteriaceae > Mesorhizobium > Mesorhizobium sp. Ca11. The sequence continues at coordinate 150,111 of NZ_JAIUHU010000003.1, read as the reverse complement.
AGGTCGGGTTTTTTAATTGCGCTCATCTTGCCTTCTCCCCGTTCACGGGGAGAAGGTGCCCGAAGGGCGGATGAGGGGCAGCGCACTCTTCCCTTCTCCCCTTGTGGGAGAAGGTGGATCGGCGCGATAGCGCCGAGACGGATGAGGGGTGTTCCAGCGGAGTGAGACGCCGGCGTTCCCTGGAGCCCCCCTCATCCGTCGCCTTCGGCGACACCTTCTCCCAAAAGGGGAGAAGGCGAGGTCGGCGCAACTCACGCATTCCACAGCCCCTTCTTCTTCAACTCCTCCATCTCGCGCGCTGCGCGCTCGCGCAGCCTGGCGTCGCGCAGGAGCTTCTCCACGGCGGCGTCGTCGGATTTATCGGAATAGCGGAACTCGGAATCGGCGTAGCGGTTGATCTCCTGCATGACCATGTCCATCGAGAACGGTCCGCGCAGTTCCTCGATCATCGCCTTCTTGTCGTCGTAGCTCTTGTGCATGAAGGCTTCCGGCTTCTCGAACCAGTCGTCCGGCAGCTCGATGTCCATGGCGCGCGTTTTTATCGCGTCGGTGACGTTCTTGATGGCGCGGCCGGTGAAGCGCGGCTCGGCGTCCTTGATCATGTGCAGATAGGTGCCGACATCGGCCATGGTCTTCGGCGCGCCGTTTTCCTTCATGTAGCGCTCATAGACCTTCATCAGCCCATCTTCCTGCGGCTTTTCGTGCTCTTCATAGGCCTCGGCCACGGCGCGTTGGATTTCCTGCGCGGCATAGAGTTCGTGCTTGCCAAGCGGGATCTCGTGGTTCTTGCCGGCAAGCAGCACGAAGATGTCGATATAGTCGTCGCGCGTCTGCGGGCCGTCGACCAGCCAGCGCGCGCCGGCGCGCTGGCGCAGCGCGTCGTCGACATTTTCCGGATAGTTGGAGAACATGCCGAAGGAGCAATTGCCGCGCACCACCGTCGAGGCGCCGGCGAAGGCGTCCATCAGGACGCCGGTGATCTCCTGCTGACCGGCGGAAGCACGGTCGTCGGAACGGCGCGCCGCCACCTGGTCGATGTCGTCGATGGTGCCGAAGCCGATGACGCGCGGATTGAGCACGTTGTTGATGAACTGTCGGCAGTTCTGGCCCGACTTGCCCTGGTAGGACGAGATCTGGTCGACGCCGAAATTCTCATAGGCGAAGGGATAGCCGGCGACCTGGCAGTAGCCGTTGACGAGGCCGGCGATCATCTGGATCAGCGTCGTCTTGCCGGTGCCCGGCGCCCCGTCGCCGATGAAGGTGAACAGGAACCCGCCGAGCTCGACGAAGGGGTTCAGTTCGCGCTCGAAGTCGTAGGCCATCAGCATCTTGGCCAGCCTGACCGACTGGAATTTGGCGATGTGGTTGCCGATGACCTCTTCCGGTTTCTTGAAGGTCATCACCAGCGGCTTGGTGCGCTTGCCGGGCGCGACGTCGAAACCATCGAGGGTGAAATCGTCGACGTCGATACGGATATGCGCATTTTCGAACGGGCCAATGCCGTCGAAGCGACCTTTGCGCGCAAGCAACCCGTCGATGGCGACGCGGGCGAAGGCGCGAGCGCGCGTCGTCAGGTCGGCGTCGTCCTTCGAGCCGGCTATTGCCTTGTCGAGACCGGCGATGATCGACTTGACCGCGTCCTGCGGCGTGTCGAACAGGAAGTCGGGCTCGGGGATGTCGTTCGGCGCCTCGCCATCGCTGTCGATCAGCTGGAAGAGATACGAAGCGAAACTGAAGGCGGAAACGTAAGCCGAGGCCGACAGAAGCTTCTTGAAGGTGGCTGCCTCATCGCCTTCCAGCGGCGCACGCGCATTCCTCGCCTGCAGGCTTTCGAGGTCGGAGCCTTCGGCGAAGACGTCGGATATGGCGAGCGCGATCGCCAGGCCGCGGCGGGCGCGGTAGAGCAGCGTGTGCTGCGGGATGCTCATCAACTGGTCGTCGGGATGAATGGCCGCTACTGTTTTCGTGAGCTCGACCTCGCGCGTGCGGCGCACCGAGCCGACCGACACGGTCGAGACGAAGCGGCGGTTGGTGCCGGCTAGCGCCGTGCCGGATTCGCGCGAAGGGTCCTCCAGCACGACGATGCGGGTGATGAAGCTGTGCGCGGTCGCGCGGTGCTTTTCGATTGCGGCTTCCGAGATCGTGGTCAGGCCGGTGTCCATGAAGGATGCTCCGCGATTGACGGTCAGACGTCGCTGATCACCTGTCCGTTGGACAGGATGTGGACCTTGTAACCGGAAAAGATCTTCTGTGCCTCGCCCGCGGCGTAGAGTGCCTGATAGGCCTCGTGCGGGATCAGCGCGTGGTTCTCGTAGTTTGACACGCCCTGGCGCGCCGCTTCGAGATCGTCGGTGTTGATGAAGAATTCCTGCGTCGTCTTCTCGCTGGAGAACAGGCCCCTGCGGCCAGGCTTCTCGCTCTTGGAGAAGACTTCCTGGATGGTCCAGGTGAGCAGCCAGGCGTTCTGCGGCTTGCGCACCTTGGCCAGCACCTCTGCCACCGTCGAATTGTTCTCGGTGATGCCGGCCGAGTAGAAGGGTCCCAGCACCACGCGCCGCAGCTGCTTGGGATGCAGCGGCTCGAAATCCTTGTCGAGATTGATGGCGATCGTCGCCGGAGACAGCGTATAGGCCGAGTTCTTCTCGGTGAAATCGTCGAAGCGGTGCGCAAGTTCCGGGTTGAGCAAGCCGTCGACGGGGAGCGGGATATCGACCCGCTCGTTGAGCTTGCCGTTCACGTCGACCAGCTGGCGCACCATGCTTTCGGAGGAGTCCTCCACCGTCACCATGTAGACCAGCGGCAGGTTGGCGCTGCCGTCGAACGCGGCCCAGTGGACGAGATAATAGGGCCGCATTGTCTTCGGGTTGACCGAGACCTTTGCCGTCTGCGCCAGGGTGAACGGGCCGAAGGTCGCCTCGCTCTTGACGTCCTCAAGATAGAGCCGCTCGGCCATCGACTTCTGCAGCGCCTCTGGGAATTCCTTGTGGCGCAGGATGAAGTCGGCCATCTCCTCACGCAGTTCGCCGGCCTGCGGGATGTTGGCCAGCCGCGCATCGGCCTGCTGGCGGTCGTTTTCCAGCTCCAGCAGGTTCTGGAAGACGGGGTAGCCGCTTTCGGCGCGCGAGATACGGAAGGTGTCCATGAAGCCCAGCCGGTTGCGCCAGCAGGCAAAGGACTTGTCGAGCCGCGCGATATACTCGGCGACGATCCTGGCGACGATGCCGTGCCGGTAGAGCGGCGAGCGGTCGTCGCGCATGAACACTTCCAGCCCGCTCAGCGCCGCCGTGATGGCGGAAAAATAGCGTGCCGCGGCGTCGTTCTCAGGTGTCATGTGGCTGCCGTGGAAATGAAATCAGCGGCGCCGCCTATTGCTGCACATAGTTGGCGGCGTTGTGCTTCTTCATCACATCGTCGAAGCGGCGGGCGAAAGCATCGTCGGCAAGCTTCTTGCGGCGCTGGATGTCGGCTGAAGCCACCATGTTCTTCTCATGCATCTCGAGCAGGTCGCCGATATGCTTCTGCGAGGCGGCGCCGATGCCGGCCATCGTCTCCTCGGCCGTGTTGTCGACCTGGCTGCCCAGCGTGTTGATCTTGTGGGCGACGTCCTGCTGGGCGGCGGTCTTGAGCGAATCTTCCAGCGCCTTGTAGAGGACGATGCGCTGCTCGGTGTCGATGGTCAGCTTGTTGATCAGGGTCGACTGCGCGGCAATCTGGTTGTTGAGTGAATCGACGAAGGTCTGGAACATCGAGGTGTAGCGCTCCAGCGTCTGGCTTTCGGCCAGCAGCTCCTGCTCCTTGGCCTGCTTTTCATTATATTCGGTCGCCATTTTGGAGCGCTCGCCCTCAAGCTCGGTGCGCTCCTTCTGGGTCGTGGAGGCGGCGATCTTGTTTTCGATGTCGAGCAGCATCGGGTTCAATTCCTCGATGCGCTTCTGCACCGCTTCAAGGTTGGTCATCGTCATCTTGCGGCGTTCGATAACCTGCGAAAGGCTGGCCTCGGAGGTCTTGTAGCGCTGGTCGAGGACCTGCTTCTGTGCCTTCAGGATGCCGACGATGGTGTCCGACTTGGCCAGCAGCTCCTGCAGATTGCCGGCAAGCGACATGTTGCGGACGCGGTCGGTGCGCATGCGCTGCTTGCGCTGCGCCGAAAAGACACCGACGAAATTTTCCCAGCCGGTGTAGTTCTTCATGCTTTCGAACTCGGCGCCGAAGACATTGGTTGCGTCCTCGAGCCCGATGATCAGGTCGGCAATATTGCCTTCCATGACTTTCTGCTGCTTGAGCACGTCCTCGATGCGGGCGTTCTCGATGTCGAAATTGGCGTCGCCGATCTTCTTGTCGGCCTGAGCAAGCGTGTCGAGCACGGTGCCGGACTGCTCGATCTTGCTGCGCATGTCCTGCACGACCTGCTTGGTCTTGGCAATTTCGGCATCGAAATTCTGCAATGTCGCCATTGGGGCCTCCCGCTTCGGCATCCGTTTCCGTGTCGTGGCGGCGAATATATGTGGGGCTTCAAGGGATTGAAAGAAGGAAGACAAAGGGAAGCGTCAAAACAAAAGAATTGGTTAGGTCCTTGAAAGGCAAGGCAAGCATGCGCATGGCGCCTAGTAACGCGTACCATCATCGAGCAGCTTTTGCTGACATGCCTTAAGGTCTTGTTTTTGCGCACGGCCATGAAACAGCGCCGGCAAATATCCTGCGGCGGCGATGCCGGTTTCGCCGGCGCCGGTCAGGGCTTGAAGCGGTTTTCGGACGACCTCCGGCTCTACAGCGGTTCAGCGTTTCACGGAATCGCCGAACCGCTTTAACTCTTTGTTTTTACACAATTCCGGACGGAAAACGCTATGCACTTTTCCTGGAATTGCTCTATGCAGGCTTTCGGCTCAGCGGTTGACAAAGCCGATGAAGTCGTCGGGCGCCGCCCGGCCCATCTCCTCTTCCCAATGCCTTCGGCAGAGCGAGACATAGACGTCCTTGCCGATCGCCACCTGCTCGCCCTGCTTCGCCACCTTGCCGTCGGGCCCCAGGCGCACCACCATCGTCGCCTTACGGCCGCAACGGCAGATGGTGCGGACCTCGCGCAGGTCGTCGGCGATGGCGAGCAGAGCGCGCGAGCCGGAGAACAGATTACCCTGGAAGTCGGTGCGCAGGCCGTAGCACATGACCGGAATGCCTAGACGGTCGGCGATGCGGGCGAGCTGCCAGACCTGCTCTTCCTCGAGGAACTGCGCCTCGTCGACGAAGATGCAATGCACAGGGCCATGCCGATGGTGCTCGGCGACCGTGGCATAGAGGTCGTCGCCGTCGCGGAAAATCTCTGCCTCGGATTCGAGACCGATGCGCGACGAGATCAGCCCGGTGTCGCCCTTACGATAGTGGCCGGCGACGAACAGCATCGTCGACATGCCGCGTTCGCGATAATTGTAGGACGCCTGCAAGAGCATCGTCGTCTTGCCGGCGTTCATCGTGGCGTAGTGGAAGTAAAGCTTGGCCATGTCGCTCTTTTGGGTGTGTCGGGATTCAGGCGAGGCCGGCCCGACCTGAATCTCGACACACCCTAAGCCGACTTGCCGCGGCTCGGGGAGAGGGCACCGGCTCCGTCCACCAAAAACTCGATGTCGTTCAAAAAGCTGTCATGTCGCTTAATGGCCAGCGCGCGCCGTTCGTCGCGACGTTGAACCGCTTGAAACAACATCAAAATGGTGTTTGGCTGACGAAACAAGGCGGGCGCAAGAACCGTGACTTCGCTTTGCCTCGAAAATCCAATGGGAGATAAGTTCATGTCGCGTATGAAATCTTTCGTCGCAGGCCTCGGCCTTGCGGCGTTCCTGTCGACAACCGCCGCCTATGCCGGCGATCCGGCGAGCTGCAAGGCCGTGCGGCTGTCGGATGTCGGCTGGACCGACATCCAGGCCACCACGGGCCTCGCCTCGGTGCTGCTCACCGCGCTCGGCTATGAGCCGCAGACGATCCAGCTTTCGGTGCCGGTGACCATGGCCTCGCTGAAGAACAAGGACCTGGACGTCTTCCTCGGCAATTGGATGCCGTCGATGACCAACGACATCAAGGACTACACCAAGGAAGGCTCGATCGAGACGATCAGCACCAACCTGACCGGCGCAGGCTATGGCATCGTCGTGCCGACCTATGTCGCGGATGCCGGTGTCAAGACGCTGACCGATCTCGGCAAGTTCAAGGACAAGTTCAACGGCAAGATTTACGGCATCGAGGCCGGCAATGACGGCAACCGCATCATCCTGGACATGATCAAGAACCCGAAGGACAACCTCGAAGGCTTCGAGCTGGTCGAATCCTCGGAGGCCGGCATGCTGACGCAGGCCGAGCAGTCGATGAAGAACAATGAGTGGATCGCCTTCCTCGGCTGGACGCCGCATCCGGTGATGGGCGCCATGAAGATCACCTATCTCGACGGCATGGGCGACAGCGGCTTCGGCGCCGCCACCGTCTATACCATCGTGCGCAAGGGCTACACCACCGAATGCCCGAACGTCGGCAAGTTCATCGCCAACCTGAAGTTCAATCTCGACATGGAAGGCGAGATGATGGACGCGATCCTCAAGGGTGGCGATCCGCAGACGGTGGCGACCGATTGGCTGAAGAAGCATCCGGACGCGGTGGCGCCCTGGATCGCCGGCGTCACCACTTTCGATGGCGGCGACGCGGCTGCGGCCGTCAAGACCGCGCTCGGGGGCTGATCGCTTGGGACCGGGATGATTTCCGGAAAAGGGCAGCCCTTGAAGAGGCTGCCCTTTTTCATATGCCTGGAGACGTGAGAGGATGACCGTGCGGCAAGTGCGGCGAAGCCGAGAGGGGAAAGATGGATCCGATTTCTAAATTCCTGACCGACTACAAAATTCCGATCGGGCCATGGGGCAAGGCTTTCTTCGGTTTCCTGACCGACAATTTCGACACCATCTTCCGCGCATTTTCAAACGGTCTGAATTTCATCCTGGACGGAGCAGTGAGCCTCCTGCTCATGGTGCCGCCGGTTTTGTTGGCCCTGGTCATCGCGTTCATCGCCTGGCTCTTACAGCGTTCGCGGCCGCTCGCCATCGGCGTCTTCCTCGGCCTGATCTTCATCATCAACCAGAATCTGTGGAAACAGACGGTGCAGACGCTGGTCCTGGTCGTTGCCGCCGCCGCAATGGCAATGGCGATCGGCGTGCCGCTCGGCATCTGGGCGGCGCACAAGCCGAAGGTCTACCGCGTCATGCTGCCGGTGCTCGACCTGATGCAGACGCTGCCGACCTTCGTCTACCTGATACCGGTGCTCACGCTGTTCGGGCTCGGCAATGCGCCCGGCCTCATCGTCACCATCATCTTCGTCATCCCGACGGCCGTTCGGCTCACCCATCTCGGCGTCGTTTCGGTGCCCAAGGCAATCATCGAAGCGGGCGAGGCGTTCGGCGCCACCAAGCGCCAGCTTCTGTGGAAGGTGGAGCTGCCCTCGGCGCTGCCGACCATCATGGCGGGCCTGACGCAATCGATCATGCTGTCGCTGTCGATGGTGGTGTTCGCCGCCCTGATCGGCGCCGGTGGCCTCGGCACCGAAATCAACCGGGCGCTCGGCTCGCGGCGCATCGATCTCGGGCTTGAGGCCGGCCTCGCCATCGTCGTGCTCGCCATCGTGCTCGACCGCATGACCCGCATCGGCGTTGGAGGCAAGAAATGACGGTCGCGGTTGATTTCAAGAATGTAGACATCGTCTTCGGCGCCGATCAGGCCGGTTCGCTGGCGCTGATCGATCAGGGCGCCACCCGTGCCGAGATCCTCGAAAAGACCGGCAATGTGCTCGGATGCGCCGACGCCAGCCTCACCGTGCACGAAGGCGAGATCTCGGTGTTGATGGGCTTGTCCGGTTCCGGCAAGTCGACGCTGCTGCGGGCCGTCAACCGGCTCAACGTCGTGTCGCGCGGCCAGGTGCTCGTCAAGGACGGCGACCGCATCGTCGATGTCGTCACCTGCGACGAGACGACCTTGCGGCGGCTGCGGCAGAAGCAAGTGGCCATGGTGTTCCAGCAGTTCGGCCTGCTGCCCTGGCGCACGGTCGAGGAAAATGTCGGCTTCGGCCTCGAGCTTGCTGGCGTGCCGGAAGCCGAGCGCAAGGCGCGGGTACAGAAGCAGCTGCAGCTTGTCCATCTCGACCAGTGGTCGAAGAAATATGCTCATGAGCTTTCGGGCGGCATGCAGCAGCGCGTCGGTCTCGCCCGGGCTTTCGCCACCGAGGCGCCGATCCTTTTGATGGACGAGCCGTTCTCGGCGCTCGACCCGCTTATCCGCACCAAGCTGCAGGACGAATTGCTGCAGCTCCAGGCCGAGCTGAAGAAGACCATCATCTTCGTCAGCCACGACCTCGAGGAGGCGCTGAAGATCGGCAGCCACATCACGATCATGGAGGGCGGCCGCATCGTGCAGACCGGCGCGCCGGAAGACATCGTCTTGCGCCCTGCCAACGACTATGTCCGCGACTTCATCGCCAATGTGAATCCGCTGTCGGTGCTGACGGCGTGGAACGTGATGCGGGACCGTCGCGACCTGGAGCACGGCGATAACGGCTGGGTGTGGCTCGACCGGCGCAAGACGACACGCTTCAAAATCGACGACCACGGCCTTGTGGCGGCGGCCGAGCGCGACGGCAAGCCGGCGGTGTGGGTGTCCTGCGCCGATGTCGAGCGCCAGCCGGAGGAGGGCGCCCAGGTGTTCTGGGCCAATCCCGGCACCCCGCTGAAAACGGTGATGCTCGCCATGCACCGGTCGCAGACGGCGCCGGTGGCGCTGTTCGACGAAGGCTCGCGCTTCGTCGGCTCGATTGGCATCAGGGACGTGCTGAGTGCTGTGCTGAGGCGGTAGGACCTTCAGCCTTCTTGACGGGCGTGTGCCGCTGGCGGGCACCTCGCGCTTGTTCTAGACTGACCGGCAGCCGAACAACCGGCATCAGGCGAAAGAGGCACGAATGATCTTCCGTCAGCTCTTCGATTCCGTTTCGGGCACCTATTCCTATCTGCTTGCCAGCCGGCGCGGCGGCGAGGCGCTGATCATCGATCCGGTGCTGGAGAAGGTCGAGCGCTACCTGCAGCTGGTCAATGAGCTGGACCTGAGGCTGGTCAAGGCGGTCGACACGCATCTTCATGCCGACCACATCACCGGTCTCGGCGCGCTGCGCGACAAGACGCATTGCGTGACTGTCATGGGCGAGCAGACCAAGGCCGACGTGGTGTCGATGCGGCTTGCCGACGGCGACAAGCTAGGCATCGAAGGCCTGGCGCTCGACGTCATCTACACGCCGGGCCACACCGACGATTCCTACAGCTTCATCTTGCCCGACCGGGTCTTCACCGGCGACACGCTGCTCATCCGCGGCACCGGCCGCACCGACTTCCAGAACGGCGATCCGCGCCAGCAATATGAATCGATCTTCGGCCGGCTGCTCAAGCTGCCCGACGAGACGATGATCTTCCCGGCGCATGACTATAAGGGCGAGACCGTGTCGACGATCGGCGAGGAAAAGGCCTTCAATCCGCGCCTGCAGGTGAAGTCGGTCGACGAGTATGTGAACATCATGAACAATCTCAACCTATCCAACCCGAAAATGATGGATGTGGCCGTGCCCGCCAACATGCGGGTCGGGCTGCATCAGGACGACATCGCCAGCCGCGGCTGGGCGGTCAGCGCGGAGCAGGCGCTGGCGCTGGTCGGGCGACCCGACGTGGCGCTGATCGACCTGCGCGAGCAAACCGAGCGCGAGCGGCACGGGGTCATCCCCGGCGCGATCCATCTGCCCTATGCGCGGCTGCAGGAAAACATTGCCGCCGGCGGCATGCTGCACGAGCTGGCGAAATCGACCAGCAAACAGATCCTGTTCTATTGCGCCTTCGGCGAGCGTTCGGCGATGGCGGTGCAAGCGGCGCAGGATGTCGGGATTTCCAGCGCCCGCCATATCCAGGGCGGCATCGACGCCTGGCGGAAAGCCAGCGGCCCGCTGATGCATTAAAGCGCGTCGCACTTCTGGGCGACATGCACTAGTCTAGGCGCGCCGGCCAGGTTCAGTTCAGCCCGATGAGCTTGGCGCCGTTCCGGAACAGGGCTTCTCCATCGCGATCGAAACGGAATGTCGCGATGAAATCGTCGGCGCGATAGTTCGGCAAGGCGTTGCGGATAGCGGCGGCGAAGGTTCGCGCCTCCTCCTGCCGGCCGGCCAGCGCCAGGCAATGGGCGGCGATCGCCAGGATGATGACATGGGCGTTTGGCCTTGCGGCCGCCTTCAGCGCCCATTCGGCCGCCGCTTCGAATTCGCCGAGCCGCGCATGCGCCATGGCGCGCGCGCCCATCATGCCGAACAGCAGCGGATCGAAGGGGCTGAGATGACGCGAATGGTCGGATGAGCCGATCGCCGATTGCGGGTCGCCCGACTGCGAATGGACGAAGGACAGCGCGTAATGGCCGAGCGCGAAATTGGGGCTGAGATCGACGGCGCTCGCCAGCTCCAGCAGCGAGCTGTCCTGCTCGCCGCGCAGCCATAACGCGCGGCCCATCGCCCAGTGGGCGGCTGGGTTACGGTCGTCGACCAGCAGGCTCTGGCCGGCGCTCTCGAAGGCAAGCGCGGCCTCGCGGCCGCGGTCGCCCCAGCGCTGGAAAGCGTTCTGCCAGTGGGTGAAGGACATGCCGGCATAGGCGCGTGCGAAAGTAGGATCGAGCTTCAACGCCTCGCCGAAGAAATGCTGCGCCAGCTCGTTTTCTTGGCGGGTGAAGCGATACATGTGCCAAAGGCCGCGATGGTAAGCCTCCCAGGCATTGAGCGAGTTTGGCGCTTTCAGCAATGCGCGGTTGCGCTCCACCGTCGCGATCTCGGCGGCGATCGATGAGACGATGCTGTTGCCGATATCCTCGATGACGATGAAGATGTCGTCGGGTTTATGCTCGAAGGTTTCCGCCCAAACGATCCTTGCCGTGCGGACCTCGACAAGCTCGACCGAGACGATGAACCTGCCCGGCAGAGCCCGCACCGAGCCCGTCGCGACATAGTCGACATTCAGCCTGCGCCCGGCGTCTTCCGGCGCGATGTTCTTCTCGGCGAGCGCGAAGACAGAGCCGCGGGCGATGACGAAGAAATCGCGCAGCTTGGCAAGCCGCGTGATGATGTCATGCGTGAGGCCATCGGCAAGCCCGCCACGGAAGCCGCCGGCGCCGGCGCTCTCGGCAAACGGCATCACCGCGAGCGAAGCCCGGCGGGTCGCAACGGGCTCGGATTCGTCCGCGGCGACCGACGATTCCGAAACCGGGAAAGCCGGCCCGGATCGGGCGCATGGCGTTGCGCCGGCGTTCCGGGCTCTTATCTCCTGCCAAGCCTCGCGCAATGGCGTGAAATCCAGCTCTTCCGAGCGAAACAACTCCGCTGCCGTGGCAAGATGCTCTTCGCCGGCGCCGATCTGCCCGCGCCGGGCCAGATTTTCCAGCAGCGCCACATGCGCGCGGCCGTCGAAGGGCGCTAGCTCCAGCCATTTGTCGATATAAGCGCCGGCCTCATCGGTTCCACGTGGGAGAAGCCCAATGATATGCTCCAGAACCGCGACATGGCATGCGCTGAAACGGCGGCGCTGCGCCGTCAGCCAGCTGCCGAAATGCGGGCTGCGATCGAGCTCGAGGCCGTCGAGAAAATCGCCGGCGAAATGTTGCGAAATCCCCTGCAGCCGCACGAGATCGAGCGTCTGGACACCTTCGGCCACCGCCGAGGCGGCATCCAGCGCGTCCACATGGACATCGTCAAGACGGAGCGACACCATATCGCCGTCGGTTTCGACCCGGCGCAAGCCCGCTTCGTCGAGCGCGGCACGCAGCTTGCTCAGGCACCAGCGCAACTCGCCGCGCGGATCGTTGGGCACGTCCCAGAGAAGTTCGCAAAGACGGCTGCGGCTGACTGGGTGGGGCGCCAGCGCCAGATAGGCAAGCAGGGCGCGCAGCTTGCGTGACGAAGGCAAGGCCACAGGAACATCGTCGCGCATGATCGTAAACGGGCCGAGCAGCCTGATCGAAAGGCTGGCTGCCATGCCTTTCAGAGTCGACCGAACGGATTCCACGTCCGTTTCCACGCTCGCTCCCACGTCGAACAGTTGGTCCATGTTCTATCACCAAACACGACAGGGCGCATCCGGCAGCGAATTTTCGAGCCGGACGCGGCCTTTGCCGAATTGCCGGCAAGTCACACGCAACTAGCGCGGCAAGGTGTCGAAACCGCGCCGCCCAATTCGCCGGTTTGTAACCGGCACGTGAGGAGATCGAGGAGAAAGCCCATGTTGCATCAGTTGAAAATCAGGACCACGGCCGGTCGCGGCCGGCTGTTCGACAGCATTCTCGATACCGTCGGCGACACGCCGGTCATCCGCATCAACAATCTCGGGCCAGGTCACGCGACGATCTATGTGAAGGCGGAGTTCTTCAACCCGGCGGCCTCGGTGAAGGACCGGCTGGCGCTCAACATCATCGAGGAAGGCGAGCGCAGCGGTAAGCTCAAGCCTGGCCAGACCGTGGTCGAGGCGACGAGCGGCAATACCGGCATCGGCCTCGCCATGGTCTGCGCGCAGAAAGGCTATCCGCTGGTGGTGACGATGGCCGACAGCTTCTCGATCGAGCGCCGCAAGCTAATGCGCATGCTGGGCGCCAAGGTGGTGCTGACGCCGCGCGCCCAAAAAGGTTTCGGCATGTACAAGAAGGCGGTCGAGCTCGCCGAAGCCAATGGCTGGTTCCTCGCGCGCCAGTTTGAGACCGAGGCCAATGCCGCCATTCACGAGGCAACGACGGCGCGCGAGATCATCAATGACTTCGCCGACTCGAGGCTGGACGTGCTCGTCACCGGCTACGGCACGGGCGGCACGGTGGCCGGCGTCGGCCGCGTGCTGCGCCGCGAGCGGCCGGAGGTGAAGATCGTGCTCGCCGAGCCGGCGAACGCCCAGCTGATCGGCAGCGGCAAGGCCCAGGAGCGCGGCGCCGGCGGTGCGCCGTCCGCCAGCCATCCGGCCTTCGAACCGCATCCGATCCAGGGCTGGACGCCGGACTTCATCCCCAACGTGCTGCAGGAGGCGATCGACCAACGCTATTATGACGAGGTGGTGCCGATCCCCGGTCCCGAAGGCATCAAATGGACGAAGGCGCTGGCGCGGCAGGAGGGCATCTTTACCGGCATCTCCGGCGGCGCCACTTTCGCCGTGGCGCGGCAGATCGCGGGCAAGGCCCCCGCCGGCTCGGTGATCCTGTGCATGCTGCCCGACACGGGGGAGCGCTACATGTCGACGCCGCTTTTCGACGGCATCGAGGCCGAGATGGACGCCGAGGAGACGGCGCTGTCGCGCTCGACGCCGAGCTGCCAGTTCGAAGGCTGAGAACAGAAACGCGACGCCGCCCCCGCATGGCGGCGTCGTTCTTTTATGCGCGGGTCGACCCACGCCGGCGGGAGAGGCGAGATGGATATATTTCCGGAAGCGACCAACGCGGAGGAAACGCTCGATCCGCCGGATTGGGCCGATGTGGGAGAGCTCTCGCACCGAATCCTCGACGATGCCATCGCCTATCTCGAGGATGTCCGCAACCGGCCGGTCTGGCGCGAGATGCCGGCCGAGGTGCGGGCATTCTTCGGCGCACCTTTGCCGCGCTCGCCGGCGCCGGCGGCTGACGTCTATGACGACGTCGCCCGCAACGTGATGCCTTACCCGATGGGCAACATCCATCCGCGTTTCTGGTCCTGGTATATGGGATCCAGCAACTTCACCGGCGCGCTCGGCGATTTCCTGGCGGCGATCCAGGGCTCCAATCTCGGCGGCGGCAACCATGCCGCCGCACTGATGGACAGCCAGGTCGTCAACTGGATGAAGGAGATGGTCGGTTTCCCAGCCTCGGCCAGCGGCACCCTGGTCAGCGGCGGCTCGATGGCCAACATTATCGGACTGACCGTGGCGCGCAACGTCAAGGCAGGCGTCGACGTGCGCGAGCGGGGTGTCGGCGCCATGCCGAAGCCGTTGCGCTACTACGCCTCGGACCAGGTCCATTCCTGTCATCGCAAGGCTGTGGAGGCGCTCGGCCTCGGCAATCAGGCGCTGCGGCGCATCCAGACCGATGCCGGCTTGCGCATCGATATCGCCGCGCTCAAGGCGGCAATCGCGGAGGACCGCGAGGCGGGCTTCAGGCCGGCCTGCGTGATCGGCACCGCCGGCACCGTCAACGCCGGCGCGGTCGACGACCTGCGGGCGCTGGCGAGCGTGGCGGCCGAAGAGGCTCTCTGGTTCCATGTCGACGGCTGCATCGGCGCGCTCATCGCGATCGCACCTGAGAACCGATCGCTCGTCGCCGGCATCGAACAGGCGGATTCGATCGCACTCGATCCGCATAAATGGCTGCACGCGCCGTTCGAAGCCGGCTGCGCCCTGGTGCGGGACGCATCCCAGCACCGCAACACGTTTGCCGTGACGCCAGAATATCTGGAATCGACGCCGCGGGGCCTGGCCTCCGGAGAGTGGCTGCACGATTATGGGCTTCAAACGTCGCGCGGCTTCCGTGCGCTCAAGATCTGGATGGCGCTGAAGGAGCATGGCGTCGAGAAGTTCGGCCGCCTGATCGACCAGAACATCGCCCAGGCCCGCCACCTCACCCGTCTGATCGAGGCGGAGCCGGCGCTCGAACTGATGGCGCCAACCACCATCAACATCGTCAGCTTCCGCCACCGGCTGGATGGCGCGTCGGAGGAAAAGCTCAAGGCGTTCAACACCGAGATCATGCTGAGACTCCAGGAGGAGGGCATCGCGGCCTTGTCCGACACCACGGTGCAGGGCCGGCATTGCCTGAGGGTGGCAATCGCCAATCACCGCACGCGCCGGGACGATCTCGACCTGCTGGTGGCGGAGATGCTGAAGCTGGGACGGGAAATCGAGGCCGCGATACCGGTCTGAGGCACGCTCGGGAAGCTGTCTCAGCTTGCCGTCAGCGTGGCGCCCGGCAGATAGAGCATGATCGGCCGGATCTCGTAGACGGCGGTGGGGTTGACGCGCTTGAGGTCGCGCGCAGCGGCAATCGCCTCGTCCCGGTTCGCGCAGTCGAGGACATAGAGGCCGAGCAACTGCTCCTTGGTTTCGGCGAAGGGACCGTCAATGACCATGCCTTCGCCGGGACCGCGCAGCGTCACCGCCTTGGCCGTGACGTCAAGCCTCGCCGCCGGCCCGAGCTTGCCCTCGCGCGTCAGCCTGTCGTTGACTTCGAGCAGGTCTTTCATCAATGCCGCATCCTCATCTGGCGACCAGGACTGCACGGTGTCTTCGACATGGTAGGCAAGGACGGCGTAGAACATGGGTGGATTTCCCTCGTAACCAGGCGGGCCGCACTATCACAAGGATGGTTCGACTGATCCAGTGGTGCCGGTGGCGGACATAGCCCACTCCTGACTCAAGCTGCCACCGGCAGCTTCAGCTCCGTCAACAAGCCGCCACCGGGGTAGTTGGAAAGATTGACCTCGCCACCGGCGCCGCGGGCGATGTTGCGGGCGATGGTGAGACCGAGGCCGAGGCCGCCGGTGGTGCGGTTGCGCGATTCCTCCAGCCGCACGAAGGAGCCGAACACCGCGTCCAGCTTCGCTTGCGGAATGCCGGGGCCTTCATCGCGGATCGACAGCGTGATCGTGTTGCCCGATCGGCGCACGCCGAGATGCGCCTTCTTGCCGTAAGTCACCGCGTTCTGGATAAGATTGGTGACGCAGCGCCGCAGCGCCACCGGCCGCGCGACGCAGATCAGGCCGCGCGACGGGACCACGCCTTCGTCGAAGGATGCGCCGTCGAAGGAATCCGCGACCGATTCCACCAGCGACCAGAAATCGATCCGCTCGGCCTTTTCCTCCGTCACCTCGAATTTGGCGAAGTCGATGACCGAGCTGGCGATGCTTTCGATGTCGGCGAGGTCGTGCGCCAGCGCCTCGCGCGCGGGCGACCTGCGCAATAGTTCGAGACGCAGGCGCATCCGGGTCAGCGGCGTGCGCAGATCATGCGCCAGCGCCGCCGCGAGATGCTCGCGGTCCTCGACATAATCGCGCAGCCGCATCTGCATGGCGTTTATCGCCTTTGCGGCGGCGCGGATCTCGCGGCTGCCGCTCTCGGCGATCGGCGGGCTTTTCAGGTCATTGCCGATGCGCGTCACCGCCGTTTCCATCATCCGGTAGGGCGCGGTCAGCCGGCGCAGCGACCAGATCGACATGATGATGATCAGGCCGGCGATCAGTGAGTAAAGCGGCAGGCTGTCGAGGCTCAGAATCGGTCCCGCCGGCGTGATCGGTTCGGTGAAATTCAGCCACTGCCCATCGGAAAAGCGCAGCGAGGCGGTCAGCTTATCGCTTTGCGCGAAATCCGCGGCCAAGACCAGCAGGTCGCGCTCGACCTGGCCGACATCCTTGTTCACCGCCTGCCCGTCTGGGACGTCGGCTTCCTGGGTGGCCGGATCGCGCCGCACGCGCGCGTCGGTCACGCCGAATTTCGACAGGCGGCCGACCAGGATGTCCTCAAGCTCGGCCAGCTCGTCATCGCCGGCGATCGAAGAGGTGACGGCGGGCGTGTCCGAAACCGTCAGCGCATAGGTCGAGTTGAACAGGCCGGACGCGGTCGCCTTGCGCTCTTCGGGCGTGGCGTCATGCATCAGCTGCACCAGCGAATAGGCGCGGTCGTTCAGCCGGTAGAGATCGACGACGCTGTTGGCGGCGGCGCGGTCGCGCGCCACGATGTAGAGCGTCGTCACCTGGCTGATCATGAGGCCGGCAATGACGATCAGCAGCACCCAGACTGGCAGGGTCTGCGGCAGGAAGCGTCTCATTCCGACGTGGTCTCGGGCAGGAACTGATAGCCGCCGCTGCGCACGGTCAGGATCAGTTGGGGCGTTTTCGGATCGTCTTCCATCTTGCGGCGCAAGCGGCTCACCAGGATATCGACGCTGCGGTCGAAGCTGTAGCCGGTGTCGCCGCCGGACAGCTCGATCAGCTGCTCACGGGTAAGCACACGCTGGGCGCTCTTGACGAAGGTCTGCAGCAGGTTGAACTCCGCCATCGTCAGTTCCACCCGGACATCGTCGGGCGCCGTCAGGCGGCGGCGCGCGCAGTCCATGGTCCAGCCGGCAAAGCGGTAGATCTGCTTGATCGTGGGGCGACGCGGCTCGGCGCTGCCGTTGCGCCTCAGCACGGCGCGGATGCGGGCCAGAAGCTCGCGCGGATCGAAGGGCTTGGGCACGTAGTCGTCGGCGCCCATTTCCAGGCCCACCACGCGATCGGTCGTTTCCGTCACCGCGGTCAGCATGATGATCGGCGTGGTGTAATTGGCACGGATCTCGCGGCAAAGCTCAAGCCCGCTTTTGCCGGGCAGCATCACGTCGAGAATGATCAGGTCCACCGGCGTGCGGCGCAGGATCGCTTCCATCTCGGTGCCGTCCCCGGCCACTGTCGTTTGCAGCCCGCGCTTCTGGAAGAACTCCTGCAGCAGGTCGCGTATGCCCTTGTCGTCGTCGACGATCAGTATGTGCGCATCGGATTTCACTCGAAACCTATCATTCTCTTTGCCGGCTCTTGCTGGATATCCGTTCGAGACAACCCACACGATAGAATTCGGGCCACATCTTGGCCAGTGGCCGCGATCGCCGCGTGGGGCGGATTCCTCAGAAACAATCCAGAAACAAAATTCTACAGTTGAGAAAAACTGGTGAAAAATTTCAAGGGCATAAACGGTGCCGTGGCGGTCAGGTCATCGGCTGCGACGCAAGTTTCCGGAGTAACGGACAAGACCAATGCAGAGGTTCTGGATCAGCGTGATGGGTGCTTTGCTCAGCATATCGCTCATCACAGCCGCGGACGGCGCCTCCACCGCAAAGGTCGTCGCTCCGCTCACCCGGACCGAGCGCTGCACCAATCTGAGCCGTCAGGTTGACGAAGCTCTCGAAACCCATGCCGCGGCAACGCAGGTCACCGCGGCGAAAGCACTGCAAAGAAGGGGAAACCGGTTCTGCGCCAACAAGAAGCAGGCACAGGGAATCCGGATGCTCGCAAATGCTTTGAAGCTGCTTGGAGTGGCACCGATCGATCCCGTTCAGTGACACCCACCCAGACCCGCAAGAAAAAGGAAATGAAGCCATGAAGAAGTCCATCCTCTCCGCCCTCGGCCTCGGTGTTGCTCTCGCCTTCGCGATGCCGGCGCTCGGCAACGCCGCCGCCACGACGACGGCTGCCCCGGCTGCTTCGACCGCGACCACCACGGCTGCTCCGGCGGATAGCACGGCTGCGAAGCCGATGAAGAAGGTCGCTGCCAAGAAGGCCTGCAAAGTGACCGAGACGCACAAGTGCCCGGTCAAGAAGAAAGCGTCGGCTGCGAAGCCCGTTGCTGCGAAGCCGGCTGCCAAGAAGCCCTGATCCAGCGCTCTGCGCCACTAGACGAAGCCGCTCCGGTCGATTTCGGCAGGGGCGGCTTGCTTGCGGCAGGGAGCCCGAAACCAGCAGGTTTCCACCGCGCTCAAGTCCTATCCTTAACCCGATCGCAATGCCGGTGCTGTAGGACAGTCCGCATGAAGAAGCGGTTTTCGTCCCTGATGCGTTCGCTGACCCTCGGCGGCCTGATCGCCACCGCGGCGGCACGATCGTTGATCATCTTTACCGCAAGCCCTGTGCCGGATCCGGCCAGCGGCAGGACCGAGCCCGAGCTGTTCGCTCCGCTGATCTCTTCAAGCTTCGACTACATCACGCCGGCGCAGTCCTGGGTCCTGGTCCTGCTGACCGGTGCGACCGTGATCGGCTTTGTCGGCTGGATGTTCTTCGCCTTCGTCGAACGCGGCTCCGACATGGATGGCGGTGCAGGTTCCGGCAGATCGGGCACCGCGTTGCGCCGCCAGGGCCGTTGACCCTCCGGCAGTGATTCCCCACATAGGGCTGATGGTCCAAGCCGGCATTACCCGCGCGTGGAATTGGACGTATATTTGCTGCGTGACAGAATGAGAGCGAGAGAGCCCAGTTCTCGCTGGTGGATCCGATGCCCGAAACCGTCCTCAAACCCCGCACTAAGACGCAGCCGAAAATCGAGCGACCGAAGCTCTACAAGGTCATCCTCGTCAATGACGATTTCACGCCGCGCGAGTTCGTGGTGACGGTGCTCAAGGGCGAATTCAAGCTCAGTGAGGATCAGGCGCATCGCGTCATGATCACCGCGCATACGCGCGGCGTGTGCGTCGTCGCGGTGTTTACGCGCGATATCGCCGAGACCAAGGCGACGCGGGCGACCGACGCCGGGAAGGCCAAGGGCTATCCGCTGCTGTTCACCACAGAACCGGAAGAGTAGGGGCGGTGGAGTTTTTTCCTTCTCCCCTTGTGGGAGAAGGTGGATCGGCGCGCAGCGCCGAGACGGATGAGGGGTGTTCCAGCTTGGCGTCAACTACCCCTCACCCGGATTGCCAGCCGATTTGTGAAGGACAAATCGGGGCAATCCGACCTCTCCCACAAGGGGAGAGGTGAGGAACTCACCGCCCTTCGCGATACCACATCGAGCCGATGGCGAGCAGCAGCAGGCCGAGGCCGAGGAAGCCGCCGAACAGCGGCACGCGCGACACGGCCTTGAGCGTGCTGTCGTCGGTGGTGCGCAGGCCGATCCAGTCATCGCCCGACGCGGCCGCTGAAGAGCGGACGGGAACGATCGACGGCAGTGTCAAGCCGCCGGCGAGATTGCCGAGCGTCGACGACGGAGCCAGCCGCCGCACGCTGCCGCCGGTCGCCTCGGCGGGCGCCTTCAGCCGATCCTCGGTCGAGATCACGTCGGAAAATTCCGGCGCGTTGATCGGGCCGACATGGGCAAGCGCGGTAAGATCGCCATTGCCGATCTGGTAAAGGCCGATCTCGCCGGTCTGCAGGCTGCCGGTGAAAATGCCGGGCTCGGCTTTCTCGAGCTTCACCGCCACCGCCTTGCCGGACGGCGTGATGACCTGGGCGGGACCGGGATCATCGCTCATCGTCTGGCGGCGGATTTCGAGCATCATGCCGCGGCCGTCGGCGGTTAGCCGTTCTTCTTCCAGTTCCGGCTCCTTCATCAGCCAGTGGGCGATGCGGCGATAAAGCTGGACATGCGGCCCGCCGCCCTCGAAGCCGCGCGCCCACAGCCAGCCCTGATCGGACAGGAGCATGCCGACACGGCCCTCGCCCTTGCGAGCGAGCAGGAGCAGGGGTCGATCGTCGGCGCCTTTCATCACCACTTCGCCTTCCGGGTTCTTGACGCCGATGGTGCGGAACCAGCGGCTCCAATGCGGCGGCTCGCTTGCCGAGCCGTCGAGCCCGCGCGTCACCGGATGGCGCTGGCCGAGATCGGTCAGGCGCGGGTAGAAGGCCTTGTCCACCACCTCGCCGGTCGGCATGGCCGGCAGCGCGGCGTTGAGCGGCGTGCGGGCGATGGAGTTCTCGCCGGCATATTCGGGGCCGGCGGCAATCAGCAGCGCGCCGCCCTTTTCGACATACTCGGAGATGTAGTCGTAATAGAGGATCGGCAGCACGTCGCGGTGCTGGTAGCGGTCGAAGATGATCAGATCGAAATCCTTGATCTTCTCGACGAACAGCTCGCGCGTCGGGAAAGCGATCAGCGACAGCTCATTGATCGGCGTTCCGTCCTGCTTTTCCGGCGGACGCAGGATCGTGAAGTGGACGAGATCGACCGACGCGTCCGACTTCAAAAGGTTGCGCCAGGTGCGCTCGCCGGCATGCGGTTCGCCGGAAACCAGGAGCACGCGCAGGTTCTCGCGGATGCCGTCGACCAGGGCAATCGCCCGGTTGTTGGCGTCAGTCAGCTCGCCGGGCTCCCGGTCGATGCCGAGTTGGACGATGTTGCGGCCGGCATTGGGTATGGTGACCGAGAGCTTCATCGGCTGGCCGACGGTCGCGTGCTCGACCGAGACCTGCTCGCCATTGACCGAGACGCGCACGTCCACCGGAGCGCCGTCGCCTTCCGTCGAGATGACGCGGTAGGTCATGTCGAGCGGCTTGCCGACGAGACCGAAGCGCGGCGCGTTCTCGAAGCGGATGCGGCGGTCCTTCTCATGCTCGTTGCCGGTGATCAGCGCATGCAGCGGCGCGTTGAACTCCGGCGCGCCGGCAGGCGCATCATGCACCTCGCCGTCGGTGATCATGACGGCACCGCCGATGCGCGACGGCGGCACGTCGCGGAAGACGCCTTCCAGCGCGTTGAACAGCCTGGTTTCGGTGCGCTCGTCGGCGGCTTCGGACTTGCCGGCCTCGACGACACGGACATCGAACTGCTTGAAGCGGGCAAGACGCTGCTGCAGGCCGGTCAGCGCCTCGTCGGTCTGCTTGGTGCGGTCGCCGATGTCCTGGCTCTGGCTGCGGTCGACGACGAGGGCGACGACGCTCTTCAGCGCCTCGCGTTCCTCGGCGAGGAAAACGGGATTGAGCAATGAAGCGGCGAGCGCGAGCAGCGCGATGAAGCGCAATGCCGAGCCGCGCTGGCGGAACCACAGGCCGACCAGCGCCAGCAAGAGCAACGGCACGAAGAGCAGGCCGAAGAGCGGCCAGGAGAGAAGCGGTTCGAAGGAGATGGACCAGTTCATGATCTACTGCCCCAGCCGTTCGAGCAGCACCGGCACATGCACCTGATCGGATTTGTAGTTGCCGGTCAGCATATACATCATGATGTTGACGCCGGCACGCAGCGCGTAGATGCGCTGCATCGGATCGGGCGGCACGGTCGGCAGCATCGGATCGCCGTTCTCGTCGATGGCCCAGGCGCCGGCGAAATCATTGGCGGTGATCATGATCGGCGAGACGCCGTCGCCGGTGCGCACGGGGCGGTTCTCGGTGTTGCTGGCGTCCAGCGAGGCCTCGACCCAGAGCGGGCTGCCGTTGAAGCGGCCGGGGAACTCCGGAAGGATGAAGAAGGATTTGGTCAGCACGTGGTCCGACGGCACCGGCTCCAGCGGCGGCACGTTGAGATTGCCGAGGATGTCGCGCAGCCGCTCGGTCGCCGGGCTTGCCGAGCCGGCGCCGATGCCGTTCGAAAACTGGTCGCGCGTATCGAACAGAACCGTGCCGCCCTGCTGCATATAGGCGTCGATGCGGGCGATCGCCGCCTGGCTGGGCATAGGCGCCGTCGCATCGATCGGCCAATAGATCAGCGGGAAGAAGGACAGCTCGTCCTTGGCGATGTCGACGCCGGCCGGCGGGCCGGGCTCGAGCGCGGTCTTCTCGATGAGAAAACGGGTGAGGCCCTCGAGGCCGGCGCGGCTGATCGAATCGACGCCCGGCTCGCCGGTGATGACATAGGCGATGCGGGTTTTCGAAATATCCTCGATCGCCTGGGTGTCGCCGGGCTTGGAATCATCGGCGCGGGCAAGATCGGCATGGCCGAAGAGACCGCCCAGCACGACCAGAACGGCCGCGGCGGTCGCCGCCGTGCCTGCGCGGCGCGGCCGGCGCGCCAGCAGTCCGCCCATCCAGAACACGGCCAAAGTGTCGAGCACCATCAACAGCAGCGCGATGGCGACCAGCGGCCCCTTCAGGTTCTCCGATTCATCGAAGGCATAGGGGATGGCTGTCACCGGCAGCGAAACCTGCGGACGGACCAGCGGCGTGAACGTGCTCGACGCATCGAGCAGATTATGTGCGAAGACGCCCGTCTCGGAGCCGTAAAGGCCGGGTGGATTCTCCAGCGTCACCGGCAGCGGACCGGCGCCGGGCACCAGCGGTCGGGCATCCGGCGAGGGCGGCGTCAGCATGCCGTCGGCGCTGATCATGCGGTAGGGCGCGAGCGACGCGGCGGCGGCTTCGGCATTGGCGATCGCGGCGCCCTGGTTGCGCGACAATTGCACGACACGCCGCAGCATTTCGACGAAGCTGCCGGAGATCGGCAGGTTCGACCAGGTCGCCTCGGGCGTGACATGGAAGAGCACCAGCGTGCCCTTGTCCTTCTTCATGCCCGTCACCAGCGGCGTGCCGTCGGCAAGCGTGGCCCAGGTACGCTCGACGATGTCGGGCGTCGGCTCGGCCAGGACCTGCCGGCTCACCGTCACCTCGGAGGGTGGGGAAAGATCGGCGAAGGGACCGCTCTTCGGGAATTCGGTCACCGCCTGCGGCGTCGTCCACGACAGCGCGCCGCCCAGCGCCCGCTCGCCGCTGCGCAGCCTGACCGGCAAAAGGTCGTCGTCATTGCCGGCCGCGGCAAGGCGGGGACCGGCAAAACGGACCAGCGTGCCGCCCTTGTCGACCCAGTCGACCAGCCGCTGCTTGACCTGCGCCGGGATGGTGCCGACATCGGCCATGATGATCATCGCCGGCTTCTGGTCGAGAAGCTGCGGAATGGCGTCGGCGAGATCGGCGCTCGACGGCTCGACCAGGTCGGCAAAGGGCTGCAGGGCGCGGCGAATGTAATAGAGCGGCGACAGAAGCGGCTGCGCCTGGTCGGCCTCGGCCTGCGACAGAAGGCCGACACGGCGGCGTTTGGAGCTCTCGTCCAGCACGCGCACGGCGCCGGCCTGGTGCTCGCCGTCGAGCGCGATCGAAGCGAAGTCGTTGCGCAGCTCGAAGGGAACCGCCATCGTCCCCGTGGCGGTGGCTTCGCCCGGCGCGAAGGTCAGCGTCGCATCGGCGATGCGGCGGCCCTTGTCATCGAAGGCGCCAGCGGTGACCTGCGCCGGCGCCGGATTGCCCGGCGCGCGAATGGCGCTCAAAGCGAAACCATCGACCTGGTTGTCGGCGCCGATCAGGCCGGTCACGGAAGGCCGGTCGGACGTGGCCCAGACCAGCCGTGTCGCATTCTTTTCGAGCAGCGTCTTGAAAGCGGCCTCGTCGCCTTTGGCGGCAAGCCCATCGGCGAGCACCGCGACGCTGGCACCCGGCAGGCGCTCCAACGCGGCGGCGACGCGGGCGTAGACGGCGGGCCTGTCGGTAGGAATCGGCCGCGGCTTGGCGGCGCGCAGGTGATCGAGCGCGGCCGAAGCGTCGAAAGGGCCGATCTCGGCATTGGGCTTCTCGGCGGTGAAGGCGATGACGACCGGCACGCCGTTCGAGCCGGCGTCGGCGATCAGCCGCTCGGCGGTGGCGACTCGCTTGTTCCAGTCGGCGGCGCTCGCCCAGCCATTGTCGACGACAAGCGCCAGGGCGGCGCCCTCCGCCGGCAGTTTTTCGCGCGGGTTGAAGACCGGCTCGGCCAGCGCCATCACGATGAGCGCCGCCATCAGCAACCGAAGCAGCGTCAGCCACCACGGGCTTTGCTGCGGGGTTTCTTCGCGCCTCAGGACCCGTGCGAGGATTCTCAGCGGCGGAAAAACTTCCGTTTGCGGCCTGGGCGGGGTGAGCCGCAGCAGCCACCAGATCACCGGCAGGGCCAGAAGGCCCCACAGCACCATGGGCGCCCCGAACGAAAGCGGCAGCCAGCTCATGCGACCGCCCTTCCGAAATTGGTGCCGTCGGCGGTCATCGCCAGGTGGACGCGCACCAGCGCCTCGGAGGCGAGGCGGTCGGTGTGGTTGACGGTGTAGCTCCAGCCGAGACGCTTGCACCAGGCGGCCAGTTCGTCGCGGCGGGCCCGGTAAAGCAGGCGATATTCCTCGGCCAGCATCTCGGCGCGGCCGGCGGTCAGCTTGTCGCCGGTCTCGGGATCGGTGAACTCGGTGCGGCCGGCATAGGGGAAGGTTTCCTCGGCCGGATCGGCCACCTCGATCAGATGCGCGCGCACGCCGTGGCGGGCGAGCACGTCGAGCCAGGCCATGGTTTCCTCGACCGGATCGAGGAAATCGCTGACCAGCACGATGTCGCAGAAACGGCGGATGGCCGACAGATCGGGCTTGGCCGGAAGCGCGGCGGCGTGGCTGAGCTGGGCGGCGATCCGCTCGGCGCCGTTGCGGGCGGTGAACGGATCCGTCAGGCCCGGCCAGGCGATGCGCTCGCCGCTGCGCGACAAGAGCTCGGCCAAGGCGAGCGCCAGCACCAGCGCGCGCGATTGCTTGGAGACGCTTGCCGCGGCGGATTTGTAGAGCATGGAAGGCGAGGGGTCGGCCCAGAGCCAGACGGTGTGCGCGGCTTCCCATTCGCGGTCGCGCACATAAGTATGGTCGTCTCTCGCGGAGCGGCGCCAGTCGATGCGCGAGGAATCGCCTTCCACATAGGGCCGGAACTGCCAGAAGTTCTCGCCGATGCCGCGCTTGCGGCGGCCATGCCAGCCGGCGATCACCGTGTTGACGATACGGCGCGCCTCGACCAGCAGGTCCGGCACCAATGAAGCCCGCAACCGGCCACGGGCGAGCGCGTCGCGCGTCGCAACCGGTGCCTGGACCTCGCCTATTCGACCCATCAGATGCCTTTTGCCAGCTTCGCCACCACGTCGCGCACGGAAGTGCCTTCGGCGCGGGCGGCGAAAGTCAGCGCCATGCGATGCTGCAGCACCGGTTCGGCCAAGGCGCGAACGTCGTCGACCGAGGGCGCCAACCTGCCATCATATAGGGCGCGGGCGCGGGCGCACAGGGTGAGCGCCTGGCTGGCGCGGGGACCTGGCCCCCAGGCGACGTGCTTGTCCGTCTCGGCATTGCCCTGGCCTGGCCGGGCCGAACGCACCAGCTTGAGGATCGCCTCGACGACGCTTTCCGGCACCGGCATGCGTCGGATCAGCGTCTGGATTTCCCTCAGCCGTGCCGGCTGCAGCACATTGTCGGCCTTGGCTTCGTCGACGCCGGTGGTTTCGAGCAGGATACGGCGTTCCGCCTCGATCTCGGGATAGAGGATGTCGACCTGCATCAGAAAGCGGTCGAGCTGAGCCTCCGGCAGCGGGTAGGTGCCTTCCTGTTCCAGCGGGTTCTGCGTCGCCAGCACGTGGAAGGGCGCGGGCAGGTCGTGGCGGGCGCCGGCGATGGTGACGTGATATTCCTGCATGGCCTGCAGCAGCGCCGATTGTGTGCGCGGCGAAGCGCGGTTGATCTCGTCGGCCATCAGCAATTGCGTGAAGATCGGCCCGGAAATGAAGCGGAAGGAGCGCTTGCCGAACTCGTCCTGCTCCATCACCTCGGAGCCGAGAATGTCCGACGGCATCAGGTCGGGCGTGAACTGGACGCGGCGCGAATCGAGGCCGAGCACGATGCCTAGTGTCTCGACCAGCTTGGTCTTGGCGAGGCCCGGCACGCCGACCAGCAGCGCATGACCGCCGGCCAGCAGAGCCACCAGCGAGCGCTCGACGACCGCCTCCTGGCCGAAGATCACCCTGCCGACCGCGTCGCGGATCCTGGAGATATCGGCCAGCGCCTTTTCGGCTTCCTCGATCATCGCTTTTTCGCTGATCGGGCTTTCCTTGATCATCACGCTCATGCCGTTCGATCCTTGTGGTTGGAAATGCCGGCCTGCACTCTCGATGCCGCAGAATGCCGCGATTCGGCCTCACCTGGCGCCTGTAATTGAACTTAAATCACAGACTCGGGCGGACAAGGCTGACAATCGGGACAACAGTGACTATTTCGTGACCATGGCCGAACGCAGCGAACATCGTGAACAAACGCCCGACGAACAGAGCGCTGGCGAGCACAGCTTGAGCAAACAGAGCCTGATCGGCGCCACAGAGGCGCGCGGCCTTGAGGCGCTGATCTCCCGCGCGGCCCGGGCCGGCAAGGGGCCGGCGCCGGTCGAGCGCTGGAATCCGGAGTTCTGCGGCGACCTCGACATGGAGATCAAGGCCGACGGGACCTGGTTCTATCTCGGCACGCCGATCGGCCGCATGCCGCTGGTGCAGCTCTTTTCCAGCGTGTTGCGCAAGGATGCCGACGGCAAGACCTATCTGGTGACGCCGGTCGAGCGGGTTGGGATCCGCGTCGTCGACGCGCCCTTCATCGCCGTCGAAATGAACGTGTCCGGGAGCGGGAACGACCAGGTCGTCACCTTCCGCACGAATGTCGGCGATGTCGTCGCCGCCGGCCCCGGCCATGCGCTGCGCTTCGTCGACGAGGACGAAACCGGCGGACTGAAACCCTATGTGCTTGTGCGCGGACGACTGGAAGCGCTGTTGGCGCGTCCGGTGATGTATGAGTTGGTCGAGCATGGCGAGGAGATCGACATCGGCGGCAAGGCGATGTTCGCCATTCGCTCGGGCGGAGAGGTCTATCCGATCATGCCGGCCGAGAAACTGAAGCGGCTGAGCGCGTGATGGACCAGGTTACGCCGGCGGCGTTTTCGGTCGCGGATTTTCGGGCGCGCGTCGCGGCGCAAGCGGCGATCGTCCCCGGCGACGAATTCGGCGATCATCGCTTCAATCCCGGCCATCCCAGGCTCAAACACATCAAGCCGCTGCGCGACGCGGCGGTGCTGATTCCCGTGGTCGACCGCGCCGAGGGCGCCATGGTGCTGCTCACCAAGCGCGCCGAGAAACTGCGCAGCCATTCCGGCCAGGTGGCCTTTCCAGGCGGCACCATCGATGCGACCGATGCAAGCCCCGAGGCAACCGCTTTGCGCGAGACCTTCGAGGAGATCGGCCTCGAACGGGATTTCGTCGAGATCATCGGCCGCATGCCCGACTACGTCGCCGGCAGCGGCTACCGCATCGTGCCGGTGCTTGCCATCGTGCGCCAGGGTTTTTCGCTGACGCTCAATGCCGATGAGGTCGACGCGGCTTTCGAGGTGCCCCTGAGTTTCCTGATGGATCCGGCCAACCACGCGCGCGACAGCCGCATGTGGAACGAGCTCGAATGGTTCTTCTACGAGATGCCCTATGGCGGCCAGCGTATCTGGGGCGTCACCGCCGGCATCATCCGCACGCTCTATGAAAGGCTTTATGGTTGACCGCTGAGGCGTCACTCTCGGGCAAGGCCGATTGGCTGGCCGACAAGCATCTGCAGAAGCTTCTTGCCGCGCTGAAGCAGGGCGGCGAGGAAGCGCGTGTCGCCGGCGGCGCGGTGCGCAATGCGCTGATCGGCCAGCCGGTCGCCGACATCGACATCGCCGCGACCACCGTGCCCGAGGAAACGGTCCGGCGCGCGGAGGCGGCCGGTTTCAAGACGGTGCCGACAGGCATCGAGCATGGCACGATCACGGTGATCGCCGGCGGCACGCCTTATGAGGTGACGACGCTCAGGGCCGATGTCGAGACCGACGGCCGGCGGGCAAAGGTGATCTTCGGGCGCGATTGGAAAGCGGACGCCGAGCGGCGCGACTTCACCATCAACGCGCTCTACGCCGAAGCGGACGGCACGGTCGTCGATCTCGTCGGCGGCGTCGCCGATATAGGGGGGAGGCGGCTGCGTTTCATCGGCGACGCGGAGGCGCGCATCCGCGAGGATTATCTGCGCATCCTGCGCTTTTTCCGTTTCTTTGCCTGGTATGGCGACGGACGGCCGGACGCGGAAGGGCTGAAGGCCTGTGCCAGGCTGAAGGACGGACTTGCCCGGCTTTCGGCCGAACGCGTCTGGTCCGAGCTGAAGAAGCTGCTGTCGGCTCCAGATCCCTCGCGCGCGCTCTTATGGATGCGCCAGGCAGGCGTGCTCACCGCCGTGCTGCCGGAAAGCGAGAAGTGGGGCATCGACGCCATCCATGGCCTGGTCAAAACTGGAAAAGATCTCGGCTGGGCCGCCGATCCTGTGCTGAGGCTGGAGGCGATCGTCCCGCCCGATGCCGTGCGCATGAAGACGCTTGGCGAGCGGCTGCGATTGTCGAACGACGAGGCCGGCCGCCTGCGGCATTGGGCACTGACCATCGCGCCGGATGCCAAGGCGACAGAGACCGAGCTGGCCAAGAAACTCTATTACGGCGACCGCAACGGCTATATCGACCGCATTCGGCTGGCGCTTGCCGCCGCGCGGACACGCGCAGTCGAGGACAATCAGGCGATGATGGAAGCCGGCGGCTTTTCACGCCTGCTCAATTTCACGCTGAGATGGGAAAAGCCGGTGTTTCCGATAAAAGGCGCCGACCTGACCGCGCTTGGCGCATCGCCGGGACCGAAGCTCGGCGCCACGCTGAAGAACCTCGAGAAGGAATGGGTCGAGTCCGGCTTCACCCTGGAACGCGGCGCGCTGGTGGAACGCGCCGCGCAGGCGCTGGAGAGCTAGACGAGCCGGAACGGCCGGTGCCTGTCAATGTATGGCCACAGGAGCGAGAGCGCGCGAGAGACTTGCTTCGCCCTTGCCGTAGACGGACGGGTCGTAATTGGCCAGCGTGTCGGTGCGGGCCGTATTGAGCAGGTCGTTGGTGATCTGGACGGGCGTCGCCTTGGTGAACTTGCTGCCGATGATCGCAGCATAGCCGGAGATGATCGGCGCGGCAAAAGACGTTCCGTAGAGCCCGGTCTTGTCACCCTCGACGCCGACCACCAGGAAGTGGCTCTGCACAGCCTGGTCGGAGCCGGCATAATTGGAATACCAGGCGAGCTGGGCCTTGTTGGCTGTGGTTCCGTTCGTCGACAGCGCGCCGACGAAGATCGCGGTCGGTTTGCCGATCAAAGCAAGGTCGAGATAGTCCTGCTGGCCACCAGTGACCCCGCCAACAGCGACCGCGTCGTTGCCGGCCGCCTTCGAGACGATGGCCGAACCTTTGGTGGCGTAGGAGATGATCGAGGACTCCTCCGGAGCCCACCAGATCTGGTTCGCGCTGTAGCCCGCGGTTGTGTACATGCCGTAGCTCAGGTTCAGCACATTAAGGCCGCGTGCCAGCGAAACGGCCGTGCCGGTCGAGAAATCCTTGGAGCGGATGGTCGCGGCGGGAGCAATCATGCTTGCTTCCTCGCGCGTCCATTCGCCGTGTCGCTGGGTCTGCACGCCGATCCCGAAATTGCCGGAAAAGCGCGAGGTGCTGCTGAAGTCGTCGACCATCGTGATGGTGACGCCCTTGCCCTTGTAGCCGGCTGCCCATGCCGCGCCGACGTCGGGGCTCATCCAGTTCTGTACCGTTTGCGTCGTGCGCGCGACCGGTATCTTTGCGCTCACGCAGATGGAGCCGCCGCCATGGCAGAGCGCCGCCGTCTCGTCCGCGCCGAGGCCCTCCTGCGCCGAGGCAATGGGCGCCGAAAGGATGGCAAGGGCGGCAACGAGGCCGAATTTCAGGTGACCAGCAGACATGTTCCAACTCCAGCCAAACAAGAACCAGGACGGGCGATCGCGCGTTTCGGGACGAGATGGACTTTTCATTCGCGCCTCCCGGCGATCAGAAAGTGAGACGATAATTCAGCCACAGATGCATGCTCTCGGGCTTGGCGCTAACCAGGTATTTCAGGGTTTCCTGCGGCGCCATCTCACCGGCCGCGAGCCGGCAATTGACACTGTAGGAGCCCAGATCCCCGTAGTCGGCCAGGCAAGGTTTCTCGGTGAGGTTTCCGCCGATGATCGACGTTACGGACAGCGACAGGGTGCTGTTCGGATTCGGATGCGTCTGGGTGAGGAAACCGAGCTTCAGGCTGGGCCCGATGCTGTATTTGTCGCCTTGTTCGCCGGTCCCGAACCCCCAAAGGATGCCGGTGTTTTCGGTAACCTGGGTGAGCAGGTCGACATGCATGTCCACCCAGTTCGTGTGGTACCATTGGTTGAACGAGACCCAGCTTCCATTCTGCAGCTCATAGCCGCCACCGCCGAGGCCTCGGGCACGGTCGCTCAGCGGCGACCCCTGATGCATGCCGATCAGCGAGGTGGTCATCATTTCCTGGGCGGTCGCGGGAGACGCGCCGAGACATGCGCACAGCAGCAGCGCCGCCTCGCACGATGTGCCCCTCTTGCCGGATCGTTCGCGCATGCGCGAAACACCTCGCCCCACCGATCCGGTCAGCGCCTTGGGTGGCGGCGAGTTTCTCGGCCAGCCCTGCAGCCGGATCATTTGCCCGACGGTGGCACGAATTCCGTTACCGCAAACTTAAATGAGACGACTCGAATATAAGTATCTGTTTGAAATGCCGGGCCGGTCCGGACCTTCCGGGATCGACTCAGGCAAATTGGTTCGCAACTCGCGATGGAACATGCTCAGGTCCTGAGCCGTCCTGATTTCGCTGCGGGTCGATCTGTTCGAAGGTGAGGAGTCCCTCAGGCCGCGTCGCGAACCTTCTGGATGCGGGAGCGTATCGCCTCGATCATCGTCTCGCGGATGACCGTCTCGCCATGCGTCTCGCGCATGTGCTCGACGGCACGGCGCATCACCTCGGCTTCTTCCTCGGCGCGCGTATGCCAGTCGCAGCCGGGGACAAGCGACCCGCATTGGAATTCCTTCATGGGACTTTCCTTTCCTCGTTCTGCTGGAAAACCATAACACATGCGACCGGTTTCGGTTGCATCGCAGCCCGCGGCAGACTGCTTTTCTCTCCAAAAAAGGAAGGCGGAGCAGTGCTGCCCCGCCTTCCTTGCCGCCTGAGAACTCGATCTGCCTTTGACGGGCAGGCCTTCACTTCATGATCTTGACGGCCTCGGCAATCTTGTTCTTGCCGCTCATGTCCCAGGAGACGCGAACCTTCTCGCCGGCCTGGATGCCGGGATCCTTGAAGGCCTTGGACAGCTTGAAAGTGGATCCGTCGTCCAGAACAAGGCTCATGGCCGTTCCGTCAAAGCTCTTGACGGTGCCGGTGGTGTGCTTGACCGCTGCGAACGCGGCGCCGCCGGAGGCGAGAAGGGCGGCGGTAGCTGCGGTCACGATAAGCTTGCGCATGGCGTGCTCTCCTGGAATGCGGGTGCCCGATTCGGCGAGGCACCTCTCGTGATCAGGGTCGTCAAGTCGCGCCGGCTCACGGCCGGAGGGAGACGAGATGATCTCCGCTTCGACCGCCGGCGCTTCCCGACCCGGCGATCTTAAATAGCTCAATTTTTTCAAAAGGATATTAGACGAAAAAGATATCGTCCCTGCCACATTGCCGGCCAAGATTCGGCGAATTGGACAGCAATGCGGCCGTCGCCGCGCTCACCGGATCGTTACGGCCATTTTACCTCGGGCGGCAGGCTGGACAGGATCGAGGCGACATTGCCGCCGGTTTTCAGGCCGAAGATGGTGCCGCGATCGTGAAGCAAGTTGAATTCGACGTAGCGGCCGCGCCGGATGAGCTGTTCCTCGCGCTCGCCATCGGTCCAGTTCTGGTTGAAGTTGCCCCGCACCAGATGGGCATAGACGACGAGAAAAGAACGTCCGACATCCTGGACGAAATTGAGATCGGCGTCCCAGCCGCCCCTGTCCTCGTCAGAATGCAGCCAGTCGAAGAAGATGCCGCCGATGCCGCGCGGCTCGTTGCGGTGCGGCAGGAAGAAATACTCGTCGCACCAGGATTTGAATTTGGGATAGTCGGCGACGGCGGCGTTCTTCTCGCAGGCGAACTGCATGGCGCGATGGAAGGCGATCGAGTCGGGATCGTCCTGGGTGCGGCGGCGGTCGAGCACCGGCGTCAGATCGGCGCCGCCACCGAACCACTGGCGCGTGGTGACGACCATGCGGGTATTCATATGCACGGCCGGCACGTTGGGGTTCCAGGGATGTGCTATCAGCGAGATGCCGCTCGCCCAGAAGCGCGGGTCTTCCTCGGCGCCGGGAATCTGCTTCCTGAACTCGGGCGAGAATTCGCCATGGACGGTCGAGGTGTGGACGCCGACCTTCTCGAAGACGCGGCCGCGCATCATCGACATGGTGCCGCCGCCGCCGCGGCCCTCGTCGCGCTCCCAGGGGGTCTTCTCGAAATGGCCGGGCGACCATGACGCTTGCGGGCCGGTGAGTTCCTGCTCGATCTGCTCGAAAGTGGCGCAGATACGCTCGCGCAAGGCCTCGAACCACAGACGTGCCTTCATCTTCTTCTGCTCGATGTCGGCCGGCAGGCCCACGGGAAGGTCAGGTCTTTCCAATTCGGTCTCCAGTCGCAGGCGCGCTTGCCTGACAAATGACTCGTCTTTTCAGGGCGCGATCCCTAATCTCTTGAGAGGAAGGGTCAAGTCCTGTCTGACCAAGGTGCAAGGGAGTTCCTTCGTGCGCACCCCGGCAAGACCGCCGCTGGATGGCTTACGCAAGAGGCTGGAGCGCTCACGGGCTGAGCGCGAAAACCAGCCGCGCGATGGTTTCTTGCGCGAAACGTTCGTGCTGCCGCGCCCGGATGCGCGCCTCAAGGCCAAGGAGTGGTTCGAGCGTTTTCCGAAACAGGCCTACTGGACCGAGATCGAAAGCTGGTTCGAGCGCCCGGGCGACGTGATCGAATTCACCATGCGGCGGCTGCCGGCGGCCGATTAAGGTGCATTGATATTCAGGTGAGGCCAGCCTGCAAATGGCGGCTCCTGCGCTTCCGGTGCTCACGTACTTTAAGTACGCTCCGCTCCGGTTCTCGGAAGCCACCATTTTCGACTCGGCCTGACCTGAATCTCAATGCACCTTGGCGGCAGACTGTCAGCGCACCGCCAGCCGTCTCGCCCCCGTCCCCTCCTTGGCCAGCCGATCTTCCTTGTTCCTCAGCGGGCATTTGTCGATCGACATGCAGCCGCAGCCGATGCAATCGGTCAGGCCGTCGCGCAATTTCTTGAGCTGGGCGATCTTCTGGTCGAGCTCGTCGCGCCAGGCTGTCGAAAGCAGGTTCCAGTCCTCGCGGTTCGGTGTGCGCTCTTCCGGCAGCGACTGGAACGCCCGGGCGATGTCGGCAAGCGAGATGCCGACCTCCTGGGCGACGCGGATGATCGCCACGCGCCGAAGCACGTCGCGGCTGTAGCGCCGCTGGTTGCCGGAGGTGCGGTGGCTGCGGATCAGGCCGCGCGCCTCGTAGAAATGCAGCGCCGATACCGCAACGCCGCTGCGCACGGCCACCTGGCCGACCGTCAATTCCCTTACCGGAGCCATCTCGATTTTTCCGCTTGACCTCAAGTTAAGTTGAGCTTGTAGCCAAGAAACGTCGATGGGACAATTGCAGGAGAAGGCGATGTGCGCCTGGGTGAGAATGACGCCGCGAGTGGACCCTGCGCGCGGCAATGAAGAAGGGCTCGAGGTTCTAGCCGAGCTGGCGCAGCGCTTCGCCCGCGACCATGGCGACGGACAGCGCGACATTGATGCTGCGCGCTCCGGGCCGCATCGGGATGGTCAGTCGCGCATCCGCCGCCTGGTGGACCTGGTCCGGCACGCCGGCGGATTCGCGGCCGAACAGAAGGATGTCGCCGGCAGCGAAAGCAAAGTCGGTGTAGGCGGCCGTGGTCTTGGTGGTGAGCAGCACGAGGCGGCGCGCGTTGGTCTTTCGCCACCCCTCGAAGGCGTGCCAGTCGGCATGGCGGGAAAGCGCCGCCATTTCGAGGTAGTCCATGCCGGCGCGTTTCAGCGCCCGGTCGGAGAGCGGGAAACCAGCCGGCTCGATGATATCGACGCCGATATCGAGGCAGGCGGCGAAGCGCAGGATCGTCCCGGTGTTGCCGGCGATATCAGGCTGGTAGAGCGCGATGCGGAGACGATCGTTCATTTCCGTATCCTGCTAATAAGTGGCAGATCGGCCACAGGCATCTCCCGCTTTCGGCAATTTCTGGACTGGCGGATGGCCATTTTCTGCGAAGTCGAGTATATGCCCACCATCGTCAACCCGAACCGTATGGAGGGGAACACATGATACCCATGCACATCCAGCTCCCATCCGGGGCACTCCTATGCCCGCAGGCGGTTTCGGTACGACGATTCTTCTGACACTTTAAGTCCTCATCGCACCGATTCCCGCCGAACCCAATTTTCGGCCTTCGAAGGAATCTTGCGATGTTTTTCAAACTGCCAAAGGGGCGCCGTGCCCCAGCTGAGCGTGTCCGGACCGATGCTAGTCGTGTCCCGGCCGATTCGATCCGCGCCTTCGGCCGAATGCCGATGGTCGAGGACGCATCACCCTTTTTAACGCATTTGCATATGGAGGACGGACCAATGTTCGATCCCTACAAGATACCGGGGTCAAGAAGCCTGCATGAACGCAAGGTGGCTACCTGGGCGCTGCTGATCGGCGAGACCTATTCGTCGGCCGTGCATGCCGAGGAACGGCGCAGGCCGCATCGCGGCATGCTGCCGGACGTCGATTTCTCGCGCGCGGTGCCCGATCACAGCCGGCCCACGCTTGTGCGCCGGATCATCCGCCTGATCCGGCCGGGCGACAGGAGCCGGGCAGGCTCCAGCCTTTCGTCGGGAAGTTCGGCGCCGTCAGGGACGTCAAACGAGCCTGTCGGCGAAATGCCGGCGAAACCCTATATTGCGCGTAGCAAGGCCGGCGATGCGGATGATTCCGTATCGCCGGCCCGCAATGCCGCGCGGCTGCAACGCCTAGCCCATCAATCCCGCGCCGCGTGAGCGCATAGATAAGTCGAGTGCCCGGAATGTTCCGCTGGTTTGAAAACAGGCTCGATCCGTTTCCCGCCGCGGAGCCGGTCGAGCCGCCGAAGACGCTGATCGCCTTCTGCGTTCATTATACGCGCGGCGTCTGGCCCTACATCGCCGTAGATGCGGTGCTGGTGGCGGCGATCGCCATCACAGAAGTGTGGATGTTCGGTTTCATGGGCCGCATCGTCGACTGGCTGTCGGCGCAGAACCGGCAAACCTTCCTGCAGACCGAGAGCTGGAAGCTCGCCGGCATGGCTTTCATCGTGCTGTTTGCGCTGCCCGGTACGGTGTGGCTGCGTTCGTTGCTCAACCAGCAGACGCTGATGGGCAATTATCCCATGCGCATCCGCTGGCAGGTGCATCGCTATTTGCTGAAACAGTCGATGGCTTTCTACCAGGACGAGTTCGCCGGCCGGATCGCCACCAAACTGATGCAGACCGCACTCGCCGTGCGCGACTTCGTCATGAAGCTGATAGATGTCCTCAACTACGTGATCGTCTACTTCCTCGGCATGCTGTTCATCGTCGGATCGGCGGATTTGCGGCTGGCCGCACCCTTGGGTGTGTGGCTGATCGGTTATGTCGCCTTGCTGTGGCATTTTATTCCGCGGCTGGGCAAAGTCGGCGAGGAGCAAGCCGACGCACGCTCGACCATGACCGGCCGCGTCGTCGACAGCTACGCCAACATCCAGACGGTGAAGCTGTTTTCGCACGCGCGCCGCGAGGCGACCTTTGCCAGGGAAGGCATGGCAGGCTTCCTCGACACCGTCTACCGTTCTATGCGGCTGGTGACGGTGCTTTACGGCCTGCTCTACATCTTGAACTCGCTGCTGCTGGTCTCTGTCACGGCGATCTCGCTGTGGCTGTGGCTCGGCCAGGCGGTGACGATCGGCGCAGTAGCCGTGGTCATCGGC
The DNA here is from genome assembly GCF_020165275.1 of Mesorhizobium sp. Ca11. Taxonomy (NCBI): domain Bacteria; kingdom Pseudomonadati; phylum Pseudomonadota; class Alphaproteobacteria; order Hyphomicrobiales; family Phyllobacteriaceae; genus Mesorhizobium; species Mesorhizobium sp. Ca11. Next base: position 113,892 of record NZ_JAIUHU010000003.1, on the reverse strand, counting down.
CTTGTGCTGCGCATGTGGGGCATGTCGCAATGGATCATGTGGGAGATGTCCGTGCTGTTCGAGAATATCGGCACGGTGCAGGACGGCATCCAGTCGATCTCGCTGCCGCGGCTGGTCGAAGACAGGCCGGGCGCCAAGGACATCGCCGTCGCCCGGGGCGAGATACGCTTCGAGGACATCCGCTTCCATTACGGCAAGCAGAAGGGCGTTATCGAGAACCTGTCGCTCACCGTGAAGCCCGGCGAGAAGGTCGGCATTGTCGGACGTTCCGGCGCCGGCAAGTCGACGCTGGTCAATCTGTTGCTGCGCTTCTACGACCTGGAAAGCGGCAGGATTCTCGTCGACGGCCAAGAGATCGCTGCGGTGACGCAGGATTCTTTGCGCGCGCAGATCGGCATGGTCACGCAGGACACTTCGCTGCTGCACCGCTCCGTGAAGGAGAATATCCTCTACGGCCGGCCGGACGCGACCGATGAAATGCTCATCGAGGCGGCGCGCCGAGCGGAGGCGCTCGATTTCATCGGCGGGCTCTCGGACCATAACGGCCGCAAGGGTTTCGACGCCCATGTCGGCGACCGCGGCGTCAAACTGTCCGGCGGCCAGCGGCAGCGCATCGCGATTGCCCGCGTCATGCTGAAGGACGCGCCGATCCTCATCCTCGACGAGGCGACGTCGGCGCTCGATTCGGAAGCCGAGGCGGCCATCCAGGAGAACCTCTACAAGCTGATGCAGGGCAAGACCGTCATCGCCATCGCGCACCGCCTGTCGACGATCGCGGCGATGGACCGGCTCGTCGTCATGGACAAGGGGCACATCATCGAGGAAGGCTCGCATGAGGAGCTCGTCGCCAGGGGCGGGCTCTACGCCCAGCTCTGGCAACGTCAGTCGGGCGGTTTCCTGCTCGATGACGCGCCGGCTGAGCCCGATGCCAAGTCGCTTCGATCCGAGATGGCTGCGGAGTAACGCGATCGCGATTGCAGCAACTCCGTCCGGAATTGCGCAAAACAAAGACTTGGAGCGGCCCGGCGGTTCTGTGAGCCGTCGAGCCGCTCCGGCATCAAGGTTACGGCGATTGCGGGGAATCGATCCCGGGCGTAACCACGACCTCGCCAGAGGCCTGCTGGCGACCAGATCGGTTACCGGCGGATTTCCGCGCGATGAGAGAAAAATGTTCGACCGCATCTTCACCTGGTTCGAAAGCCGTTATTCGCCGGTGGCGCTGGCCGACGACAGGCAGCCGCCAATGGGACTTTGGCGGTTCTACTGGTATTTCATAAGGCAGTTTCGCACCGCCTATCGGCTGCGCATGATCATCGTTGCCCTCGCGGCGGTAGTGGACGCGATGCTGCCGATTTTCGTCGGCCTGATCGTCGGCCTGCTCTCCAGCACCAAGCCAGGCGATTTCTTCGCTGCGCACATGCCGTTGCTCGTCATGATGGCGATCGTCGTGCTGCTGCGTCCGCTGTCGATGGTTGTCGATGGTCTCATCCGCAACCACGCCATCGCGCCGAACCTCATCGACCTCATCCGTTGGCAGAGCCATTGGCACGTCGTGCGCCAGGACTGGTCGTTCTTCCAGAACGACTTCGCCGGCCGCATCGGAACCAAGGTCATGCAGAGCGGCGATTCGGTGGAGATGAGCGTCAACCTCACCGTCGATGCCGTCTGGTACGCGCTGGTCTTCGTCGCGGTCGCCATCGTCGTGCTGGCGCGGCTCGATACGCTGCTGCTGGCTGTGGTGGCGGTGTGGCTGGTATTCTACTGCCTCATCTTCTGGTCCGCGATGCCTAGGATCACGCAGCGTTCGTCCCAACTGTCGGAACGGTGGTCGCAGGTGAGCGGCCGCATGGTCGACAGCTACACCAACATCCTGACGCTCAAGACGTTCTCGACCGGCGAGCACGAAGACAAATATGTCTCGCACGCGGTGGTCGAGCATGCCCACACGTTTTACCAGCTGATGCGCGTTTTCACGCTGATGTGGTCGGCCCTGTTCGTCCTCAACGCGGCGCTGCTCATCGCCATAAGCTGGCTGGCGCTGGCCGGCTGGAACGCGGGGACCATGACTACGGCAGCCGTGGCGACCGCGATACCGTTCGCGCTGCAGATCGCCAATATCTCCGGCAGGATCCTCGATGTCGGCGCCAACGTTTTCCGGCAGATCGGCGTCGCCAGCAATTCGATGACGACGATCGCGCGTCCCATCACCATGCAGGACCAGCCTGACGCACCGGCCCTCGCCGTGACCGCCGGCGGCATCGAGTTCGACCGGGTGAATTTCAACTACTGGCGCAAGGACGGCAAAGGCGGCGTCATCGATAATCTGTCGCTGAAGATCGCGCCGGGCGAGCGGGTCGGCCTGATCGGTCGCTCCGGGGCCGGCAAGTCGACGCTGGTCAATCTCGTGCTGCGGCTGTTCGACGTCCAGGACGGCAAGGTGCTGATCGACGGACAGGACATCCGCCACGTCTCGCAAGAGAGCGTTCGCGCGGCGATCGGCTTCGTCAACCAGGACACGTCGCTCTTGCATCGATCCGTTCGCGAGAACCTCAAATATGGACGCCAGTCGGCCAGCGACGAGGCCATGTTTAGCGCCGCCAAAGCCGCTCAGGTCGACGATGTGATCGCGGCACTGACCGATCCGTATGGGCAGAGCGGCTATGAGGCGCTTGTCGGCGAACGCGGCGTGAAGCTGTCCGGTGGCCAGCGGCAACGCATCGCAATTGCCCGCGTTATGCTGAAGGACGCGCCGATCCTCATTCTCGACGAGGCCACGTCCGCGCTCGATTCGGAAGTGGAAGCCGCCATTCAGGAGAACCTCTACAAGCTCATGCAGGGCAAGACCGTCATCGCCATCGCCCACAGGCTGTCGACCATCGCGGCGATGGACAGGCTGGTGGTGATGGACAAAGGGCGCATCGTCGAGGACGGCTCGCATGAGACCCTGATCGGCAAGGGTGGGCTCTATGCCCAGCTCTGGCGGCGCCAGTCGGGCGGGTTCCTGCTCGAGGAAAAGCAGGCCGCCGACGATCTGGCGGCGAAAGGTGAAGCCGCGGAATGATGAAAGGCGTCTATCGCTGGTTCGAGGGCTGGGTCTATCCGTTCCGCGAGCCCGTGAATCTTCGGCCACCCGCCAGCGTCGGCGGCTTCCTGTGGCACTATGTCGGGCAGGCCAAGCTCGCTTTCTTCGCCATGCTCATCATCGGCGGCATCGCGCCGCTGGTCGAGGCAGGCCTGTTCTATTTCGTCGGCAGGCTGGTCGATATCCTCGACCAGTTGCCCGGTGAACGCAGCTGGCACGCGCTGTGGGCGGCCGCCGGTCCCGAGCTCCTGTTCATGGGCGCCGTGGTTCTGTTCATCCGCACTCTGGTGGTCGGCCTGTCGGCGCTGGTCGACGAGCAGACGATCACGCCCGGATTCTACAATCTGGTGCGCTGGCAGGCGCACCGGCACGTCTCGCGCCAGTCCTATGCCTTCTTCCAGAACGATTTCGCCGGCCGCATCGCGACAAAAGTCTGGCAGGCGGGGCAGGCGACCGGCGACCTGATGGAGAGCTTCATCGAGGTGGTCTGGTTCATGATCGTCTATACGGTGACGACGCTCGCGCTGGTCGCCGGTCTCGATCTGCGGCTGGCGGTGCTGGTGGTGATCTGGATCGCTGCCTTCGGCTGGCTGGCGAAACTCTATCTGCCGGCTATCCGCAAGCATGCCGAGGCGACCGCCGAGGCCGGTTCGATGATCACCGGCCGCATCGTCGATTCCTACTCGAACGTGCAGACGTTGAAGCTGTTTTCGGCCGACGGCGACGATCGCTATATCCGCAGCGGCTTCGGCATCTATCTCGACGCGCTGCGGCCGTTCACACGCCGGCTGACCGGCGTGCGCATGGCGCTGACCATGCTCTCCGGCATCATGATCACGGCGATCGCCGCTTTCGCCATCTATCTGTGGGTCGAAGGCTCGATCACGGTCGGCGCCGTCGCCTTCACGCTGTCGCTGGTGCTCAGGCTCAACATGCTGCTTGGAAGGCTGATGATGCAGCTCAACGGCATCCTGAGGAATCTCGGCGTGCTGGAGAATTCCAAGGCGCTGATCTCGCAGCCGCTCGGCCTGACCGACGCGCCGGACGCCAAGGAGCTGGTCGTCGCCGGCGGCCGCATCGACGTCAGGAACGTCACCTTCCATTATGGCAAGGGGGCCGGAGTGCTCGACGGCATCGACCTCGTCGTGCATCCGGGCGAGAAGGTCGGGCTGGTCGGCCCGTCGGGCGCCGGCAAGACGACCTTGGCCAACCTGATCCTGCGCCTCTATGACCTCGAGGGCGGCCAGATCCTGATCGACGGCCAGGACATCGCGCATGTGACGCAGAACTCGCTGCGCGGCAATATCGGCGTGGTCAGCCAGGATACAGCACTTTTCCACCGCTCGCTGCGCGACAACATCAAGCTCGGCATGCCGGACGCGACCGATGCGCAGGTGATCGCCGTGGCCCGGAAAGCCGAGGCGCATGACTTCATCCTGGGGCTGCGCGACAACCGCGAGCGCTCCGGCTACGAGGCCTATGTCGGCGAGCGTGGCGTGAAGCTCTCCGGCGGCCAGCGGCAGCGCGTCGCCATGGCGCGCGTCTTCCTCAAGGATGCGCCGATCCTGATCCTCGACGAGGCGACCTCGGCGCTCGATTCCGACATCGAGGCGGCGATCCAGGAGAACCTGACCAGACTGATGGAGAACAAGACCGTGATCGCCATCGCGCACCGGCTGTCGACCATCGCAGCGCTCGACCGGCTCGTGGTGCTGGACGGCGGCCGCATCGTCGAACAGGGCACGCATGACGAGCTGGTGGCGCTCGACGGGCTCTATGCGCGGCTCTGGAAGCGGCAGTCCGGCGGCTTCCTGTTCAACGAGGAAAGCGCGCTGGAAGAGACGCGGCCAGCGGAGTAGAACGGCATCATGTCGGTACGCATGCCTATGAATTTCGGACGGTCAGGCGCGCAGGAAAGCGCGCTCGATCTGCTCGGCCACGAAATCCTCGCCGAGAAGGCCGCAGCGCTCGGCCGCGCCGGCCGGCGTGTCGAGGAGACCCTTGCCAGATTGCGCGAGAGCGGCGAGGGCGAGCATCGCAAACGGCTGCTTAGGAGGCGGCAGCGGCCGTCCATGCCTATTTCATCCAGCGCGAGCTTTGCGGTTTGCGCAAGCATGACGCCGTGATCCGCGAATACGACATCCCGCGCGCGGTGCTGGTCAGGCTCGGCGCCAGCTAGGCGATTTCCTGGCGAAAACGCGCCAATCGCGCAGCAAGGGCTCCGGGATTCTCGTCGGCGACGAAGTGGCCGCTACCCGGGATGATGTCGGCTTCGACATTGGATAGGCCCGCTGCCTTCAAGCCGTCGAGATAGTCGGCGATGTCGCCGGATTCGGCCGAGCCTCTGAGATAAAGAACCGGCTTGGCGATCGGCGTCGCGGATGGGTGGGAATTGACCTTGGCGTCCGCGGCAAAGGCGCGGTACCAGTCGAAGCCGGCCTTGAGGCTTTCCGGCCGCGAATAGGCCTTGGCATAGATGTTCCTGGCTTCCGCAGGGACCGCCGATTTTTCCTTCGAAAGAATATCGAAGAAGAAATCGAAATAGGCGCGCTCATGGCCGCTCACCAGTATCTCCGGCAAGGCCGGGATCGCATGAAAAACGAAATGCCAGATACGCGGATTGCGGATGACATTTTGCCACGGCGCCACGCCGGGGATGACGACGTCCATGATCACCGCGCCGGACAAATTTTCGGGCTCGTCGCGCAACAGCGCGAAGACGATCTGGCCGCCGACGTCATGACCGGCGACGATGACCTGCCGTAAGCCGCAAACGGCGATCAGCCCCTTCATCAATCTGGCCAGATATGCCTTTTCTCCGGTCTCGGGCGCGCCGTGTGAACCGCCGATGCCCGGCAAGTCCGGCGCGACCACGCGCTGGTCGCCGGCCAGCTCGTCGACGATTGCCTCAAAAGCATGGGAGCTTTGCGGCCAACCATGCAGCAGCAGAAGGCCCGGCGCATCGGGCGGCCCTGCGTCCCGGATCGCGATAGCCAGCCCCTCGACCTCAACGGTGCGCAGTCCCATGCTTCATCTCCATCGATGCCAGATCGATGGAACTAGGCTGCAATCAGCCTCCGGACAGGCCCGGTCCGACGATCGGAAGAATCATTCCAACCATTCGGTGATGAAGTGGCCGTTCTCGTGTATGTCGGTGCTTTCGAGCGGGCCAGGCCCGAGATTGGTGAATTTGTGCGGCGTGTCGGGCGGCACGATCAGGATCTGGCCGGCCGTGGCCTTGATCTCCTGGTCGCCGATCGTGAACAGGCCGGTGCCGGAGCGGATGACGAAGATTTCCGCATAGGGGTGCTTGTGCAGGCGCGGGCCGCCGCCGACCGTCGGCTGATAGTTGAAGATCAGGCAGGAATTGGCGCCGAACTGGCCGCATTGCAGCTCGCCTTTCCAGCGGTCGGGGGCTTCGGCCCAGCTGTCGCGTTCAATGACATGCGCCATGACGCCAGAATAGACCGGGCCAGGAGCCGATGTCGAGGCGAACACCGGCTCGATTGACCCCGGATTTCCCGCTGTTTCACCCTGTCCGGCGGCCTGGCGGGGACGCGTCGGCCTGGGCCGCCGCGCATCCCCGCGACAATCTGCCCTTGTGGTCTCACCCCGCTGGACAAAAACGGGCCGCACGCATAAACCGAACTCCAAATGCCGGAGGAATTCGCTAGCCTGTTCGCCATGCGCTGTCGGGCAGGTGCGATTGAGCGGGGACAAGGCTCGGCCTCCGGTTAGGAAGAGGCGAAAGGATCAGGCACCCGTGAGCGCAACCGACATCCACGATCCCAACCGTCGCGATTTTCTCTACGTGGCCACCGGCATGGCCGCCGTTGTCGGCGCAGGAGCCGTCGCGTGGCCGTTCATCGACCAGATGCGCCCCGATGCCTCGACCCTGGCGCTGGCTTCGGTCGAGGTCGATGTTTCTTCACTGCAGCCCGGCAGCTCGGTGGTCGTCAAGTGGCGCGGCAAGCCGGTGGTGGTGCGCAACCGCACCGAAAAGGAAATGAAGGACGGCGCGGCCGTCAATCTCGCCGATCTCAAGGATCCGATCGCACGCAACGCCAACCTGCCGTCCGACGCGCCGGCGACCGACGCCAACCGCACCACGCCCGGCAAGGAAGCCTGGATGGTGATGGTGCAGGTCTGCACGCATCTCGGCTGCATCCCGCTCGGCCAGGAAGGCGATTTCGGCGGCTGGTTCTGCCCGTGCCACGGTTCGCAATACGACACCGCCGGCCGCATCCGCAAAGGCCCGGCGCCGGAGAACATGGCGATCCCGGTATTCAAGTTCATTTCCGATACCAAGATCCTTATCGGTTGAGGCAGGGGACATTTCGATGAGCGAGGGACACTCGACCTATACGCCCAAGACCGGTATCGAGCGCTGGTTCGACGCCCGCATGCCGCTGCCGCGGCTGGTCCATGACAGCTTCGTCGCCTATCCAGTGCCGCGCAACCTCAACTACATGTGGACGTTCGGCGGCATCCTGTCGATCATGCTGGCCGCGCAGATCCTGACCGGCATCGTGCTGGCGATGCACTACACCTCCGACACCAATCTCGCCTTCGATTCGGTCGAGAAGATCATGCGCGACGTGAATTCGGGATGGCTCTTGCGCTATCTCCATTCCAATGGCGCCTCATTCTTCTTCGTCGCCGTCTACATCCATATCTTCCGCGGCCTGTTCTACGGCTCCTACAAGGCGCCGCGCGAGCTCTTGTGGATCCTCGGCTGCATCATCTACCTCCTGATGATGGCCACCGGCTTCATGGGCTACGTGCTGCCTTGGGGCCAGATGAGCTTCTGGGGCGCTACCGTCATCACCGGCTTCTTCAGCGCCATTCCGCTGGTGGGGAACTGGATTCAGGAACTGCTGCTCGGCGGCTTCGCCGTCGACAATCCAACGCTGAACCGCTTCTTTGCGCTACATTACCTGTTGCCGTTCATGATCGCCGGCGTTGTCGTGCTGCACATCTGGGCGCTGCATGTCGTGGGCCAGTCGAACCCGACCGGCATCGAGGTCAAGTCGAAGACCGACACCGTCGCCTTCACGCCCTACGCCACCATCAAGGACGCGTTTGGCATGATCGTGTTCCTGTTCGTCTTCGCCTATTTCGTCTTCTACCTGCCGAACTTTCTCGGCCATCCGGACAACTACACGGTCGCCAACCCGCTGAAGACGCCGGCCCACATCGTTCCGGAATGGTACTTCCTGCCGTTCTACGCGATCCTGCGCGCCATCACCTTCAACATCGGCCCGATCAACTCCAAGCTCGGCGGCGTGCTGTGCATGTTCGGCGCCATCGCCATGCTGTTCCTGGTGCCGTGGCTCGACACTTCCAAGGTGCGCTCGGCGGTCTATCGTCCATGGTACAAGCTGTTCTTCTGGCTGTTCGTAGCCGACGCTATCCTGCTCGGCTGGCTGGGCTCGCAGCCGGCGGAAGGCAGCTATGTGTTCATGGCGCAGATGGCGACGCTGTTCTACTTCGCCTTCTTCCTGGTCGTCATGCCGGTGCTCGGCCTGATCGAGACGCCGCGCAGGCTGCCGAACTCGATCACCGAGGCCGTGCTTGAAAAGAAAAAGGGCGGCAGCGGACATCCGGCACGCGCTGCCGCCGCGCCGGAAACCACGGGCTGAGAATCTGAGGGGATTTTGGGTATGAAGAAGATTCTCACCTCGCTGGCGCTGCTTGGCCTGGTGGTCGCGGGCACCGCTGCCATCGCCGCCGAAGAGGAACACAACGCGGCCGCTCCGACGCATTTCCCGATCAACGAACCGAAGGAAATGAGCTGGAGCTTCGCCGGTCCGTTCGGCACCTATGACAAGGCGCAGCTGCAGCGCGGCCTGAAGGTCTACAAGGAAGTCTGCTCGGCCTGCCACTCGATGAACCTGGTGGCTTTCCGCACGCTGGAAGGCCTCGGCTATTCGGAGGCGCAGATCAAGACTTTGGCCGCCGAATACACCATCCATGACGGCCCGAACGATGCCGGCGACATGTTCGATCGTCCCGGCAAGCCGTCGGATCACTTCCCGGCGCCGTTCCCGAACGAGCAGGCCGCGGCATCCGCCAATGGCGGCGCCGCGCCGCCCGACATGTCGCTGCTTGCCAAGGCACGCGGCGTCGAGCGCGGCTTCCCGCGCTTCATCTTCGACATCTTCACCCAGTATGCGCAGGGCGGCCCGGACTACATCCACTCGCTGCTCACCGGCTACGACCAGACGCCGCCGGCCGGCATGGTGATCCCGGAAGGCACGCACTACAACCCGTACTTCCTGTCCGGCGTGTCGTTGAAGATGCCCAAGCCGCTCTCGGACGGCCAGGTGACCTATGACGACGGCTCGCCGCAGACCGTCGACCAGTATGCGCGCGACGTCTCGGCCTTCCTGATGTTCGCGGCCGAGCCGCATCTCGAGGATCGCAAGAAAACCGGCTTCCGCGTCATGATATTTCTGCTGGTCTTCGGCGCATTGGTCTACATGACCAAGCGCAGGGTGTGGGCCGACGTGGCGCACTGAGGCGGCGTCGATCGCAAGAATTTTGAAAGGGCGCCACAAGGCGCCCTTTTGTATTTCGGCGCGCGCAAACCGGGGCGTGTCACATGATCGTCATCGCTCGTGGCGATCCTGCCTCGCACTCACCAAAGGATCGCACCCATGAAAAGATATGCATCGCTCGCGGCGGGTTTCCTGCTGCTTGTCACCGGATATGTCGCCCATGCCGATGAGGCCCAGCCTTTCGTCACCAGCAAGGACATCGACCTGACGATGATCCTGCCGCCGCCACCGGCCAATGACTCGCCGGAAACCAAAGCGGAGCTCGGCGAGGTGCTGACGCTGCAGGTGACACGCACGCCGGAAATGGAAAAGCGCGCCATCGCCGACGCCGAGGAGAATATCTGGCGCTTCGCTGACGTCATGGGCCCGAATTTCAACAAGGAGAAGCTGCCGAAGTTCAGTGCCTTCTTCGATCGCGTCGTGGCGACCGAAGGCGCCGTCGTCGATCCCGCCAAGGATGTCTGGAAGCGGCCGCGGCCCCATCAGCTCAGCGATCTGGTCAAGCCGGTCGTGAAGCTGTCGAGCTCCGGTTCCTGGCCGTCTGGTCATGCGACGGTCGGCACCATGATGGGCATCGTCCTTGCCGACATGGTCCCCGAAAAGCGCGCCGAGATCATGGCGCGCGCGGCCGAATTCGCCCACAACCGCGTGGTCGGCGGCATCCATTATCCGTCCGACATCGAGATGGGCAAGATCTCCGGCAGCGTGATCGCCGCGGTCCTGCTCAACCGTCCCGATTTCAAGGCCGAGTACGAAGTGGCGCGCTCCGAGCTGCGCTCGGATCTCGGCATGTAGCCGCTCGGTAGCGCCTGCTTTTCGAAGGGCGCCTTCGCGATCGGTGCCGATCCTTTGCCGGATGGCTTGTCTCTGGCGCGACATCGCGGTAGCCCTTGTCGGTCGCGTCGGGCAGCAAAGGCCGACGCCGCCAAATCCGACAGCCGGACACGCGGAAAGCCTCGATGAAATCCTCCCTCGAAGACACGCTGCTTGCGGCCATCCGCACCATTCCGGATTATCCCAAGCCCGGCATCCTGTTTCGCGACATCACCACGCTGCTTGGCGACGCGCGCGCCTTCCGCCGCGCCATCGACGAGCTGGTCCATCCCTATGCCGGATTGAAGATCGACAAGATCGCCGGCATCGAGGCGCGCGGCTTCATCCTCGGCGGCGCTGTGGCGCACCAGCTTTCGGCAGGCTTCGTGCCGATCCGCAAGAAAGGCAAGCTGCCCTACGAGACGGTGCGCGTCGCCTACAGCCTCGAATACGGCCTGGACGAGATGGAGATGCACAAGGACGGCGTCTCGCCGGGGGAGAAGGTGATCGTGGTCGACGACCTGATCGCCACGGGCGGCACGGCGGAAGCCGCGGTGAAGCTGCTCAGGCAAATCGGCGCCGACATCGTCGCGGCGTGCTTCGTCATCGACTTGCCCGACCTCGGCGGCCGCCAGAAGCTGGAAGCGCTAGACGTGCCGGTGAGGACGTTGATCGGGTTCGAGGGGCATTGATCTTCCCCTTCTCCCCTTGTGGGAGAAGGTGTCGCCGAAGGCGACGGATGAGGGGTGTTCCAGGGAACGCCAACGTCGCACTTCGCTGGAACACCCCTCATCCGTCTCGGCGCTGCGCGCCGATCCACCTTCTCCCACAAGGGGAGAAGGAGAGGCGCTATCCCACCTTCACCAGAACGGCGCTGTCGAACTCAATCACCTTGTCGCCGGTCGAATCGAAGCCTTCCGAACGCAGCGTCAGCAGGTTCCAGCCTGGGCGCCCGGCGAGCGGTCGGTGCGCCTGCGCGGTGCGCGTGAAAGTCACGGTCTCGCCGGCATAGACCGGCTTCAGCCATTTCAAATTGCGGAAGCCGGGCGAGGGGCCGAACTCGGGCTGCGGGCCGGGGCCTGTCCAGCGCACGCCCTCGGTCTCCATGCGCTTTTCGAGGTTGTATTTCATCCAGGTGGCGGCAGTGTGCCAGCCCGAGGCGCAGAGCCCGCCAAGCACGCTCTTCTTCGCCGCCTCTTCATCGACGTGGAAGACCTGCGGATCGTATTTGTTGGCAAACGCCCTGATCTCGTCGGCTTCGAATTTATGCGAGCCGAGCGTGACGGTCTCGCCGATCAGGAAATACTCGTCCAGGGTCATGACGGGTCCCTTGCGGCATCACGCGCGAGGAACATCCCAGTGTTTTCGAGCTCGAAAACGCTTTCGCCGCGCTGGTTGACGAGCTCGCTGCGCATGGTGACCAAGCCGAGCTGCGGCCTCGATTTCGACTGGCGCTTGGAAAGTATGGTGAGCGTGCCGGTAAGCCTGTCGCCGGCCAGCACCGGCTTCTTCCATTTCACATGCTCGATGCCGGGCGAGCCCTGCGAGGTCGAATCGAGCAGGAAGGCATCGCACAGCATGCGCATGAACATCGCACAGGTATGCCAGCCCGAAGCCGAAAGCCCGCCGAGGATGCTTGCCTTGCCGGCTTCCTCGTCGAGATGCATCGGCTGCGGATCGAACTCCGAGGCGAATTCGATGATCTCGGCGGCGCTTACGTCCTTGCTGCCGAGGTCGAGCGAGGCGCCCTCGGCGAAATCCTCATAGGCCCAGGTCTTTCCGGTCATGATCGGCAATCCGGTTGACGAACGCGATCCCCAAGGATCGAAAACCCGGATGCCGGCCCAAGTCGATTTGGTCAAGTGATTTCTGGTAAGCCAGCCGTCGCCGGCCAAGTCCGTCAGAGCCAGCCGCGGCGGCGGAAATACCAGAAGGGCAGGATCGCCGAGACCACCATCAGGGCGATGGCGAAGGGGTAGCCGAACTCCCATTTGAGCTCGGGGATGATGTCGAAGTTCATGCCGTAGATCGAGGCGACCAACGTCGGCGGCAGGAAGATGACGGCGGCGACCGAGAAAATCTTGATGATGGCGTTCTGCTCGATCGAGATCATGCCGAGCGTGGCGTCGAGCAGGAAGGAGATCTTCTGCGACAGGAAGGTGGCATGGTCGGCGAGCGAGAGCACGTCGCGCGACAGCGTCTTGATGCGGGCGCGCACATCCTTGCTCATCTTGGTCTGGTCAGCGACGTGGGCGAGAAAGCCGGCCAGGCGCTGCAACGAGATCAAGCTGTCGCGGACCGAGGAAGCGATGTCCTCCTTGCGGCCGATGCCTTTGAGGAGCTCCTGGAAATCGCGGTTGCGCTTCGAGGCCTTGGTCGAGCGCGCTTCGAAAATGTCGCGCGAGATCGTTTCCACCTCGCGGCCGGCGCGCTCGAGGATGTCGGCCAGGCGATCGACGATCGCCTCGAGGAGGCCGATCAGGATGGTGTCGCCGCTGGTGCAGCCGGTCGCCACCTTTTCGGCGCGCTGCGGGAAAGTCTTAAAGGCCTTGGGCTCATGATAGCGGATGGTGATCAGCCTCTTGCCGGCGAGCGCGAAGGTCACCGGCGACATCAAGGGATCGTCGGCCTCGGTCTGCGCCGGCAGCACGGCGGTCATGAAGTAGCCGCCGTCCTCGACATAGAGCCGGCTCGAAATCTCGATCTCTTCCATTTCCTCGCGGGTCGGGATGGCAATGCCCAGCCAGCTCTCGATGCGCGCCTCTTCCTCCTTGGTCGGGTTGAAAAGATCGGCCCAGACGACCCTGTCGCCATCCGCCGCAAGGTCCTCGGTAAGACGAAGGCGATCATTGTCCACGACGAAGGTCTTTATCATCGCCGGGTCTCCCTGGAGATCAGGTGTTGAACTTGAACAGCATGATGTCGCCGTCCTGGACGACGTATTCCTTGCCCTCGTCGCGCGCCTTGCCGGCTTCCTTGGCGGCTGCCTCGCCGCCCAGCGTGACGAAGTCGTTGTAGGAGATCGTCTGGGCGCGGATGAAGCCGCGCTCGAAGTCGGTGTGGATGACGCCGGCCGCCTGCGGCGCCTTATCGCCCTCGTGGATCGTCCAGGCGCGCGTTTCCTTCGGCCCGACGGTGAAATAGGTGATCAGATGCAGGAGCTCGTAGCCGGCGCGGATCACCTTGTTGAGGCCCGGCTCATCGAGGCCGATCGAGGCAAGGAATTCCATTTCCTCCTCGTCTGAAAGCTGGGCGACTTCAGCCTCGATCGCCGCCGAGATCACAACCGTGCCGGCGCCCTGCGCGGCCGCCATCTTCTCCACCGCCCTGGTGTGCTCGTTGCCGGTGGCGGCGTCCGCTTCGGCGACGTTGCAGACATAGAGAACGGGATGCGAGGTGAGCAGGTTCAGCCCCTGCAGGATGCGCAGGTCCTCCGCGGCGATGCCGTTGAGCAGGAAGCGCGTCGGCTTGCCGGCCTGCAGAAGCTCGAGCGCGGCCTCCATCATGGGCAGGACGGCCATGGCTTCCTTGTCCTTGCCGGCGGCGCGCTTGCGGATCTGGGCGATGCGGCGCTCGAGGCTTTCGAGGTCGGCGAGCATCAGCTCGGTCTCGACCGTCTCGGCGTCGGCGACAGGGTCGATACGGCCTTCGACATGGGTGATGTCGTCATCCTCGAAGCAGCGCAGCACATGCACAATGGCGTCGACCTCGCGGATGTTGGCGAGGAACTGGTTGCCCAGCCCTTCGCCCTTGGAGGCGCCGCGCACCAGGCCGGCGATATCGACGAAGGAGATGCGGGTCGGAATGATCTCCTTCGACTTGCCGATCGCCGCGATCTTCTGCAGGCGCGGGTCGGGCACCGCCACCTCGCCGGTGTTCGGCTCGATGGTGCAGAAAGGATAGTTGGCGGCCTGCGCGGCGGCCGTCCTGGTCAGCGCGTTGAACAGCGTCGACTTGCCGACGTTGGGCAGGCCAACGATGCCACATTTGAAACCCATGTTCGTCCAATCCTGTCGGAAATTCGATTTTGGTGAGGGCTATGGGCGATAGGGGTGACGAACGTCAAGCCCCATGCCTTTATCGTGACAGGGCCTAAAGCGCGTCGCGATCTTTTAGATTCGCTCCCTGCGCTTTAGTCTTTTGATTTTGCGCATGTCTTTACCCCGAAACCGGTTCCCACTTTCGGGAGACATGCTTTAGTCCTTGCCAAAGAGCTTCTTCAGCATGGCAGCCATCGGGCCGCTTTCTGGAAGCTTTGCCGCCGGCTGCTGCGGGCGCGCCTGGCGGACATGGCTTTGCTGCTTCGGCGCCTTGGGCGGCGGGCGGTCGTCGTCGCCGGTCGGCACAAGCTTGTCGCGCAAGGCGAGCGTGACCCGGTTCATGAACGAGCTGTCGTCGCCCTTGGCGAGCAAGCCGGCAGCGTCGGCGATTGCGTCCAGCAGGACATCGAGCCACTCGCGGTCGGCCTTGGCGAAATCGCCAAGCACATGGCCGTGCACCATCTCCTTGACGCCGGGATGGCCGACGCCGATGCGCACCCGGCGATAGGCGTTGCCGACATGCTGGTCGAGCGAGCGGATGCCGTTATGGCCGCCGGAGCCGCCGCCAACCTTGACCCGGAGCTTGCCGGCAGCAAGGTCGATCTCGTCGTAGAAGACGGTGAGGGCGGATGGTTCGAGCTTGTAGAAGCGCAGCGCTTCGCCGACCGACTGTCCGGAGAGATTCATGAAGGTCTGCGGCTTGATCAGCAGGATCTTCTCGCCGCCGAGCGTGCCTTCTGAGATCAGGCCCTGGAATTTTCTCGACCAGGGCGAAAAGGAATGGCGGCGGGCAATCGCGTCCGCCGCCATGAAGCCGACATTGTGCCGGTTGTTTTCGTATTTCGCGCCCGGATTGCCGAGGCCTGCAAAGACAAGCATCGCCGCCTCCAGACTTAGAGCACGATGCCGAAAAGTGGGAAGCGGTTTTCGGAAAACATCATGCTCTATTTCTTTGGTTTAGAGCCGGATGAAATCATCCGGCTCGGAGAATTACTTCTCTTCGGCCTCCGGGGCCGCCGTCTCTTCCACAGCTTCCGTGGTCGCTTCCGTCTCCGGCTTCATCGCCGACGAGCCGGCAACGGTCGCGATGGTGAAATCGCGATCGGAGATGACCGGCTTGACGCCGGCCGGCAGCTTGACCGCCGAGATATGGATCGAATCGCCGATGTCGGTGCCGGTGAGATCGACGGTGATGAACTCCGGGATCGCGTTGGCCGGGCAGTGGAACTCGACTTCGTGACGAACGATGTTGAGCACGCCGCCGCGCTTGATGCCTGGCGACTTGTCTTCATTGATGAAGTGGACAGGCACGTCGACATTGACTTCGGTGTCCTTGCCGATGCGCAGGAAGTCGACATGGACAGGAAAATCCTTGACCGGGTCGAGCTGGAAATCCTTCGGCAGGACCTGGATCTTCTTGCCGTCGACATCGATCGTGGCGATCGTGGTCAGGAACCCGCCGCCATGGATCTTGTAGAAGATGTCCTTGTAGTTGAGCGCAATCGCCAGGGGAGGCTGCTTGTCGCCATAGATAACTGCAGGCACTTTACCGTCGCGACGAACTGCACGGGCGGACCCCTTACCGACCTGTTCGCGCGCTTCGGCTTTCAGCTCATAAGCATCGTGGCTCATGGCATTTCCTTTCGCGTGTTGTGGAGCGTTCGCGGCCGGCAAACCCGTCCGTAAACGTCGAAAGCCGTCGCGGCCTTGCACGATCTGTCGATGCGTTTGGCGATCCAAAAGCGTCTTGGGGATCATGCAGGCCCGGCCGGCCTTCCTCCGCGTTGCCTCCAAGGGTGTCTACGCGGGTGGCGGCTCTATAGCGGAAGGCGGGCAAGGGTGCAAGCGGTTGGCCGGGCGGGTTGCGGGCGGTTTCCGGTGCCGAAAGGATAAACCGGAAATCCGATTTGCGGCAAATGTAGGAACGCGCAGTTCTCAGCCGTCCTGCGGGCATGTGGCCAAATCCATGGGGACCAATATGAAGCTTCTGTTCAGCCGCAATCCCAATCCTCGCCTCGCGGTCGCGACGGCGCGCCATCTCAAGGCGGAGATCGCGTTCGAGTTCGCATCGCCCATGGCGCCGGGGCAGGCCGAACGCTATCGCGCGCTCAACCCCAATCTGACCTTGCCGATCCTGGTCGGGCCGGGATGGAGCCTGTGGGAGGCCGACGCCATCGCCTGCCGGCTTTCGCGCGAGACGCATTCGGATTTCTGGCGCGGCGGGCAGGACGAGCCGGACATGATCCGCTGGATCAGCTGGGGCAAGGAACGGTTCGCTTTCGCTTGCGACATGGTGCATTTCGAGCGTGGGACCAAGCAGCGCTATGGGCTCGGTCCGATCGATCAAGCGCTGGTCGAGGAGGGATTGAGGCAGTTCCACGCCGCCGCCGCGATCCTTGAGCCAGAGCTTGCCGGACGCGATTGGCTGGTCGGCAATTCCGTCTCCTATGCCGACTTCCGCATGGCGACGTTCCTGCCTTTCAACGATGCCGCCCGATTGCCGCTCGACGACTACCCGTCTATCCGCCGCTGGTATGGCCGGCTCGAGGCGATCGATGCCTGGCGCGACCCGTTCCAGGGTCTTCAGGCGCCTCCACTGGCTCCGGTCAAGGTCGAGGCCTGACCCGCATGGGCTGAACCAATCAACGCTTCTCCCGCGCAAACTCAATCCGTTTGCGCGGCGCGTTTTGAAATCTTCTCGCTCATTTAATTCTACCAAATCTGTAGTCTTAATGAAGAAGCGCCTGCGAGGAGAGCCCGAACATGACAAAGAAGCTGGTGGTTGGATTTTCCGGCAATCTGACCCGTCCGTCAAAGACCAAGGCATTTGTCACGCAGATCGCGGACGAAGCGGCTGGCCGCATTGGGGCGGCCTCGGCGGTCCATGACATTGAAGATCTCGGTCTATCGTTCCCGTCGGCACGGCGCATTTCCGATCTCGATCAAACGGCGCGCAATATCGTCGAGCAGTTGCTCGGCGCCGACGTTCTGGTGGTGGGGTCGCCGACCTTCAAAGGCAGCTATACCGGACTTTTCAAGCACTTGTTCGATCTGCTCGATCCGTCGTCGCTGCGCGGCAAGCCGATCATTCTCGTTGCCACGGGCGGCGGCGAGCGCCATTCGCTGATCGTCGAGCATCAGCTGCGGCCGCTGTTCGGATTCTTCGAAGCGCTCACCATCCCGACCGCGATCTACGCTTCCGATAAGGATTTCACCGACGGCGTGCTGGTGTCGGAAGCCACCCAAGCCCGCGCCCGCCAGGCCGTTGCCGAGGTTTTGCGCATCGTTGGCGAAACTCGCAGCGTCGGCCTCGCCGCCTGAATTCAGGCAGTCGTTTTGGACCCGAAGGATCAGCCCATGACCAGCTCCAGCACATCCAGACAGATCAAGCTCGGCGCCTTTCTGCCCGGCGGCGGCCAGCACGTCGCGGCTTGGCGCCATCCGGACGCGCCGGCCGATGGCGCGACCAATTTCCAGTTCCACAAGCAACTCGCACTGACCGCCGAGCGGGGTCTGTTCGACGCCTATTTCCTGGCTGACAATCTCACCATCGGCCTCGGCGCCCGTGAAGGCGGCAACGCCAAGATCGCCGGTTTCGAGCCGGTGACATTGTTTGCCGCGCTGGCGCCGTTGACCACGCATATCGGCTTCATCGCCACCGCCTCGACCACCTATGAAGAACCCTACACGCTCGCGCGCAAATTCGCCTCGCTCGATCTTTTGTCGAACGGGCGCGCCGGCTGGAACGTGGTGACGTCGGCCGGCGACGACACGGCGCGCAACTTCAATCGTGACGTCCAGCCCAATCATGCCGAGCGCTATGCGCGGGCGCATGAGCATGTCGAAACGGTCAAGGCGCTGTGGGACAGCTGGGAAGACGACGCCTTCATCCGCGACAAGAAGACGGGCCGTTTCTACGACAAGGACAAGCTGCATGACGTGAACCACAAGGGCGCGCATTTCAGCGTCAAGGGGCCGCTCAACGTGCCGCGTCCGGTGCAGGGTCATCCGGTGGTCGTGCAGGCGGGACAGTCGGAGGACGGTCGCGGACTCGCGGCGGCATCGGCCGAGGTGATATTCACCGCGCATCAGAACCTTGCCTCGGCGCAGGAGTTCTATCGCGACATCAAGGCGCGCGTCGCAGAGGCCGGGCGCGATCCGGCGCAGGTGCTTATCATGCCGGGCGTGGCGCCCTTCGTCGGCCGCACCGAGGAAGAGGCCCGTGCCAAATACCAGCAGCTGAACGACCTGATCCTGCCGGAGGACGGCGTGGCGCTGCTCAACGGGCTTGCCGGCCAGACGCTCGACCTCAGGGACTATCCGCTCGACGGCCCGCTGCCGCCGAGCAGGGAGACCGAAGGCATGAAGAGCCGCCAGGCGCTGATCCGCCAGATCGCGGACGAGCATAATTTCACGATCCGCCAGCTCTATCAGTGGGTTGCGACCGCGCGCGGCCATTACACGGTGATCGGCAGTGCCGC
The DNA here is from genome assembly GCF_020165275.1 of Mesorhizobium sp. Ca11. Lineage (NCBI taxonomy): Bacteria > Pseudomonadati > Pseudomonadota > Alphaproteobacteria > Hyphomicrobiales > Phyllobacteriaceae > Mesorhizobium > Mesorhizobium sp. Ca11. The sequence goes on along the minus strand of NZ_JAIUHU010000003.1, from coordinate 94,916 downwards.
CCAGGTCGCCGATCAACTGGAGGAATGGTTCACGAGCGAGGCCGCCGACGGCTTCAACATCCTGCCGCCATGGCTGCCCGGCGCGCTCGACGACTTCGTAGACCTGGTAATCCCGGAGCTGCAGCGTCGCGGCCTGTTCCGCACCGCTTATGAGGGCAGGACGCTGCGCGAAAATCTTGGCCTGAGGCGACCGCAGAATCCGTGGACGGCCGCGCGCTCGACCGTGCTCGCCGCCGAATGATTCCCGACGCGAGAGCAAGACGATGACTTTGCAGCATATCGAAAAGACGGTCGGTATCGGCCGGCATGAGGGTGGCAGCGGCACCGGCATGGAGCCGCTGCGCCTCCTGACGCGGACTTCGGCGCGAATCCTGTCGCGTTATGGCGTGCTGCTCGGCTTCCTGGTGTTCTGGCAGGTGGCGGCGAGCAGCGGCTGGGTCAATTCGGCCGTGCTGCCGCCGGTCGACACGATCGTCGCGGCGCTCTGGAAGGGCCTCATTGGCGGCAGCCTGCTCGGCGACATAGCCATCAGCCTGCAGCGTGCCGGCCTTGCATTCGCGGCGGCCGTCGTCGTCGCCATTCCGCTTGGCCTGGTCATGGGCCAGGCGCGTGCCGTGGAGACCGCGCTCGACCCGATCCTGCAGCTGTTCCGTCAGACCTCGGCGCTGGCGCTCTACCCGGTGTTCATCCTGCTTCTGGGACTGGGTGAAGCTTCGAAAGTGTTCGTCATCTTCTGGGCGACGCTGTTTCCGCTGCTGCTCAACACCATCAGCGGCGTCAAGGAGGTCGACCCGAAGCTGCTCGAAATGGCGCGCGCCTATGGCGCCCGGCGGCTGACGATTTTCCGCCGCGTGGTGCTGCCGGGCGCGGTGCCGTCGATCTTCGTCGGGTTGCGGCTCGGCGCCACGACCGCGCTGCTGCTTTTGATCGCCTCGGAGATGATCGGTGCCAACAAGGGCATCGGCTTCCAGGTGATGAATGCGCAGTACAATTTCCAGATTCCGCTGATGTTCGCGGCGATCGTCATCCTGGCGGCACTCGGCCTGATCGCCAACCAGGTGCTGGTCGTCCTGCAGCGGCGGCTGTGTCGTTGGAATGTTTCAGCCGGCTAAGCAGCCAAACCTTCACCGTCATTCCAAAACAACGAAAGGCTTGATCATGAGCATCACCCGCCGTTCGCTTCTCCTGCGCGCTCCGCTTGCTGCCGGCATTCTCGCCGGCCTGCCGTCGATCGCAATGGCGCAAGCCGCATCCATCAAGATCCGCTATCTCACCAGCCGCGGCAGCATCTCCCCGCATGAGCTGGCCGACGCGCTCGGCTATTTCAAGGGCCTCGGCATCGAGCTCGAAAATGTCGGCTATGCCGCGGGCGGCCCGGAATCGCTGTTCGCGCTCGCGTCCGGCAGCGTCGACCTGGGCTCGGCAGCCACGCCGGCGGTGATCAACTCTATCGCCGGCGGCAACGACTTCGTCGCGGCTTATCCCAGCAACGGCATCAACAAGGACGTGAAGAGTGTCTTCTACGTGCTGGAAGACAGTCCGATCAAATCGATCGCCGACATTGCCGGCAAGACGATCGCGGTCAACACGCTCGGCGCCCATCTCGACTATACGGTGCGCGAGGCGCTGCACAGCGTTGGCCTGCCGCCGGACGCGGCCAAGCTGGTGGTGGTGCCCGGGCCGCAGCTCGAACAGACCTTGCGCTCGCGTCAGGTCGATATTGCCGGGCTGGGTTATTGGCAAGCGACGTTTGCCGGCCAACTGGTCAGCAATGGCGGTGTGCGCGGCGTCTTCAACGATACCGACGTGCTCGGCGAAATCGCCGGTGGCTTCGTCGTGCTGCGTCGTGATTTCATCACGGCGAATCCGGATGCGGCCCGCAACTTCGTCGAACAGTCGGCGCGCGCGTCGGACTGGTCGCGGCAAAATCCGGACGAGACGCGCAAGCTGCTCGCCGACATTCTCAACAGACGTGGCGAGAATGGCGAGCTGGCGCGCTACTGGACCGGCTTCGGCCTGCGCGAGAAGGCGGCGGTGACCGACCGCGACGTCGAGTTCTGGGTGAATATCCTCGAGCGCGACGGCCGGCTGCCGAAAGGCAAGCTCAAGGCTTCCGACATTCTCTACCGTCTCGGCGAAACCAAGACCAATTGAGCACGGAGACGCAAACCATGCCCACGGCACGCGGCGGCGATGTCACGATCCGCGACCTGTCGAAATCCTTCGCACTCGGCGGGCGGCAGCTTGCCGTGCTGCGCTCGCTCAATCTCGATATCCGCTCCGGCGAATGCCTGGTCATTGTCGGCGCAAGCGGTTCCGGCAAGACGACGCTGCTGCGCATCCTTGCCGGGCTGGAGCGGGCCGATGGCGGCGCCGTCGCGATCGACGGCAAGCGGATTGAGGGCGTCGGCGAAGAGCGAGCGGTAATTTTCCAGGAGCCGCGGCTGCTGCCCTGGCTGACTGTGCTCGGCAATGTCGCCTTCGGTCTCGAAGTGCGCGGCATTGCCAAGGCGGAGGCCGAGAAGCGGGCGCGTTTCTATGTCGCCCTGGTCGGCCTTGCCGAATTCAGCGATGCGTATCCCAGGCAGCTCTCCGGCGGCATGGCGCAGCGCGTCGGCATCGCCAGGGCACTGACGGTGCAGCCGGAAATCCTGCTGCTCGACGAGCCGCTCGGGGCGCTCGACGCCATGACCAAGATCTCCATGCAGGAGGAGCTGGCGCGCATCTGGAGCGAGGAGAATGTCACCATGGTCATGGTGACCCATGACCTTGAAGAGGCGATCTATCTTGCCGACAGGGTGCTGATCCTGCCCAGGGAGAAAGGCGGCGCGGCGCGACTGATCGATGTCAACCTACCGCGGCCGCGCGAGCGCAGCGAAAGCCGCTTCGTGCGCTATCGCGAGGAGTTGCTACGCGAGTTCGGCCTGCACTAGGTTGATATTCAGGTGATGCCGGCTCGATCTTGATCTCAATTAGCCTTCGGCGGTGTCCACCATCTGGCCGCCGCTTAAAGCATTGCGCAAGGCCTGGATTTGCCGGTTCAGAGCATCGAGTTCAGCCAGCGTCATGCCTGAGCGCTCGATCAGGGTCTCGTTCAGGCAATTGCACCGGACGAGCAGAGCACGTCCGGCGGCGGTGAGATCGACCTGCACCTGGCGCTCGTCGGTCTGGCTGCGCTGGCGGGTGACAAGTCCTGCCTGTTCCATGCGTTTCACAAGCGGCGTGATGGTGCTCGATTCGAGGGCCAGCCGATGCGCGATGCTGCCCACCGACATGCCGTCCGTCTCTCCCAGCGCATTGAGCACGAGATATTGCGGATAGGTGATCCCCATCTCGTCCAGCATCGGCTTGTAGGTGCGGTTGATCGCCATGCTGGTGGCGTAGAGGGTGAAGCAGAGCTGATTGTCCAACGGGAGAGGCACGGCGCATTCCTTTGCCGACTGAGCATCCTTTATGTATCACGGGAAATGGTATCGCGATACATTTTTTCGTGGACAAGGCTCTCGATCTTCATTTACGAGATGGTTATCGCGAATATTGTTTATCGCGCTAATATAAGGAGATTGAGATGACCTCGCAGACCAAGTCGGGTTCGGGCAGCGGCACGATCACCACGAAGGACGGAACACAGATCTTCTACAAGGACTGGGGGACTGGCCAGCCGGTCGTCTTCCACCATGGCTGGCCGCTGAGCAGCGACGACTGGGACGCTCAGATGCTGTTCTTCCTGGCACAGGGCTACCGCGTCATCGCCCATGACCGGCGCGGCCATGGCAGGTCCAGCCAGACCGATACCGGCAACGAGATGGACACCTATGCCGCGGATGTGGCGGCGCTCGCGGAACATCTCGACCTCAAGGATGCCATCCACGTCGGTCATTCGACAGGCGGCGGCGAGGTCGCGCGCTATGTCGCGCAACATGGCGGCGGAGGCCGCGTCGCCAAGGCCGTGCTGATCGGCGCGGTGCCGCCGATCATGTTGAAGACGCCGGCCAATCCCGGCGGCCTGCCGATCGAGGTGTTCGACGGTTTCCGCGCGGCGCTGGCGGCCAACCGGGCACAGTTCTTCCACGACGTGCCGGCCGGCCCGTTCTACGGCTTCAACCGTCCCGGCGCCCAGGCTTCCGAAGGTGTCATCGACAATTGGTGGCGCCAGGGCATGATGGGCGGCGCCAAGGCGCATTACGACTGCATCAAGGCCTTCTCAGAAACAGACTTCACCGAGGACCTGAAGAAAATCGACGTGCCGGTGCTGGTCATGCATGGCGACGATGACCAGATCGTCCCGATCGCCGACTCCGCGCTCCTCTCGATCAAGCTGCTCAAGAAGGGCGAGCTCAAGATCTACAAGGGTTTCCCGCACGGTATGGCAACGACCCATGCGGATGTCATCAACGCCGACCTGCTGGCCTTCTTCAAGGCCTGAGGCTGGCCGCCAAAACGCGAAAGCACCCGCCCTCGGGCGGGTGCTGTAAGGATGACGGATCATCGTTTCGCGGTTGGGCGGGGACGCTCGATATTGTCCCTATGCCGTCCTTTCGATATCGGCGAGAAGTCAGCGCCCGGCCGCCAATATCATCTCCAGACTCGGCACCGAAAAATGGTACTGTCGCCTCTGAAGAAGGGGGCAAAAAAATGAGTGCCGTCGTAGGATCGCTGCTTGATGCCGGCGATTGCAGCATCACGCTGATCCGATGAGATATGTTTCGCTGGGAACGTATCCGATCCGGCAGCCGGTCCAGGGCGGCCAGCTGCGGGCGAACGCCATCCACAAGGTCCTGCGGGATTGTGGATGGGAAACACGCCATGTCCTCGTTACTCCCAACCGCGGCGCCAGGCGGGAAATGGAGGCCGGCGATCTTTTCATCGAGATGCCGCGCCGGTTTCGCAAGCAGATGGCCAGGCGCAAATGGCGTTCCGATGTCGCCACCGCCGAATTCATCGCGCGCAGCAGCTCCCATCGCCTTGAAATCGCAAGATTTCTCGACGACTTCAGGCCGGATGTCATTGCCGTGGAGCAAGGCTGGCTTTGGCCGGCTTTGCGTGAGTATGTTGAAACGTGCTCGCCCGAGGCGAATTTTTCAATCGTCTACAGCTCGCACAATGTCGAACAGCACTTGCTGGCGCAAGAGGCCGCGATTGCCGGCGCGGGAACGGACCTCTGGAGCGCTCGACGTGCGGCGGACATCGAGTCCGATCTTGCCGCAAAGGCGGACCTGGTGGTCGCGGTCAGCGAGCAGGATGCAGCCCATTTTCGCAAGCTCAATCCAAGCGTGGTGGTCGCCGCCAACGGGGTATGGCCGCGGGAAACGCCCGTCGGCCTCGATCGTTGGGCATCGCGGTTCGCCGGCCTGCGCACGGCGCTGTTCGTCGGGTCGGGCCATCCGCCCAACGCCCGCGGTTTTCTCCAGATGACGGATCCGGACCTTGGTTTTCTCTCAGCCTCGGAACGGATTGTGGTGGTTGGCGGCGTTGCCGACCAGATCCGCAACGATCCCGGATTCCTGCGGCACCGTGGCGCCGACAATGCCCGGATCGAGCTGCTCGGCATGCAGGACGGCGCGAACCTCAGCGCGCTGATCGAGCTTGCGGACGTCGTGATGCTTCCGATCGTCGAGGGCGGCGGCACGAATATCAAGACCGCGGAAGCGCTGTACAACCGCAAGCCGGTCGTGGCGACATCCTTCGCGTTGCGCGGCTACGAGCAATTCCAGCATTGGCCGAATGTCCGGCTGGCGGACAGGCCGGAAGACTTCCGGGATGTGCTTGCCCAGGCGCTCAGAAGCGAACCGGAGACGCTGAATTCGGCAGACATCGCGCAGCTCGACACGCTGCTTTGGAGTTCGACGCTCCGAAAGCTTCCCGAGCTGTTCGCAGCGCTGCCGAGGCGGCAACGCCAGCCGGCGGCGAACCCGGGCGATGGCCGGGGTCGCTTTCTTCACGGCCTTTTGCAACGCCTGGGTTTGAGGAGAAGGAGCTGATCTCGTCGCGAGGGCGGCGAGGGAATAAGTTGCTTGTTGGGTAAAGCAAGCGTTGCGCCAAGGGACGCCGCCGCCGGATCCGGAATCTTCGAGGCTCCGAACCCGGCGGCGATCTTTTGTTGAACGGCAGCTTGGCCGCTGACCCGATCGGCTCAGGCCTTCCGCGCTTCCTTCATGTTGGGCAGGAACACCGTCAGCAGGCCGAGGAAGGGCAGGTACGAGCAGATCTGGTAGACGAAGTCGATGCCCTTCATGTCGGCGACGACGCCGAGCACCGCGGCGGCGATGCCGCCCATGCCGAAGGCGAAGCCGAAGAAGATGCCGGCGATCATGCCGACGCGGCCCGGAACCAGCTCCTGCGCGAAGACGACGATGTTGGAGAAGGCCGACGACAGGATCAGGCCGATCAGCACGGTAAGCACCATCGTCCATTCCAGATTGGCGTAGGGCAGCGCCAGCGTGAAGGGTAGCACACCGACGATCGAGAACCAGATCATCGCCTTCTGGCCGTAGCGGTCGCCGAAGGGGCCGCCGAGCAGGATGCCCAGCGCCGAGGCGCCGAGGAAGAGGAACAGCATCACCTGGCTCATCTGCACCGAAACGCCGAATTTATGCATGGCGTAGAAGGTGTAGTAGCTGGAGAGCGAGGCGATATATGCGTTCTTGGTCAGCACCAGCAGCGTCAGCACGGCCAACGCCCACATGACCTTCTTGCGCGCGAAGGGCGAGACATGGGCAGCCTGCTTGCGGGTGGCCAGTGAAGCGCGCAGCCGGCTGTACCAGCCGCCGACCCGCCACAGAACGACGATGCCGATCAGCGAGCCGACGGCGAACCAGGAAATGCTGGTCTGGCCGAACGGCACGACGATGAAGGCGGCGAGCAGCGGGCCCATGGCCTGGCCGAAATTGCCGCCCACCTGGAACAGCGATTGCGCCAGGCCGAACCGGCCGCCCGAGGCGAAGCGGGCGATACGCGAGGATTCCGGATGGAAGATCGCCGAGCCGATGCCGATCAGCGAGGCGCCGATCAGCAGCAGCCAGTAATGGCCGGCATGGGCGAGCACCACCAGGCCGACCAGCGATGAGGCCATGCCCCAGGGCAAGGAGTAGGGCATCGGCTTCTTGTCGGTGATCATGCCGATCACCGGCTGCAGCAGCGAGGCCGTCACCTGGAAGGTGAAGGTCAGGAGGCCGATCTGCCAGAAATCGAGACCGTAATTGTCCTTGAGCAGCGGATAGATCGCCGAAAGCAGCGACTGCATGATGTCGTTGACGCAGTGGCAGAAGCTCACCGCAAGAATGACGGTGAAGGCCGTCGCTTGCGCCGAGATGTTGCTTGCCGGCGCCGGTGCGGCGACGGAGGTGGCGGTCGTATCAGTCAAGGCAATGCTCCGTAGTCTCTTGTTGGAGCATGATCTTTTCCGAAAACCGGTTCCCACTTTTCGGGATCATGCTCTGGGCGGGCCGAACCGCAGCCGGCCTTATAGGCCCGTTGCCAAGCGACTTCTTTCGTGGTTTGGTCCAATAGTTTCGCAAGTGGGCCACATCGATGCCGCATGGCAAGGAGATATTCAAGGGCGACGCCGCCGAGCTCGGCCGGCTGCATGAAAGCCGCTGGCAATGGCTGGAACAGGCTGTCGGGCCGGCGGTCGCGCTGCCGACCGAATACCCGGACGGCTATCACGTGCCGCAGCACCGCCACAGCCGCAGCCAGCTGCTGCACGCGCTGGTCGGCGTGGTCCTGGTGACGACCAGGCATGGGCGCTGGATGGTGCCGCCCGACCATGCGATGTGGATACCAGCCGGCATCGAGCATTCCGTCGAGATGCTGGGCGACGTCTCGATGCGCTCGGTCTATGTGATGCCGGGCGCCATTGCCGGCCTGCCGGACAGCTTGCGCGTCGTCGGCATTACCGAGCTGATGCACAGCCTGATCGTCGAATCGGAGAAGCTGCCGCAGGGCGGCGAGCTCGAAGGGCGGGCGGCGCTCGTCATGGGACTGCTGCTGCACGAGATCCCGAACCTGCCGGAACGGCCGCTCGGCTTGCCTTTCCCGTCCGATCCGAAGCTCGCGGCGCTTTGCCGGCGTTTCGTGGCGGCCCCTTCGCCGCATGCGACGATCGACGAATGGGCGGATGCCGCGGGCATGAGCCGGCGCTCTTTCACCCGCGCCTTCCATCGCCAGACCGGGCTGTCGCTGTCGACCTGGCGCCAGCAGGCCTGCCTTTTCGCGGCGTTGCCAAGGCTCGCCGACGGCGAGCCGATCACCAGGGTGGCGCTCGATCTCGGCTATGACAGCGTGCCGGCCTTCATCACCATGTTCAAGCGCATGCTCGGCACATCGCCGCGCGGCTATATGCGCAGGGCGCGCGATGCCGGTGAGAACCCGCGCCGCACAGGCGGTCCGATCGCCGCGTGAAACAGCGCCCGGCGGCATTGAGCCGGTGTGCCGGTTCTCGGCATAGGCGCCAATTCTGATTGCAATTTGCAATCAGTTATGTTTCTTTTCCGAGAAACGCAAAATCGGAGGCCCCCATGGCAACGCTCGTCTATGCCATGCTGACATCGCTGGACGGCTACATCGCCGGGCCGAGCGGAGACATCGACCTGCCGGTTCCCGAGGAAGAATTGCATCGGCATTTCAACGACGAGATGAGGCGGACGTCGATCGCGCTCTGCGGGCGCAGAATGTATGAAACCATGCGCTTCTGGGACAACCCGGAACGCGATATCGCGGCTGAGGAGGTCGAGCGGGATTTTGCCCGCGCGTGGCGGGAGACGCCGAAGGTCGTGTTTTCGACCACGCTTCAGGAGGTCGGGCCGAATGCCCGCCTGGTGAAGGCCGATGCGGAGGCGGTGGCAAGGACCCTTAAGGCGGATAAAGATGGCGAGATCTCGGTCTCCGGCGCCGACTTTGCCGGGCACCTTGCGCGTGCCGGCCTAATCGACGAATACCGGCTTTACATGCATCCGGTCGTGCTGGGCGGCGGCAAGCCCTATTTCCAGTCCGGCCTGTCGCTGGCGTTGAAGCCGCTCGGCACGGAGCGCCTCGCGCAAGGGGTCACGCTGCTGCGCTATGCGCCCCGCGGAACCAGTTTCTGATCAATCGAACAGGCTCGAGACCGATTCCTCGGTAGCGGTGCGCGAGATCGCTTCGCCCAGCAGGTCGGCGATCGAAATGACACGGATGTTCGGGGCATCGAGCACGCCCTGCGTCGGCTGAATGGAATCGGTGATCACCAGTTCCTGCAGCTTCGAGCCGGCGATACGGGCAACGGCGCCGCCCGAGAGCACGCCATGGGTGATGTAGGCGGTGACGGAGGTCGCGCCATTGGCCAGCAGCGCGTCGGCTGCGTTGCAAAGCGTGCCGCCGGAATCGACGATGTCGTCGATCAGGAGGCAGTCCTTGCCGGCAACCGCGCCGATGATGTTCATGACTTCCGATTCACCGGGACGCTCGCGGCGCTTGTCGACAATGGCCAACTGCGCGTCGAAGCGCTTGGCCAGCGCGCGCGCCCGCACCACGCCGCCAATGTCGGGCGACACGACGACGACATTGCCGAGCTGCTTGTACTTGGCCTTCACGTCGCGGGCCATCACCGGCACCGAGAACAGATTGTCGGTCGGGATGTCGAAGAAACCCTGGATCTGGCCGGCATGGAGATCAAGCGTCAGCACGCGGTCGGCGCCGGCGCGGGTGATCATATTGGCGACCAGCTTGGCCGAGATCGGCGTGCGGCCCGAGGCGCGGCGGTCCTGCCTTGCATAGCCGAAATAGGGGATGACCGCCGTGATGCGCCGCGCCGAGGAGCGCATGAAGGCGTCCATCATGATGAGCAGTTCCATCAGATGGTCGTTGGTCGGATAAGAGGTCGATTGCAGGATGAAGACATCCTCGCCGCGCACGTTTTCCTGGATCTCGACGAAGATCTCCTGGTCGGCGAAGCGCCTGACGCTGGCCTTGCCCAGCGGGACGTTGAGATAGCGAGCGACCGCCTCGGCCAGCACCCGATTGGAATTGCCCGCGAAAAGCTTCATGCACCGTTCCTGGTGAAGGATGGAGAGGCCGGAGAGACTCTCATGCGCCTTTTAAGCGGGCTTTTAGCGGGCCGGGCCGGTATTGCAAGCCTCGTCGTCGGGAATCCTTCCGGCGGCCGCAACAAACACGGAAAACATCGCAAGCCGGCAACAGTTTGGCCGGCAACAGTTCGGCCCGCGCTGGTCCGGTCAACCGGCGCCGCCGCTGCCGAGCCAGGCGGCGAACTGGTCGATCGTCTGGTCGGCAATGGCCTGCATGGTCGCGGGCGCCACCGTGGGCCAGCCCTCGCCGCTGCCGGCCGCGGGCGCCTTCTGCTGGCCATTGATGCGGTGCAGGCGATTGCCGGAGGGGTCGTAGATGTCCCAGACATAGATGACGGTCGTGTCCTTGCCCTCGGACATCGTCGAAAAATAGCCTTTCAGCACATGCGTGGCCGTTTGGTCGGTGCTGCCGACAAGCGTCAGGCCGCGTTGCCGCGCACGGGCCTGCAGTTCCGCCGTCAAGGGCGCCGCAGCCTCCACGGACGCGCCGACGATCGGCGCCACCTGAAGCCGCGTCTTGGCGACAGCCGCGGTCTGGGCCGGTGTCCTGGATGTCGCGGGCGACGCTGTGGTGGAAGGCGCGGGCGAAGGGGCGGGCGCGGTCGTGGTCGGGGTTGTGGCCGTCGTCGATGTGCCCTGCGAAGCGGCCGAGGACTGGGCCGAGCCCGCAGGCGGGGTGATCGCCGAAGGTTCGAGCACGTCCTTGGCATTGGTGCAGGCGCCAAGCGCCAGCGCCGCAAGCAATGACACGGTCGTCACCTGCGATCGTCTCATTTGCCTGAAAACTCCCTGCTGGCGAACGCCCCCGCGTGAACGAACGATTATGGATTCACTGCACGATCAAGTCGAGATCATGGCGCGACAGCGGCTTCGGCGCCGATTCCGTGGTGAGGTAGGTGCGGCCAAGCGTCATCGCGGTCTCGGTCTCAGAGTCCATGATGATCATGTGCGCGAACAGCGTCATGTTGGGCGCGATCGGTTCCGTGTTGCCCTGGTAGAACATCGGCATGTCCATCCAGGACGGCGTGAAGCGGGCGCCGACCGAATAGCCGCAGGCGTTCAGCCGGTGCTTGGTCAGATTGTGCGTTTCGAGCGTGCGGGCATGCGCGTCGAAGACATCGCCGAAAGTGTTGCCCGGCGTCATCGCCTTTTCGACCGCGAGCAGGGCGGCGCGGGAAGCGTCGAACAATTCCTGATGACGTTTCGACACCTTGCCGGTCAAAACGGTACGCATCATGGGGGCATGGTAGTGGTGGAAGACGCCGGCCCATTCGAGCGTCAGCTGGTCATTCTTGGTGAGCTTGCGGCGGCCGGCCTTGTAGCGGCAGAGCAAGGCATCGGCGCCGGAGCCGATGATGTATTCGTTGGCGGGATAGTCGCCGCCGCCGGCAAAGACCGCGCCCTGCATGGCGGCAAGGATCAGCCCTTCGTCGCCGCCTTGCTTGATCAGGGGCAGGGCGGCATCCAGCGCGTCGTCGGAAAGATTGGCGGCCTTTTCCGCCTTGGCGATCTCGGCCGGGCTCTTGAACAGGCGCAGCCGGCCGACGATGCCGGAAGCATCGGCGATCTGGCCGAAGGTCTGCAACTGCTCGTCCAGGCGGCGGCCATTGTAGGCGGTCAAGCCATGGGTGTCGTATTCGACGCCGATGCGGGCGCCGAGCAGATCGAGGTCGTTAAGCAGGTTGCGCAGGTCGATCGCCGGATTGGCCCCCTGGCGATCGGTCCACAGCACGATGTTCTCGAGGGTCGAGGTATGGCGCGCCTGTCTCAGATCGGCCGAACGAGTGAGCAGCACCATCGAGCCGTCGGCCTTCACCACCAGGCACTGGAAGAAGCAGAAGCCGAACGTGTCGTAGCCGGTCAGCCAATACATGCTCTCCTGCGCGAACAGGAGCACGGCGTCGAGCTTCTTCTCGGCCATCTCGATCAGCAGCCGGTCGCGCCGCGCGTCGAATTCCGAACGTTCGAAATGCAGCGCCATTATTCTTTCTCCAGAACGATTGCCGAAACCTGGCGCCCGTAATCCGCTTCCTTGCGGTGTGTGGTGCGCCGGTAGGAATAGAACAGGTCTTCTTCCGCATAGGTGCAGCGGCCAAGCCCCTCGGCGGTCACGCCGGCCTTGCGCAGCCGGTCGACCGTATATCGGTTGAGATCGAACATCGAGTGCCCGGCTGTCTTCGACGGTCTGAAATAGCGATGATTGCCGGTGTCGGCCTCGACGAAGCGGGCGACGAATTCCGGCCCGACCTCGTAATTGTCGGGGCCGATGGAAGGACCGAGCACGGCGACGATGCGCTCGCGGCTGGCGCCGAGGCTCTCCATCGCGGCGACGGTATTCTCGAGCACGCCGGTGAAGGCACCCTTCCAGCCCGCATGGGCGGCACCGATGACGCGCGCCTCGGCATCGGCGAAGAGAACCGGCCCGCAATCGGCGGTCGAGGCGCCGATAGCGATGCCCGGACGGTCGGTGACGATGGCGTCGGCCTTTGGGCGAGGACCAGCGAAGGGTTCCCTGGCGACGACGACATCCGGCGAATGGACCTGGTGCGCGGTCAACAGATGATCCGCCGGCACACCCATCCAGGCGGCAACGCGCCGCCGGTTCTCGGCGACCAGTGTCTGATCGTCGCTGGAGCCCGTGCCGATGTTGAGCCCCCGATAGATGCCGTCGGAGACGCCGCCGATGCGCGTGAAATAGCCGTGGCGCATGCCTTGCGCCTTTTCAAGGAGCGGCGAGCGCACTGGATCGGGTCTGGTCTGATTCAGCATGGTTGGGTTTGTCGTCCGTGCGGGGCGGTCTCGTCAAGGCGAAGTTCGGAGTACGAAGCGGACCAGCCGGTGAAACCGCTCGTCGATCTCAGGCGGCTTTGGCCGCCGGCAGGATCTTCATCACCTTGAACAGCTCGCCCATCGCGTCGCGGCCGGCCAGGCGTTCGACCGCGTCCGAAATGGCTTGACGTGTCTTGGCATCGGCATCGGCGCCGAGCGTGCCGGCGCGCTCGAGCAGGCCCATGCCGAGCAGGAATTCGCCCTGGGTCGACAATTGCACATCGAGACCGTGAGCGCGCGCCATATCGGCAAGGGGCGTGAAATCGACATGGGCGGTGAGATCGGCTTCACCTGGGTTGGCCAAAACGTCCTCGCGCCGGTGCCGGCGCAGCGCCTGGAAGGTGTCGCCGATCCCCGGCCGGAGGTGGCCGTAGTCGATGAAGAGGCCGGCGCCGCCCTGGCCGGCGATGCGTTCGGCGATCGCCGCCATCAGCGCCGAACGGGCGGGCGCGATTTCGACGACGGCGCCTTGCGGCGCATTGGCCGCGGCGGCCGGCAGCAGTGCCGGATCGACAGACCCCGCGCCGGCGAAGAAACGCAGTTCATCGGCGCCATCGAGGCCGACCACGCGCTCTCGCCAGCTTTCGCCGACATGGACGAACTGCCGGATTGGCACCGCGTCGAACAGCTCGTTGCCGACGATGAAGAGCGGCTGCCGCGGCAGCGTGTCTATGGTCTGGTGCCAGGCAAGCGGCGCGCTCTCGCCGGCAAGCGTCTGCTTCTGGATCTCAGCCAGGCGCGGGCTGGTCTCGATCATGGCAAAGGAGGCGCCGGCCACGAGCGCCGGGTCGAGCCGCGACCAGGTGCGCAGCATATCCTTCATCAGGGTGCCGCGGCCGGGACCGATCTCGGCGAAGGTCGCGGGCAACGGCCGGCCGGCACCTTGCCAGGCCTGGTAGAGCCAGACGGCAACGAGCTCGCCGAACATCTGGCTGATCTCGGGCGCGGTGATGAAGTCGCCGGCGACGCCGAAGGGCTCGCGCGTCGTGTAGTAACCGGCGTCGGGATCGAACAGACAGAGCGCCATATATTCGCTGACCGGGATCGGCCCCGCCGCGCCGATCAGGCCTATGATGCGCTCCTTCAGCCGGGTCATGCCGCCCGCAGCTCGGCCGCCGGTCTTGCGGTGACCATGGCCCAGATGCCGGCCAGCACCATCGGCGTGGACAGGATCATGCCCATGGTCAGCCAGCCGGTGCCGAGCAGATAGCCGAGCTGCTGGTCGGGCTCGCGGAAGAACTCGACAAAGATGCGCGACAGGCCGTAGCCGCAGATGAAGGCGCCGCCGACGAAGTGCGGCGTCTTCAGCTTCAGGCGCGAATGGGTGAGGAAGCGCAGCACCAGGAAAAGCACGAGCCCTTCGAGCAGCGCCTCGTAGAGCTGGCTGGGGTGGCGGGTGAACGGGCCGCCATTGGGGAATTCGATCGCCCAGGGCACGTTCGACGGCCGGCCCCAAAGCTCCGAATTGATGAAGTTGGCGACCCGGACCAGGCCCAGCCCAACCGGCACGCCCGCCGACACCACATCGAACAATGTCCAGGTGGGGATGCGGCGCTTGAGCGAAAACAGCGTCATGGCGAGGATGACGCCAAGCAGGCCGCCGTGGAACGACATGCCGCCCTGCCAGACCGCGAAGATGTCAAGCGGATGCGCGATATAGCGCGGCAGGTCGTAGAAGAGCACGTAGCCGGTGCGCCCGCCGAGCACGACGCCGATCGCCGCCCAGACGATGAAGTCGTCGAGATCCTCGGGCTTCATCGGCAGATTGCCGTTGGGCCACAGGCGCGGGTTGGTGACCAGGCGCTTGGCGTACCACCAGGCAAAGAGGATGCCGACGATATAGCCGACGCCGTACCAATGCACCGCCAGCGGCCCGATATGGACAATGACCGGATCGATATTGGGGAAGGGCAGGGAGGCCAGCGGCAGCAGGAAATATTCGCTCAAAACGGTTCCCCGGTGACTGTCACGATTGGGCGCGGACCATGCGGCAGGGTTTTGGCGCGGTCAAGGCAAGGCTTCGCTTGCATTCCGCGCCGCGCCCCACTACGTCAAAACGACAAAGCGAGGATATGCCATGGCGACTGGACCGAACCGCATTCTCGATGAATTCGCAAAGATCATGACCGATGCCGCGGGTGCCGCGCAGGGCGTGCGGCGCGAAGTGGAGACGGCGTTCCGGGCCCAGGCCGAGCGCATGCTGAATTCCATGGATGTGGTGCAGCGCGAAGAGTTCGAGGCGGTGCGCGAGATGGCGGTCAAGGCGCGGGAAGACAACATTCAGCTGGCGACGCGCGTCGAGGCGCTCGAGGCCAGGCTCGCCGAGCTGACCGGACAAGCCGCACCAGCGGGTGCCGCGAAGCCCCGCGCAAAAAAATAATCGTTAAACTTTTCCACATAGCGCGATCCGAAAAATCGCTTTGCCGTGAATCGCTTACCGGCATTGCATGAATCTTTGTCACAGCCACCTTTCCACATGCGGATGGCGCGGTGCGAAAAATTGGGCTGTTCACGCGACTCCCGATCAATAGACTGAATTTGTTGCATGATTCGAAGCAGGGTCATGCGCCGGGCGGTGGGGTCCGGTTGGGTCTTTGTGTTGGAAAGTCCTGACCGTCCGAGTTCTAGACAAGATTGTTCGTCGTGTGTGCCCCGCGGAGCGTGTGGCGCTCCCCTGAACACAGGAAGCATTCATGGAACTCCTCGAACTCGAATTCTCCCGCGAAATCCACCCGGTGGACGTCATCGAGCAGGTGGCCCACAACAACGACTGGTCCTTCGAGCGCGCCGGCGACGACGAGATTTCGATTTCGGTGGCCGGCAGCTGGACAGACTATCACGTCTCCTTTTCCTGGATGGAGGATTTCGAGGCGCTGCATCTGGCCTGCGCCTTCGACACCAAGGTGCCGGAGACGCGCGCGCTGGAAGTGATGCGGCTGCTTTCGCTGATCAACGAGCAGATGCTGTTCGGGCATTTCGACCTGTGGGAGCAGGAAGGCGCGATCATGTTCCGGCAGTCGCTGCTGCTTGCCGGCGGGGTCGAGCCGTCGAGCCAGCAGGTCGAGGTGCTGCTGTCGTCGGCGCTCGAGGCCTGCGAATGCTATTTCCAGGCCTTCCAGTTCGTCGTCTGGTCGGGTACATCGGCCAAGGACGCGCTTTCCAGCGTGCTCTTCGAGACCCATGGTAACGCCTGAACTAAGCCAATTCCGCCAATGAGTTCCAGCAGCGAGCGCAAGCCCGAGATCAGCTTTGCCGATTTCGACCGTGTCGACATCCGTGCCGGCACGATCGTCGAGGCCGAGCCGTTTCCGGAGGCGCGCAAGCCGGCGATCAAGCTGAAGATCGATTTCGGCCCGGCGATCGGGGTAAAGAAATCGTCGGCGCAGATCACCAAATACTACGCGCCGGAAACGCTGATCGGCCGCCAGGTCTTCGCGGTGGTCAATTTCCCGCCGCGCCAGATCGGCCCGTTCATGTCGGAAGTGCTGACGCTGGGCTTTCCCGACGAAGAGGGCGCGGTCGTGCTCGGTGCCATCGAGCGCAAGGTGCCGGACGGCGGGCGCCTATTCTAGGGCGAGCCTGGAGCGAACTGGAGCCACCCTGTCCTGATCGGCGCGCTTGCTTGGCATGCCCAGCGCTTCGTCGACGGCGTCGAGGAACATTTCGGCGCAGGCCTGCCAACTATAGCGCATCGCGCGCTGGCGCGCTTCGGCGCGATCGACGTGAGTCGCCTTCATCGCCGCCTCGCCCAGGTCGTTCGACACGGCCCCGCCGACGCCATCGCCGACAATATCGATCGGTCCGGTCACCGGATAGGCGGCGACGGGCGTTCCGCTGGCCAGCGCCTCGATGATGACATTGCCGAAGGTGTCGGTGCGGCTCGGAAAAACGAAGACATCGGCCGACGCGTAGATCTCGGCCAGCTCGTCGTTCGGGCGGTGGCCGAGAAAATGCGCGTTGGGATAGCGCGCCTTGAGCTTTGCCAGTTCCGGTCCTTCGCCGACGATAACCTTGCTGCCGGGCAGGTCGAGATCAAGGAAGGCGGTCAGGTTCTTTTCGATTGCGACCCGGCCGACGCACAAGAATACCGGGCGGGGGAATCCGGTTTCCTTGCGCTTGTTGGGCCGGAAATGGTCGGTGTCGACGCCGCGCGTCCAGGGCCTCAGCTTGTTGAAGCCGCGTGCCGCGAGATCGTCCGCCAGCGATTGCGTCGCGATGAGCGTGCCCTGTCCGGAATTGTGGAAGTCGCGCAGCCAATTGTAAGCCCAGCTCTCCGGCACCGGCAGGCGGGCGCTGAGATATTCGGGAAAGCGCGTGTGATAGCTGGTGGTGAAGGGGCGGCCCACTTTTCGGCAATGGCGGCGCGCCATGATGCCGAGCGGACCCTCGGTGACAATGTGGATGTGGTCGGCCTTGGCGGCCTCGATCATGCGCGCGACGCGGCCAGGCGTGGTCAACGCCAAGCGAATGTCGGGATAGGTCGGCATCGGCAAGGTGCGAAACAGGTTCGGCGTCAGGAAATCGAGCTCGACGTCGAAGGGTTTCAGCGCCTCGGTGAGGCGTTCCAGCGTGTGCACCACGCCGTTGACCTGGGGCCGCCACGCGTCGGTGACCATCAGGATACGCATGGCGATCCCGATACGCATGGCGATCCTTTGCCGCAATAATTCCTGAGCGCGCCGGCGCGGTGCCGGAACGGCAACCAGGCAGCCGCTCGCGCCTCGCTCCAGCGCACCCGGGCAGGGGCCGGATCGAAGCGATGCGGCAGGGCCGAATCAACAGAGGTCGCGCGCTTCATGCGCGCTCTTGACCATGATTTCATGACGGGCGGATGAAGCTTGTCTCGGCTGGACTTACGCAGGCACCTTGATCACGGCGCGCAGGCCGCCGAGCGGGCTGTCCTCGAGGCTGACGTCGCCGCCGTGACTGCGGGCGATGTCGCGGGCGATCGACAGGCCAAGGCCGGTGCCGCTGGCATCGAGATTGCGCGCCTCGTCGAGCCGCAGGAAAGGCTTGAACACCTCTTCTCGTTTGTCGGGCGCGATGCCCGGTCCGTCGTCGTCGATGGTCACGGTGAGCGAGCCGCGGCCATGATTGGCGTGGACCTCGACGGTCTTGGCATAGCGGAAAGCATTGCCGATGACGTTCGACAGCAAACGGGCAAAGGCGTTCGGCCGCACATGCACGGTCGGATCGCCGACCAGCGTCGTAGCGAGCTTGCAGCCGCGCAATTGCGCTTCCTCGCCGAGCTTCTGGAAATAGGTCTCAAGGTCGAAGCGGCCTGTATCCTCCGCGGACTCGCCGCGGGCAAAAGAGAGATAGCCTTCCAGCATCGACTGCATGTCGTCGATGTCCTGGTTCAGCGCGGCCTTGGTCTCGGACTTGCCGCCGGCCAGCGCCAGCTGCAGCTTGAAGCGGGTGAGAATGGTCCTGAGGTCGTGGCTGACGCCGGTCAGCATCGCGGTGCGCTGCTCGATCTGGCGCTCGATGCGCTCTCGCATCTGGATGAAGGCGAAGCCGGCGCGACGGACTTCCTCGGCGCCGCGCGGGCGGAAATCGCGCGGCATCGGTCGACCCTTGCCGAAACTCTCGGCGGCCTCGGCGAGCGTCAGGATCGGCCTGATCTGATTGCGCAGGAACGGGATGGCGATCATCAACAGCACCAGCGAGGTCCCGACCATCCAGATCAGGAAGATATGGGTGTTCGAGGCATAAGCCTGGCTGCGCCTCACGAAGACGCGCAGCACCTTGCCTTCAAGCTGGACGCGAACCTCGACGACGTTGGAGTTGCCGACGGTGTCGATCCAGAACGGACGGTTGATCTGCTTCGTGATCTCCGACGACAAGGCCTCGTCGAGGATCGAGAAGAACGGTTTGGGACCGGGCGGCGGCAGCGGGTCTGGCGGCAGCAGATCCACCTTCAACTGCATGCGGTCCTGGGCGATGCGGATGATGTTGGCGTAGTCAGCGTCGTGCGGATAGGTCTCCATCATGTCGATGACGGCCGCTATGTCCGAGATGGTCGCCTGCGACAGGCGCTGCGTGACAGTCTGCCAATGGCGCTCCATGAAGACGAAGGCGACCACCGACTGCAGCAGGATCATCGGCGCGATCACGATGATCAGCGAGCGGGCGTAAAGCCGTTTCGGCATATAGAGTGCGACCAGGCGCCAGAACCGGTTCCAGGCACGCGGCATCGCCCTCAGCGTCCGCAATGCGAGATCGCCGGGACCGCTTCCTTTTGGCTTGTCCAGTTGCGTGGTCGCCATTCGCCCTTCCGCTCGTCGATGGCCGTTCAGCAAAGGGCCTTCGACGGTAACCTATTCGACGCTGAGCCGATACCCAATACCGCGCACCGTCTGCAGCCACACCGGATTGGACGGATCGCGCTCTATCTTGCGGCGCAGCCGGTTGATCTGCACGTCGATGGTGCGCTCGCCGACATCCGATTCATCGCCCACCAGCTCATGGCGCGGTATGGTTTCGCCCGCCCGCGCGGCGAAGATCGCGAGGATCTCCTGCTCGCGGTCGGTCAGCTTAAGCGCCTCGCCGCCGCGCTTCAATTCACGCTTGGCGATCTGGAATGTGTAGGGCCCGAACACCAGTTGCTCCACCTTCGGCGTCGCCGCCGGGCCGCCACGGCGCAGAATGTTGTTGATACGCAGGATCAGCTCGCGCGGATCGAACGGTTTCGGCAGGTAATCATCGGCGCCGGCTTCCAGGCCGGTGATGCGGCTGTCGGTCTCGGACAGCGCCGTCAGCATCAGGATCGGCACGTTCTTCTCGGCCCGCAGCGCCTTGGTGAGGTCGACGCCGGTCTCGCCCGGCATCATCACATCGAGCACCAGAAGGTCGAAGTCGAGGCCGGCGAGCTTGCGCCTGGCCTCGCCGGAATTGCCGGCCACGGTGACGCGAAAACCGTTCTCGGACAGATACTGCTTGAGCAGGTTACGGATACGCGTGTCGTCGTCGACGACCAGAAGATGCGGCGCGTCATCGTCGGGCGCTGACGGATGATCGACCTTCTCAATGGTCTCCATGGTTCTTCCCCGATGTTTGCGCAGGCACAATGTCAATCTGCGCTCTTAGTTCCGGATTGACCATCGCTTCCAGAAAACGCTCGATCGTGGCGCGTTCGGTGGTTCCGGAATCCTCCAATGCCGCACGGATGCGGCGCGACTGTGGCCGCGCCAGTGCCAGGGCCAGGGCGCGACCCTTGGCGGTCGGGTAAAGCTCGCGCTGCCGGCGGTCGCGCGGACCCTGCACCTGGACGATGTGATCGGTGTCGATCAACTGCTTCAAAACCCGCGCCAGGCTCTGCTTGGTGATCTTCAGCACATCGAGCAGCTCGGCGACGGTGAGGCCCGGCCTGCGGTTGACGAAGTGCAGCACACGATGATGGGCGCGGCCGAAGCCGTAATCGGCGAGGATCTGGTCCGGGTCGGAGGTGAAATCGCGATAGGCGAAGAAAAACAGCTCGATGATGGCGAAGTCGATGCCGTCCTCATCGGCGATGGCCGTCCTGATCGGTTTTCCGGCTGCGGGGCTCGTCATCGTTTCTCCATGCGAGGCGGGAATTACGTCAGTACTATTGACGTAATTTCCGGGCAATGATAATTTTTGACAAGCTTTTCGGCGGATTGCGAACAAAAAGGCAAGAGGAAGCCGTTTTTCCGGAACTTCCTGAGTTTGCCACGGATTGAATATCCGCCTACGCTTTCAAGCATTGGCCAGCGTTTCGGATCCTGTGCGGGGCCGGTTCGAAAGGTCATAAACACAACGATTTGCGGGCGCCTGCCCGCGGGAGGTTTCCATGGCATCCGTTCCCTTCGATCAATTGGAAGGCTTCATCTGGATGAACGGCGAGTTCGTCAAATGGGCCGACGCCAAGATCCATGTGCTGACCCATGGCCTGCACTATGCCAGTGCCGTCTTCGAGGGCGAGCGCGCCTATGGCGGCCAGATCTTCAAGCTGACCGAGCACAATGAGCGCCTGCATGAATCGGCGCGCCTGCTCGGCTTCAAGATTCCCTATCCGGTCGCCGAGATCGACGAGGCCTGCCGCACGCTGTTGAAGAAGCAGGGTTTCCAGGACGCCTATGTGCGTCCGATCGCCTGGCGCGGCAGCGAGCAGATGGGCGTTTCGGCGCAGAACAACCGCATCAACTGCGCCATCGCCATCTGGCAGTGGCCGAGCTATTTCGATCCCGCGCAGAAGCTCAAGGGCATTCGGCTCGATGTCGCCGAATGGCGCCGGCCCGATCCGCGCACCGCGCCGTCCAAGTCGAAGGCCGCCGGCCTGTACATGATCTGCACGCTGTCCAAGCACGCCGCCGAGGCCAAGGGCTACGCCGACGCCATGATGCTCGATTGGCGCGGCCAGGTGGCGGAAGCGACGGGCGCCAACATCTTCTTCGTCACGGACGGCAAGATCCATACGCCGACGCCCGACTGCTTCCTGGACGGCATAACCCGCCGCACGGTGATCGGCCTGGCGAAGGACCGCGGTTTCGAGGTGATCGAGCGCGCCATCATGCCGGAGGAGCTCGAAGGTTTCGAGCAGTGCTTCCTCACCGGCACCGCCGCCGAGGTCACGCCGGTTTCCGAGATCGGTCCATACCGATTCGAGGTCGGCGAGATCGCCAAGACATTGATGAATGACTATTCCGCCGCGGTGCAGCCAAAGCATGCAATCGCTGCAGAATAGAGATAGTCACAGCTTTTTTGTGCAATAGGGGCGGTTTTCGAGCCGCCCCTTTTATTTAAGCGCGCGCGCATTTGACTTTCGAACAATTCGGCGTCTCATGATGGCGTCGGCCCGAGGAGGCTGGCGGCTATGGAGGGACTAGCTACATGGACAGCAACACGATTATTCAGATCGTTGTACAGGTAATTGCCGGCGTTATCGGTGGCCAGGCGGTTGGCGCGGCGTTCAAGCAGGCGGCGATGGGCCAACTTACCAAAATCCTCAGCGGTGCGATCGGCGGCGTCGGCGGCGCGGCCATTCTCGGCAGCCTGCTCGGCGGCGGCGGCGTTGACGCGGCAGCGGCGGCGGGCGGCATCGGCAGCGCGCTCGACCTGAAGAACCTCCTCGGCGGCGTTGGCGGTGGCGCGATACTGACCGGCATCGTCGGCGCGGTCATGAATGCGATGAAGAAATAGGTCCGGTCTTTCGGACTTTGCCATGGGCGGCCTCGGCCGCCCATTCTTTATTACCAAGCCGGCGGCTCGGCCGCCCATTCCTTTGGAAACATGGCCAGCGGCCTCGGCCGCGCATTTCCTCCCGAAGTTCGGACAATGGTGGACGAGGTTCGCCGGGCTGTCTACATCAGGGCGACACTTCGAAGGAAAAGGAATGCCATGGGTCAGCTCAATGCCGGTATCGTGCCGGTCACGCCCTTCCAGCAGAACTGCACCATTCTCTTCGACATGGACGACAGGTCGGGCGTCGTGGTCGATCCCGGCGGCGATGTCGACCAGATACTGTCGGCGCTGAAGGACAATGCCATCACCGCCGGCGCAATTTGGATCACGCACGGTCATATCGACCATGCCGGCGGCGCGATGGACCTGAAGGACGCGCTGGGCATCGACATTATCGGCCCACATGAGGCCGACAAGCCGCTGCTTACCAATCTCGAGAACCAGGCCAAACGTTTCGGCCTCACCGATCCGGTGCGCAATTGCGTGCCGGACCGTTTTCTCACCGAAGGCGAAACGGTGTCGTTCGGCAACCATGTGTTCGAAGTGCTGCATTGCCCGGGACATGCGCCGGGCCATGTCGTCTACTACAACCGGGCGGCCAAATTCGCGCATGTCGGCGACGTGCTGTTCCGCGGCTCGATCGGGCGCACCGACCTGCCCGGCGGCGACCACGCAGCGCTGATCGCCTCAATCAAGGACAAGCTTCTGCCGCTAGGCGACGACATAGGTTTCATCTGCGGCCATGGCCCGGGTAGCCGCCTTGGCGACGAACGGCGGACCAATCCGTTTCTGACCTAGGCTATGCCGATATTCAGGTGATGCCGGCCTGCGAGCGTCAGTTTCCTGCGCTTCCGGTGCTCACGTACTGTAAGTACGCTCCGCTCCGGTTCTCGGAACCCATCGCTCTCGGCTCGGCCTGACCTGAATCTCGGCATAGCCATCGTTGGCGAGTTATTCAAAAAAGCGCCGCCCAAGGGCGGCGCTTTTTAAGGTAGGGAACCTGGGTTTTCTTAATTGGCGACGCAGAAATGCTGAGCGCCGTCACTGCCGGTGAAAGTGCCGGTCCGCGAATTGAAGCTGCGGTAGCGGTCCGAGCAATACTCGTACCAGCCGCGGGTCCACGGCTCGGCGTAGCGGTCGGCATAGACGACGCGCGGCTGCTGAACATAGTAGCGGCGCACCGGCCGGTAGACATAATAATCGTCACCATAGGCCGGTTCGTAATAGCGCGGCCCGGGGTTGCTGAGCGCGCTGCCGATCAGAGCGCCGGCCGCGAGGCCGACAACGCCGGCGGCGAGGGCGTCACCGCCATGATGACGATGATGGTGCCAGCGCCAGTCGTCCGCATTGGCCGCCGAGAAGGTGGCCAAGGTGGTCGCGGCAATGCCAACACTGAGGATGGCGGTCCTGAGAAAACGGTTCATTTTCGGTCTCCTTAGCGCCGACCCGCGCGTTTTTCGGGGGATACGGACCGGCTTTAGCAAAGGTTAATAGAAGACCGTGGCTGAACGGAGGCTGAACAGAAATCGGCGTAAACGATTTTTCGAGGCCTGGGGATTTTTCGAGCCTCGGCGGTTTGCGAGGCTTGGCGATTTTCGAAGCCGGCGACCTTTCCGGACCTAGGCACAATCCGTTCCGGGGCGGGAGCGGTCCCGCCTGAAAAGCTTCCGTCGGATCCGTCGCGAGCCGGCTTAGCCGACCGACAGATTGACGGCCTTCGGACCCTTGCCGCGCTTGTCCGGCTCGGTGTCGAATGTCACTTTCTGCCCATCCTCAAGACCGGGAAGGCCCGACGCCTGCACAGCCGAGATGTGGACGAAGACATCCTTCGCGCCATCATCGGGCGTGATGAAGCCGAAGCCCTTGGCATGGTTGAAGAATTTGACGGTGCCGGTCTGCGGCATGGGAAACTCCTTTGATCCCATCAAGTCAAGTCTCGGGCCGGCAAACTGCCCGAGAGGAAATTTGTCCTTTATTTTAGCGCTATCGGCAAGAGAAAGTTTTCGCCTGCCGATCCAAGCATTTGCGCGCAAAAAAGGCGCAACCTTTTCGGTCGCGCCTTCGCAAATTCAAGCCTGTCCTGAAGCCGGTTCATGATCCTGCCGCACCATTGCATCCGCAACGATAGGCTGTTTCGGCGGATCAGGCGGCGCGCAGGTTGACCGCCTTCGGGCCCTTGCCCATGCGGTCCGGCTCGACGTCGAAGGTGACCTTCTGGCCGTCGACCAGCGTGCGCAGGCCAGAGGCCTCGATCGCGGAAATGTGGACGAACACGTCCTTGGCGCCACCATCCGGCGTGATAAAGCCGAAGCCTTTGGTGGCATTGAAGAACTTTACAGTACCGGTCTGGGCCATTGGGGAAAACTCCTTCACCCGTGTCAGTCTTGGTGGTTTGCCCGCTGCCTCGCGCCTTGGGCAAATCCCGGTGGTTGCTTCGGCGGTCATGCATTCGCGCATGGTCAAACCCCCCGCCGAAAAACGGGGTTGTCAGAGATTCACACTTATCGGGGAAAGGTCGTCCAAAACGTTCCGCTCTCCGGGTCGCAAATGCCCGAACATGATTTTTATTACACGGAAACGTGATGGTTGCAAGACGACGCTCGCGGGCGGCCAGCGGCGCGTCCAACGCTGGGCCTCGATAGACCCGGCCCTATCACCGGTCATCGGCCAGAGGCGGGCCAAGCATGGGCCAGAATGTGGGCGGCGACGACCGTTCCGTGGCTCCACAAACGATGGTTGCGTTTAACGCGCGGGATGCGAGGATACCGCGAGCCGGCATCACGCGTCGGGATGGAGGAGGGGTATATGCGGCTTCTTGCGGTGTCATGGCAGGGCGTTGTCGTTTTCACGCTGTCGGCGCTGCTGGCAGCCTGCACCGTCGTCGTCGACGATGGGCCGCGCCCGCCCGGGCCGCATCCGCAGCTCTGCACCATGCAATACCAGCCGGTCTGCGCCCGGCGCGGCGGCGACCGGCAGACTTTTGCCAATGCCTGCCTGGCCGAAAGAGAAGGCTACCGCATCATGCGAGAGGGTGCTTGCCGCGACGGCGGCGGCGGTGGTGGCGAACAAGCCTTCTGCACGCGCGAATACGCGCCGGTCTGCGCCAGGCGCCACGGGCAAGTGCGAACCTTCCCGAACGCGTGCGAAGCGCGCGCGGCGGACTATCGCATCGTCGGCGACGGCCCGTGCTGAGCAGACCGCGGTGTCCATTCGCAAGATAGACACCGCGAGGCGCGCTGACGTTTGTCTTGAATCTCTTGCCCGCATGGCTTAGGTCCGGCGGACCAACAAATACGGCAGGTTTCCCATTAACAAAGATCGCAGAAGAGCGGCAAACGCCGGTGGCAGGCCAGGTGGCTCGGCGAGCCCGCTCGATCCTTATGTGCAAAAGGCGCTGCAACTGCACCAGGCCGGCCGGCGCCAGGAGGCCGAGGGCCTCTACCGGCAGGTATTGGGGCAGCAGCCGAACCATGCCGCCGCGCTGCATTTCCTCGGGCTGCTGCTGCACCAGACCGGCAGGAGCGAGGAAGGGCTCGATCTCATCGAGCAGTCCGTGACGCTGCAGCCCCAGAATGCCGACTTCCTCAACAATATGGGCACGGTCATGCGCGATCTCGGGCGCGTCGCCGCCGCGATCGATTTCTTCCGCGGCGCGGTGGATATCCGGCCGGACCAATTGGCCGCGCGCGACAATCTCGGCTCGTCGCTGAAGCAGCTCGGACAGCTCGACGCGGCTGAGGAGATCTATCGCGGCACCATCGGCCGCAACCCGTTCCACGTCCGCGCGCGCATCGGCCTTGCCGAGACGATGCAGGAGGCCGGGCGGCTGGATGAGGCGATCAAGCTGTTTAGCGAGGCGCTGTCGATCCGGCCGAAGGACGCCGAGTTGCTCTACGGGCTTGGCGTCGCGATGATGGAGAAGGGCAAGCTCGGCGAGGCGGCCGATCTCGCCCGCCAGGCGTTTGCGATCGCCCCGAACATGTCGAAAGCCTGGCTGCTGCTCTCGCAGGTCAAGCGCCAGACCGAGCGCGACAAGGAGCTTTCCGGCATGGAGGCCGAGCACGCCAAGGCGCCGCAAGGCAGCCTCGCGCGTATGCAGCTCTCCTTCGGACTGGGCAAGGTCAATGACGACCTTAAGGATTACGGCCGCGCCTTCGACTATTTCGCCGAGGGCAATGCCATCCGCCGCAAGGCGATCGACTACGATCCCGCGCGCACGCGCGGCGAATTCGAGGCGATGAAGGCGGCCTTCGACACAGCCTTCTTCGAGAAGCGCAGGCCAAGCGGCATTTCCGACGACACGCCGATTTTCGTCGTCGGCATGCCGCGCTCCGGCACCACGCTGGTCGAGCAGATCATCGCCAGCCACCCGACGGTCTTTGGCGCGGGCGAGTTGAACATCCTGAAGACGGCCGTCGGCAAGCAGTTTCCGATGAGCATGCCGGGCGGCTTCCCCGCCGGTATCGCCGATATGCCCGACAAGGCCTTCGCTGAGGCGGGCCAGGCCTATCTCGACATGCTGCATACGCGCTATCCGGGCTACCGCCATGTCACCGACAAGATGCCGGGCAACTTCCTGCTGGTCGGCTTCCTGCACATGATGCTGCCGAAGGCCAAGATCGTCCATTGCGCGCGCGATGCGGCGGCCACGTGCCTGTCGATCTTCAAAGTGCATTTCCGCGGCGACAGCCACCGCTACGGCTACGACCTCGGCGAGCTCGCCGATTTCCATAACCTCTACACCGACATCATGGCGCATTGGCACAAGGTGCTGCCAGGCGTCGTGCATGATGTGCGCTATGAGGATTTTGTCGCCGACCAGGAAGGGCAGTCGCGGGCGCTGATGGCGTATCTCGGCCTGCCCTGGGACGACAAGGTGCTGTCCTTCCACGAGACGGACCGGCCGGTGCGCACCGCGTCCGCCGCGCAGGTGCGCCAGCCGATGTATCAGGGCTCGGTCGATCTGTGGAAGAGGTATGGGGAGCGGCTGAAGCCGCTGCTTGATCGGCTGAACTAGCACACGCGTCAGCGATTGGCCGAAGCGCCCGAACTTCGTCATCCTCGGGTCTGCGCCGCGTCGCTTCGCTCCTTGCTCCGCCCGTGGATGACGACCTGACGAGCGTCTCGGCCAATCGCAACGGATTGCGATCAGCCGACACTGGCGTTCCGTCGCTCCTCAAAGCTGGATGAATGGCTGGAAGCCGCCGAAGATCATGCGCTTGCCGTCGAACGGCATGGCGGACCAGTCCATCTTGAGACGCTCATCGGCCATCACCTTGGCCATGACCGCGTCGCGGCTCTGCCTGGACTCATAGACGACCCAGGAGAAGATGACGACCTCGTCGTCCTTCGCCTGCACGGCGCGCGGGAACGAGGTCAGCTCGCCATAGGGGACATCGTCGCCGACGCATTCGACATAGGCGAGCGCGCCGTGCTCCATCCAGACGGCGCCGGCGTTCTCGGCCATCTTCTTGTACGCATCGAGATTTGCCTTCGGCACGGCAAGCACGAAACCATCGACATAGGACATGCTGAACTCCTCTTTGTGGCGTCTCTTCCCCTGTGGGAGAAGGTGGATCGGCGCGCAGCGCCGAGACGGATGAGGGGTGCGCCAGCTCGGCGGTAACTAGCCCTCACCCCGATTGCCCCGATTTGCGAAGGGCAAATTGGGGCGATCCGACCTCTCCCACAGGGAGAGGTGGGCGGGCTCACTTCACCGGCGCGTTCATCGCCCAAGCGACGCCGAAGGGGTCTTTCACCTGGCCCCAGCGGTCGCCCCAGAACATCACCTGCAGCGGCGTGACGACCTCGCAGCCGGCATCCACCGCGCGCTGCCACCAGGCATCGATGTCGTCGCTGCCGAGATGCAGCTGCAGCGTATAGCCTTGTGCCGCCTGGTGCGGATGACCGTGTTCGGGATAGGCATCGCCCAGCATCAGCGTCGAGCCGTTGACGTAGAGATGGATGTGCATGGTGCGGCCCTTGTCGTCAGGCGGATAGGCGAACACTTCCTCCGCGCCGAAAGCCTTCTTGTAGAACTCGGCGGCCTTGATGGCGCCGTCGACCTGCAGGTAGGGGGTCAATCCGCCAAGGACCTTGGCGCGGGGCGGGGTCTGGTCGTTCATTCTCGTGTTCCTCTTCACGGGTTGATCCGGTTTTGCGACCCCAGGACGGATGAAGCGGCGGCGATCCTACATGGCCCGCGGATTATTTTTTTGAGTAGCTGGCCCAAACAGCTCGGGCGACAAGCGCGGCTGCAAAACGATCGCATCGAAAGCGACTTATATGACCTTCGCCGAGAAGGTGGCGGCGCGGCGGCTTTCCCGCGTTTCGAAAATCTCCGGAAAGCCGATGTCCTTGCGCAGCTCGGCCGGCAGCGACAGCAGGATGCGCTCGCTGCGATGACGGGCGCGCGCCTGGACGTAGCGGTTGGCAAGGCGGCCGATGGATGACAGTACTGACATGATGTCTCTCCCTGGTTGATGCCGGCATCATCGTGTCGGCATCCCAAGGACGAGGCGGCAATCGGCGATCCGACAGATCGCCCTCGATTTTTTTCAGAACACCGACGCGGCCAGCGCGGTGTCGTAATATTCCACCATCTCGATGATCTCGCCGTCGCGGACCGTCCAGAAATTGGCGGTGCGCATGATGAACTCCTCGCCGGTGGCGCGGCGCGTCATGTGGATCTCGACTTGCGCGGCGACCTTGTCGCCGCCGTCGATGAGCTCGACCGGGACAAAATGCCGGTATTCGAAGTCGTCGTCGAGCGCCAGCAGCCTGGCGAGGAATTCCTGCTTGCCGTGCGCGGTGCCGGCATGACGCGATTGCCGGGGATCGGCAATCCAGCGGAACACGACATCTTCAGCGCACCGAGACAAGGCGCCCTCGATGTCGCGATCCGCATAGGCCTGATAGAGATTGCTGACGATTTCCACTGCACGCATGGCCCATTCCCTCCATGGCTAAGCAGTTCAGCATGCGCTTTTTTTAGCAGGTGGAAAAGTATCGCCGAGCCGGCAGCAACGCCTGTTGGGCCGGCGGTGCCGGCCCGACAGAGTATCGTCTCAGCTCGGCATCTCGGCGACCGAGCGGAAGAACGCCTCCGGGTCGTCGACCTCGGTCAGCCGCCGCCTGTCGATCAGCCAGAAGCGGTTGCCGACGGCGCGGATGAAGGAGCGGTCATGCGAGGCAAGCAGGCAGCTCGCCTGATGCTTCAACAATTCGTCCTCCAATGCTTCCTGGCCGTCGATGTCGAGATGATTGGTCGGCTCGTCGAGCAGATAGAAATTGGGATGGATGAGCCTGAGCACCAGCATCATCAGCCTCGATCTCTGTCCGCCGGACAGAGCGCCGATCTTCTTCTCCTGCATCTCGATCGCGACGCCGGCGCCGGCGAGCAGCGAGCGGGCGCGATGCTCGCCGACCTCGAAGCGGCGCGAGACCATCGCCAGCGGCGTGTCGTCGCCATCGATGCCCGACAGCGCCTGATCGCTGTAACCGAGCACGGTCGACGGCGTCACCTTGATGTTCGCGACCGATCCCGGCTCGGCGATGGCGCCGCGGATCATCGCGATGAAGCGCGTCTTGCCGACGCCGTTGCGGCCAAGCAGCACGATGCGATCACCTTGGCAGATGTGGCGCTTGCCGGTCCTGAACAGCAGCGTGCCGTCAGGGGCTTCGACCGGCGCGTCCTCCAGCGTGATCAGCACCTTGGCGTGGGTGCCGCGGTTCGCCAGCTTGATCGCGCCGGCCGAACGCTCGCGATGCGCTTGTATGGCGGCATCCTCCAGCTTCTCGGCCCGTTCCTTGAGCTGCCTGGTCTTCACCGTCAAAAGGTCGCTGCCGGAATTGATGCCGATATTGTTCAACTTGGCGGCCTGTTTGCGCAACTGCTGGGCGATCTTCATGTCGCGCTCGAACTTGCGCGCCGTCGAGGCATCGAGCTCGTCGAGCGCCTGCCTGGCGCGCGAATAGGGCAGGGCGAACACCGGCGATTCTTCCGGGCGCAGGAACAGGGTACGGTTGGTGGCCGCGTCGAGGAAGGCGCGGTCGTGGCTGGCGATGATGACCGGCACATCGCGTGGCAGCGCATTGAGCCATGTTTCCAGCTGGCTGATCCTGGCGAGGTCGAGATGATTGGTCGGCTCGTCGAGCAGAAGCACGTCGGGATCGGTGACCCAGACGCGGGCGATCAGCGCCAGACGCTGCCAGCCGCCGCTCAGCGCGCGCATCGGCCGGCCGCGCATGTCTTCCGGCACCTCGAGCGAATCCAGCACGACATCGACGCGCCAGAATTCGCTGTCGCGCTGTTCGGGCGGCAAGGCATCGGCGACGACGTCATGGAAGCTGCGGCCGAGGAATGTGTCAGGGATGGATTGCTCAACATGGCCGACGCGCAGGCCGCGCGACCGGGTGATGTCGCCGGTGGTGGGTTCGAACGCGCCGGTCAGGCATTTGAGAAGTGTGGACTTGCCACGACCATTGGCCGCGACGATGCCGAGCCGGTCGCCAGCGCCGATGATGAGGTCGAGGTTGGAGAAGAGCGGCGCACTCATGGTGACGCCGAGAGATTTGAGGCTGATCAGGGCCATGTCGATTTCTCTGGTCTGTCCGGAAAATCCGGCTCAATGCACTTTGACGGTGCGCCCCTAGGCCATCAGGCCAGGTTCAGCGGCACCACGAAGGGCAGACCAAAAATCGAAGCGGGAAAATCCGGACCGTCCTGGTCAGCCCTGCAAGCAAGCTCGCAGGGCACAGACAGGGCCGCGCTGACGGTGGTGACAGTGGTTCACGCAGCCCTCCTTTCCAGATGTTCGAGTTGGGAATTGGGTACACCGGGGGAGGGGCGGAGGCAAGGTGCGCCTTTCCCTTCTCCCCTTGTGGGAGAAGGTGGATCGGCGCGAAGCGCCGAGACGGATGAGGGGTGTTCCAGCGGAGTGGGACGGCCGCGACCTCTTCGCTGGACAAACGGTGTCGCCAAGCTGGAGCACCCCTCATCCGTCGCCTTCGGCGACACCTTCTCCCACACGGGGAGAAGGAAAAGATGCTACTGCCCCGGTCGTCCGGTCTTGCCCGGCCGGCGTTTTTGACGCCGCTCGTCGCCAGGGTCCTCGTAGGAACCGATGCCGGCTCGCTGGCGGACGATCGGCTTATCGTCGCGTTCCTTCGCGCCCGTCCTGCCGGACATCTCCCCCACAAGGGGGGAGATTGGCTGCGGCTTCGCCGGCTTCTTGCCCTCGACCGGTTTCTCGGTGCGGCGCACCGTCATCTCGTCGAGCGAGTTCTTGCGGAACAACGGCTTGGCCCGCTCGCCCGGAATGCCGAAATCGGAACCGTGCGCTTCCTGCGCGCTCTGCTTCTTGAACAGCGAACGCGAGACCGCGCCGGCGGGGGTCGTCATGTCGGTGCCGGGCCCCATGTCGTCGATCGACGGCTTGGCGAAGAGCGGCTTCTTCACCGGCACGGCGCCGTCCGCGCCCATCTCGTCCAGATGCGGCTTGCGGAAGAGGTTGGGCCGGGCAGCCTTTGCCGCCTCCTCGGCGGCACGTGCCTCATCGAGCTTGCGGAAGCGCTCCTGTTCCTCGACCGTGCGATGCTTGGCCACGCCCTTGTTGTGCTTGCCCTTTTCGCGGCCTGAGGCAGGGCTTTGGCCTTCCACCTCGCGCGCCAGCGGATCGTCGGAGATGGCAAGCTCCATCTCGCGCAGCCGCTTGATCTCGTCGCGGACGCGAGCCGCCTTCTCGAAATCGAGATTGGCGGCGGCGTCGCGCATCTGCTTGTCCAGCGCCTCGAGGTGCGTCTTCAGATTGTTGCCGATCATCGCCCCGGCGTCGTCGGTGAACTGCGAGATGTCGGCGCGGACATGGTCCTTCTCGTAGACCGAGTCGAGGATGTCGGCGATGCGCGACTTGACCGATTCCGGTGTGATGCCGTTGGCGGCGTTCCACTCCATCTGCTTCTCGCGGCGGCGGTTGGTCTCGGCCATCGCCCGTTCCATCGAGCCGGTGATCTGGTCGGCGTAGAGGATGACCTTGCCGTCGACGTTGCGGGCGGCGCGGCCAATGGTCTGGATCAGCGAGGTCTCAGAACGCAGGAAACCTTCCTTGTCGGCATCGAGAATGGCGACGAAGCCGCATTCGGGAATGTCGAGGCCCTCGCGCAGCAGGTTGATGCCGACCAGCACGTCGAAGGCGCCGAGGCGCAAATCGCGCAGAATCTCGATGCGCTCCAGCGTGTCGATGTCGGAATGCATGTAGCGGACGCGGATGCCGTTCTCGTGCAAATATTCGGTGAGGTCCTCGGCCATGCGCTTGGTCAGCACGGTGACCAGCGTGCGATAGCCGGCCCGGGTCGTGTCGCGGATCTCGCCGACGACGTCGTCGACCTGGCTCTTGGCCGGACGCACCTCGACCGGCGGATCGATCAGGCCGGTCGGACGGATGACCTGCTCGGCGAAGACGCCGCCGGACTGGTCGAGTTCCCAGGCGCCCGGCGTCGCCGAAACCGCCACCGACAGCGGGCGCATGGCGTCCCATTCCTCGAAGCGGAGCGGCCGGTTGTCCATGCAGGAGGGCAGGCGGAAACCATACTCGGCCAGCGTCGCCTTGCGGCGAAAGTCGCCGCGATACATGCCGCCGATCTGCGGCACGGTGACGTGGCTTTCGTCGATGAAGATCAGCGCGTTGTCGGGCACATATTCGAACAAGGTCGGCGGCGGGTCGCCGGGCTGACGTCCGGTGAGGTAACGCGAATAGTTCTCGATGCCGGCGCAGGAGCCGGTCGCCTCCAGCATCTCCAGATCGAAGCGCGTGCGCTGTTCCAGCCGCTGCGCCTCCAGCAAACGGCCAGCCTTTTCAAGCTCTTGCAGGCGATGCTTGAGCTCCTCCTTGATCGACTTGATAGCTTGGTTCAAGGTCGGGCGCGGCGTCACGTAGTGCGAGTTGGCGTAGATCTTGACGCTCTTCAGCTCGCCGGTCTTCTGGCCCGTGAGCGGATCGAACTCGGTGATCTGTTCGATCTCGTCGCCGAACATCGAGATGCGCCAGGCGCGGTCTTCCAGGTGGGCGGGAAAGATCTCGATGGTGTCGCCGCGCACGCGAAACGAGCCGCGCACGAAGTTGATGTCCTGGCGCTTGTATTGCTGGGCGACGAGGTCGGCGAGAAGCGAGCGCTGGTCGAGCCGGTCGCCGACCTGCATCTGGAACGTCATCGCCGTGTAGGTCTCGACCGAGCCGATACCATAGATGCAGGACACGGAGGCGACGATGATGACATCGTCGCGCTCGAGCAGCGAGCGGGTCGCCGAGTGGCGCATGCGGTCGATCTGCTCGTTGATCGAGGATTCCTTCTCGATATAGGTGTCCGTGCGCGGGACGTAGGCTTCCGGCTGGTAATAGTCGTAGTAGGAGACGAAATACTCGACCGCGTTCTCGGGGAAGAATTTCTTGAACTCGGCATAGAGCTGCGCGGCAAGCGTCTTGTTCGGCGCCAGGATCAGGGCAGGGCGCTGCGTCTCCTCGATCACCTTGGCCATGGTGAAGGTTTTGCCCGAGCCGGTGACGCCGAGCAGCACCTGGGTGCGGTCGTTCCGCTCGACGCCTTCGACGAGGTCCTTGATGGCTGTCGGCTGATCTCCGGCGGGCTCGAAATCCGAGACCATCTTGATGGCGATGCCGCCCTCAGACTTTTCCGGGCGGGCCGGACGGTGCGGCGTCCACAGCTGACCGTCCTTGTGCAGCGGATTGCCGGATTCGATCAGCGCCGACAGCGCCGCGACCGTCGCGGTGACGCCGCCGGACGAAACCGACTCGGCATCCTCCAGGCTGATGTCGAGGCCGGCCACAGGGTTGAGGCCGGCGGCCGCGCGCTCCTTCGCCGAGGCAGCGCCGCCCATCGAGGTGCCGCGCGCGGTGCGCCCGGGCGCCGACGAGCGCTCGGGTATCTTCTTCGGCGCTTTTGCCTTCGGCTGCTTTTCAGCTTCACGCTCGATCTGCCCGGCCCAATCGGAGATCGAGCCGGTCAGCGGCGCGCCGGAAAAGTCGGCCTGCGGCGCTTCCGCGAAGCCGCCGGGCTCCAGCGGCTCGGCGGCATCGAGGAATTCGGTCAGCGGGCTGCGCCGCTTCGGCGCGCCATCTTGCGAAGGCGTCTTCTTGTCAGGATGTCTGGCCATGGCCCGAATATGGGAGGACTCGGCCGAAATGGAAAGAGCGGAGTGAAAGGGCTCCGGCCGCGCTTGGACGCTGCTGACAGAAGGCTGTCAGGAAAGGGGTCATGATCCGATGGGCCTGGGATCGTCCGGCTCCGCCTTGGCAACCGCGGCAAGCGCCGCGGCGACGGCGGCGGCGCGGCGGCCCTTCGGCCCGTCAACCGGCCAGACCAGGCGGCGCTTGATGGTCAATGCCGGAACCTCGCGGGCAATCTCGACGAGCTGGCCGGAGCGGAAATGCTCCCTCAGCACCAGTTCGCTGGCAAGCAGCGCGCCCATGCCGGAAATCGCGGCATGCGCGGCCAGCACGGTCAAGGGGAATCGCGGTCCGTGGTCGATGTTCTTGCGTTGGCGGCCGGCGGCGGCGAACCAGTTTGCCCATGTGGGATAGACGTCGTCGCCCATCGTCTGGTCGATGTGGAGGAGGGGCAGGCGGTCGAGCACTTCGGCGCTGTCTTGATCTGTGCGGTTGCGGATCAGCGCCGGGGCACAGGCCGGAACCACCCTTTCGGTGAAAAGATCGGCCGATGCGAGATCTCTTGCCGTGCTGTTGCGGTAACTGATGGCGAGGTCGATGCCTTCCTCCAGCATCGAATCCAACGCGATCGATACCACGATGCGCACGTCCAGCCTGCCGAGAGCCGCGCGGACATTGCCAAGGCGCGGCGCCAGCCAAAGCGAGGCGAAGGACGGATCGGCCGCGATGGTGAAGGTATCGGCGCGGCGCTCGAACCGCAGCCGCCGCAATCCGGAGGCCAGCGCGTCGAAGCCGCGGTCGATGTCGGGCAGCGCCGCCTCGGCAATGCGTGTGAGCGCGATGCCGTTGCCCTCGCGCCTGACCAGCTTGACGCCAAGCCGGTCCTCCAGCTGCCGCAACTGATGGCCGACGGCGCCCGGCGTGACGCCGAGCTCGTCGGCGGCGCGCGTCAGACTGCCGGTGCGCGCGGCGGCTGCAAGCGCACGCAGGGCCGACAGCGGGAGGTCGCGAAGAAGCGTCATGGATTGAGAATACCTCAAAACTTGCGAAAACAAACTCGTTTGCAAGAAAAGCCGCGAGCGCCCTACCGTTGTTGAAGACAACTCAATCCAGGAAAGCCGTCGCCATGCTCGATATGCAAACTCAGTCCGTTCCCGCCGGTCAGGCACTCGCGACGCGCTCCTTGCGATCGATGCGCAACGAAGGACCGCGCATCGCCGTGGAATTCGATGACGGCAGCGCCGGCCGGTTGTCGATGCGCTGGCTGCGGCTTGCCTGCGAATGCGAGATATGCGGCGACACCGCTTCCGGAAAGCGCTGGCTGACGCCTGCCGATGTTCCGGCTGATATCCGCGCGACCTCGATCGAGATCTCGACGGATGGGACGACGGACGTGGTCTGGCAGGACGGCCATGCCTCGCGCTTCGCTGCGGGCTTTCTGGCGGCCCATGCCGGACGCGGCGGCGATTTCGGCGCGCCACGCTTTCAGCCGGAACTGTGGAATGGCGATCTCGGCGCGCGGCTTGGGCGCTTCGCCTTCGACGCCGTGGTGGAGGATGACGCGGCGCTTTTCCAGTCGCTGCGCCCCTTGCGCGACCATGGTATCGCCATGCTGACCGGCGTCCCGGCCGAGCCTGAGGCGACGCTGCGCGTCGCCGGACGCTACGGTCCGGTGCGCGAGACGAGCTACGGCAAGGTTTTCGATCTCATCTCACGGCCCGACGCCCGGGTAGCCGGGGAAACGGCGCGCGCGCAAATTCCGCACACGGACGAGCCGTTCCGCTATTCGCCGCCGGGCTTCATCTTCTTCCATGCCATCAGGACCGGCGCCGGCAGCGGCGGCACCTCGTTGATGGTCGACGGCTTTCAAGTCGCTGAACGGATGCGCAGGAACAGACCGGAGCTCTTCGACCTGCTGACCCGTCATGGCGTCACCTTCCATCGCGAGCATGCCGGCGACGTGTTCTTCAGCGCCGAGGCGCATGTCATCAGCCTCGACGCGAGCGGCGCCGTCACCGGCATACGCTACAACGATCGCTGCCTGGCGCCGCAGACGGGCGCTGTCGATGAGATCGACGGGCTGATCGAAGCGCTTGCCGAGCTGACGCGGCTGATCTGCGATCCGGCGAACCAGTTCCGGCACCAGCTGCAGCCCGGCGAGGTGCTGGTCTTCGACAATCAGCGGGTCCTGCACGGGCGCACCGAATTCGATCCGACGCTGGCCGTCCGCCATCTCAGAAGCTGCAACCTCGACCGCGACGGCGTCCACAGCGCCTTCCGCACCCTGGCGCGGCGCTTCGCGCCGGAAGAGGCGCAAGCGGTGCTTTATCAGGGCGCAATTTTCTGACGATAGCCAGGGGGACGGCGTCGACCTCGAAGGTTCGGTTCCTCGCCCCCGCCAGAGGCGGGGGAGAGGTGTCCGCGAAGCGGACGGAGAGGGGATTTCGTAAGGCGCAAGCTCTTCTCTTCAAAGCGCTTTTCGCCGCCCGGACCGGCGCCCCCCTCTCCGTCTCGGCTTCGCCGAGCCACCTCTCCCCCATTTCATGGGGGCGAGGAACCTAAGACCGCGGGCCTCAATTGAACCACAGCGCAAAGGTCAAAAAACCGGCGCCGCCGAACTCGCGTTGGATCTGGTCGAAATCGTCGCTGGTGAGGATCTTGCCGCTTTCGAGATAGGGCGCGATGCCGGGACCGGTGATCGAAAGGACCAGGTCAAAAGGTTTCGGCTCGTCGAAGAAGCGCTTCATGTTGATGCCCTTGCCGGTGATGCGGAAATGCGGCAGCAGCGCGCGGCCTTCAAGAAGATCCTCGGCTATCGTCAGCGTGGCGAGCCAGGCCTGCACCTGTTCCTCGCCGACCTCGAGGCCGGTCAGCGGGTTGACGCCCTTCTGCTGCGGTCCCGGCAGCCATTCACGGTCATTGTCGGTCTCGGCCAGGATCGATTTCCAATCTTCGCGCGACAGGCGGATCATTTCCAGCAGGTGGCGTCGCGCGGCCTGCCGGCGTTCCGGCTCGATCACCGGCCAGTTGACGAGATGCACCAGCGAAATGAAATCGGCGAAGCGCCATTCCGAGGCGAACATGTTGCCGCTCATGCCGCCGTCCAGCGGCACAAGCGTGTCCTGCAATGGCAGTTTCGCGCGGGGGAACAGCATGTGGAACGAGCCGTCGAAGGCATTGCGGAAATCATGCGCCAGCCAGAAATCGGCCTGCGCCATCAGGAACTCGGCATAGCCTTGCAGCCAAAAACCTTCGGCGCGGTCGAAGCGGAAGGTGAGCGAAGGCGCGGCATCGCTCGGTTCGACGCTGCCGCGTGAGAGCGACGCCATGATGGCGGCGATGCTTTCGTCGGGCGCGAGCTTGCCATCCTCGTTGAGGTCGATGCCGACATGGGTGAGATCGACCACCATGCCGATATCGGCATCTTTTGGCACGGAGCCGAGCGTGGCGGCGGATTTCTCCAGCCGGTCGCGGAAGGCGACAAGGATGGCGCGGAATTCTTCGTAGGTCAGCGGCTGCGGGTTGGGATTGTCGGGCACGGGCAACCGCATCAGCGGCAGCATGAAGGATTTCGGGCTCTCGAAACCGTGGCGATGCAGTCCGCCGGCGAGGAGCTCAAGCGCGGTGAAGAATTCGCCGGCGCCGGCCGCATAGGCCGAGGCCGGGTCCTTGGCCGCTGCCGCCTCCAACGTCGACAGCGCCGTGTTCCGGTCGGCCACGCTCTTCGCCTCGAACATGGACTTGGCCGCGTCCGGCATCTCCGCCCAGGCAACGGACGCCGGCAGGAATGCAAACAAGGCTGCTGCAAGGATCACTCTACGCATCGTCATCGCCCTCCACTGCTCCACGTCGTGAGCATACACGGATTTCGGTCAGTCCGAGATGCCCGCCGCGGGATCGCCAGCAACCCGCTTCAACCTATCCATCAGACAGTCTACACAGGGCGAAACTGGATGGGCCCGTGTCGAACTATCCGCTTGCCTATAAACTGTCATGGCTGCCGCGCCTGCTGAGACCGTCGCTTGCCGGCGACAGAAGCGGCTTCGCGGCGCCCGCGGCGACGTTGCTCGATCCGCAGCCCACACGGAAGGTGCGGCTGGCGTTTATTGGCGACATTTCGGCAGTCGCCAACCGCGATGCGCCGGATTGCGATCCGGCAATCACGACGCTGCTTTCATCCGCCGACCTCGTGATCGGCAATTGCGAAAGTCCGATCGTCGAACGAGCACGCGCGGTCATAGGCACGCGGCTCGGCACGCATCATGCGATGAGCGAGCATTTCCTGGCCGATGCGCTCGCAGCCGCCGGCATCGCGCGCGACAGGCTCGTTCTGTCCCTGGCCAACAACCACGTGCTCGATCAGGGCATCGCCGGTTTCGACGAAACGCTCGCTGCGCTGAACCGGCTCGGGGTCCGGACCATCGGCACGGTTGCCGGCGGGCCCCTCCAGCGTCATGCGGCCGGACCGCTGACGATCGGCTTTGCGGCTTTCACGCTCTGGCGCAACACGGATGCCGCGCCGTTCGAAGAACGCATCTCGATGCATGCCGCCGAATGGCCGAGCGACGCTGCATCCGGCATCGATCTCATCTGCGCCGTGCCGCACTGGGACTGGGAGTTCCGGCATTTTCCACGACCTGCGACGCGGGCGCTGGCGAGACGGCTGGCGGATCGCGGCGTCCGGCTGATCGCGGGGCATCACGCGCATGTCGTGCAGCCCATCGAGCGCATCGGCGACAGCGTGATCGCCTACGGCCTTGGCGATTTCCTCGGCACTGCGCTCGCCAGACTGCCATGGCCGGCACGCATCGGCTCGATATTCGTCGTCGATGTCAGCGCCGATCCGGCCACGCGGGGTAGGATCGCTGCCTATAGGCTGCATTTCTTCGTGCGGCTGCGTGCAGGCAACCATGAGCGGCTGCTGCCGATCGAAGTTCTGGATGGAGTGCTCAAGCAGCGGGTCGCGGCCCGACTGGTGGCGATTTTTCCCATGGCGGGAAGTGGGCGATAGACCTCAGCAATCGAAGCCGTATTGGGCGCGCATGTACTCGGCCTCTTTCTTCGACATCTTCTTGAGCATCACGCAGACGGTGAAGCTGCCGACCTGGCGGCCGTTCCTGGTGTAGCCCCAGTCGGAGATGTCGTCCCTGGTGAATTCGATGTTCTGGCCAAGGACGACGTTGCGGACGATTTCCGGCTCGTTCGCCAATATCCCGACGAAGCCGTTGGCCGTCCGCTTGAAGGGAATGACCCAGAAATGCTCCGTCGCCTTGCCGTCGACGATCATCACCTTCAGCTTGAACCTGTCGGTTCCCGGCGGCGGAGCGTCGGACAGGTTCAGGAATTCATCCAGGCTGGATCGCGCCTTCTCGACCGCCGCCGCCATCTCGGCGTCGTCGGATGCGATCACCATAGCCTTGTCGTCGCCTTCCGCCCTGGCATGCAAGGGAGCGAGCGCCAGCAGCAGGGATAACGCGATACGAACGGCAATTGTCATGACACCCCCCGGTGAAGGCCAATATCCTGTGCGTTATCTTCGGGCAATGTGTCGGCTTGATCAATCCGGTCTGCGGTTGCGAAGCGGCCCTATTGTCATCGGGCAATGATAAGGGAATGGCTGTTCGGGCCGACCTGAACCTTGGGCAGGCTTACAGCCCGGTCAATCCGGCCAGCCAGCTTGCCGAGCGCTTCGCCACGTCCACCGTTGCGCCGGCAGCGCGGCTGAGGTCGGTCTTGACCACGGCATAGCCGGCCTTGGTGCGGTAAAGCACGGCGCGGCCGCCATCGACCGACCCGTCGAAGGCCACGGGCTTTGCCGATTCCGTTTCGCTGGCGGTCACCGTTCCGCCGACCGGAGCGCTCGGGCGATGGTCGAGCTCGGGCGGCAGCGGGGCGATGGTTTCGACAACGCGGTTCCTGGGTTTCAGATCCGGCCTGGAAGCTTTCTCGGCAAGCTCGGAGGAAGAGGCCGAGCCCTTGACGCGGCAAATGCCTGAAACCAGCGGATAGTCGAAATTGCGCTGGTGCAGCATCTGGCTCTTCATCGCCGCTTCGCAGTCGGCGAGCGTCGCCCACTTGGCCGGCGTCTCGCCGATATATTCGCAGAGCTTGGCGTCGCAGTCGCAGCCGACAATGGTCATGGCGACAAGGGCGGTCTTGATCACGGTCTTGTCCCTTAAATGTTCCCAAACCGATCAATCGCCCGGGAACAAGGCGGGATTTGGCCGCGATTGTGGATTGTGCGTGTCGATGCGTTACGGAAGGTTGCTTGGCCGGCGACTATGGCCGGAAAGCATCCGCGGCGGACGGCCCGGGAGGCGCGGTAGCCTGTGCGGCGGGCCAAAAAGACAGTCGGCGCTGGGATTTCTCCCAGCGCCTCCCTGTCAGATCAGGAACCAGTCAAGGCAGCAACTTCCGTAAAGTCGTCGCGCCAGGCCAGCCTTGATTTTGACGGTCCTGCCAGTCGCCGCCCGAAGGGCAGCTCCCGTTCCAGACCACGCCGATCTCCACCCTTGCGGGCTTCGCCCAGCGTGCCATCGAAGGTTTTCACCGGCCTTCATGGCAGCATCGGTCCGCCGTCGGCGTTGGCACGCTTTCCGCGGCACCCGTAGGTCTCGGCATCCGTCCCTCAAACAGGCGAGCCTGCTCTCGTTCTGGGCCGTACGGGCCTCAGGAAATCCGCCTTGCGCTTTTGCCTTTCGGCTGGGCGTTCGGTAGCCGCCTGAGATGGGTTGAATGTACGCCGGGCAAGGGTTCCAGGGAATGCCGGCGCGCCTGTGGATAGCGGGATTATCGGGGACCAATGGCAAAAGCCGCGGAATCCGGCGGCCGAACCGCTTAGACAGCCTGCCCCGCTTTTCTGTGACCGCTCGACGTTGGAGCCTTGCTCCGGCGCCCGGTCCGCGTTTCAATGTCGGCAAAAGACTTTGGGTACTAGTTGCGCGACTTGCCTCGGGGGAGGTCGACTTGAAAGTCGGGGTGGTTCTCAATCCGATTGCCGGCGGCGGCAGGCTCAAGCGGCATTGGGCGGAGGCCGCGGCATCGCTCAACAGGAATTTCGGCGATTTCGACTTGCGGGAAACTCAGGCCAGCGGCGACGCAGAGCGGCTGGCGATCGATCTCGCCGCCAGCGGGTGCGACCTGGTGATCGCGGCAGGCGGCGACGGCACCGCAAGCGAGGTGGCCGACGGGTTGCTGCAGGCACAAGATGAGACCGGCCAGGAAGCCGCGCTTGGCCTTCTGCCCTGTGGTACCGGCATCGACTTCGCGCGCGGGCTCGACTTGCCGCGCGGCATCGATGCCGCGCTGAAGCGGATCGCCGATTCCAATGCGCGAAAAATCGACGCCGGCCGCATCTGCTACATCGACGACCACGGCGCGCTGGCCAGCCGCCACTTCATCAACATTGCCAGCCTCGGCCTGTCCGGCGCGACGGATCGCGCCGTCAATGCCGACAAGCGCAAGGGCAGGGTCTCGGCCAAGGCGCTGTTCTTCTGGCGCACCGTGCTGGAGTTCATCCGCTACCGCTTCCAGGATGTCAGGATCACCATCGACGACGGCGAGCCGGTCGAGGCGCGCATGGCGCTGGTCGCGGTGGCAAACGGCAAATTCTTCGGCGGCGGCATGATGATAGCGCCGGACGCCGAGCTCGCCGACGGCCAGTTCGATATCATCATCCTGCGGGCCGCCGGCAAGCTTGGGCTGATCCGCGACCTCCGCCTGCTCTACGGCGGGCGCCACCGCAACCATCCGGCAATCACCATCCTGCGTGGCCGCAAGGTGCTGGTCGAGCCGCTCGGCGATGCCGAGAAGAACGGCGCGCTGGTCGACATAGACGGCGAGTCGCCAGGCCGAATTCCGGCGACGTTCGAGATCCTGCCCGGCGCGCTGACGCTGAGAGGTTGAATCAGCCGGCTAAGAGGCCGATTCAGCCGGTGCGGTCAGGCAATTGAAACAGCTGGCTAATTTCTGCCGGGTTACAGTTCGAGCTTCGCCGGAAAGCCCGGCGCGCGAAGCTCCACGCCGACTTCATCCTCAAGCAGCTTGACGATCTGTGTCGACCAGGCACCACCACCATAGGCGCGCTTACCCTCTTCGAAAATCGCGTTGACGCGGGTGGCAAGATCGAGCGGCGCGCCGAAATCCCTGGCCATGGCAAGCGCGAAGCCGAGGTCCTTCAGTGCCAGGTCCATGGTGAAGCCGATGTCGTAGGAGCCGTTGAGCACGAGCTGGCTTTCGGTTTCGTGGACGAAGCTGTTACCGGAAGAGGCGACGATGGCGTGGTAGGCCTGGGCGAGATCGAGCCCGCCCTGCTTCGCCAGCATCAACGCTTCGCCGGCAGCGACGAGATGAATGAAGGCGAGCATATTGGTGATGACCTTGATCACCGCCGCCGAGCCGACCGGGCCCATCAGGAAGGATTTCGCGCACATCGCCTCGATGGCCGGACGATGGCGTTCGTAGAGCGCCGCATCGCCGCCGACGAGCGCCGTGATCCTGCCCACTGCGGCCAGATGCACGCCGCCGGTCACCGGGCATTCGAGCGTCTCGATGCCTTGTGCCGATGCCAGCGCGGCGAGTCGTAAAATCTCGTCACGGCCATTGGTCGACATCTCGATCCAGGTGCCGCCCGCGGGCAGGCCCTGGAGCAATCCGTCGGGGCCGGCGAGCACAGTTTCGCTGACCTTCGGCGAGGGCAGGCAGGTGATTGCATTGCCGGCGCGGGCAGCGGCCTCGGCGGGGCTACCCGACGCCGATGCACCGAGCGCGACCAGGCGCTCGACCGGCGCCGGGTCGCGGTCGAAGACGGTGACGGCAAAGCCGTTGCGCAGCAGGCTAGCGGCAAGGTTGCCGCCGAGATGGCCAAGGCCGACGAAGGCATAAGCGAGGCTCACGGCATCAGCGGCGTCTGCATCATCTGCAGATGCAGCTCCTTGCCGCTATAGGGATGGGCCTCGCAGACCGCCTCGTCGAGCTCGACGCCGAGGCCGGGCTCCTTCGAGGGGATGACGTTGCCGTCCTGCCATTCGATCTTCTTCTTGAGCAGCGTGGCGTGGAAACCGTCCCACTGCTTCAGCGATTCCAGGATGAGGAAGTTGGGCAGCGTCACGGCAAGCTGGATGTTGGCGGCGCCGACGATCGGGCCGCAATAGCAATGCGGCGCCACCTGGATGTGGTAGGCTTCGGCCATGGCAGCGATCTTCTTGGTCTCGAGAATGCCGCCGGAGCGGCCGAGATCCGGCTGCAGGATGGTCGCGGCGCGGTTCTCGATGACGCGGGCGAACTCGAACTTCGTCGTCAGCCGCTCGCCGGTTGCTATCGGGATGGAGGTCTGGCGGGCGACTTGCGCCATCACCTCGGGCATATCAGGCGGCACCGGCTCCTCGAACCACAGCGGATCGTAGGGCTCGATGGCGCGGGCGAGGCGCAGCGCGCCCGAGGCGGTGAACTGGCCATGCGTGCCAAACAGGATATCCGCCCTGTTACCGACTGCTTCGCGGATCGCCTTGACCATGCGCGCCGACAGGTCGATGTCGATCAAGCGCGGCTGATGGCCGTCATAGGCGGTGTAGGGGCCGGCCGGATCGAGCTTCACGGCATTAAAACCCTGCTCGACATATTCGAGCGCACAGGCGGCCGCCATATCGGGGTCATTGTAGACGTTCTTGCCGCGCGCATCTTCCGAATGGACGCTGCCGGTGTGCGGATAGAGGTAGGTGTAGGAGCGCAGGGTCTCGTGCACCTGGCCGCCGAGCAGCTTGTAGACCGGCTTGCCGGCCTCCTTGCCGACGATGTCCCAGCAGGCCATTTCGAGCGCCGAGAAGCAGCCCATGCCGGAAACGTCGGGGCGCTGGGTGAAGCCGGAGGAATAGGCGCGGCGGAAGAAATTCTCGATGTCGTGCGGATCGCGGCCGACGAGATAGCGCTCGGCCATGTCCTCGATCATCGTCGCGGTGACATGCGCGGAGAAGGTGGCGTTGTAAGCCTCGCCATAGCCGACCACGCCGCCATCGGTGGTGAGCTTGACGAAGATGAAATACTTGCCGCCGATGCCGGGCGGCGGGTTGCCGACAACCCAGGTCTTCACGTCGGTGATTTTCATTTGTGATCCTCCAGAACCAGGTCGGCGCCTTTCCATCCGGTCAGGATCGCGGCGGCGTTGGTGTTGCCCGTGATGTTGTCGGGGAAAATCGAAGCGTCGATGACGCGCAGGCCGTCCAACCCATGCACCCGAAGCCGCGGGTCGACGACGGCGCGCGCGGGGTCCGGTCCCATGCGGCAGGTCGAGACCGGGTGATAGACGGTGCCGGAGCGTTTCCTGAAATCCTGGATCAGGTCGGCGTCCGACTGGATCGAGGGGCCGGGCAGCACCTCTTCCTCGATGATCTCGGCCATGGCCGGCATCGAGGCGATCTTGCGCACGAACTTCACCGCCGCCAGCATCTCGTCGACATCGGCATTGGTCGAATAGGCGTTGGGCGTGATCCTTGGATAGTCGCGCGGATCCTTCGAGCGGATCATGATCTCGCCGCGGCT
Source organism: Mesorhizobium sp. Ca11 (assembly GCF_020165275.1). Classification (NCBI taxonomy): domain Bacteria; kingdom Pseudomonadati; phylum Pseudomonadota; class Alphaproteobacteria; order Hyphomicrobiales; family Phyllobacteriaceae; genus Mesorhizobium; species Mesorhizobium sp. Ca11. The sequence continues at coordinate 50,101 of NZ_JAIUHU010000003.1, read as the reverse complement.
CGAGGGCCGGCAATTGGACAGGCCGATCGAGAAGCCCGGCCAGGGGTCGGGCGTCAGGATGGGGCGCTCGCCGCTCTTCGGGATGACGGTGGAGAAGGCCTGGAAATAGAGCTGCATGTTCGGCCGCGTCATCGACGGGTCGGTGCGGAAGAAGCCGCCGGCATTGTTCATCGACAGCGACAGCGGACCGGAGCGCAAGAGGATGTATTGCATGCCGACCAGCAGCTTGCCCCACCACGGGCGCAGGATCTGGTTGAGCGTCGGCAGCTTGCCCTTGAAGGTGTAGTTGATGCCGACATGGTCCTGCAGATTGGCGCCGATATTGTCGTTGGCATGGACGACCGGGATGCCGAGGTCGGCCAGCAATGCCGCAGGGCCGATACCGGACAGCTGCAGCAACTGCGGCGAGTTGATCGAGCCGCCCGACAGGATCACCTCGCGGCCCGCGCGAGCCGTCTTCTTCTGCCCGTTCTGCTCGTATTCGATGCCGACGGCGCGTTTGCCCTCGAACAGGATTTTCGTCGCCAGGGCGTTGGTTTCGACACGGACATTGCCGCGTTTCATCGCCGGCCGCAGGAAGGCGCGGGCGGCCGACATGCGGCGTCCGTTCTTCGTCGTGATCTGATAGACGCCGACGCCTTCCTGGGAGGCGCCGTTGAAGTCCGGATTGAGCGGCAGCCCGGCCTGCTGTGCGGCGGCAAGATAGCGCTTGGTCAGCGGATGCACCGCGTTCGTGCAGTCCGTGATGTGCAAAGGGCCCCCGACTCCGCGCCACTGGTCAGCGCCCGCCGCATTATCTTCCAGCGCCTTGAAGGAGGGCAGGAGGTCATCATACGCCCAGCCGGGATTGCCGGCAGCGGCCCAGGCATCGAAGTCCTCGCGCGCGCCCCGGATGAAGACCATGGCGTTGATCGAGCTCGAGCCGCCAAGCAGCTTGCCGCGTGGCCAGTGGTCGGCATTGTTGCTGAGACCCGGATCCGGATCGGCCTTGTAGTTCCAGTTGACAGCCGGGTCGAAGAAGGTCTTGCCGTAGCCGAGCGGCATCTGGACATAGAAGCGCCGGTCGGTTCCGCCGGCCTCCAGCACCAGCACCGAGAAGCGGCCCGACGCCGACAATTTGTCGGCAACGACCGAGCCGGCCGAACCCGAGCCGACGACGATGAAATCATAAGTCTGCATGATGGAAAAGCGGGCTCCGCAACATTGGGCTTACCCTAGACATTGCGGGCTTGCGGCGTCGCCGTGGCTTCCGGCATGGCTTGTGAAAAAAGCGACCGGCGCAGTGGGGCACATTTCGCTTTTACCAGAGCTTGCGACATGGCGGTCGCATTGATACGCAACAGAAGCTGCCCTTTGAGGATTTCGCCATGGTGCATTACGCGGACGGAAAACCCCTTGGCGATCTGACCTTGCGCACGCTCGCCATGCCGTCCGACGCCAATGCGGCCGGCGACATCTTCGGCGGCTGGGTGATGGCGCAGATGGACCTTGCCTGCGGCATCCGCGCCGCCGAGCGCGCCAAGGGCCGCGTGGTCACCGCCGCGGTCAAGGAGATGTCCTTCGCCAAGCCGATGAAGATCGGCGACACGCTCTGCATCTACACCCATGTCGAGCGCGTCGGCCGCACCTCGATGGTGCTCAAGGTCGAAGCCTGGGCGCAGCGCTACCTTTCCGACTTGATGGAGAAGGTCACCCATGCCGATTTCGTCATGGTGGCGCTCGACGGCGAAGGCAAGCCGAAGCCGGTTCCGGCCGAGAGCTGACGCTCCGGCGGGATACTGATTCTCCCCAGACTTGCCGCTCTGTAACAACGCCTGCGCGGGAGATTTGCTTCGCGACATCCAATGGTTGCCTTCACGCCCCACCTTGTAGGCGCAGGGGGAAAGACAATGCGTCAACATATGCTGAACGGCTGGCTCGTGGCAGCCCTTGTTGCTTTGGTCTGCCTGCTCGGCGTAACGGCCTACATGGAAGTCAGCACAGGTCTTCCACACGTCGCCTGCATGCGGGATCGGACGGCGGTCGGCAAGATGGCCGCGCAATTCAAGAGCTGCTCGACGGCGTGCTGCGACAGCACTGCCCCAAGCGTCTGATCGGTGGCGGCTAAAGACGGGTCTCCTTGGCGAAGCGGCTGCCCGGCGACGCCGGCGGCGGAACCGCGGAGGCTCCGATCAAAACCGAAAGCGCGATGCGACCGACGCTCAAGTGCACGGTTCATCGGCCGGTCAAAAATCCTTGCATTGCAATGGCTTCAGGCCTGCAGGCTGTCAAATTTCGCGCGCGCTTCGCGGACCCGATTGGTGTTCTTGCGGGCCCATTCGCCGAGCGCGCCGACCGGCACGAGCAGCTCGTGGCCGAGTTGGGTGAGCTCGTAATCGACACGTGGCGGAATGGTCGGAAACACTTTGCGCGTGACGAAGCCGTCACGCTCCAAACCGCGTAAGGTGGTGGTCAGCATCTTTTGCGAAATTCCGCCAACGGCGGCGCGCAATTCGTTGAAGCGCATTGGTCCGCCGCCGAGCTTGCCGACCACGAGCACCGTCCATTTGTCGCCGACCCGTTGCAGGATTTCTGAAACGGCCCGGCAGTCCTCGGTGTTGTGCGGGTGCCTCAGTAACAAAGAAGTGCCTCCTTGCGCGCCGATTTGTCAGTATCACATATAGCGCCGGTATCCAAACGATACCAGAAATTCCCGCAAGGAGAGCCCCTTATGTCCAAGCCCAAAATCGCCATTGTCGTCGGTTCGACGCGCGCCGCCCGCTTCGCCGACGTGCCGACGCAGTGGATCGCCAAGATCGCCAAGTCGCACGCCGATATCGATGTCGAGATCGTCGATCTGCGCGACTGGCCGCTGCCTTTCTTCGACGAGGTCGCTTCCTCCGCCTGGGCGCCGTCGCAGAACGAAGTGGCGCAGCGCTGGCAGAAGAAGGTCGCCGAGTTCGACGGCTTCATCTTCACCGCCGCCGAATACAATCACGCCCCGACCGCTGTGCTGAAGAACGCCATCGATTACGCCGCCAATGAGTGGAACAAGAAGCCGGCCGGCTTTGTCGGCTATGGCAGCGTCGGCGGCTCGCGCGCGATCGAGCACCTTCGGCTGATCGCCGTCGAGCTGCAGATGGCGCCGGTCAAGTCGGCGGTGCACATCGCCTGGGGCGATTTCCTTGCGGTTCGCCAGGGCGAGAAGAAGCTCGAAGATCTCGAGCACCTGAACCAGTCCGCCGCCGCCCTGGTCAACGACGTCGCCTGGTGGGCAAGGGTGCTGAAAGCGGCTCGCGCCGCCGATGCGATCGCCGGCGAAGCCCAGGCCGCCTGAGCGGTCGATCGATACTGTCCTCCCAATGAGAAAGGGGCGGCGCCAGCGCTGCCCCTTTCCATTTGCGGAGCTGTCTGTCTTGCCTGGATCCCAGGCTGATCCCTTTGGCCGTCTCGCTGTTGACCGCTCGGAACGGCGCGTTAGATGCAGCCCCGAATCCACCGAAGACGAAGACAGCACAGTCGTGGAGGAGCGGGATGCCTTGGCTTGGCAGATGGCGCAATCAGTATGGGTCCGTCCTCGACATCACCGGCGAGGACGGCAGCCGGATTGAAGGCACGTTTCGCACGGCGCTCGAAGACAGCAGCTTCTATGGACAGACCGTGCCGATATCCGGCATCGCGCATGGCGACGTGATTGGAGTAACGGCCGCCGGCGAGGGTACGGCCGGCCCCGCCGCCGTGAGCTACACCGGCATTTTGCGGGACGGCAAGCTGGAGACGATGTGGCTGACAGTGGCCGGCAGCACCATCACCGGCAAAGAGGGCGAAACCGCTTCCCGCAAGCGGGTGGGGACCTGGCGTGCCTTCGGCATCAGCCTCGACACCTTCGTCCGAGAATAGCCAAGCCGACGAGAGAAGGTCCCTGGTTGATGTTCATGGGTGATGGTCAGAGCCGGCCCTCCATGAGCAACTCGCGGGTGCGCTTCAGTGTGGACAGCAGGGCAGCTTTGTAGCCCTGGTCGCCGTCGAACTGCGCCTGTTCGGCCTGCTCCTCTGGGCCGTTCGGCTCTTTGCCGCGCCGGCCGAGATAGCAGTAGAAGCGCAGATGGAGCGTGCCGTCGGCGCCCTCGAACAGTTCGTTGATGATCGCGCCCTCGCGCGGCCCGGTGGCCTGGAAGAATGTGACTTTGCTCTCCGGTTCAAGCGTGATGATCTCGCGCAGATCTGCACCCGCGATGGTCGCTTCGCGCACGAAATGCGTCGCGCTTTCTTCCACGACATCGCAGCGGGTGCAGAGGCCGGGCGGCAGGAATTCGCGGGCGTCGCGAGCCTTGAGCTCCAGGCCAGCCCAGGCTTGCGCACGGGTCAGCCTGGTCGCGCCTTCCGGGTTCACCGGGACGGTGGCGGTTGAGTAGATCATAATCGTATCCTTGGGATTGATGTTGGGGTGGCAGGCTGCCGCCGGCGTCAGGCCGCGGCGGCGATTTCTGCGGCGATGTCGCGATAGGTGCGTAGCGGACGGCCCAGCAGCTTGGTCAGGCGGTCGACGTCGCCAGCGTCGGGAATCATGCCCTCGCTGATGAAGCGCTCGCCCATCAGGCGCATGTCGAATGCCATCCAACCCGGCATGAACTGCCGCAGGTTCTGTTCGAAGCCTGCCAGGTCTTCGCCGGGATAGGCGATCTGGCGGCCCAGGACCTCGGTCCAGATGCCGGCGACATCCGTGCCGGTCAGGGTGTCGGGACCGACGAGGTTGATCCGGTCGAGCGGGAGGGCAATTTCGGTCTGCTCGCGGCGAAGCAACTCGATCGCCGCGACCTCGGCTATGTCGCGCGCGTCGACCATTGCCAAGCCTTTGCTGCCGATCGGCATCGGATAGACGCCATAGCTGAGGATCACGTCCTTGATCATGAACTCGTTGTTCATGAAATAGGCCGGACGAAGGATGGTGGCGTTGACGCCCATCTGCTCGATCATCCGCTCGACCGCGAGCTTGCCGGCGAAGTGCGGCACGTTCGCGTAAAGCTCACCGTGGATCACCGACAGGTAGACGATGCGTTCGATGCCTGCCTCGCGGGCCAAGTTGAGCGCGATCAGCGCCTGGGTGAATTCGTCGGGCACCACGGCATTGAGCAGAAATAGGGTGGAAACGCCCGAGAAGGCGCTGCGCAGAGAATCGACGTCGATCAGGTCGCCCTGCACCACGGCGACGCTCGCAGGGAAGTTCGCCTTCGAAGGGTCGCGGACAAGCGCACGGACATCGGCGCCGCGCTTGACGAGTTGGTTGACGACTTGGCTGCCGACATTGCCGGTCGCGCCGGTAACGAGAATGGTCATGGGGTTCACTCCGGGTTTGGGTCAAAAGACATCCCGTAAATGAGTGATCCACATTCGAACCGATAGGCGCTATATTTGGACACAGCGTCTCAATGTTGGAACAGATGGACCTTCTCGCCCTCGCTGATTTCAATCTGGTTGCCCGGCACGGAGGGTTTGGAAGGGCGGCGCGCGCCGCGGGGCGCCCGAAGGCGACCCTGTCTCGCCGGGTCGCGGAACTGGAGGCCGCCCTCGACTTGCGTCTGTTCGAGCGCGGGGCGCGCGCGCTGAAGCTCACCGAGGAAGGACGGGCGCTCTTCGAGCGGACGGGAGCGTTGCTGACCGAACTGGACGAAACCGCGACGGCGATCGCTTCGGGCGGACACACGCCGCGGGGCAGGCTGCGGATCAGCGCACCGCTGCTCTTCTCCCAAACTGCGATGGGGAAGCTGGCCGCCGGGTTCGCACTGAAATATCCGGAAATCCGGCTCGAGGTCACGACGGAAGACCGGGCCGTCGATATGATCGAGGAGGGGTACGATCTGGTGATCCGGGTCAATCCTGAGCCCGATGAAAGTCTTGTCGGACGGGTGTTCCTGCGCGACCGGCTGGTGGTGGTCGCGAGTCCGGGCCTCGCCAGACCGACCGACGATCTCGCCGTTCCGGCCGTCGTGCGGGAATCCGGCGAGCGCGTTGCCGCCTGGGACATCGTGACGCCGACCGGACGATCACGCATCGCGATTGAGCCAGTCCTTCGCCTTTCGTCGCTCCTGATGTTCCGCGATGCCGTCCGGGCGGGCGTCGGCGCCGGACGTTTGCCGATCTCGCTTGTAAGTCACGATCTGGCTGCTGGAACGCTGGTGCATTGGGGCGATGTCGACGGCCCGGACATCGCCCTATGGACGCTCTATCCGTCCCGACGCTTGCTCAGCGTCCGCGTATCGGCGTTCCTCGACTATTTGAAGCAGGCCTTTCCCAAGGGAACCCCTGACGAATTGGCGGCCTATATCGGCGGATGAGACGGAATGATCGAAACGCTATCTGCGCCTTCTCTATGCGGCGACCCTGTACGGTCGGGGGCGGCAGCTTGTTGGTGGGCCTGCCGAAAAGCAGACTGGGCGCCTCCCGCCGCAAAGCTGACGGCGAGTTGGTTACCACATAAATTTCGTCCTCAGCGCGCCACAGGGCGGTGGCCCTCGGGCAGGCGGGTGGCGATCAGCTTGTCGATGCGGCGGCCGTCCAGGTCGACCACCTCAAAGCGCCAGCCTTGCGCGTCGACGCATTCGCCGGTGGTCGGCAGATGGTGGAGATGCGACAGCACATAGCCGGCGACGGTTTCGTAGTCGCGGTTTTCGGGAAGGTCGATGCCAAGCACCTCGGCCATCTCGTCGGCCTGCATATAGCCGGCGAGCAGCCAGGAGCCGTCCTCGCGCTTGACGGCGTTTTCCTCCTCGCCGGCTTCGAGGTCGGAGCGGAACACGCCGGTGATGGCTTCGAGGATGTCGGCCGGGGTGACGATGCCTTCGAAATGGCCGTATTCGTCGTGAACGAGGGCCATCGGCACGTCCGATTCCCTCAGCTTCTGCAGGACATCGAGCGCGTCGGCCTGATCATGCACGATGGGGGCGGCGCGCACATGCTGGCGCGGATCCAGCACCCTGCCGGCCAGAAGGGCGGCCAGCACGTCGCGCGTCTGGATGACGCCGACCATGGCGTCGACATTGCCGTCGCCGACGGGCAGGCGCGAGTGCTGGGTATCCATCAGAAGCTTTTTGACCGTGGTCTCGTCGGACTGCAGGTTCAGCCAGTCGACCTCGGTGCGCGGCGTCATGACGGCGCGCACGGCGCGGTCGCCGAGGCGCATGACGCCTGCGATCATGCGGCGCTCATCGGATTCGATGGTGCCGTGATGCTCGGCCTCGGCGACCAGCATCTTGATCTCCTCGTCGGTGACCTTCTCTTCGGTCTCGCCGGCCTGCCCAAGCAGCCAAAGCACCGCGCGGCCCGAGAGGTCGAGCAGGAAGACGAGCGGCGCCGAGAAGGTGGCGAGGATGGTCATTGCCGGCGCGGCTCTGACCGCGACGCGCTCCGGATCCTTGAGCGCGATCTGCTTCGGCACCAGCTCGCCGACGATGAGCGAGGCATAGGTGATCAAAGCGACCACGATGCCGACGCCGACAGGATCGGCGATGTTTTCGCGGATGCCGGTCGACGCCAGATATTGCGCCAGCCTTTCGCCGAGCGTGGCGCCCGAAAAGGCGCCGGAGAGAACGCCGACCAGGGTGATGCCGATCTGCACCGAGGACAGGAACTTGCCGGGGTTAGAGCCGAGCGCCAGCGCGCGGCCGGCGCCCCTGACGTTGCGGTCGATCATCGCCTTGAGGCGGGCGGGCCGCGACGAGACGATGGCTAGCTCCGACATCGACAAGAGGCCGTTCACCAGAATGAGGACGGCCACGACGGCGATTTCAACATATAGCATGGGCGGTCAATAGCATTGCTGCAGTGCGTTCGAAAATAGCCCGCGGGTATTTTTGGAACATGACAGGCGCGCTGTTCAGGCGGCATCCCAAAGCGGCGCCGAAAAATGCCCGACAAACGCGTCGACCACGACGCGCACCTTCGGCGTCAGCGCGCGCGTGACAGTGCGCCGTCACTGCTGCGTCTTCAGAACGCCGATAATGGCCATGCCGTCGGTGAAATAGGGATCGCCGCCGCCATTGCGTCCGGCCTTGGTGGCGCCGATCCCGGGTATCTCGCTGGTGGAGGCCAGCAGGTCGGCGGCCTTCAGATCGCCGATCAGGAAGTCGCGCTCCGCGTCGATGTCGGGGCCGATATGGTGGGTGACGGCGCCGGTATCGTGGCTGAGGCCGACGCCGCGGTCGAAGCTCGCGGCGCCCAGCCAGTGCGGGCGGCCGTCGTCGCCCACCGTGTCCGTCTGCCAGAAGCGGACGTGGTGGCGACGGTCGGCGCTGTCGCCGACCGGCTTCTCGAAGGCCAGGTCCTGGGCTCGGCCCTCGAACAGAAGGCGGCTCATCGGCGCATCGGGGTAGGGGCGGGAAAACAAGACGCTTTCGCCGATGTCGATCGCGGTCCGCAGCGTCACGGCATCGGCCGTGTCCCAGCCGGCGACGGCGAAGGCGTGGACGATTTCCTTCTCGGTGCCGATCAGGCCGACATTGATCGGGTCGCCGGGAATGCCCTGCGGCGTATGCGTCACCATCTCGAAGGGCTGGGTGCGGAAGCCGCGCTCCCGCCAGGTCCAGAATTCCGGCGCGGCGAGATAGGCGAGCATCACGTAGAAGGCGCTGAAAGCCGCGATCCAGATCACCGCGCGTCGTCTCAAACTTCTGTGGCTCATGAACGCCGCTCGATCCCGTGTGGCATGTGTTGCGCGACAATCACGGGAAATCAATGGCCAGCGATCTGGAGACCGTCTACCATCGCAGCGAAATGGAACCGACAAAGACAGGCCGCGGGAAAATGGCGCTGACTGCCGAGCTTGTCGCGAGGGTCGAGCGCATGGAGCCGGATCCAGGTCCCGAGCCCGGAACAAGCGAGCATAGCGACGCTGAATTTGACGGTCTGGCCGAACAGCTGCTTGCGCAATATCGGCCTGAGACGCTTTGGGTCTTTGCCTATGGCTCGCTGATCTGGAATCCAGAGTTCATCTATGAAGAGCAGCGTCAGGCGACGGCACTGGGTTGGCACCGTTCATTTTGCCTGAAGCTGACACGCTGGCGCGGAACGCGTGAATTGCCGGCGTTGATGCTGGCGCTCGACCGGGGAGGCAGCTGCAACGGCATCGCCTATCGGCTGCCGGCGGAGGACCATCAGGGGCAGATCGTCCAACTGCTTCGTCGCGAAATAGATGCGAACCCGCCGACCAACGTGCCATGCTGGATCAAGCTCCGGACCAGGGACGGGCCATTGCGTGCGCTGGCTTTTGTCGCGGCGCCCGAGGGCAGGGCTTATGCCGGCAGGCTGGCGTTGGAGCAGGTTGCGCACACGTTGGCGCGCGCCGCCGGGCATTGGGGCTCCTCGGCGCAATATCTTTTCCGGACGGTCGCCAAGCTGGAGGAAAGCGGGATCCGCGACAGAAATCTCTGGCGTATCCAGGATCTGGTCGCCCGGCAGATCATCGCTGCCACCGAAGCCCAATGCTAATCTAGACTAGCGGCAGGCGCGGTAACCGCTTTTGCGGTTCTTGATGTCGAAATGGAAATGGTTGCGGTGGTCGTAATTGTAGCCTGGGCCGAGCACCGTGGTGAAATACTCGCAGCCGTCGGCGCGCACATTGTTGAGGAAGCCGCGCGTGCGGAAGGCGAACAGGCCGGGCTTGCGGACGTCGATGTCGTCGCCATTGTTGAGCTCGATGCTCATGACGTCGAGGGCGTTGCCCTTGCCGTGCTCGGACAGCACGCCTTCGCCGGCGATGTTGCGGCAGGAATAGCTGGAGCCTTGGTGGATCGCCTTGACGCCGGAGAAATAGCGCCAGCGGGCGGCCGGCTGCAGCTCGTTCTTCGTCCATGCGGCAAAGGTTGCGGCCATGTTGCAGGTCAGCGTCGCCGCGGGCGTCATGGCGACATTGCCGATGGCCGAGACTTTTACCGGATAATCAATGCCGCACTGGCCCTCATGGATCGGCTGGACGTCCTGATAGACGACTCCCATCCGCTTCAGCTCGTTGCGGCAGTCGATTTCGCTGGCCGGCATCTGCTCGAGAGGCGACATCGGCTCGTCCATGCGCGGATAGGCGACCTGCGTCATATAGGGGTTGGACGGAACAAGACGCTGCATTCCGGAATATTGCGGCGCATCGGGCTGCGGCACGGCTGCCGTCTGGCTGCCGACATCGACGGCCGGCTGCAGTGCAAAGACGTCACCGGTCGTGCAGGCCGATATCGCCGCCATGGCGACGCCCGCGGCCAGCCCGGCGACCGTGATGCGCGCACGCTTGCTCCGTTGCGCCGCTGCCAGCATAGCGCCAAGTCTTCGAGCCATTGAAAGGCGTCCTTGTCCCCGAATGGCACAAGGTTAAACGCCAACAGTAAAGGAAAGATCAGCGCCGGCATTCACGCATGGGGCGGAATTGCGGCGCTGTTCTTGGCTTGCTGCGGGCAAGACTTCCGGAATTCACCTATTGGCAGAAGGTTCCGCCGTGGCGGCGCGGTTCCAGGTCCAGATGGAAATGCAGCGCGTGGTCGGGATCGGCGCCTGGTCCGAGCACCGTCTTGAACGGCCCGCAGGCAGCCTTGCGCACCGCGTCGAGGAATTTTGCGTCCTTCTCCGGCGGCGTCGGCCCGACCTCGATCTTCCTCCCGTCCGACAAGGTGAAGCTGGCGATGTCGAGCGCGTTGCCGAAGGCGTGTTCGGACAGTTTGCGGGTGCCGTTGCGCGGCCGGCAGACAAAGGCCGAGCCCTGGTCGATCGATTTCAAATCGGCGCCGAGCTCGGCCTTTGCCGTGGGCTGGACGATTTCGGCCATGAAGCGCGCCGCCACCTCGGCCATCTGGCAGTTGAGCTCGGTGCCGGGACTGATGCCGATCGACTTGCCGAGCGTTTTCAGAATTATCGGATAGGGGATCGAGCAGCCGATTTCCGCATCGTGCTCGGCCTTGTGCTCCTCGAACTCGACGCCCAGAGCCTTCAGCCGCTCGCGGCACGCGGTTTCTTCCGCCGGCATCGTTTCGGCCGGCATGTCGGCCGAGCGCGGATCGGGAAGCATCTTTTCCTCGCCCGGCGGTTCGGGTTTCTGCGCTGGCTGCGGCGCGGTTTCCGGCGGCTCCGGCTCCAGTTCGGTGGGCTTCTGCGGGGGCGTCGGCACAACATCCGGCGTCTGCGGCTCGGCTTCCGTCCGCGGCGCGGATTGAGCGCTCTTCGAGCGCGGCGGACGGGCGTCCCATTTCGGATGCGATTTCTGCTGGTTGAGGAAGTCGTCGCTGCCGTCCGCGCGCGGCTTGCCTTGCCCGGACTTCTCAGTGCCGTTCTCCAGGTCCTGCGGACGCGATCCTGGAACCGGGGTCGCCGGCGGCGTTTCCGGAGCCGGAGCGGCGCTCTGGCTGGCCGGCGGCAGATGTCTTTTATGCCGATGATGATGCTTGGCCATGGCCGGCGTAACCAGCAACATCGCAGCCGCCACAGGCAGCGCCAATCTGCAAAGTCGTGAAAGGCTCAGCGTTGCCATCGCCCGGAAACGGCGGTCGCGGTGCGAAGTTGCCTGTATCGGCTGCCTGGCCGATCACAATCGGTTACCGGCGCGTTACGCGCCGATGGCTTCAAGGCCTTCCTCCAGCCAGTCGGCAAGCATCGGCAGCCCGAGCAGATATTTGGCCGCGCGCTTCCTGGGGCGCTCCCTGGCGGCGGCCACCGCGTCCGTCCATTCGGATGCCTCATAGTCACCGCGCCCGACCCAGGCGAGCGCGATGAGCTCGGCCGCTTCGTCGATATTGAGATCGTTGATCAGCTCGCGCAATTCTTCCCCGGTCAGGTCTTCCGAGGCTTCCTCGACAAGGCCGTCATGATGGTGGCTGTCATGCGTGTCGCCGTCGAACTCGACCTCGTGCTCAGCGCCGTCATCATAGTCCTCGTTGACAGCAGCACTCAGCGCCTTCGCCTTGAGGATGAACAGGCGCACCGTATCCGGATCGATCGAAAGTTCCCACTCCTTCTCGAGGCGCTGCTGCACGGTCCTTCTCCACGTGATGCGCTTGTCCGATGATAGCGGAATTAAAGCGCGCGTCACGTCCGCAGCTATCGGCTTCTGTCCGGCCCGTTCAAAATAGTTCGGTGGCCGCCCGCATTTCGGGATGAAACCGCGCCAAGGCGGCGTTAATCTGGCATTGTCACACTCACGGAGGCTTCGATGCGCAGACGTTTGCTGGTTCAGGTCATGGCTATTGCGGCGCTGCCGCTGTTCGTTGCGCCGGCTTTTGCGGCTGGTGAAGGCGGCAGCAGCGGTGGCCAGACGACCACCACCTGCAAGAAGGGCGAGGTCTGGGACAAGAAGAAGAACAAATGCGTAAAGCCGCAATATGGCATGCTGGACGACGACAGCATCTACGAGGCCGGTCACGATCTGGCGATGGCCGGACGCTATGACGAGGCGATCTCGGTGCTGACGCTCGCCGCCAACAAGCAGGATCCGCGCATCCTCAATTATCTCGGCTATTCGCACCGCCATTCGGGCCGCGTCACGGTCGGCCTCGGCTATTACGAGGAAGCGCTGCGGATCGACCCGAATTACACGCTGGTGCGCGAATATCTCGGCGAGGCGCATCTGCAGATCGGCGATCTCGCCGGCGCGCAGCAGCAGCTCCAGGAAATCGAAAAGCGGACCGGCAAGGGCTCACGCGAATATGGCATGCTGTCCGAGCAGATCGATCATTTCCTGAGGAGCTGAACAGGGCTCGAAGCCTCTCGAACCGGCTGCGGGCAATCGCAGCCGGTTTTTTATTGCTCGCCGTCAGCCCGGACCCGCGAAAGCGGTGATCATTTTGCCGAACTTCAATTTTTGGGCGTGAAAATCGCGCAAAGATCGCTATATTCAGGGAAATTGTGGTGAGACGGTTCCGTTAGCCCGAGGCTGCCGGACCGTTTTCTTTTTGTACCTATTGACAAGGTCCCTCCCGAAAACGGGGGTGGCGGCAGAAAGGTCAGGCTATGATCAAGGTCCCGATGACAGGCGAGGGGTTCGCGTCATTGAAGGAAGAGCTTCGCTGGCGCCAGCAGGAGGAGCGTCCTCGCATCATCGAGGCGATTTCCGAAGCGCGCTCGCATGGCGACCTGTCGGAAAATGCCGAGTATCACGCGGCGAAAGAGTCGCAGAGCCTCAATGAAGGCCGCATCAACGAGCTCGAGGATCTGATCGCGCGCGCCGAGGTCATCGACGTCTCCAAGCTCAGCGGCGACAAGGTCAAGTTCGGCGCGACCGTCGTGCTCGTCGACGAGGACACCGAGGAAAAGAAGACCTATCAGATCGTCGGCGACCAGGAAGCGGACGTGAAGTCGGGCCGCATCTCGATTTCATCGCCGATCGCGCGTGCGCTGATTGGCAAGGAAGTCGGCGATGCCATCGAGGTCAATGCTCCGGGCGGCGCCCGAGGCTACGAGATTGTCCAGGTGCAGTTTATCTGAGGACCTTTTGATAATTCTACTCTGGCGGCCGACTAGCGTAGTTTTCTGCGCTTCCGGTGCTCACGTACTTTAAGTACGCTCCGCTCCGGTTCTCGAAAACTACGCCATTCGACTCGCCAGAGCGAATTCTGAAAAGGTCCTCACGCTGGCGCCTTTGAACTGAGCGCCAGCAGCCGTTCCGCTTCCGCTATCACTTCAGCCGGCGTCACCCTGCCGCCCGCAGGCGCAAGCAAGGTCGATGCGAAAGGCCCGCGCGGGCCGGTGAGACCGGGTTCCGTCGCCAGGAAGATGGCGACCGTCGGCCGGCCGAAGGCGCTGGCGAGGTGGGTGAGGCCGGTATCGGCGCCGATGACCAGCGTCGAACGGCCGAGGATCGCGGCAATATCCGCGAGCGGCGATTTCGAAACCAGCACCGTCCTTGGTACGGCCGCGGCAATGGCTTCCGCCACTTTCCTTTCCGCCTCGTTCGACCAGGTGGCAACCGGCGTGAACTGCCGGTCGGCCAGTCGGCGCGCGGTTTCGATCCAGTCCTCGACCGGCCATTTCTTGTCCTCGCGGCTGGTGCCGTGCAGCAGGAAGGCGGTCTGCCCGTCGATGCCAGGCAGGTTGCCCGCCGGCGGCACGATACCTGAGCGAAGCGTCGACAGGTCGGGCTGATAGCCAAGCGCCAGCCCGAACAGCCGTCTGGTGCGCTCGATGGCGTGCAGGTCGCGCGGCACGGCGTATCGGTGTCGATAAAACAGCGTCGCCGACGGCTCGCGGGCGCTCGCCCGATCGAAGCCGGCAATCGGCGCGCCGGCCTGGATCGCGACCAGGGCCGATTTCAATAAGCCCTGCGCATCGATGACCAGATCGTAGCGGGAGGCGCGGAGCGCTCCGCGCAGTCCGGCCATCTCGCGCCACGTGGCTTCGTCGAGAAGCCGCTTGCGCCAGCGCCGGACCGCCACCTTGTGAATGGTGCCGATCGCCGGATGCAGAGCCACGATACCGGCAAACGGCTCCTCCACGCACCAATCGAAATCTATATCGGGGCGATTGCGCACCGCGTCCTCGATGGCGGGAAAAGTGTGGATGACATCGCCCATCGACGATGTCTTGACGATCAGCACTTTCATGCCGCTGCCGGAACCTTGAGCAAGCGGTCGGCCGCGGCGGTGACGCGCGCGACGTCGAGCGTGTTCAGGCAGTTGAGATGGCCGAGCGGGCAGACCTTCTTGTGGCAGGGCGAGCAGGACAGATGCAGCCAGATCAGCTCGGAGCGCTCGCTGAGAGGCGGCGTGTTATCCGGCGAGGTCGAACCGTAGACGGCGACGATCGGCGTGCCGACGGCGGCGGCGACATGCATCAGCCCGCTGTCGTTCGAGACCGCAAGCTTCGCCGCGGCGATCAGGTCGATGGCGTCCTCGAGGCGTGTCTTGCCGGCAAGGTCGACGGCGCCCGGCGCAAGGGCTGCGATCTCGCCGGTCACGTCGGCATCGTTCTTCGAGCCGAGCAGCGCGACGCCCAAGCCCTTGGCCATCATGTCTCGGGCCAGCCCGGCATAGCGATCGCTCGGCCAGCGTTTTGCCGGGCCGAATTCGGCGCCGGCCATGAGCGCCACGAATTTCTTCCCGGTCAGCCCGAAGCGCGCCAGCAGATCGGCCTGATTGGCCTTGTCGACGGTAAGACGCGGCGCGCGAAAGGTGCCGCCGCGCGCGAGGCCGAAATAGGCGCGTGCGGTGCGCCGTTTCAGGCTTTCCGGCAGCGGCACGACATCCGTCAGCAGGCCGTAGCGCATCTCGCGCAGATTGCCGACGCGATGTGGGATGCGGGCGAAGAACGGGATCAAGGCCGATTTCCAGCTTCCCGGCAGCACATAGGCCATGTCGTAGCGGCCGCGCAGCAGGCGGCCGAAGCGCCTGCGGCTGCGGAATTCGAGGGCTCCCGGCATCAACGGAAAGTCGATCTGGCTGCGTATCTCGGGCATGCGCTTGACCAGCGGGGCCGCCCATGCCGGCGCCAGCACGTCGATGGCCGCGTTCGGATGTTTTTCCTTCAGCGCCGCAAACAGGCACTGCGCCATGACCATGTCGCCCACCCAGCGTGGGCCGATCACGAGGATCGTTGGGCCTTCAGCCATTCGACATAGTCCCTGACGCCGGTTTCGACTGTGCGGAATTGGCCATTGTAGCCGGCCGCGCGCAAGCGGGACATATCAGCCTGCGTGAAACTCTGGTAGCTGCCCTTGAGATGGTCGGGGAAGGGGATGAATTCAATCTCGCCCTTGCCCAGCGTGTCGATCACCGTCTCGGCAATGGCCCGGAACGGCTGGGCGCGGCCGGTACCGCAGTTGAAGATGCCGCTCGCGCCACGCTTCCACAGCCACAGATTGACGTCGGCCACATCGCCGACATGGATGAAATCGCGGCTCTGCTCGCCTGGACCGAAGTCGCCATAGGCGCCGAACAGCTTAGGGTTTTCGCCGCGCTCGACCTGGTTGAACAGATGGAAGGCGACCGAGGCCATGGCGCCCTTATGCGCCTCGCGCGGCCCATAGACATTGAAATAGCGCAGGCCCGCCACTTGCGAATGATCGGTATCGAAGACGTTGCGGCGGACGTAGTCGTCGAACAACTTCTTCGAATAGGCATAGACGTTGAGGGGACGCTCGAAGTCTGGCTCCTCGCGAAACTCGCTGCCGCCGCCATAGACCGAAGCCGACGACGCATAGAGGAAAGGCACGCGCAACTTCAGGCAGGCATGCAGCAGCCGCTTCGAATAGGCGTAGTTCACCTCCATCATGAACTTGCCGTTCCATTCGGTGGTGGTCGAGCAGGCGCCTTGATGGAAGACGGCCTCGATGCGACCGAGCGCGCCGTCCTCGAGCCGGGCGAGAAAATCATCCTTGTCGAGATAGTCGGCGATGCGAAGGTCGGCAAGGTTGGCGATCTTGTGGCCATCGGTGAGATCGTCGACGACGACGATGTCATCATGGCCCTCGGCATTGAGAGCGGCGACGATGTTGGAGCCGATCATGCCGGCGCCGCCCGTGACGATGATCATGCTTTCTTCAGCCTCGCTCCGTTGCCGATTCCGGCCCTTATAGGGGAGGTGGGCTGGGCTGTCGATAAAGCTCGCCAGCCGCGGGTACGACGAACGTAGGGATAGATCGGCGGAAGGGCTTTCGGGATAAGCTGCTTGCGAGCACCGCGGCGAAAGGCCGCCGGTGCGGGTCCTTGCTCGTGGTGCAACAGTGACGTCCGATCTAAAGCCCGGCCTCCGCCATCGTCAAATCCTGCGGGTCGATGACACCCTGACGGTGCCTGCCATGACGCCCGCCTTTGCGGGTTTTGGCGACATGCCACCGGTTTTCGCCACCGCCTTCATGGTCGGCTTCATTGAATGGGCGTGCATCGAGGCCTTGCGCCCGTTCCTTGGCAGCCACGAGAGAACCGTCGGCACACATGTCGACGTCAGCCATGTCGCCGCCACCCCCGTCGGCATGATGGTCACCGCCGATGTCGAGCTTGTCGCCGTGGAAGGGCGAAAATTGCGCTTCAAGGTGTCATGCACCGACGAGGGCGGACTGATCGGGGAAGGTCTGCATGAGCGCGCGGTGATCGACCATGACAAGTTCATGGCGCGTGTCTTGACCAAATCCGGGCAGACAGGTTCTTTGTCATAGCGAGGCTGCAAAGCTACGGCTCCAGTTCGGCCTTCGCCACCTGGCGTAGCGTGAGGGAACAAGATGCCGACGACCGAACTGCTCATCGCTTTCTTCGCCACCACGGCGATCTTCGCCTACATCCCCGGTCCTGCCATGCTCTACGCCGCTGCGCAGACGATGGCGCGCGGGCGCTGGTCTGGGCTGACGGCGGCACTCGGCATCCATCTCGGCGGCTATGTGCATGTCTTCGCGGCCGCTGCCGGCCTGTCCGTCCTGTTTCACGCCGTGCCGCCGCTGTACCTGGCGGTCAAGCTGATCGGCGCGCTTTATCTGGTCTGGCTCGGCGTTGCCATGTTCCGCAAACGGGCGGACGGCGATATGGCTCTGCCCGCCATCGAGCGGAAATCGGCCCGGCGCGCCTTTTTCGAAAGCATCATCGTCGAGGTGCTCAATCCGAAGACGGCGATCTTCTTCATGGCGTTCCTGCCGCAATTCATCGATGCTTCGGCGGCGTTTCCGGTCTGGCTGCAGTTCGTCGTGCTTGGAACCATCGTCAACCTGATGTTCTCCTCCGCCGATGTCATGTGCGTATTCCTTGCCGGCGCGATGATAGCGCGGCTGCGGCGTTCGGGACGCGCGCAGCGCCTGATGCAGCGAGCGGGCGGCGCCGTGCTGGTTGGCCTCGGCGTCCACGTCGCCCTGCAGAGGAGCTGATTGCCAACCCGGCTCCGGCTAAGGTCCGCGCCGGGCTGCCGTTGCGCTCGCCCGAATTGCGGTATATCGGCATCGCTTTGAACAGCCCGCGCCACAATTCCGGCGCTGAAACCTAATCAAGTCCGGCCGTCTTCAGGCATAGCTCGAGCGAGATGATCAAGCACCATCTGCCTTCTCCGGAACCTTTGCATCGCACCATCGCCCGGTTCGGCGACGTCACCGTGCTGGTGGTGGGCGATTTCATCCTGGACCGTTTCGTCAGCGGGGTGATCGAGCGCATCTCGCCGGAAGCTCCCATTCCCGTGCTGCATGGAAAGGGCGAGGCGTTGAACATGGGCGGCGCCGGCAATGTCGTCTCCAACATCGTTTCGTTGGGCGCGGCCGCCATTCCCGTCTCGGTGATCGGTGCCGACCAGGCCGGCGACAATCTGATGCGCATGCTCAGCGAGATCGGCGTCGATACAGACGGGCTCCTGCAGCGCCAGGACCGCATGACCTCGTCGAAAAGCCGCTTCAGCGCGCTCAACCAGCAGGTGCTGCGGTTCGACGAGGAAGAGATCAAGCCGCTCACCGGGGCCGAGCGGGCGAAGCTCATCGATCATTTCCAGGCGGCGCTTGGCCGCGCCGACATCGTCATCCTCTCCGATTACGGCAAGGGCATCCTGCTCGACGGCGTCGCCGGCGAGCTGATCGCGATCTGCCGAGATGCCGGCAAGCCGGTGCTGGTCGATCCGAAGGGACGCGACTATGCGCGCTATGCCGGCGCCACGGCTGTGACGCCGAACCGCAAGGAGCTTGGCGAGGCGGTCGGGCGCAATGTGTTCGGCGATGACGAGATCGTGGCGGCGGCGCGCGACCTGATCGCCACGCATGATTTCGAGTTCATCGTCGCCACGCGCAGCGAGAAGGGCATGAGCGTGGTCTCCGCCGAGGACGCCCGCCACATCTCCACCCAGGCGCGCGAAGTGTTCGACGTCTCCGGCGCCGGCGACACGGTCATCGCAAGCTTCGCGCTTTCGCTCGCCGCCGGCGCCGACCGGGTGCATGCCGCGGTCATCGCCAACGCGGCCGGCGGCGTGGTGGTCGGCAAGCGCGGCACGGCGCGGCTCAACGTCGAGGAGCTATCCGGCGCGCTGTTCCGCTCGCACGGGCCGACGGCTCATACCGATGCCATCCTCGATTTCAATGCCGCGGCCAGGATGGTCGCTGCCTGGAAGGAAGAGGGGCTGACCGTCGGCTTTACCAATGGCTGCTTCGACATCCTGCATGCCGGCCATGTCAGCCTGCTGCATGCCGCACGCAGCCAGTGCGACCGGCTGGTGCTCGGCCTCAACAGCGACGCCTCGGTGCATCGGCTGAAAGGGCCGGGGCGCCCGGTCAACAACCAGCATGACCGCGCCTGCGTGCTGGCAGCACTTGCCTCTGTCGACGCCGTCGTCGTCTTCGAGGAGGACACGCCGCTGAAGCTCATCGAGGCGCTTCTTCCGGACATTCTGGTCAAGGGCGCGGATTACACGATCGAGACCGTGGTCGGCGCCGATGTCGTGCAGAAGGCGGGCGGGCGCGTGGTGCTGGTCGACCTCGTCGCCGGCAAGAGCACGACGAACACGATCGGCAAGCTGCGTGCCGCAAACTGAGGATCTCATGTCAGATTTGAACGACTACCTGGTCCGCTCCGCGGCGGCGATATCGGCGATGGTCGAGCGCGACCTCACCGACGAGATGGAACGCGCGGTGAGCACCGTGGTGACGGCGCTGTCGCAAGGCAAGGCGCTGCTGATCTGCGGCAATGGCGGCTCGGCCAGCGACGCCATCCACATCGCCGGCGAGCTGGTCGGCCGCTTCCTGAAGGAGCGCAAGGCCTATAACGTCATCGCGCTGCCGGCCAACGCCGCGGTGCTGACCGCCTGGGGCAATGATTACGGCTTCGACACCGTGTTCTCGCGCCAGGTCGAGGCGCATGGATCGGAAGGCGCGGTGCTGCTCGCCATTTCCACCAGCGGCAATTCGCCAAGCATCCTTGCCGCCGCCGAGCAGGCGCGGGCGATGGACATGACGGTGATCAGCCTGACCGGCGAGACCGGCGGCAAGCTCAAGCCGCTGACCGATATCCTGCTCAACGTGCCGTCGACGTCGACGCCGATCATCCAACAGGGGCATTTGTGCCTCTATCACCATCTGTGCGAGGCTGTCGAAGCGCGTCTCAGCAATGGCTGAGAGCGAAGGCTTTCCGCTGGCCGAGCCGGGCCTTTGGATCGAGCGGGTCGGTGACAGGACGTTTCCGGCCGGCCGGCCGGCGCTGTTCCTCGATCGCGACGGCACCATCAATGTCGATACCGGCTATCCAGACGATCCGGCGACCATGGTGCTGCGCGATGGCATCGCGCCAGTCATCGAGGCCGCGAACGTGCGCGGTATTCCGGCCATTGTCGTCACCAACCAGTCCGGCATCGCGCGCGGCTATTTCGGCTGGGACGCGTTCGCGCGGGTCAACGGGCGCGTGCTCGAGCTGCTGGCTGAGAAAAATGCCTTCGTCGACATGGTGCTGGCCTGCGCCTATCACGAGGCCGGCAGGGGCGCGTTGGCGGTTGCCGATCATCCGATGCGCAAGCCCAACCCGGGCATGCTGCTGGAGGCGGGCCGCCGCCTCGGCCTCGACCTAAAGCGATCGCTGATCGTCGGCGACAAGCCGGCCGACATGGAAGCTGGTCGGCGCGCCGGCCTCATACGTGGCTGGCTCGTCGACGGCGAAGCCTCGATGATAGGCGGGTTTTCGGTGTCGCGGTTCCGCGACGCCACGGACCTTGAGGGACTGCTTGCCGCGATACGGTCGCTCTGATCGCGGATTGATTCAAAACCCGGTGCTAAGGCCTTGTTCGCGCGGGCGAATTTCTGGAAGCCGGCACATTAAGTTGGAAAAGCCACCAGCCCTTCATCCTTGACGCGGCGGATGGTCAAGGCGGTACGCACGGTGTCCACATTCGGGGCCGAAGCCAGTTCCTCGATGACGAAGGTCTGGAAGGTGCCGAGGTCGCTCGCCACGCAATGCAGCAGGAAATCGGATTCGCCCGAAACCATCCAGGCGTCGCGCACGATCGGCCAGCCGCGCGTGCGCTCGGCGAAGGTCTTCAGCTCGGCATCGGCCTGATGATGCAGGCCAATCAGGCAGAAGGCGACGACATCCATGCCGAGCGCCGGCGCATTCAGGAGGGCGCGGTAGCCGCGGATGATGCCGGCCTCTTCCAGCCGCCTGACGCGGCGCAGGCAGGGCGGCGCCGAAATGCCGACCCGGTTGGACAGTTCGACATTGGTCATGCGGCCGTCGCCCTGCAGTTCGCGCAGGATCTTCCAGTCGATGGCATCGAGGTCGGCTTTGAGCGGCATGGACGGCTTTCGCGCAAGAATCTTTCGCGATTTTGTAATTTGGTTTCGCCTGGGAGGCCATCCCTTTACGATGATTTTCTCCTTCTTTTGATGGATGGGGTGATGCCAGAGCCGCGCATACCTCCGGACGACATGCATCGGTGAGGGGCGGCGATATGCCCGATATGCGAGGAACGAAGCTTTCCGGGGACGAAAGCCAACTTGCCTTGCTGGTCTCACGGGCAACACTTACATTACCCGCGACAAACCACGGCTTCGCGCCGCAGGGGACTTTTTCATGAACACCAAACACGCGCCCGTTCTTATCATCGGTTCCGGCCCGGCCGGCTACACGGCGGCGGTCTATGCCGCGCGCGCCATGCTGAAGCCGATGCTGGTCGCCGGCCTGCAGCAGGGCGGCCAATTGATGATCACCACCGACGTGGAAAACTATCCGGGCTTCGCCGATCCGATCCAGGGTCCGTGGCTGATGGAGCAGATGCTCAAGCAGGCCGAGCATGTCGGCACCGACATCATCAACGACATCATCACCGAGGTCGATCTCAATGTGCGGCCGTTCCGCGCCACAGGCGATTCCGGCACCGTCTACACCGCGGACGCCTTGATCATCGCCACCGGCGCGCAGGCGAAGTGGCTGGGCATCCCGTCGGAGCAGACCTTCATGGGCTTCGGCGTTTCGGCCTGCGCCACCTGCGACGGCTTCTTCTATCGCGGCAAGGACGTCGCGGTGGTGGGCGGCGGCAATTCCGCGGTCGAGGAGGCGCTCTATCTGTCGAACCTCGCCAAGAGCGTCACCGTCATCCACCGGCGCAGCGACTTCCGCGCCGAGCGCATCCTGCGCGAGCGGCTGCTCAAGAGGGACAATGTCCGCGTCATCTGGGACACGGTCGTCGACGAGATCACCGGACGGCCGGGCAAGGCGCCGCTGCCGCCCTCGGTCGAGGGCCTGACGCTGCGCAACGTGGTGACCGGCCAGGAATCGAAGCTGCCGGTCGACGGCGTGTTCGTTGCGATCGGCCATGCGCCGGCGGTCGAGCTCTTCGTGGGCAAGCTGAAGCAGAAGCCGAACGGCTATCTGTGGACGGCGCCCGATTCCACCCGCACCGACGTGCCCGGCGTGTTCGCCGCCGGCGACGTCACCGACGACGTCTACCGCCAGGCGGTGACGGCGGCCGGGCTTGGCTGCATGGCCGCGCTCGAGGCGGAAAAATATCTGGCGGGCATCGAGGTTCACCGCGAAGCGGCGGAATGACAATCGGCTGAAAAGAGCCGTTTAAAAGCCTGATTTTTCATTCAGACGCCAAAGGCAACGCGAGGGGAATCATGGCGCTGGACTGGGACAAGCTACGCGTATTTCACGCAGCGGCGGAGGCTGGGTCGTTCACCCATGCCGCCGAGACGCTGCATCTGTCGCAATCGGCCATCTCGCGGCAGGTCAGCGCGCTGGAGCACGATGTCGGCGTAGCACTCTTCCACCGCCATGCGCGCGGCCTGGTGCTGACCGAGCAGGGCGAGATGCTGTTCCGCACGGCGCATGACGTGCTGATGAAGCTGGAAACCATCAAGACGCGGCTGACCGAAACCAAGGATCGGCCGTCGGGCGTGCTCAGGGTGACGACCACGGTCGGCCTGGGCGCCGGCTGGCTGACGGAGCGCGTGCAGGAATTCATTGAGCTCTATCCCGAGATCAGCCTGCAGCTGATCCTGGCCAATGAGGAGCTCGATCTCACCATGCGCCAGGCCGATTGCGCGATCCGGCTGCGCCAGCCGCAGCAGCCCGACCTTATTCAGCGCCGGCTGTTCACGGTGCATTTCCACCTCTACGCGGCGCCGTCCTATATCGCCAAGTTCGGCAGGCCGGCCTCGATCGCCGAGCTCAGGAACCACCGCATCGTCACTTTCGGCCTGCCGGTGCCCTCGCATTTGTCGGAGCTGAACTGGCTGGAGACGGTCGGCGATTTCGAGGGCGGGCAGCGGGTGCCGACGCTGCAGATCAACGACATCCTGTCGATCAAGCGGGCAGTGCAGGGCGGCGCCGGCATCGCCATGCTGCCGGACTATGTGATCAACAAGGACACGAACCTGGTGCAGCTGCTGCCGGAGACCGAGGTGCCGTCCTTCGACACCTATTTCGCCTATCCCGACGCGATGAAGAACCAGGCGAAGCTGCACGTGTTTCGCGACTTTATCATCGCCAAGGCGCGCAGCTGGTCTTACTGAATATTCAGGTGAGGCCTGCCTGCGAACGCCAGGCTCCTGCGCTTCCGGTACTCACGTACTGAAGTACGCTCCCTTCCGGTTCTCGGAGCCTACCGTTCTCGACTCGGCCTGACCTGAATATCGGCACCCCTCTCGGAAAGGGCGGCTTATCCGCGCCAGGGTTTCAGGCGCGGCAGCCAGCCGGGCACGCCGCGGCGGTAGACCTCATATTCTTCGCCGTAGCGGTTGGCGAGCGTCGGCTCTTCATAGAGCTTGACGAAGGAGATCATCGCCGCCGCGGCGATGAGGCCGTAGGCCAGCACCGCCCAACTTGAAAAGATCAGCGCCTGGCCGAGGATGATCGACAACACCGCCACATACATGGGATTGCGCACATGGCGGTAGACGCCGCCGACGACCAGTTTCTCGGTCGGAGCCACGGGAGCGGGCGTGCCCAGGCCCTCGAGGGCAAAGCGGGCGAAGGCATGAAGCAGGATGGCGGCCGCTCCGATCACAAGAATCGAGCCCACAGCCACGAAGCCAGGCAGAGCCGACAGAGGTTTGCGATAATGGTCGGTCAGCAGCCACGGCGCCAAGCCGGCGACGACGCCCGGCGCTGCGACCAGGAACAGCGCGCTGCCGGCGATTGCTGAAAAAGTTCGCATCATCGGTCTCCTGCCGTAAAAATAAACTCGGCCTGCCGAAATCGACATCATTTCGCCGACTCGCATATTTCTGAGCAAAATCGGCTCGGTTTGCTTTTAAGCAGTCGCTTTAGCGCCGGAAACGCGTCGGAATCGGCGACTTTTCTGGTCCTATGGCTTCGAGGAACAGGTTGGACCACAGCCTGCGTCTTTTTGCATGCGTGTGTTGCAAAATAGATGCTTGTTTCTTGGGCATGATGAGCACATATATAGTCACATCTCCGGGGCGCGTTCTCCTCCCATTAGCGCCCTCGAGTGTTCCCCTCTGGAGGTTAGCCTTAATCGGCACTTCCAATCAAACTCAGCCGGATCTTTATTGATCCGGCTTTTTTGTTGCCCGCATGCCTTCGAGCCGGCAAGAAAACGACTGAATCCACCGCGTAACAGTGACATGTAACATCGGGTAACATGTCGCAGACCCACTCTATCGTTTAAGTAGACGATAGGACGCGGTTGGTCGGTTCGGGAGATGGGGGCATCACTCGAAAGACCGGGCTCAGGCAAGCACCGCGTCCGAACCTTTTTACGGATGCGGCGGACCAGCCGTTGCCTCCCAGGAGAACGGTCCGCAATAGGAACGGCGTCCGGATCATCCGGACGCCGCTTTCATATCCCCAACAGAAGCCTGCTAGCAGGCCGATCTGCTCGAGCGTTTCACCGTTTCACGGAAATGGCGAACCGCACTATCTCCTTGTTCTTACGCAATTCCGGACGGAAAACCGCTCACACTTTTCTCGGAATTGCTCTAGGCCGCTTTGCCGTTGGCGTTCATCGCTTCGTCGGCCAGCCGGCCGGTGAGCTCGGCCATGTGATCGAAAGTGGCCTTGTAGCTGGCGACGCCGGCGGTCGCCGAGCGCAGCTCGATGATCAGATCGCCGATTTCGGCCTGCGGCATGGTCGCCTCGACGACGTCCCAGCCGGGCCAATCGGGCCTTGCATCATAGCCGAGGATTTGGCCGCGCCGCTGCGGGATCAGCGCGATGATCTTGGAGGTCGCGTCGGAGGGCGTGACGATCTCGACCTTCATGATCGGCTCAAGCAGGACCGGCGAACAGGCGGCCATGCCTTCCTTCATCGCGAGCTTCGCCGCCATCTGGAAGGCCATGTCGGAGGAATCGACCGCGTGGTAGGAACCATCCGACAGATTGACGGCGACATCGACGACCGGAAAGCCGAGCGGGCCTGTCTTCAGATAGTCGCGAATGCCGGTCTCCACCGATTGGATATAGGTTTTCGGCACCACGCCGCCGGTGATGGTGTCGGAGAACTGGAAGCCGGACCCGCGCGGCAGCGGCTTGATCTCGATCACCACGTCGCCGAACTGGCCGTGGCCGCCGGACTGCTTCTTGTGGCGGCCACGCTGTTGCGCCGATTTGCGGATCGTCTCCCGGTAAGGCACCGCCGGGGTATGGCCCTCGATCGGGATCTGGTTCTTGCCTTCGAGGCGCTCGCGCACCACGCGCAGATGCATCTCGCCGTGACCCGACAGGACGGTTTCGGCGGAGTCCTGGTTGTGGCGCAGGCTGAGCGATGGATCTTCTTCGGCAAGCCGCTGGATCGCCGCCGACATCTTGACCTCGTCCTTGCGCTCCTTGGGGCGAAGCGCGAAGGCGAAGACCGGCTGCGGCGGCTCCAGCGTGACCAATGGCCGGATGCCGCCCTTGGCCGAGCTCAGCGTCTGGCCGGTCTTGACGTTGTCGAGCTTGCCGAGCGCAACCGTGTCGCCCGCCTTGGCGGATGTCAGCTTCGACTGGTCCTTGCCGAGCATCCTGTAGATGCCGGAAACCTTCGCCGTGTCGCCGTTGGAAAGGAAGAGCTCGGCTGCGTCGGCCAATTGGCCCGAGAGCACGCGCGACACCGAAAGCTTGCCGCCATGCGCGGTGTGAATGGTCTTCATCACCTGCACTACCGTCTGGCCGTCCGGCGCGCCAAGGCGCTTCCGCGTCGCCTCGACATCCGGCGCGTCATGGCGGATGGCTTTCAACAGGCGCAGCACGCCGTTGCCCTTCTCGGCCGTGCCGATCAGCACCGGCGTCACCGCGCCGGCGCGCAGATCGGCCGAGAGATCGTCGAAGATCGCGTCCTTCGGCGGCTCGATCTCCTCCAGCAACTGCTCCATCAGGTGATCGTCATGGTCGGCGAGCGTCTCCAGCATGGAGAAACGCGCTTCCAACTCGCGCGCCTTGTCGTCGTTCGGGATCTCGGCAACCTGGCTCTCGGCGTATTCGCGATAGATGTAGGCGCGTTCCAGCGCCAGATCGATCGAGCCGATGACGATGCCGTCCTTGCGCACCGGAATCTGGCGCAGCAGCAGCGGTACCGTGCTTGCCGGCTGCAGCATCTTCAGCGTCTCGCGCACGCCCGCGACCGCCTTGTCGACCTTGTTGAGGAACAGGATGCGCGGAATGGCGAGATCGTCGAGCTTGCGCATGATGAGCTGCAGCGCCGGGATCTTCTTCTCATCGGCCTCGGCGACGACGACCGCGAGGTCGCAAGCGGCAAGCACGGGTTCGGCCTCGAAGGCGAATTCGATTGAGCCGGGACAGTCGACGAAAGTGATCTGCTCGCCCATGAAATCGGTGGTGGCGAAGGTCGCCTCGACGCTCATGGCGTGGGCGCGTGCCTCCGGCGAATGGTCGGAAACGGTGTTGCCCGATGAAACTGGTGACTGGCGGGGAATGGCGCCCGTGCGGGCGAGGATGGCTTCGAGAAGTGTCGTTTTACCGCTTGCGAAGGGACCGACTATGGCAATGCATTTCGGTCCCGTGCGTCGTCCTCCGGCGCGAGTACCCATGGCTGAACCTCCACTCAGGCGTTTCCCAAGAGAGCGATCAGCAAAAGTGGAAACCGGTTTGCGTCCGATCGCACCCTATGCAGAGCGGCGGCCGGCCTGTTCGGCCGTCGCGGGCGGGTTTTCACCTCTTCCCAAAACCATCGTCACACGGGTTTGTCGGGAGGGCAAGAAAAATAGGACGTTCGCCGGCTTGGGTTTCGTCAGGTCGCGATTTCCTGTTTGTCAGCCCGTGAGGGCAAGACCGCAGCCGCTAAAAGCCAAGCCGGCACCTGCCAATTGGGCCGCCGCGCCACCCATCGATGGTGGTGGTTCAGAAGCCGGAATCGGAAGATGTCGATAAAGGCTCAGCCGGCCTCGGTTCGGCGCACCGGCATGACTGCGCTCTGCTTCACTACCTTCTCGGCAAAGCGTGACAGCAGCGGATTGAACAGGTCCGGCTTTTCCCAGAAAGGTGCATGGCCGGCGCCGGATATGACATGGCACCGTTCCCACAGCGAGGTGTAGGCAACTGTCTCGAAGTAGCTCAGCCGCACAAGCGGGTCATGCTCTCCATTGATCACCGCGACCGGGAAGGGGGCATTCTCGACCACCTGCTTCTGGTCGGCGCCCTTGCCGGCAAACATGCCGAACGCCACGCCCGAGCGCACCCTGCCGTCGGTGCGCCTTATGGCCTCGCGGAAAGACGGACTTGCGCTGCCGCCGAAGCAAAACGCCTCAAAGCGCTCGATGTCGCGTTCGGAGTAAACTTTCTTGGAGGTGAGCAGCATGTCCCAGTTGGCATGAAAGCCACGCAGCATGCCGAGCGGCCCCCTCGACACCGGCGGCGCCCCGGTCAACACCAGACCGTTCACCGCGTGATGGAAGCTGGCAAGTTCAATCGCTACATGGCCGCCAAGCGACCAGCCGAAGATGATGGCGTGGCCTATGTTGAGGGCATCGAGAAGGCGGGCTGTGGTCTGGGCGAGGCCGGTGATCGTATAGGTTGCGGCCGGGTCGCGAGCATCGGAGGAGTCGCCATGGCCGGGAAGGTCGAAAGCGATCAGCCGGTGGGCATCGGCGAGCGGACTGTCGAACTGACGCGCAAAGACGGCGCGCGAACTGCCCGAGCCGTGGATCATGACGATGGGCAGGCCGGAACCAGACGACTGGCTGAGGCGCAAATCAGCCTGCGGCGTACGGATTGTGCGGTCAGTGACGCTCATGCTGGATTAGATCCTCGGATGTGGCTGGTGGCCAACATCGCATCCGGGGCTCTATATCTTCTTTAAGCATGTGGTTAAGAGAGGGTTCCTGGAAATAAGCGGCCGGCGTGGCTACCGGCTGGATGGCAGCACCGGCGGAAACCCCTACGATGGAACCACTCCTCGATCTTCTTGTCTCGATTTGCAGCATCGCGACCATTGGCCAATATGTCTGGTCGATGCGGGCGCATTTCCAATTGCAGGCCATGTTTCCAGGCGCCATGGTGATTTCGGCAGCGGTGATTGCTACGACTTTTTTCTTTCTCGCCATCCTGTGGATCCAATCGCAGCCGGTTCCGGCAAAGCTCGCCGGGCTCGCCGTCGAACTGGCAAGCTCTGCCCTCTTCTGGTGGGCGATCGTCACCTCGCGGAAGGCGCGGCTGCACTTCGCCTTCGCGCCCGACAATCCGCACAGCTTGCTGACCGGTGGCCCCTATCGCTACATCCGCCACCCTTTCTACTCGTCATACATCATCTTCTGGATTGGATGGGGGATCGCGACCTGGTCGATCTGGGCGGTGGTGCCGGTCGCCGGGATCGCCGTCCTCTATGTGGTTGCGGCGCTGGGCGAAGAAAAGAAATTTTCGCGGACGCCATTGGCGGGCGATTACCAGGCCTATCGCGGTCGAGCCGGCCTGTTCTGGCCGCGGCTGGGGTGGTAGCCGACAAGTGATGCCGGAGACCGGCGGGTATTTCGTCTCGCCGCGGCGGATCGCCTCGATCGCCGCGTTCTTGATGTTGTCGGGCGTATCGAAGTCCGGCTCGCCGGCGCCGAGGCCGATCGCGTCACGACCGGCATTTTTCAGGGTTTCACCTCTTCCCAAAGCCATCGTCACGCGGGTTTGTCGGGAGGGCAAGAAAAATAGGACGTTCGCCGGCTTGGGTTCAGCAGGCCGCCATTTTTGCTTGTCAGGCTGTGAGGGCGAGCGGTTCGCGGGCGGCGGCACATAACGCGCTTGCCTTGTCGCGCGGCGCCGGCCTGCCGAAGAAATAGCCCTGGAAGCGGCTGCAGCCGGCCGTCCGGGCAAGCGCGAATTCCTCCGCGGTTTCGACGCCTTCCGCGACGATGGCGATGTCCTGGATGCGGGCGATCTGCGCAAGCGCAGACACGAAGATCTGCGCCACCTGGTCGTGGGCGAGGCTGCGGATATAGGAGCGATCGATCTTGACGCTGTCGATGGGCAGCGACTTCAGGTAGTTGAAGCCGCAATGGCCGGTGCCGAAGTCGTCGAGGGCGATGTGGAAGCCGAGGCCGCGCAGTGCCTCGAGGCGCCTGAGAACCTCGGGCGTCGCGGCCGTCGCCACCGTCTCGGTGATCTCGATGATGAACTGCGACGCGGACCGGCCGGTCTCGCGCAGGACCCGGTCGCACATCGTCACGATCTCGTCGCGCTTCAGCTGCTCGCCGGAGACGTTGATCGAGATGCGCCGTCCGGGAAAATGCCCGATATCGGCGCAGGCCCGCTTGAAGACCCATTCGCCGATCATGTCGATCAGCGTCGAACGCTCGGCGATCGGGATGAATTCCGACGGCGAGATCAAGCTGCGCACGGGATGACGCCAGCGGATCAATCCTTCCAGTGCGTCGACCGAGCCGTCGGGATCGACGATCGGCTGGTAGTGCAGTTCCAATTCGCCGAGATAGATTGCGGCGCGCAGCTCGCGTTCCACCAGCCGGCGATAGCGTTTGTCAGACAGCATCTCCTCGTCGAAAACGGTGACGCGGCCGCGGCCGCCCGCCTTGCTCTCGTAGAGCGCGAGATCGGCCAGCAGCATCAATTCAGTGCCATTCGAAGCGTGCAACGGCGCGAGCGCGACGCCCACCGAGATCGACAGGGGAATGATCTTGCCTTCATGTCTCTTGCCGGCCCGCATCGCATGCAGCAGCCGGCGCGCGTCCTTGCCGATACTGGCGACGTCGCCATGCGGAACCATGATGCCGAACTCGTCGCCGCCGAGCCGGCCGATGACGCCGTCCTCGAAGATGCGCTGCGCTTCCGCGATCAGATGCGCCAGCGCCAGATCGCCGAACTGATGGCCGAATGTATCGTTGAGCTGCTTGAAATGATCGAGGTCGATCAAAAGCACGCTTGCCTGGCGGCGATTGCGCGAGCCGCTCAGCCAATCGCCCAACGCTTCGATGAAGTAGCGCCGGGTCATGGCGCCTGTCATGGCATCGACAGTGAGGAAGCGATGCTTCTCGGCCTCGGCGTCCGCCGCCGATTGCAGGCGCTGGACGACGTTCGAGCGCATATACATCAACACCAGAAGCGCCAATAAGGTCGAAGTCACCGACACCGCGAGCGCGCCGGCGCGGGAGGCGTTCTCCGTCAGCGCGAAAGCCGCAAGCCCGGTGGTGGCGATGCTCATCACGAGCAACGCCTGGATGCCGCGATAGATACGGCCGCTGTGATCTTTGATTGTCGCCAAGATACTCATGTCCGCGCCCCCACAGCACGCGACATGGCTAGGACCTCAGCCGTTAAGAAACGCTGAGCTTGGCCGCTGCCTGGATCTATTCCTTTGCTTCTGAGTGGAGATCGCGATTTTATGGTTAAAAAGCAACTATTTGTGACGGTTCTCTGACATTCTAATGCTGCAATCCGCCCGCTGCGCGAATGAGAAATCGAGGTTGCCGCCCGGTAACGGCTCAAAGCCAGTTGCAACGGTCTCCCGACGAGGTGAAACTACCGCGTGAGACGCCGCGCGGGGCGCTTTGTTCGAGAGGATCTGAACGATGAAGCTCATTGCGTGCGGCAGCGTGCCGACGATCATCGCGCCGGAGACATATTTCACCGGGCGGGTGCTGCAGACGCCGATCATCGAGAAAGAGGCGCCGGCGCGGCTCAGGGCGACGCTGGTCAGCTTCGAGCCCGGCGCGCGCACCCATTGGCACACGCATCCGCTTGGACAGACACTCTATGTCACCGCCGGCGCCGGCCTGGCGCAAAGCTGGGGCGGCCCCGTGCAGGAGATCAGGGCAGGGGATGTCGTTTCCTTCGCGCCGGGCGAAAAACACTGGCATGGCGCCGGCCGGAAAACCGCCATGACACACATCGCCATGCAGGAGGCGCTGGACGGCGTCCACGCCGACTGGCTGGAGCAGGTTTCCGAGGAGCAATATGGCGGCTGATCGGCGTCCAAGAAAAACCCGGCGCGGCGCCGGGTTCTTCTTGCCGGCTGGCCGATCAGGTCAGCGACGCGGTGAAGCGCTGGATGCGCGTGCAGGCTTCTTCCAGCAAGGCGTCCGACGTGGCGTAGGAAATGCGGAAGTTCGGTCCGAGGCCGAAGGCCGAGCCGAACACCACCGCGACACCTTCGGCCTCCAGCAGTTCGGAGCAGAAGGCCTCGTCATTGTCGATCACCTTGCCCGTCTTGGTCTTCTTGCCGATCAGCTGGGCGCAGGACGGATAGACATAGAAGGCGCCTTCCGGCGACGGGCAGGAGATGCCCCGCGCCTGGTTGAGCATCGAGACCACGAGGTCGCGCCGGCCCTGGAAGATCGCCTTGTTCCTGGCGATGAAATCCTGCGGCCCGTTGAGCGCCTCGACCGAAGCCCATTGCGCGATGGTGCAGGCGCCCGAGGTCTGCTGGCCCTGGATCATGTCCATCGCCTTGATCAGCGGCACCGGGCCGGCGGCGTAGCCGATGCGCCAGCCGGTCATGGCGTAGGCTTTCGACACGCCGTTCATGGTCAGCGTGCGCTCATAGAGGTTCGGCTCGACCTCGGCGATGGTCTTGAAGACGAAATCGCCATAGGTCAGGTGCTCATACATGTCGTCGGTCAAGGTCCAGACATGCGGATGCTTGAGCAGCACGTCGGCCAGCGCCCGCAGCTCGGCCTCCGTGTAGGCGGCGCCCGACGGGTTCGACGGCGAGTTCATCAGCAGCCATTTGGTCTTCGGCGTGATCGCCTTTTCCAGCACTTGCGGCGTGAGCTTGAAGCCGTTGTCGATCGAGGTGTCGGCGAACACCGAGGTGCCGCCGCAGATCGCCACCATTTCGGGATAGCTCACCCAGTAGGGGCGCGGGATGACGACCTCGTCGCCCGGGTTCAGCGTCGCCATGAAGGCGTTGAACAGGATCTGCTTGCCGCCGGTGCCGACGATGGTCTGCTCCGGCCGGTAGTCGAGATTGTTCTCCCGCTTGAATTTTTTCGCGATCGCCTCGCGCAACGGCACGATGCCGGAAACCGGCGGATATTTGGTCTCGCCGCGGCGGATCGCCTCGATCGCCGCGTTCTTGATGTTGTCGGGCGTATCGAAGTCCGGCTCGCCGGCGCCGAGGCCGATCACGTCACGGCCGGCATTTTTCAGCTCGCGCGCTTTCTGCGTCACCGCGATGGTCGCGGAAGGCTTAACGCGGGAAAGGGCGTCGGCGAGAAAGGCCATGACGAAATGTCTCCTAGGAAAAGCGGCCAG
Source organism: Mesorhizobium sp. Ca11 (assembly GCF_020165275.1). Taxonomy (NCBI): domain Bacteria; kingdom Pseudomonadati; phylum Pseudomonadota; class Alphaproteobacteria; order Hyphomicrobiales; family Phyllobacteriaceae; genus Mesorhizobium; species Mesorhizobium sp. Ca11. The sequence goes on along the minus strand of NZ_JAIUHU010000003.1, from coordinate 17,567 downwards.
GAGCGGCCGCGGCGCTTCTCATGTCGCATCATGGCGCGGAGCGCAAGCATTGTGCGATGAGCCAGAGGTCAAGGAGGCGTGACCCAAGTCAGCCTGTGTGAGCGGCAACGCTAAATTCATCAACGGCCGGTAAACCCTTGGCTGGCAGGATCGCAGATCGGATTGCGACTATTCGCGGAGCGAGAAACCTTGTCGCGCAGCATCGGGCTCGCCCACATCATCCGTCATGATGACGGCACCTCGACCGGTGTCTGGGGCATCTATACGTTGCAGAGCGCGTTCCAGCCGATTTTCGCCTTCAAGCAGGGCAAGCTCTCGGTCGTCGCTTTCGAAGGGCTGATCCGGCCGTTCCGCGATGGCGAGCCGCAGTCGCCGGGGACATTTTTCGGCACCTGCCCGGCGGCCGACCGGCTGCATATCGAGGCGCTGACGCGCACGCTGCATCTTCTGAACGCCGGCGCCTGCCTGCCGCACGAGGCCTCTATCTTCGTCAATTTCGACCCGTCGGTCTTCACCGATCGTCACATCGCCGACAAGGCCCTGCGCGACATGCGGCTGGTGCTGCACGAAGCCGGCATCGATCCGCGCCGCATCGTCTGCGAGGTCACCGAGCAGAAATCGGCTTCGCAGGAAGCGCTCTACGGCTTCGTCGAGGCGCTGAGGGCCAATGGCTTCAGTATCGCGGTGGACGACTATGGCGCCGATGATTCCGACATCAATCGGATCAAGGAACTCAAGCCAGACATCGTCAAATTCGATGCGAATTGGATCACCCATCTGATGGAGTCCGGCGCCGGCTTCGCCTTGCTGACGGCGATGGTGCAAAGTTTCGAGAACCAGGGCATCCGCACCGTCTTCGAAGGTATTGAGGAAGGCTGGCAGTTGGAGCTCGCCGAGAGGTCCGGCGCCTCCATGGTGCAGGGCTACGTGCTTGCCCGGCCGGAATTTGCCCCCACCAGCTTTCGCGTCTTCGGCAAGGGCGCGCAGCAGCCTTCGAGCGAAGACAGCAAGGCACAGGCCGCCGCAAGCCCGGCGGCCCCAACGCTGCACGGACGGCCGGCAAGGGTGTTCGGGCGCAAGGTCGCGCCATGAGCGGACAATCAGACAGGCGGCGCAACGTCGCCGAGGCGATCTTCGCCGACGAGATCGGCCTCCAGTTCGGCGTCTATGGCGAGTACCGGCTGTGGAGCGCCTATCAGCCGATCTTCGCGCCGGAGGGCAGGGTGCTCAGAGCCGTCGCCGTCGAGGGGCTGATCGAGCCGCGCCGCGTCGCGCAGCCGGTAGCCGCTTCGGTCTTCTTCGGCAGCATTCCCGCGTCCGACCTTCTGTTTGTCGAAACGATGTGCCGGATGCTGCATCTCGGCAATTACCGCAACATCGGCGTCGAGGGATTGACGCTGTTCTTCAACTATAATCCGACCATCAACGACCATCTCGGACGGGCGCTCGCCGAGATCCGGCTGATGACCAGGCATCTCGGCGATCTGGAGCTCGAGCCCAGCCTGCTGGTCTGCGAGATCACCGAACAGGCAGCCGATGACCAGGTTCTTGCCAGCCTGGTGCGCGAAATGCGGCGCGACGGCATCCGCATCGCCATCGACGATTTCGGTACGGGGCATTCGACCGAAGCGCGAATCGATCTGCTCGCACCCGACATCGTTAAGATCGACGGCGCCTGGTTTGGCGAGCTCTGCCGCCATGCCGCCGCCGAACGCTTCTTCCGGCCGTTGGTGGCAATGCTGCATGAGCGCGGCGCCAAAGTGCTGGTCGAGGGCATCGAGAATGCACAGCACTTGCGCGTCGCGCTCGAGGGCGGCGTCGACCTGCTGCAAGGCTTCCATCTCGCCCGCCCGGCGCTCGCCGGCACGGTCTTCAAGGAAGAACCGCTTTCCATCGACGCTCTCATCGACGCCGGCAACAAGGTCGTGCCCCTGCATCAGCATCGCTGATGCTCGATCCAAAGACGCATCAGCATCGCTGATGCTCGATCCAAAAGACGCATCAGCATCGCTGATGCAGAGAAAAAAAATATCAGCGCCGCTGATGGTTCTTCTTGAAAACAAATCACTGGATGGTCTCGCCTGGGCGCGTTAGAGCCGTGCTGAAATGAGCTTCAGGCGACGCGCGAGGTATGTGCGATGATCCTTTACGACATGGCCGACAGTGGCAATTGCTATAAGCCGCGGCTGTTGATGGCCAAGCTCGGCATTCCTTTCACCCGGGTCGAGGTGAGCTCGCATACCGGCGAGACACGCAAACCAGACTACGTCGCCAAGAATCCGAACGCGATGGTGCCGATGCTCGAGCTCGACGACGGCAGGCGTATCGCCGAGAGCAACGCCATCCTGCTCTATCTTGCCGAAGGCACGCGCTTCCTGCCGGCTGACAAGTATGAACGCGCGCTGGCTTACCAATGGCTGTTCTTCGAGCAATACAGCCATGAGCCCTATATCGCGGTGCGCAAGGCGCTTTTGACTTTTCCGGAACGGGCGAAGGACGCCACGCCTGAACGATTGGCGCAGACGCTGGAGCGAGGCAACAAGGCGCTCGGCGTGATGAACCAGCATCTGGAGCGGAACGAATTCTTCGCCGGCAACGCCTACAGCGTCGCGGACATCGCCTTATACGCCTATACCCACACCGCCGGGATGGGCGGCTTCCAGCTCGACGCCTATCCGGCGGTCGCCGCCTGGTTGAAGCGCGTCGAGGCGGATAAGGGGCATGTGCCGATCGAGTGGGTGCCTTAAGGCAGCGCCGGCGATCGGCGAAAGGCTGGGGACAGCTTCCTTCTCCCGTTCACGGGGAGAAGATGGCGGCAGCCAGATGAGGGGCTGCGCCGGCCTTACTAAGTCAGCCAAAATGACAGTCCTGAGACGTTGGCGCTGCCCCTCATCGCCCTGCCGGGCACTTCTCCCGTGAACGGGGAGAAGGAGGCAACTCGCCAAAATCCAGGCAACAAAAAAGGCGGGCAATGCCCGCCTTCCTCTGCCGGTAGCCTGATCGGGAGCGTCTGGTCCGGGCTGGCAGCTATCTGCTGTTCCAGCTTGTCGGGTCTTTTCGCTCCGGCGCGCTTCTCGCGCGACCGTCAGTACATCCGTGACTTGCCGCGCGCCCCGAACCTTCGCCCGGTGCGCGCCTTACTTAGTCGCATTTTGCGCCGCTGGCCGTAAAGCCTGCCGCAAAATGCTTAAGCCAAATCAGGCTGCCTTGCTAAGAGACCCAGCAGCGGACTTGCCGGTGCGGCGGTCCTGCTCGATCTCGAAGTTGATTTTCTGGCCTTCGGCCAGGCTCGTCATGCCAGCGCGCTCGACAGCGGAGATGTGGACGAAAACGTCCGCGCCGCCATTGTCAGGCTGGATGAAGCCGTAGCCCTTGGTGGCGTTGAACCACTTGACCGTACCAGTTGCCATATAGAATGCCCTTCACATTTGCTTTTGTTTGACCGGACCAACGTCCGGCCGGCGGTATCGAAATTTTGGAGATAGACGTCAGCAAACGCGAAGATCGCGGCCCGATCGATCGGCCAAATTCAATGCTGCGGATATAGGATAGTTTGAGCAAGAAAACAAGACGGGTTGCCTGGACGCTGCCCCGCATCCCGGATCGAGCGGAATACAAGCATGGAAGTTTTGACAGCGGTGCCGCGTTGTGAGGGGATGGGATGCTTGCCCTTCCGAGGAGAGAAGTCATGAAAGCCATTCTGCTTGCCGCCTGCTTCCTGCTGCTGGCCGCGGAAGCGCAGGCGGTGACGCGCTATGATCCGACGCGCATGAGCTGCGACCGGGTGCAGGCGACGATCGCCAGACAGGGCGCCGTCATCCTGCGCTACCAGTCGACGCGCGTGCCGGGGCTGCCGCTCTATGACCGCTATGTGCGCGACGAGCGCTTCTGCAACGCGGGCGAAGTGAGGGCACGTGCCTATGTGCCGAGCGCCGACACCAGGTCCTGCATGGTCTATGTCTGCAAGCGTCCGGATTTCGAGCGGCGTTTCCGCCGCCGGTTCCTGCAGGACTGATACGCGGCGCCTTAGAAACCGAACGAGGCCTGCGCCGCCGGCGGCGGGCCGACGCGAACGCCTTCCATGGCCAGCATCCTTTCCTTGGTGGCCGAGCCGCCGGGCGCGGAGAAGCCGCCGATCTTGCCGCCGGCCGCCAGGATGCGATGGCACGGAATGACCAGCGGCACCGGATTGGCGCCTAGCGCCGCGCCCGTTTCGCGCGGAAGGCCCGCATGGCCGGCGCGCTTGGCCAGTTCGCCATAGGTGGTGGTCTCGCCGAAGCCGAGCTTGCGAGCCGCGTCGTAGATGGCGAGGCGGAAATCGTCGACGCCGTCGAGATCGACCGGCACGCTCGAGAAGTCGACGTCCTCGCCGGCGGCATAGGCCTTGATCGAGGCGATCAGATCGACCACCCAGGACGGCTGGTCTGTCGAGGCTGAGACGCCGGGGTGGCGAAGCAGCCGGCGCTCGACCGCTTCGCGGCTGCGCTCCGGCAGGCAAAGCCGGATCAGGCCCTTCTCGCTCCAGGCAATGCCCATGAAGCCGATCACTGTTTCTAACACAGCGTGGCCGGCCGTGATCTGGGATGTGGGTTTCATGGCGTATTCCTTCGGCAAAACAGCGAAAAACGAGTACATATCCAGAACAATATGGCACTTCGGCCCTGTTGTCGCCACCCGAAAACCGCCGGGTGGCCCCGATTGCCGGGTGTGAATCGCTGGTGTAAGGACTCCTTAACAACCGACAAACCGGACCCGCACGGCTTGCCAGCTAAAATCATATTCACCGCGCTCAGCGTGCTCGTAGCCGCTGCTGGTCTCAGCGGCTGTACCTCGACCTCGCAGATGAAGGCCGCGCCCGCGCTTGCGGAAGCCTCGACGCCGGCCGTCGCGGACGATACGCCGACGCTCGCGCTGCCCGAAACGGTGGCCGTGCTGCCGGAACCTTCGGGTCTCGCGCAGGTGCAGACCGCGGCGCTGGCTGGCGATGCCGTCGCCATGGCGACCACGCCAGGCGCGCCCGCGACGCAAAGCGCGCCCGCGACGCAAAGCGCGCTGTTGCCGCCGCCTGTCCAGCCCGGCGCGCCCGCCGCGGCGCTGGCTCAGCCTGCGGCTTTCGCCGGAGCGACGCCGATAGCCGGCCAGTTTCCGCCGCCGCCGGTGCTGACGGCCGGCGGCTCGCCGACCGGCCCAGGATCCATCAGCCGAGCGGCGGTCTATACTACCGCGGGCATGGCCATGCCGGTCACCGGCCAGTCGGCGAAAGTCGCCCCGATGCCGGGCGTCCAACAGGTTGCTTATGTGGCGCCGGACAACCCGGCGCTGCTGGCGGCACCCGGCCAGCCCGAGCAGCACGCCAGCGGCCCGCGCGGCGAGATCGAGCGGCTGATCGAGAAATATTCGGCGATCTATGAAGTGCCGGTCGAGCTGGTGCGCCATGTCGTCAACCGCGAGAGCACCTTCAATCCGAAAGCCTACAATCATGGCCATTGGGGGCTGATGCAGATCAAGCACGCGACGGCGCGCGGCATGGGCTATGACGGGCCGGCGGCCGGCCTGTTCGACGCCGAGACCAACCTCAAATACGCGGTGAAATATCTGCGCGGCGCCTGGCTGGTTTCGGGCGGCAACGCCAAGCGGGCCGACACGCTCTACCAGACCGGTTACTACTACGACGCCAAGCGCAAGGGCCTGCTCGAGGCGACGGGGCTTGGCTCCGACCGCAAGCGGCACCGCCTGCCACCCGACGCCTGAGCGGACGGTTCCGCGCGGCGTTTCGAGACAGCGCCATGCATGAAAACACAATTCCCTGCCGGCCGGCTGCCAACGACATCCGCCTGCGCAAGCTGCTCGACGACACGCTCACCGCGCCGCACTGGCCGCAGGGTTTCGTCATGCGCGCGTTCGAGCACCGTGATGCACATGCTTTGCACGCGCTGCTGGAAGAGGTGTTCGACGACGGCACCGACGGGCCGTTCGACGAGTGGTGGCCGCGCATTGCCGGCGATACGGAGCTCGACCCCAGCCTCTGTTTCCTGGCGATCGACGGCAAGGGCCTGCTGGCGGGCGCGGCGCTCTGCTGGACGTCCGGTTTCGTCAAGGACCTCGCCGTCCATCCGGAATCGAGACGGCAGGGCCTCGGCGAGGCGCTGATGCGGCAGGTGTTCCTGACCTTTCGCGAGCGCGGGGCGACCCATGTCGATCTCAAGACCAATATTGTGAAGAACACCGCGGCCTTCAGGCTCTACGAGCGGCTCGGCATGATCCCGGTCGACTGGGAAGGCTGACGCGCAAAGCGCGGCGGCCCGGATCGGGAGGCTCCCGGCGCGGCGTTGCAATCGCCTGCGCCCGGACATTGTGAACTCCTTCACATAGGCTGACGTTAGGGCATGCTAATTCGTCGTCGTGCCGGGCGGCCGATCGGCGGATCGACGCGGGCAAGGCGTCGGAGGAGGCTGTGCCGGCATGCGTCAGCCACTCCCAGGCGGGCTCCGGGGCGGGGGTTTCGGAGCCCGTCCGCTTTGCGTGAAGCGAGGCGGACGGAACGGGCCGCCGACGCGGTCGAGCCAACCGGGATCGGCTTCACCGACCTGCTGGCCCGGTCGGCCACGCACAACGCGGGAACCCTAAGCGGCGTCGCGCATTCAACGCAGGGGCCTTGATGAACTGCGACCTGTGCGTCGCCGGTCGCGCAGGGAGGTCCGCAATCCCGTGAAGCTCGCTTCAGCATTCCTGGCCGCCGGCATGCTGCTGGGCGCTGTTCAAGCGCGAGCCGTGGAACTGTCGATCGTGTCGGGCGATACCGGCAACGGCATCAAGGTGCTGCGCGAGATACTCGATCGTTACGAGAAGAAGAGCGGCAACAAGGTCGATATCGTCGTCATTCCGCCCTCGACCACCGACCAGTTCGGCCAGTACCGGCTCTGGCTCGCCGCCGGCAGCAGCGATATCGACGTCTACCAGACCGACGTGATCTGGGCCCCGCAGCTTGCCAGCCAGCTGGTCGACCTGACCGAGGCGACAAGGGATGTAGTGGGTGAGCATTTCCCGTCAATCATCCAATCGCAGACGGTCAACGGCAGGCTGGTCGCGCTGCCGATCTTCACCGACGCGCCGGCGCTCTATTACCGCAAGGATCTGCTCGACAAATATGGCGCCAAGGTTCCGACCACCTGGAAGGAGCTCGCCGATACCGCGAAGCTCGTGATGAACAAGGAGCGGGCGGCCGGCAACAAGGACATCTGGGGCTTCGTCTTCCAGGGCAACGCCTATGAGGGGCTGACCTGCAATGCGCTCGAATGGGTGATGTCGAATGGCGGCGGTCGGATCATCGAGCCGGACGGTGAAATCTCCATCGACAATCCAAAGGCGGCCGCGGCGCTCGACATGGTCAAGGGCTGGATCGGCACGATCGCGCCGCCGGGCGTGCTCGCCTATCAGGAGGAAGAAACGCGCGGCGTCTGGCAGACCGGCAATGCCGTCTTCATGCGCAACTGGCCCTATGCCTATGCGCTCGGCAACAGCGAGAATTCGCCGATCAAGGGCAAGTTCGACGTGGCGCCGCTGCCGGCCGGCGAAGGCGGGCGGCCGGTCGCCACGCTGGGCGGTTGGAACCTTGCGGTGTCCAGATATTCGAAACATCCAGACGAGGCGATCGAGCTGGTCAAGTTCATCGCGTCGCGCGAGATGCAGAAATACCGAACGCTGAGAACGTCCAACTTGCCGACCATCCCGGCCCTCTATGACGACCCCGACATCGCCCGGCAGCAGCCGATCGTGCCGCGCTGGAAAGGGATTTTTCTCAACGCGCAGCCAAGGCCGTCGGCAACCGCCAGGATCAAGTACAACGAGGCATCCAGCCAGTTCTGGACTGCCGTGCACGACACGATCTCCGGCCAGGGCGCCGCCGCCGACAATTTGGCCGATCTCGGCGCGAGGCTGACCAGGCTGAAAGGCAAGGGCTGGTGAGCGCGGCAAGGCGATCGCCGCTGATGCGCCGACGCGTGCGCACGGCCTGGCTGTTCCTCGCGCCGATGCTTCTCGTGCTCGCCGCCGTCGCCGGCTGGCCGTTCCTGCGCACGGTCTATTACGGTTTCACCGATGCTTCGCTGGCGGACCTCGACGCGCGGCAATGGGTGGGCTTCGACAACTACTTTTCGGTGCTGCGCCTGCCGAGCGGCCGCCTGCTCTATGACGGGTTGCTCGTCGATCCGGTCTGGTGGCGCGCGGTGTGGAACACGGTGCGCTTCGCCGTGGTGTCGGTGGCCTGCGAGACGGTGCTGGGCATGATCGTGGCGCTTGCGCTCAACACCGAATTCCCGGGACGCGGCATCGTGCGGGCCGCGATCCTCATTCCCTGGGCGATCCCGACCATCGTCTCGGCCAAGATGTGGCAGTGGATGCTGAACGACCAGTTCGGCATCATCAATGTCGCGCTTCTCAATCTCGGCCTGATCGACGCCAAGATCGCCTGGACCGCCAATGCCGATACCGCGATGATCGCCGTGCTGATCGTCGATATCTGGAAGACGACACCATTCATGGCGCTGCTGATCCTGGCGGCCCTGCAGATGCTGCCGCGCGAGATCCTCGAGGTGGCGAGGCTCGACGGCGCGAACCCGTGGCAGATCTTCTGGCGGGTGACCTTGCCGCTGATCCGGCCGGCGGTGATGGTGGCGGTGATCTTCCGCGCGCTCGACGCGCTGCGCATCTTCGACCTGATCTATGTGCTGACGCCGAACAATGTGCAGACCAAGTCGATGTCGATCTTCGCGCGCGAGAACCTGTTCGAGTTCGACAAGTTCGCCTATGGCTCGGCCGCCTCGACGCTGCTTTTCCTGATCATCGGCCTGCTCACCATCGCCTATATCCGCATCGGCCGGCTGAGTTTCGAGGGAGGGCGCTGACATGAAAATGCTGAAGCGCGCCGGCTTCTACCTGCTGCTCCTGGCGATCGTCTTCGTCGCGGTGTTTCCGTTCTACTACGCCATCGTCACCAGCCTGAAATCGGGAACAGAGCTGTTCCAGGCGGGCCTGTGGCCGCAATCGTTCAGCCTTGCCAATTACCGCAACGTGCTGACCGAAGGTCCCTTCCTGCGCAATCTCGTCAATTCGCTGATCGTCTCGGGCGCGGTCGTCGCGATCTCGCTGCTGCTCGGCGTCACCGCGGCGTATGCGCTGGCGCGCATTCGTTTCCGCGGGCGCTCGGCGCTGATGCTGGCCATCCTGTCGGTGTCGATGTTTCCGCAGGTCGCGGCACTTGCCGGGCTGTTCGAGATCATCCGGGCGCTGCATCTCTACAATTCGCTACTGGCGCTCATCCTGTCCTACATGATCTTCACCCTGCCGTTCACGGTCTGGGTGCTCACCACTTTCGTGCGCGACCTGCCAATCGAGATCGAGGAAGCGGCGATCCTGGACGGCGCCGGACCATGGACCATCCTCACGCGCATCTTCCTGCCGCTGATGTGGCCGGCGCTCGCCACCACCGGGCTGCTTGCCTTCATCAGCGCCTGGAACGAGTTCCTGTTCGCGCTCACCTTCACCTCCACCAACACGCAGCGCACCGTGCCGGTGGCGATCGCGCTTCTGTCAGGCAACTCGCAGTTCGAGATTCCGTGGGGCAACATCATGGCCGCCTCGGTGATCGTCACCGTGCCGCTGGTGGTGCTGGTGCTCGTCTTCCAGCGCAGGATTGTCTCGGGTCTCACGGCTGGCGGCGTCAAAGGCTAGATGCGGCGCGAGAAAGTGACCGGAAAGCGTGTGCCGAAATGTCGGATCGGGTCGCGGCGGGCCGTCCTTGGATCGTAGAGCAACCCGCGCCGGGACGCCGGCGCCAGGAGACGATCATGATCACCTTTCCCAATGAATCCGCCAAATATCGCACCGCGCGCGAAAAATTGCTGCGCAAGGAAATCGAGCTGCGCCGCGCCATGGAAGCGGTGGCGGAGGCAAGGCGCGCTTTGCCGCCGGGCGGTTTGGCGCCGCAGGACTATGTGTTCGATGCCCTGGACGACCAGGGCCAGCCGGCGAAAGTCAAGCTGTCGGACCTGTTCGCGCCGGGCAAGGATACGCTGATCCTTTATCAGATGATGTTCCCGCGCCATCCGCAGGAGACGCGCGAGGTGGCGAAAGGCGGCGAGACGGCGAAGCTTGCCCGGCAGGACCAGCCATGCCCCTCCTGCACGGCCCTGCTCGACCAGTTCGACGGCGCGATCGGCCATCTCGAAGCGGCGGGCTTCAACTTTGCCGTGGTGGCGAAGACCGCGCTCGACAATCTGCTAGCGCTCGGCCGCGACCGCGGCTGGAAAAACATGCGGCTCGTCTCGTCGGCCGGCAACGCTTTCAAGCGCGACTACAACTCCGAAACGGCTGAGGGCGCGCAGATACCGCTGCTTTCGGTGTTCCACCGCGATGGTGACGGCATCCGGCATTTCTGGTCGTCGGAGCTAGACTTCGCGCCATCGGATCCGGGACAGGACCCGCGCGGCATCGGCACCTGCGAGATCCTGTGGAACCTGATGGATTTCACGCCCGAAGGGCGGCCGAACTGGCACGAGCAGCTGCAATATGCCGGGCATGCCGCCGGCGCGCACTGCCACTGATGGCGATGCGGGCGCCCGGCCCGCGCGCTTCCTTTCGAGGCAACCTCTTAGGCAACCCTGGGGCCGGTGCCGCGTTGGGGAAGGCGGAGGGGCTGTTTCGGATCGGAGATCGAGATGAAAACGCTGCTGCCCCTGGTCGCCGTCGCGCTTCTTGCCGGCGCGCCCGCCGCGTTCGCCCAGTCGGACAATTCAGACGCCGTGGGACCGATGGTGACCGAGAACAAGGTCGACACCCAGACCTTCGTCACGACGGTGCCGAATGCCAACATGTTCGAAATCGAGTCGAGCAAGCTGGCGCAAGAGAAGTCGGCGTCGGCCGACGTCAAGGCCTTCGCCGCTCAGATGGTCAAGGATCACAGCAAGGCGGCCGAGGATTTCAAGACGGCGCTGAGCCAGGGCCAGACTACGGCATCGATCAAGCCGGCCGGCCCGGCGCTGCAGCCGAAGGAGCAGCAGCTGCTCGACGATTTGAAGGCCGCGAGCGGCAAGGAATTCGACGCCAAATACATCAAGATGCAGGCCGACGCGCATAAGGATGCGGTGGCGCTGTTTTCCACCTATGCCAATTCAGGCGACGACCCGGCGATGAAGGAATTCGCCAAGAAGACGCTGCCGGTGCTGAAGATGCACGAGAAGCACGTGAAGGAACTCGCGGTCGCGCATCAGTGAGGGGGCGCACTTGCCTTCTCCCCCTGTGGGAGAAGGTGGCCGCGCAGCGGCCGGATGAGGGGTGCTCCAGCGGGGTGAGACGCTGGCAATAAGCCATGCGGTCACGGTTGGACGAGCCGTTTTGCCAGGCTGGAACACCCCTCATCCGTCTCGGCGCTGCGCGCCGATCCACCTTCCCCCACAAGGGGGAAGGGAAGACCTGGCGTTCCCTCGCTGCCGCGACAAGCTCGCGCCCAACAAAGGGAGGACCGCTATGGACAAGGAAATCATCGAAGTACCCGTGATGTCGGCAAAGGTGCGCGCGCTCGGCCTGCCGTGCTCGACGGCGGTGCGGGCCAACGGCTTCGTGTTCATCTCGGCGACGCCGCCGGTCGACATGGTGACGGGCGAGATGGTGCGCGGCGACATCGAGACCCAGACGGAGGCGTCGCTGAAGGCGCTGAAACACTGTCTGGAAGCGGCCGGCACCTCGCTGGACAAGGTGGTGATGGTGCGCATCTACGCCGTCAATTCCGGCTTCTACAATGCAATAAACAGGGTGTATGCGCGGTATTTCAGCGTAAACCCGCCGGCGCGGAGCTTTGTGCCGGTGGCCTCATGGCCGATGGAGTTCGATATCGAGATTGAGTGCGTGGCGGTGGGGTGAGCTTTTAGACGCAACCGTTTCGCGGGAGTGCAACTAATATCCCTATTTTTTATCGTTCCCCGAGGCCGCCTTCAAAGACATCGACTGCGATCGCACGGCGAATGGTCCACGTAGCTCTTGTGGCCTCGCGCTTAGAGATTTAGCTACCTGACTCAGATTTCTTTGAAGCTGGCTGGAGTGCTGTTTAACATTTGTGTTTGTCACAGTTTCCCCTCGCTGATTTTGAGCCATCGGTTGATTCCTCCGTGATTCCTATTAATGAATCTTTTCGTTTCAACGGACAAGTTAAATGTCCGGTTCCGGGGGGAACTCATGACATCGAATGACAACGCGCTAAGTGAGTCAACGGATTGGCCCGAACTCGTTTTTGGGCTGGTCGGCCCAATCGGCGTGAACATGCGCATCGTAGAACAGAAACTGCGCGAGGCGCTCGTCTCAGTTGGTTACAATCCACAGTCAATTCGATTGACCGATTTGATGTCCCAAATTGCGATCGATGGGATCGAGATCGACGACGGTTCGAACCCAGTCGCAAAATACGAATCAAAAATTCGATACGCAAATGCGGTCCGGAAGAAATGTGAAAATGATGCCGCTCTCGCTGCGCTCGCGATCGATGAGATACGAAATCGTCGTGAAGCCCATTGGAGAGAAGTTGATCCATCGCCTGATGCCGCAAAGCGCCCCGTCGAGCGCGCAGCCTACATTCTTCGACAATTGAAAAGAGCCGAAGAAATTCTACTGCTTAGAAAAGTTTATGGACGGAAATTTATTCAAATATCTGTCCATCTAAGCGAGAAAGATCGAAAGAAAAATCTTGAGCGTGATATAGCGCTTAACAATGCAAATTTAACGCCAAAGCAATGCGCGGATTACGCTGAAAGCCTTGTTGAGACCGACATGAGCGAGCGCTCAGACATTCATGGTCAACGTATTGAGGAAGTCTTTCACATGGGGGATGCCTTCATTAGCGGACGAAACGAGGACAGTATTTCACGAACGACTGACCGCTTCATATCTGCGTTCTTCGGAAAAAACTCGATAAGCCCGACAAAGGATGAGTACGGTGCTTATATGGCGGCCTCGGCCTCGCTTCGATCTATCGACCTTTCTCGCCAAATTGGTGCGGCGATATTTTCAACGCGAGGCGAAGTAATATCACTTGGTTGCAATGAGGTTCCAAAGTTCGGGGGTGGGACTTATTGGACCGAAGACGATGATCCCCACCGAGATTTTGATGACGGGATTGATGCCAACCGCACCGAGAAGAATCGTATTATTTTTGACTTTCTCCGCACGCTCGAAGGCGCTCAGGTTTTGAGGGACGGAGCATCCGCTGCAACGATTTACTCAGACGAGAATGTCCGTAAGCGCATCAAAGATGCTGCAATTTCGGACATAACGGAGTTCGGCAGGATGACGCACGCTGAAATGACGGCTCTATGCGATGCTGCTCGATTGGGTAGAGCCACCGCCGGAGCTACAATATTCGTTACGACATTTCCATGTCATAACTGTGCTAAGCACATTATCGCATCGGGAATTCGAAGAGTTGTATTTATTGAACCATACCCAAAGAGTAAAGCGCTCTCATTGCATGAAGATTCCGTCTCACTAGACGACGGTCAGGAAAAGAGAGTTATTTTTGAGCATTTCGTGGGAATATCTCCCAGGAGATATAGAGATATCTTTGAAAAGACATCTCGGCGAGGTGGCGGCGGTCAGCTCTCGGAATGGTACGAGGATAGTGCAAAGCCACGGCTTGAGGATAAGGGGCCCTCCTATATCTGGAATGAGGAATCTGGAATTTTTTCAACACTTGAAAAAGTGGTGCAAGAGCTGGGCATCGAATTAGAAAATCAGCAGGAGACCAAAGCTGAAATAGGCCACTGATTGGCAATTCCTCCGCTGCACTCACAAGGCTGGCCGACAGCGCACCTGTACCGGAGTCCCTTCCACAAGGTCAGCTGCTCTTCTAAGCAAAATACTCCTGCAGCGGCCGCACCTCCAAATTCCCCGCCCTTAGCGCAGCAATCGCTTCCGCCACGGCCGCAGCTCCCGACAGCGTCGTGTAATACGGCACCTTCTGCATCAGCGTCGCCCTGCGCAGCGACTTCGAATCCGACACCGCCTTTTGGCCGTCGGTGGTGTTGAAGACGATCTGGACCTGGCGGTTGCGGATGGCGTCCTCGATGTGGGGGCGGCCTTCGAGCACCTTGTTGATCTTTTCGGCCGTCACGCCGTTCTCGGCGAGGAAGCGGGCGGTGCCGGACGTGGCGAGCACTTTAAAACCCTGGCCGGCGAGGCGCTTGACGGCCGGCAGGATGCCCTTCTTGTCCTCGTCGCGCACGGAGACGAACAGCGTGCCGGAGCGTGGCAGGTCGACACCCGCTCCTAACTGGCTCTTGGCGAAGGCCAGCGCAAAGTCGCGGTCGAGGCCCATGACCTCGCCGGTCGAGCGCATTTCCGGGCCGAGCAGGATGTCGACGCCGGGGAAACGGGCGAAGGGGAAGACGGCTTCCTTGACCGCGATGTGGCCAGGGTTGCGCGCGTCGGGCATGGCGCCGTAATGGGCGAAGGCGTTTTCCAGCGTCTCGCCGGCCATGATGCGGGCGGCGATCTTGGCGATCGGACGCCCGATGGTCTTGGCGACGAAGGGCACGGTGCGCGAGGCGCGGGGGTTCACCTCCAGCACATAGACCGTGCCGTCCTTGATCGCATATTGCACGTTCATCAGGCCGCCGACATTAAGCGCGCGGGCCAAGGCCGCCGTCTGGCGCTCCAGCTCGTCGACGAGGTCCGACGGCAGCGAGTGCACCGGCAGCGAGCAGGCCGAGTCGCCCGAATGGATGCCGGCTTCCTCGATATGCTCCAGGATGCCGGAGACGAAGGTATCCTTGCCGTCGCACAGGCAATCGACATCGACTTCGATGGCGCCGGAGAGATAGGTGTCGAACAGAAGCGGGTTCTTGCCCAGCAGCGTGTTGATCTGGCCGGTCTTGTCGTTGGGGTATTTCTGCTTGATGTCCTCCGGCACCAGGCCTGGGACGGTGTCGAGCAGATAGGTCTGCAGCATGCCTTCGTCATGAATGATCTGCATGGCGCGGCCGCCGAGCACATAGGACGGGCGCACCACCAGCGGGAAGCCGAGCTCGCCGGCGACGAGGCGCGCCTGCTCGACCGAATAGGCGATGCCGTTCTTCGGCTGGCTGAGGTTCAGCTTGTGCAAGAGCTTCTGGAAGCGGTCGCGATCCTCCGCCAGGTCGATCATGTCGGGCGAGGTGCCGAGGATCGGGATGCCGGCCTTCTCCAGCGCGTCGGCCAGCTTCAGCGGCGTCTGGCCGCCGAACTGGACGATGACGCCGACGAGCTCGCCGGAGGCCTGCTCGGCGCGCAGGATTTCCAGCACGTCTTCCGCCGTCAGCGGATCGAAATAGAGCCGGTCGGAGGTGTCGTAGTCGGTCGAGACCGTCTCCGGGTTGCAGTTGACCATGATCGCTTCATAGCCGGCGTCGCGCAGCGCGAAGGCGGCATGGCAGCAGCAATAGTCGAACTCGATGCCCTGGCCGATGCGGTTCGGGCCGCCGCCGAGGATGACGACCTTCTTGCGCGACGAGACGCGCGCCTCGTTGGCGGGCTCGCCGACGAAGGGCACTTCATAGGTCGAGTACATATAGGCGGTCGGCGAGGCGAATTCGGCCGCGCAGGTGTCGATGCGCTTGTAGACCGGATGAACGTCGAGCTTTTCTCGAGCCTTCTGAATCGCTTCCGCGTCGGTCTTCGTCAGCGAGGCGAGGCGGGCGTCGGAAAAACCCATCGCCTTCAGCATGCGCAGATTGACGGCATCCTGCGGCAGGCCGTGCTCGCGGACGCGTTCCTCCATGGCGATAATGCCGGCGATCTGTTCGAGGAACCACGGGTCGATCTTGCACATGGCGTGCACGTCTTCCAGCGAGGTGCCCATGCGGATCGCCTGCGCCACCATGCGCAGCCGGTCCGGCGTCGGCGTGCCGAGCGCTGCACGGATCGCGTTGCGGTCGTCGGCGTGGCTTGCGGCGGTGCTCCCGTGGCCAAGGCCCGGAATCTCGATCTCGTCCAATCCGGTGAGACCGGTTTCCAGTCCGCGCAAAGCCTTCTGCAGTGATTCCTGAAAAGTGCGGCCGATGGCCATCACTTCGCCCACCGACTTCATGGCGGTGGTCAGCACCGGCTCGGCGCCGGGGAATTTTTCGAAGGCGAAGCGCGGGATCTTCGTCACCACGTAATCGATGGTGGGCTCGAACGAGGCCGGCGTTGCGCCGCCGGTGATATCGTTCTCCAGCTCGTCCAGCGTGTAGCCGACGGCAAGCTTGGCCGCGACCTTGGCGATCGGGAAGCCGGTGGCCTTTGAGGCAAGCGCCGACGAGCGCGAGACGCGCGGGTTCATCTCGATGACCACCAGCCGGCCGTCGGCCGGGTTGACGGCGAACTGCACGTTGGAACCGCCGGTCTCGACACCGATCTCGCGCAGCACCGCGATCGAGGCGTTGCGCATCATCTGGTATTCCTTGTCGGTCAAGGTCAGCGCCGGCGCGACGGTGATGCTGTCGCCGGTATGCACGCCCATCGGATCGAGGTTCTCGATCGAGCAGATGATGATGCAATTGTCCGCCTTGTCGCGGACGACCTCCATCTCGTACTCCTTCCAGCCGAGCACGCTCTCCTCGATCAGCACCTCGGTGGTGGGCGAGGCGTCGAGGCCCGACTGGACGATGTCGTAGAATTCGGCGCGGTTGTAGGCGATGCCGCCGCCGGTGCCGCCCATGGTGAAGGAGGGGCGGATGATAGCCGGCAGGCCGACATGGTCGAGCGCCTGGGCGGCGATGGCCATGGCGTGGCTGATATAGCGCTGCTTGCGGTCGCCTTCGCCGAGGTTCCAGCGGGTTTCCAGCGCATCGAGGGCGGCGTCGAGGTTTTCGGGATGTTCGGCTTTCAGCGCGGCGCGCTCGGCCTCATGCGTCTTGCGGTCGGCGTTCTTGACGTCGGTGGCATTGGCCAGCATCGACTTCGGCGTCTCCAGCCCGATCTTGCTCATCGCCTCGCGGAACAGCGCGCGGTCCTCGGCCTTGTCGATGGCTGCCGCGTCGGCGCCGATCATCTCCACTTGATAGCGCTCGAGCACGCCCATGCGACGCAGCGACAGCGCCGTGTTGAGCGCGGTCTGGCCGCCCATGGTCGGCAGCAGCGCGTCTGGGCGCTCCTTGGCGATGATCTTGGCCACCACTTCGGGCGTGATCGGCTCGATATAGGTGGCGTCGGCCAGCTCCGGATCGGTCATGATGGTGGCCGGATTGGAGTTGACCAGGATGACGCGGAAGCCCTCTTCCTTCAACGCCTTGCAGGCCTGGGTGCCGGAATAGTCGAACTCGCAAGCCTGGCCGATGACGATGGGGCCGGCCCCGATGATCAGGATCGACTTGATGTCGGTGCGTCTTGGCATGTCTACGGGTTCCGTTCGGCGAGCAGCTTGCACGAAAAACCGGGCGGGAAGGACCCGGCCGGTTGTGCTTGCGATTCTGGTATCAGGCTAGGAGGGCCTTATAGGGAAGAGTTTTGGCGGATGTAACCCCGAAAATGAGGGGAGTAGGGGAGTAGGGGAGTAGGGGAGTAGG